>NZ_JBIAUR010000007.1:0-569907 GCF_042893105.1 Streptomyces sp. NPDC001663 | reverse complement strand
AACGGCTCCAGTTTCGGGCCCCGACGAGGAACTGACGCACCAGCAGCAGAAGTCACACGACTACTAACGATCAACTACTGGCGCAGGACACTAGCGCACCGTCGTAGGTTCCTCGTCCGTCGGTGGCCTCTTCAGGGGTGTGCGCGACAGGAACAGGCCGAACACCGGTGGCTGGGTCTGGAGCATTTCCAGGCGGCCGCCGTCTGCCTCTGCGAGGTCGCGGGCGACTGCGAGGCCGATGCCCGTGGAGTTGCGGCCGCTGATCGTGCGCTCGAAGATGCGCGCGCCGAGGTCCGCCGGGACGCCGGGGCCTTCGTCCGTCACCTCGACCACCGCCTGGTTGCCGGTCACGCGGGTGCGCAGCGCCACCGTGCCGCCGCCGTGCATCAGGGAGTTCTCGATCAGTGCCGCCAGAACCTGGGCGACCGCGCCCGGCGTGCCGACCGCCTGCAGATGCCGCTTGCCGGAGCTCACGATCGCCCGGCCCACACTGCGGTACGCGGGGCGCCACTCGGCGAGCTGCTGCTGGATGACCTCGTCGAGGTCGAAAGAGACCGCGCTGCCGGTGCGCGGGTCGCGCGCGTTGGTGAGGAGACGTTCCACCACGTCCGTCAACCGCTCGACCTGCGTGAGCGCGACATTGGCCTCCTCCTTCACCGTGTCCGGGTCGTCGGTGAGGGTGATCTCCTCCAGCCGCATCGACAACGCGGTCAGCGGTGTGCGCAGCTGATGGGAGGCATCGGCCGCCAGCCGCCGCTCGGCGGTGAGCATACGCGCGATGCGCTCGGCGGAGCCGTCGAGCACGTCGGCGACCCGGTCCAGCTCCGGGACGCCGTACCGCTTGTGGCGGGGACGCGGGTCACCGGAGCCGAGCCGCTCGGCCGTCTCGGCGAGGTCGGTGAGCGGCGAGGCGAGCCGGTTGGCCTGGCGGATCGCCAGGAGTACGGCCGCCACCACCGCGAGCAGCGCGACGAGCCCGATGATCAGCAGCGTACGGCCGACCTCCCGGCTCACCGTCGAGCGCGGCTCCTCGACGACGACGGTCTCACCCTCCTCGCCCTTGGCGTGGCCGCGGATGACGTCGCCCTCCGGCCGGGTGCCGACCTCGATGGCCGGCTTCCCCGGGATCCGGATGACGGCGAACCGCTCGCCCGTGACCTGCCCGTGCAGGATCTCCGCGTCGACCGTCCCGTCGCTGTTCAGCCGGCTGTCCACGATGCTGGCCACCCGCTGCGCCTCGGCACTCACCCGTTCCTGGGCGCTGTTGCTGATCGTGCGGGTCTCGACGATGACGAGGGACACGCCGAAGACGGCGATCACGACGAGCACCACGGCGAGCGTGGACTGGATCAGTCGACGGCGCATGTCCTCTGTACCTGGGTCGGCCTGTGTACCTGGGGAGGCCTACGGGTGGGGTTCAGCTCTTCTCGAAGCGGAAGCCCACGCCTCGTACCGTGGCGATGTAGCGGGGGTTCGCCGCGTCGTCGCCGAGCTTCTTGCGCAGCCAGGAGATGTGCATGTCGAGCGTCTTGGTCGACGACCACCAGGTCGTGTCCCAGACCTCGCGCATCAGCTGGTCACGGGTGACCACCCGGCCGGCGTCCCGCACCAGGACCCGCAGCAGGTCGAACTCCTTGGCGGTGAGCTGGAGTTCCTCGTCGCCCATCCACGCCCGGTGCGACTCGACGTCGATGCGCACACCGTGGGTCGCGGGCGGCTGCGCCGGCTCCGCGGCACCGCGCCGCAGCAGGGCCCGGACACGGGCGAGCAGTTCGGCGAGCCGGAAGGGCTTGGTGACGTAGTCGTCGGCGCCGGCGTCGAGACCGACGACGGTGTCCACCTCGTCGGCACGCGCGGTCAGGATGAGGATCGGCACGGTGTGGCCTTCGGCGCGCAGTCGGCGGGCGACCTCGAGGCCGTCCATACCGGGCAGACCGAGGTCCAGCACGACCAGGTCGACGCCGCCCTGCATGCCGGCGTCGAGCGCAGTGGGGCCGTCCTCGCGCACCTCGACCTCGTAACCTTCCCGGCGCAGGGCGCGGGCCAGCGGCTCCGAGATGGACGCGTCGTCCTCGGCGAGCAGTACACGGGTCATGAGGTGATGGTAGTCCGCTCTTGACATGTGCTGGGGTGTGATCGGCACGCGTGATTCTTACCTTTGGGCGTACCCGGGGGAACCTGTGTCTATGGGGTGTGATCTTGGAAAAGACCTTGGAAAAGGGTGTACGGTTCCGTTCCTACCTGTGATCCATCTCTCAAGTCCTTCCATATCCGGCAGTGTCCTGCCGTATGGTGAAACAACGCCTGTAGCACTGCGCGGACCTTTGGCGACCACTTGACGCTGAAGGTCCCATTTGTGTGCGGTAAACCCCCACCAGCAAGGAACGACCATGGCGTCCAGCTTGACGAAGGACTCGGTGCGCCCGGGCACCCCCGGCTCCGAGAAGACCTTCTTCGGCCACCCTCGCGGTCTGGCCACTCTCTTCATGACAGAGATGTGGGAGCGATTCTCCTACTACGGCATGAAGGCCCTGCTCACCGTTTACCTGCTCTCCGGCGGCCCCGGCGCCGGCAAGGGGAGCATGGGCGGCGGCCTGGCCATGGACGTGGCCACCACCACGGTGATCGTCTCCGTCTACTCGGCGATGGTGTACCTGCTCGCCATGCCCGGCGGCTGGCTCGGCGACCGCGTCTGGGGCCCCCGCAAGACGGTGGCCATCGCGGCCGTCACGATCATGGCCGGCCACGTGACGCTGGCGCTGCCCGGCGGCCAGGCCCCCTTCTTCGCGGGCCTCGCGCTGGTCGCGGCCGGCTCCGGTCTGCTCAAGGCCAACATCTCCACGATGGTGGGCCATCTCTACGACGGCCCGGACGACCCGCGCCGTGACGGCGGCTTCACGATCTTCTACATGGGCATCAACGCCGGTGCGTTCTTCGCGCCGCTGGCCATCGGCACCGTCGGCCAGAAGGTCAGCTGGCACCTCGGCTTCGGCATGGCCGCGGTCGGTATGGCGATCGGCCTGGCCGCGTTCCTGCTCGGCACGCGCAACCTGAGCCCGCAGAGCAGCGTCGTCCCGAAGCCGCTGGCGGCCGAGGAGCGCGCGGCCTTCCTGCGCAAGGGTCTGCTCTGGGTGATCGCCGCGACCGTCTTCTACGGCGTCGTGGGCTTCACCGGCCACTTCACGCTGAACTGGGCGATGATCCCGCTGACCATCATCGGTCTGGTCGTCCCGGCGGGCGTCCTGCTGCGCATCAAGCGCGACAAGGAGCTCAGCACCGCCGAGCAGTCGAAGATGACCGGCTACATCTGGTTCTTCGTCGCGGCCGCCGTGTTCTGGATGATCTACGACCAGGGCGCGTCCACCGTCCAGGCGTTCGGCGAGGGCAAGGCGGCGACGTCGCTGCTCGGCTTCGACTTCCCGACCTCCTGGTACCAGTCGCTGAACCCGCTGTTCATCATGGCGCTGGCCCCGGTCTTCGCCTGGATCTGGGTGTGGCTGAACCGCCAGGGCAAGGAGCCCAGCACCATCGTGAAGTTCTCGATGGGCCTGGTCCTGATCGGCGTCTCGTTCTTCTTCTTCCTGGTCCCGCTGGCCATGGCGGCGAACGGCACCGCGGTCAGCCCGATGTGGCTGGTGGGCATCTACTTCATCCAGACCGTCGGTGAGCTGTGCCTCTCCCCGGTCGGCCTGTCGGTCACGACCAAGATGGCCGCGGCCAAGTACGCCAGCCAGATGATGGGCGTGTGGTTCCTCGCGGTCACCGCCGGGGACTCCGTCACGAGCCTGTTGTCCAACCCGGCGATCGCGGGGGTCGACCTCAGCGGGACGCCTGCGGTGTTCGGCGAGGCCGCGCTTGCCGCTCTCGCGGGCTTTGCGGTGTGGATGTACCGGCGGAAGGTGAAGTCGCTTATGGGTGACGTGCACTGACGGTTGGATTCGCCGAGAGGGCCGCTGCATCCATATGGGTGCAGCGGCCCTTTCGTCTAACGGTCGTGTGTGGCTGGTCGCGCAGTTCCCCGCGCCCCTAAAAACAAAAAGCCTCAGCGCGCCCGGCGTCCCGGCAGGAACGTAAAGACCGCTGCACCCAAAAGGACCGCGGTACCGGCCACCAACCCCAGGGCCTTCAGCGCCCCGTGGTCACTCGAACCCGTCTCCGCCAAGCCCCCGCTCGACGACGAGGACGACGAACCGCCGGACGTCGACGACGAGCCGCCCGATGCCCCGCTCGCCTGTTCCGTCGTGTCCAGGGTCAGGGAGACCTCTGTCTTGTCGGGCTTGCAAGTGGTCGTCGTGCCCAGGGCGTTGATGGTCAGGACACCCGGGGAGAGGGTCGACTTGCCGTCCGCGCCCGGCTTGTAGGTGCCGGTGAGGTCCGGGATCTCGATCGGCTCGCCCGACTTGATGTCCTTGGAGTTGGTCGGGCCTTCCACGTGGACCGTGCCCTTGTCCGCGCCGCCCAGGACGACCTCCATCGACGGCTTGACCGAGCCCTTGGGGATGTCGGCCGGGCTGTCCATCACCGACTTCTTGAACTGCACGGTGAGGTCGAAACTGCCGCCGTTCTTCTTGGCGTTGATCTGGATGGGCGAGGTCGCCTTCTTCTCGCCGATCGGCGACTGGCAGGTGTAGGGGATTTCGACTTCCTTGCCGGTGAAGTCCGTCTGGTCGCTGCCGGTGCCGTCACTGGCGGAGGCGGAGGCCGACGCGCTCGCCGTGTCGGAAGCCGAGGCTGACGGTGACGACGACTGCGAGGCGGAGTCCGTCGGGTCGGGTGTCGTGCTCGACGAACTTCCGTCCCCCGGCGCCACCTCGATCGTCGCCGCCTTCTGCACCGTCTCCGTCGGCGTGCACTTGGTGTCCGTCGACATCGCGTTGACGGTGTACGCGTCCGGGGTGAGCGTCACCGCGCCCGGCGCCGTCAGCTTCAGCGTGCCCTTCATGTCGGACAGCACCATGGCGCCGCCCTTGGGGATGGCCGGGTTCTCCCGCGCCCCCTGCATCGCGATGTCGGCGGTCTGCGCGCCGGCCGCCTTCAACACCCCGGACGGCTGGACCGAGTTGGCGGGCAGGTCGATGATGTCCGGGTTCTTGGAGGCGGCCTGGACGAACTTCCATACGACGTCCACCGTGTCGCCCACCTTCGCCGTGGCCGGCGCGGTGATCTCGACCTTCGTCGTGCCGTCGACGGGATCGATGCCCGCGGGCGGCACGCAGTGCGTCGCGAACGACACCTCCGCGGCCTGCGCGGTCCCGGCGGCCACACCCAGCAGAACGCCCGCCCCGCCGAGCACCAGCGCGGCGCCCGCCGCACCCGCTCTCCGGACCCGGTCCACGCCGACCGGTATGACTCTCCTTCGCTTGCTCACGTGGGTCCCTTCCTTGTGGGAGTCGTTGGACTCGTCGGGCTGTCGTCGTGCGGTGCGGAGAGCCTCCCGGCCGTGCCCGGATCGGAGTCCGGGGTGAACCACGGCAGGGTCGAGTCGGAGGCGGGTTCTTCGTCCGCCTTGGGGGTCGTGAACTTCGGCATGCGCAGGGTCAGTTCGGGCATGCGCAGCCCGCGGTGGCGCAGGCCGCCCGCGCGCCGCGGCCGTATCCGGTCCACGACGGCCATCCCGGCGCGGAACACGGCGGCGGGCACGACCACGCAGACCAGGATCCAGAACAGGGTCACGCCCCAGGGCCGGCCCACACCCCAGGGCTGCTCGGCGAGGACCTTCCCGCCGTACTTCAGGGAGACGGTGTAGTCGCCGTGCGCGCCCGCCGTCAGCTCGAAGGGCAGCTTGATCTGCGCCTTCTTGCCGGGCGCGATGGTGCCGCGCCACTGCTGCTCCTCCCACTGCGGGGCGAACACGCCGTGGGAGGTGCCGAGTTGGAATACGGGGTTCTTGATCGCGGTCGTACCGGCGTTGCCGACGGTGAAGACGAGGGTGCGCGCGGGCGGTGCGCCGAACCAGGTGAGCAGGCCACTGGAGCCGTCGAGCCGGGTGTCCGTGAGGACGGACAGGCGCCCGCCGGACGGCTCCGTGGGCAGCGGCTCCACCGCGTGTCCGGCCACCTGAAGGACCGCGTCGGCCTGCGCCTTCGCACCCTCCACGGTCGCCACATGGACCACGCACGGGCACGGCACCGGCGGCTCGGCCACCGGCAGCTTCTTGCTGAAGCGCCCCTTGGCGTCGGTGGTGACGGCCCTGCCGTCGCCGTTGGCACAGGAGTTGGTGCCGCCGATCACGCCCCTCGACGGCGTGGACTGCCCGCAGATCAGCATCATCAGCAGTGCGTGCGACCGCCAGCCGCTGCCGCTCACGGTGATCGAACCGCCGGTCCCCGCCTGGGACTTGGAGAGCTTGACGCTCGGCCCGTCGGCCGCCGCCGTCCCGGCCATGGGCAGCAGGAGCAGCGCGAGCACCGCCAGCAGCGCCGTAGTCCGCAGCTTGCCGTTCACGTCACCGCTCCCGTCAACTCGACTTCCGTAAGCGGGGGTTCGGGTGCTTCGTCGGGCTTACGACGCCTGCGACGTCGTACGGCCGACAAGGCGCCCCCGGCCGCCACCGCCCCCGCAACCCCGAGCACCGCACCCCACGGCACGAACCGCGTCGACGCCCCCGCCGAGTCGTGGGCGCCGCCCGCCGCTGTCACCGTCAGCCGTACGTCGACGGCGTCCAGGGCGGGGCGGTCCGGCCACGGCTCGGAGAGTTGCAGGCGGCGGCCGGGGGCGAGGCGGAGGGGCAGGGTGCGTGAAGGGCGGTCGAGGACCGGGCCGAAGAGGCCGTCCGCGTGGACGGCGAGGCTCGGTACGAGGGTGGTCGTACCGCGGTTGACCAGGTTGTACGTGATGCGGTCGCCGTGCACGGCCACGTGCTCGACGGTCAGCGCGGACAGTGCCGGTCCACCCACCCGCAGACGGACCGCAACCGCGGCCGTACGGCCGTCCTGGTCTCGGGCGACGATCTCGCCGCTGCGGTCGCCGCGCGCGCTCACCGTGAACGGGACGTCGGCGCGGGTGCGGGCGGGCACCCGCACCCGGCTCTCGGCGAAGGTGACCGGAACGCCGCTGCCGCTCAGCCGCACCGTGACCGCCCGCCCGCTCCGGTTGGTCACGGACACCGTGTCCTGCAGCGCCGTCCCGGGCGCCCCCTCGGCGTAGAAGGAGGGCCGCCCGCCGCCGGAGGGCGCGACGGACCAGCCGTCGGCGGCACAGGCCACCGGGGCAGCGGTCAGCACGAGCAGGAGTGACACGAACAGGACACGGGCAGCAGACGACATCCGGCGGCTCCAGCGGTCGTTCGGGTTGTTCAGCGGCGGGCCGTCTGGTTCCTCCGCGTGATCCACAGCGCGCCCGCCGCGCCCGCGAGGAGCACCGTGCCGCCGAACGTGCCCAGGGCGATCGCGGAGTCGTCGGGGCCGGTCTGCGGGAGCGAGGAGCCCGACTCGCTGCCACTCTGGCTGGTCCCGCCGGAGCTGCCGCCCGCCGCCGTCACGTCCAGCGTCAGTGCCGGCCCGGGGCTGTTGGACGGCGTGCAGGTCGTCGTCGTACCGAGCGCCTTGATGGTGAGGATGCCCGGAGTGAAGGTGACGCTGCCCGTCTTCTTCGGGGTGTAGGTGCCCGTCAAGTCATTGATCTTGATGGGGGTGTTGGCCGGGATGGCGGCCTGGTTGGCCGGGCCGCTCACATTCATCGTGCCGCTGTCGGCGCCGCCCAGCTTGATGGTGGCGCTCGGGTTCATCGCGCCCTTGCCCAGTTCGACCGGGCTGGAGGAGACGCCCTTCTGCCAGGACATGGTGATCTTGTAGCCACTGCCGCTCTTGACGCCCTTGATGTCGATGGGCGAGACGGCGCTCTTGTTGCCGATCGGCGTCTTGCACTGGTAGTTGACGTCGACGACCTTGGCCTCGGCTGCGGGGGCGGCCATCAGCACCGCCGAGCCGGCCAGAGCCGCGACGGACGCGAACGCGGCGGTTCGTTTCCGGTACGACACGATTTCCGCTCCCTTTCGGTTTCCTGACGGCACATCAGATCGGCCGTCAAGGTACGCCCGGGTCCTTGAGGAGGGAAGAGAAGGTGCGCGCCGGAGTTGTGGGGATCCGACGCGCACGAAAGGGGGTTCGAGTGGAGGGAGCGGCCCGTGGGTGACCCTGGGTAACCCGAGCTAGTGCGCCCGCAGGACCTCCGGCACGCCCCACCGCCGCAGCACGTCCGGCACTTCCACCGTCCCGTCGGCCCGCTGGTGCTGCTCCAGGATCGCGGGCAGCAGCCGGCTGGTGGCGAGGCCCGAGGCGTTGAGGGTGTGGACGTACGCCGGTCTGCCGCCGCCGGCCGGGCGGTACCGGATGGCGCCGCGCCGGGCCTGGTACTCGCGGGCGTTCGACACCGAGCTGACCTCGGCGTACGCGCCCAGGCTCGGCAGCCAGACCTCGACGTCGTACGTCTTGGCCTGCGCGGGGCTGGTGTCCTCGGCGGCGAGTTTGGTGACGCGGTAGTGCAGGCCGAGCCCGGCGACCAACTCCTCGGCGCGGGCGAGCAGTTCGAGCTGGGCGGCCGCCGAGTCCTTGGGCCGGGCGAACTGGAAGAGCTCGACCTTGTTGAACTGGTGGCCGCGCAGGGTGCCCCGCTCGGCGGTGCGGTAGCCGCCGCTCTCCTTGCGATAGCAGGGCGTGTAGGCCACGTACTTCAGCGGCAACTCGTGTTCGTCGAGGGTCTCGCCGCGGTGCAGGTTCACCAGGGCGGTCTCGGCGGTGGGCAGGAGGAAGTGCTCGCCCGTGCGATAGACCTCGTCGGCGAACTTCGGGAACTGGCCCGCCGTATAGCCCGCTTCGTATGTGAGCAGGTGCGGCGGCAGCACGAACTCGTAGCCCGCCCGGCGATGGGCGTCCAGGAAGTGGTTGAGCAGTGCCCACTCGAGGGCGGCACCCTCGCCGCGGTAGATCCAGTGGCCGTTGCCGGCGAGGGCGGTACCGCGCCTGTAGTCGACGAGGCCGAGGTCCTGGGCGAGGTCCACATGGTCCTTGGGCTCGAAGTCGAAGGCCGGCGGGGCCCCTACGGCCCGTACGACTTCGTTGTTCTCCTTGCCGCCGGCCACGACGTCCGCGTCGGGGAGATTGGGCAGGGCGTCCAGGAACTCCTGGTGTTTCCCGGCCAGTTCGGCCAGCCGGGCCTCGGCCTCGGCGAGCCGGCCGGTGAGGGTCTTGGCCTCGGCCTGGAGTTGCCCGGCCGCCTCCCCCGCCCGCCGCCGTACGGCGATGTCCGCCGAGACCCGCCGGCGCTCGCCGCGCAGCCGCTCCACGGCGGTGCGGGTCTCGCGGAAGGCGGTGTCCAGGGCCAGGAAGGCGGGGATGTCGGCGTCGACCGCGCGCTTGCGCAGACCGTCGCGGACCTGGTCGGGGTGGTTGCGGATGAGGGTGACGTCGAGCATGGTGCGCGCTCCGTCCGGTGTGCCGGAACGGCACGCGCCGCCCCGGGGTGGGTCCCTCGGGGCGTGGGCGAGAGGGTGCTCGCGGTGCCACCACGCCTTCACCGTCGTACGTACGAAGCCTCACGGCCGTACGGCGGTCTCGTTGTGGCCCGATCACGGGGGCCGGCCGGCGGGGCATTTCCTCCCCGCACTCGGGAGTGGATTCGCCCCGGCCCGTGCGGGCCCCGGCTACTTGTCTCCGTCAGCGCGTTGCAGACGAGGGTAGGCAGCCGCGCCCGGCCGGCCAAGCGAATTACGCCGGTGCGCCCAGCTCCGCCCATACCGTCTTACCCGCCGTTCCCGGTGTCCGTACGACCCCCCAGTCCAGGCAGAGCCGCTGCACGATGAACATGCCGTGGCCACCGGGGCGGCCCGCACGGTGCGGGGTGCGGGGGGCCGGCTGGCCCGAGCCCTTGTCCGAGACCTCGATGCGGATCACCTTCCTGTCGCAGGCGATCCACAGCTCGTCCGGGCCCTCGGCGTGCAGACAGGCGTTGGTGACCAGCTCGGAGACCACGAGCAGCACGTCCTCGGCGGCGGCCCGCTGGTCGGCGGTCGCGGCGGGCAGCCAGCCCCACGCGTACAGCGCCTGGCGGGCGAAGTCGCGGGCGAGCGGGACGACGCCGCTCTCGCCGTCGAAGTTCAGTCTGCGGACCTGGGGCCCGCCGGACGACGCGGACGCGGCCGACGACGGGCTCACGTCCCCTTCGGACGCCCCGGCCGCCGCCGGCACGCCCCTGTCGGACGCCCCCGTGCTCGGCGTGCCCCCCTCGGACGCCCCGGAAGCGCCGCTGGGCTCCGGGCCGCGGTCGCCCGGCGAGTAAGGCCGGGTCGTGCTCATCAGCGCTTCACCTCACCGATTCACCGGTTCACGATTCAAGAGTCAGTACGTGGCTCGACGGTCAGTACGTGGATCGACGGGAAATCCGTCGCTGTACCGCCGACATGTTCAGGATGTCTCCTGCCCGACCGAACCGGACGAACACCCCCTTGTTCGGCACGGACGGCGTGACGCCCGGAAAGTGCCGGTCACACAGCGGCGACTGGGGCATCACACAGGGTCGACGGGCTCGCCGGGTCAGCCGGTCTCGTCGGCCAGGGCGGCCTCGAGGGTGTCATGGACGGTGAAGACCGCTTCCGCCCCGGTGATCTCGAAGACGCGCGCCACCACGGGCAGCATCCCGGCGAGATGCACCCCGCCCCCCGCGGCCTCCGCCTTCAGTCGCGCACCCAGCAATACGTTGAGCCCGGTGGAGTCGCAGAACTCCAGTCGCGAGCAGTCCACGACCAGCCGGCTGAATCCCTTGTCGAGGCAGTCCTCGAGTGGCTCACGCAACAAATCGGCCGTGTGGTGATCCAACTCACCGGCCGGGGTCACGACGGCGCTGGAGCCCTCTTCCCTGACCTCCACCAGTAGCCGGCCAGACTGTGCGCTGCCGACCGTCCCGCGGTCCATGCCGTCTCTCTCTCCCGACGTCGTGGCTGCTGACGTACGCCCTCGAACACTACGCCTTCCTCACACTCTCCGACACCCGAACAACCGCCCACAAACGGACATATCCCCACAGAACGCACTTGCGGCGGGTGTGGGAAAACGGGTAGGGCTAGTAGAGATACGTAACCGACACGGCCGGCTTTGGAGGCGCCGCACACCGCAGTGCACGCAATGGCATCGGCAGCCAAATGCCGAGAACGATGGAGGACATCATGTCACCCCGGCTCGACGCATCGCATACCCAGGAGGCGACGTCGACACCCCTTCCGGAACATCTGGCTCCCATCGAGAGCAGCGACACCGACGTACCGGCCGGGCTTGACGGACTTCCGGAGATCCCCCCGTACGACGAGGTGGGACCGGTCGACGCACGGGCCCTGTCCAAGAACCTCTTCGAGCGCCTCGAATCCCTCGAGGAAGGCACGCACGAGTACTCGTACGTGCGCAACACGCTCGTCGAACTCAACCTCGCCCTGGTCAAGTTCGCCGCCTCCCGCTTTCGCTCCCGCAGCGAACCGATGGAGGACATCATCCAGGTCGGCACGATAGGCCTGATCAAGGCGATCGACCGGTTCGAGCTCGCGAGGGGCGTGGAGTTCCCCACCTTCGCGATGCCGACCATCGTCGGCGAGATCAAGCGCTTCTTCCGCGACACCTCGTGGTCCGTGCGCGTCCCGCGCAGGCTGCAGGAGCTCCGGCTCGACCTGGCCAAGGCCGGCGACGAACTGGCCCAGCAGCTCGACCGGGCACCCACGGTGCCCGAACTCGCCGAGCGCCTGGGCCTGTCGAAGGACGAGGTCGTCGAGGGCATGGCGGCGTCGAACGCCTACACCGCCTCCTCGCTGGACGCCCAGCCGGAGGAGGACGACGCCGAGGGCGCGCTCGCGGACCGGATCGGATACGAGGACCACGGGCTCGAAGGCATCGAGTACGTCGAGTCGTTGAAGCCGCTGATCGCCGAACTGCCGTCCCGGGACCGGAAGATCCTCTCCCTGCGCTTCGTCGCGGGCATGACCCAGTCGGAGATCGGCGAGGAGCTCGGGATCTCGCAGATGCATGTGTCGCGGCTGCTGTCGCGGACGCTGGTGCGATTGCGCAAGGGGCTGACTGTCGAGGAGTGACGACTCCGTCCTGGCTACGAGCACGTCAGGCGGCCACTGTGACCACTGCGGTCACAGTGGCCGCAGTGGTTACCCACAGAAACCCTTTCCCCAGAGGTTCGCTTCCATCACTATGGGCCCCCATACCCATCGGTAGGTCAGGTCTCCGGCGGGGGCAAGGGTGCAAGGAGGCGGGTGGCGATGGCTCGGGCCGACCGGACCGACAACGGCGTCGAGACCGGAGGCGGGATCCCCGAGACCGGGGGCGGGATTCACGCGAGCACGTCCGACGTGCGACTGGTCGAACTGCTGCGCACCAGCACCTCCACCGCCTACCCGGCCCTGCAGGAGGTCCGCGCCCGCCACCAGCCCGCGGTCCTCCGCTACGCCCGTCTGTGCACGGGGGGCGACTCCGCCGCCCGGCAACTGGCTGCGCAGGCCTTCACCCTGGCGGCCCGTCAGACCGCGCGCGGTACCGAGCCACTCGTTCCGCTGCGGCTGCAACTCCTGCTGCTGACCGGCCGGTTGGCAGCGTCCTGGGCGGGCGACGAGCGGGCGGGCGGCCTCGACCCCGGTCTGCTGCTGGTCCTGAGCACGGCGGGCCCCGAGGGCCCGACCCCGCCGATGCTGGCCGCCTTCCAGTCCCTCCCGTCCCGCGCGCAGGGCCTTGTCTGGTACGGCGTGATGGAGCAGGAGCCGACGGACCGGACCGCCGTCCTGCTCGGCCTCACCCGCGAGGACGTCGCCCACGAGACCGCCTCCGCCCTCCAGGCCATGAGCCAGGCCTGTCTGCGCACCCGCCTGACCGCCTCGGACGACCCGCGCTGCGGCAACTTCGGCCGGCTCATCGAGGAGTCCGTACGGCCCGACAGCCCGCGCAGCAGCAGCGATCTACGCGCGCACATGGTGCACTGCCCCCACTGCACGGCGGCCTACGAGGAGCTGTCCGCCCTCCGCGACTCCCCGCGCACCGCACTCGCCGAGGGCCTGCTGCCGTGGGCGGGCACGGCATACGTCACGCGCGGCGACGGCGCCTCCCCGCACCCCGGGTCCCGTACCCGGACTGCGCGCACCAGGACTTCCGCACGCCCCAGGGCCATTGCCCTCCCGGCGACTTGGCCGCCGTCCCGGCGCGTCCTGCTGACCTCGGTCGCCCTCGGGGTGGCCCTGACGCCGCTGCTGATCTTCCTGCTGACGCAGGGCGGTTCGTCGTCCTCGCCGTCCCAGCAGGCGGCGGGGGCGGTCAGCACGCCGCCGACGCCGACGCTGTCGGCCACCCCGCTGCCGTCGGCGACCAACAGGTCACCGTCCCCCTCCCCGACGCCGACCCGGACCCGTACGAACAGCCCCTCCCCTTCGAAGTCGGCCTCGAAGTCGGCACGGCCGTCGCCCAAGCCCTCGCCCACGCACGCCCCGAACGGCACGTACGCCCAGGTGGTCAACGTGAGTTCGGGCCTGTGCCTGGACGTCCGCGACGGCGACTTCGAGAAGGGCACGGATGTGGTGACGGCGCCCTGCTCCTCCTCACGCACCCAGCGCTGGCGGGTCGACTCCGCGCGCGGGATCGTGCAGTCGTACGCAGACTCGAACTACTGCCTGGACAGCCGCGGCGCCGTCGGCAAGGGCGTGGGCATCTGGGAGTGCGACTCGGTGGACGGCAGCAACGGCCAGAACCTGAGGTTCACCGTGGATTCGGACGGAGTGATCCGGCCGGCAATCGCCATCGAGACGGCGGTGACTCCGGACGGCGGCGACGGCCTGTCACTGCGGCCGCTGAGCGGGGGCCCGGAGCAGCGGTGGCGGGCCGGGGCGCGGTGATTGCTCCCTGTGACACGCAAGCCGGTCACTGATTCCTGCTGGAGACCAGAGTCGTGCGTGTCCAGGTGATGAGCTGCTGGACGATCACACGGGCCCGGGGGCTGTGCTCGGGAAAGAACGGCAGCAGGGCGAGAGCGGGGATGGAGGCCAACGTCACCACGAACAGCGGGAGCAGAGCAAAGAGCACGATGAGCGCTCGCTGGGCCCAGCGAGCCCCGGTGACGACGGATGACCACGACGACGATGCCATGACCGGACATGTTCCTTTCGGACGAGGTGACTTGGATCCCGTCCACGGTCGGCAGCGTCGGGTACGTTGCGAAAGCAGCAACTGTTGCCAACGCGATGTCAATGCTCCAGGGAGACACCGGTGGCCGAAACGACCCCCACACCATGGCGCTCGGGCGAACTCGAACGGGGTGAGATCCCTCAGGTTGCGGCGCTCGGCAACGCATTGACCGCGCTGTTCAACACGCTGGGGATCTCTCAGAACGCGTACGCCGTGCGGATCTCCATGGACAAGTCGATCGTCTCCCGCTATCTCCGGGGCAGGCGCGTCCCTCCGCAGGACTTCGTCGACCGCCTCATCCGGGAGGCCGAAAGCCGGCGCGGCGCCTCGGTGCAACCCGAAGTGAGGAGCCGTATCTCGCAGCTGCGGCTCGACGCGCTGAAGGTGTGCGATCCCGAGACGCACGAACTCGAGACCCTCCGGGCGGAGATGGCGCGGTCGCAGAGGAAGGTCCTCGTCCTGGCCCGGCAACAGGAAGCCCTGCACGATCTGCTGGACAAGAAGGAGTCCGAAGTCGGCGCTGTCCGGGCGGAGCTGGAGCAGATACGTCAGGACTGGACCGAGGACCTCCTGCGCGCGGACCGCGCCGAGATCGCACTCCGTGAACGCGTGGAGCGCGACTCCTCCGAACGGGAACGTCTCATCGAGGAGATCGCACAGCTCAAGGCCGATCTCTCGGCGGTGGTCGCGCAGCGGGCCGACGCCGAGCGCCGTTGCGAGGACCTCGCATCCCGGATCAGAGAGATGGAGGAGGAGTTGGGCGCCCGCTACGGCACGGGGAGCGGTTCACAGCTTCCCCTTGGCGCCTTGCAGCGGCTGTTGGCGACACATCTCGAAGCCGGCGAACAGCGCGAGGCGTCGCAGGAACTCGCGGAGGCTGCATGGGAGCGTCCCATCGAGGATGTCGTCGAACTCACCTTCTGGCTCTGGGATCGAGGCGAGTTCACCCGTAGGGACCGCCTCGCGACCGAGGTCGTCCACGCTCGCCCGATCGGGGACGTAGTGGAGTTCGGGCACGCGATCAGACGACGTGACGCCCGCACCGCTCGGCCCAGGAACTCCCGAGCCGGGGCGTCACTGGAGGCGATCCTCAACGAGGAGTCCAGCGCGGTCAGATCACCCCAGGAGATCGTGACTCTGCTGAACAGCTGGGCCCCCTACTGGGATTACCGGCGCAAAACCAAGAGTTCCGCAGCCAATCCGCTGCTGGCCCTTCTCCGGTCGGACAGGAATCCGGACGATGTGGCAGAGGTGATCGCGGCGCTCGACAGCGCGGACGAACGCACCAATGTGCTGCTCAGGGCCGCCATCGCAAGTCCTCAGAGGCTCAACATCCTCGCGCTCGTCCCGAGGATGGTCGAGATCGGCCGGGAGGACATGGCCGCATCGCTCTGCGCGCAGGTCGGCAACTCCCGGTCGCCGATGCCTGGCCTTCTGGCCGCGCTGGACGACATGAGCGAAGAGCACTGCCGCGTCCTCTTCAGCGCGCTGTTGCGCAACCTGCCCCTGCATTCCGTGGCCGATTTCCTGGGGAGAGTCTGCCTTCGCTACGGAAATCCCGGCGCTCCGGGCGTCCGCGACGGCTCGCCCGCCACCGTCGCCTTCGAGCAGCTCGAGGCCGAAGGCCACCTGACGAATATGGCCTCGCTCGCCGCCGCACGCATTGAGCACGTAGAAGGGCCGACGCGGAGAGTGAAGCGGGTTCCCGAACTCCACACGGCCCTCAGCACCTGGGCAGCCGGACAGGAGTGACGAACGGACGAGGGCAGGCGCCGCGTCAGGCCATGTGCACGCCCCGCCGCCACACGTCCGTGACCAGCGGTACCCCCGGCCGGTAGGCCAGGTGCACATGGCTCGGGGCGTCGAGGGTGATCAGGTCCGCGTATGCGCCGGGGGTCAGGCGGCCGATGTCGTCGCGGCGGAGAGCTGCCGCACCGCCCGCCGTCGCGGACCAGACCGCCTCGTCCGGTGTCATCCGCATGTCCCGTACCGCGAGTGCGATGCAGAACGGGACCGAGGAGGTGAAGGACGAGCCCGGGTTGCAGTCGGTGGAGAGGGCGACGGTGACACCCGCGTCGAGGAGGCGGCGGGCGTCCGGCCACTCGGCGCGGGTGGAGAACTCG
Source organism: Streptomyces sp. NPDC001663 (assembly GCF_042893105.1). Lineage (NCBI taxonomy): Bacteria > Bacillati > Actinomycetota > Actinomycetes > Kitasatosporales > Streptomycetaceae > Streptomyces > Streptomyces sp. NPDC001663. The sequence continues at coordinate 553,631 of NZ_JBIAUR010000007.1, read as the reverse complement.
GCGCCGGGGAGGAGGGTGGCGACCGTGTCGCCGTTGGCGAGGGCGTCGACGTCCGCATCCGTGAGGTGGGTGCAGTGGTCGGCGCTGGCCGCGTCCAGTTCGACCGCCAGCTGCACGCCGGGGCCGTAGGAGAGCTGGTTGGCGTGGATGCGCGGGTGCAGGCCCTTTGCCTTGCCCGCGGTGAGGATCGCGCGGGCCTGGTCGCCGTCGAAGGCGCCCTTCTCGCAGAAGACGTCGATCCAACGGGCGTACGGCGCACAGGCGTCGAGCATCTCGCCGGTGACGAGGGCGACGTAGGCGGCGGGGTCGTCGGCGTGGTCCGGCGGGACGATGTGGGCACCGAGGTAGGTGACCTCGTCGGTGTGCGCGGCGGCGATGCGCAGGGCGCGGGACTCGTCCTCGGTGGTCAGGCCGTAGCCGGACTTCGTCTCGAAGGTCGTGGTGCCCTGGCGGAGGGCCTCCGCCAGGTACCGGGTGAGGTTGGCCTCGAGTTCGGCGTCCGTGGCCGTGCGGGTCGCCGCCACCGTCGTGCGGATGCCGCCCGCGGTGTACGAGCGCCCGGACATCCGGGCGTTGAACTCCTGCGTCCGGTCGCCCGCGAAGACCAGGTGGGAGTGCGAGTCGACGAAGCCGGGCAGGACCGCACGGCCGGCGGCGTCGACCCGGTTGTCAGTGGCGGGTGCTTTGCTTGATTCACCGGTCCACGCGATGCGGTCGCCGTCGATGACGACGGCCGCGTCCTGGATCAGTCCGAGGGGGGAGCCGTCACCGAGGGAGGGGTCGTTGGTGACCAGCGTGGCGATGTTGGTGATGACGGTCGTGCTGCTCATCGTCGTGTCCTCGGGGGCTTCGGTGGGTGGTCTCAGCCGCGCAGGGCTTCTACGGCCTGGGCGATGGCCAGTGGCACATCCGGTACGAGCGCGTGCGCCCCGTCGCGTACGACGTGCCGCCCGCCCACGATCGTGTGCCGTACGTCCGCTGCCGTCGCGGCGAATACGGCCGTCTCGGCGCCGAGCCTGGGCAGCGGCCCCGCTGTCCTGACCGAGTCGAGCGCGATCGTCGTGAGGTCGGCGAGCGCACCCTCCTCGATCGTGCCCGCCTCGTCCCAGCCGAGGGCCGCATGGCCGTCGGCGGAGGCGGCGCGCAGCAGCGCCGAGGCTGTCCAGTGGCCGCGGGTGCGGCTGTGGAGGCGTTCGTTCAGCTCCATCGCCCGGGCCTCTTCGAGCAGGTCGATGACGGCGTGGCTGTCGGAGCCGAGGGAGAGCGGGGAGCCCTCGTTCTGCAGGGCCACGGCGGGTCCGATGCCGTCCGCGAGGTCCCGCTCGGTCGTCGGGCACATGCAGGTGCCGGTGCCGCTGCCGCCGATGAGCGAGATGTCCTCGGCGGTGAGGTGGGTGTTGTGGACGCCGGTGGTGCGCGGCCCGAGCACCCCGTGCAGGGCGAGGAGCTGCGTCGGGGTGCAGCCGTGGACCTCCCGGCAGGCGTCGTTCTCGGCGGTCTGCTCGGACAGGTGCACATGGAGCGGGGCCCGCCGCTCCTCGGCCCACTGCGCCACGGTCGCCAACTGGTCGGCGGGCACGGCCCGTACGGAGTGGATGGCCGCCCCGATCCGCGCGTGATCCCGTTCCTTGAGAACTGAACAGCGTTCGGCCCAGGCCTCCGCGCTGCCGTCGGAGAAGCGGAGCTGGTGGGTGTTGGGCGCCTGTCCGAAGCCGGAGGAGAGGTAGGCGGTGTCGAGGAGGGTGATGCGGATACCGGCGTCGGCGGCAGCGGCGATCAGGGCCTCGCCCATGGCGTTCGGGTCGGCGTAGGGGGTGCCGCCGGGGGCGTGGTGGACGTAGTGGAACTCGCCGACCGAGGTGACACCCGCCAGGGCCATCTCGGCGTACACGGCGCGGGCGAGTGCGTGGTACGTCTCCGGGGTCAGCCTGTCGGCGAAGGAGTACATGACCTCGCGCCAGGTCCAGAAGGTGCCGGAGCCGACCTGGACGGTGCCGCGCAGGGCACGGTGGAAGGCGTGCGAGTGGGCGTTCGCCAGGCCCGGGAGCGTGAGACCGCGCAGGATCTCGGCGCCGGGGGGCGGGGTGGGCACGTCCGTGCGGACGGCGGTGATGCGGCCGTCCGCAACCTCGACGGCCACCCCTGGCTCGACGTGGGTGTCGAGCCAGGCGTGCTCCAGCCAGTACGTCCGCGTGTGGGGGTGCGTCACCTGCAGGCCAGCCCTTCCAGTACGTCGGCGAGTGCGAGGACCCCGGCCACGCAGTCGTCCTCGGCGGCGAACTCGGCCGGGGAGTGCGAGACACCCGTGGGGTTGCGCACGAACAGCATGGCGGTCGGGATGCTCCCGGAGAGGATTCCGGCGTCGTGTCCGGCACCCGTACCCAGGACGGGGACCGTGATGTCGGTGTCCTTGCCCAGGATGCCGGCGAGTTCGTCGCGCAGGGCGTGGTCGAACTCGACGACGGGCGTGAAGGACTCGCGGACGACGTCGAGGTCGATGCCGTGCGCCTCGGCGTACTCGCGGGCGGCCTTCTCGATGCCGCCGACGACGGTGTCGAGGGTGGCCTGGTTCTCGGCGCGGGAGTCGAGCCAGCCGCGCACCAGCGAGGGGATGGCGTTGACGCCGTTCGGCTCGACGGCGATCTTGCCGAAGGTGGCGACGGCACCGGCGAGTTCGGCCTCACGACGGGCTGCCAGCACGGTCTCGGCGTACGACAGCATGGGGTCGCGCCGGTCCACGAGGCGGGTGGTGCCGGCGTGGTTGGCCTCGCCCCGGAAGTCGAACCGCCAGCGCCCGTGCGGCCAGATGGCACTGGCGATGCCGACGCGGTCGCCGGACAGGTCCAGCGCCCTGCCCTGCTCGACGTGCAGCTCGACGAAGGCGCCGATGCGGGCCAGCCGCTGAGGGTCCGCGCCGATGGCGTCGGGGTCGTACCCGGCGGCCTCCATGGCCTTGGGCAGGCTGACCCCGTCCCCGTCGGTCAGCCTGTGGGCGTTCTCGACGGTGAGCTGCCCGGCGGTGAGCCGCGACCCGACACAGGCGAGCCCGAACCGGGCGCCTTCTTCGTCACCGAAGTTCACGATGGCAAGAGGCTTGCCGAACTGCACTCCCCTGCGGCGCAGTTCATCGAGCGCGGCAAAGGAGGACACGACGCCGAGGGGCCCGTCGAAGGCGCCACCGTCCGGAACGGAGTCCAGATGCGACCCGGTGACGACGGCGTCCCCGGCGGCGGGATCCCCGAGCCAGGCCCACTGGTTCCCGTTCCGGTCGACCTCGTAGCCCAGCCCCCGAGCCTCGGCCTGCTCCTTGAACCAGGCCCGGCACTCGATGTCGGCACCGGTCCAGGCGAACCGGCGGTAGCCGCGGGAGTCGGAGTGCTGTCCGATGGGGAGCAGCTCGCGCCACATGGCGTGGAAGGAGCTGCCGCCACCAGGCTGTGGACCACCAGGCCGATCCACAGTCGCTCCAGGCTGACCCGCAGTCAGTCCAGGCTGCGTCACGCGTCGTCACCTTCACGCATGGGCACCCGCACGCCCCGCTCACCGGCGACCGACTCGGCGATGTCGTACCCGGCGTCGACATGCCGGATGACACCCATACCGGGGTCGTTCGTCAGCACCCGCCGGATCTTCTCCCCAGCGAGCTTCGTGCCGTCGGCCACCGTCACCTGGCCGGCGTGGATGGACCGCCCCATGCCGACACCGCCGCCGTGGTGGATGGAGACCCACGACGCACCGGACGCCACGTTCACCATGGCGTTCAGCAGCGGCCAGTCGGCGATCGCGTCGGAGCCGTCGAGCATGGCCTCGGTCTCACGGTAGGGAGATGCCACCGAACCGCAGTCGAGGTGGTCGCGCCCGATGGCGAGCGGCGCCGCGAGCTCGCCGGAGGCCACCATGTCGTTGAACCGCTCGCCGGCCTTGTCCCGCTCGCCGTAGCCGAGCCAGCAGATACGCGCGGGCAGGCCCTGGAAGTGGACCCGCTCCCCGGCCATCTTGATCCAGCGGGCGAGGGACTCGTTCTCCGGGAAGAGGTCCAGGATCGCCTTGTCGGTCTTGGCGATGTCGGCCGGGTCGCCGGAGAGCGCCGCCCAGCGGAAGGGGCCCTTGCCCTCGCAGAACAGCGGCCGGATGTAGGCGGGGACGAAGCCCGGGAAGGCGAACGCCCGCTCGTACCCGGCGAGTTGGGCCTCGCCACGGATGGAGTTGCCGTAGTCGAAGACCTCGGCACCGGCGTCCATGAAGCCGACCATGGCCTCGACGTGCTTGGCCATGGACTCGCGGGCGCGGGTGGTGAACCCGGCCGGGTCCTTGGCCGCGGCGGCCGCCATGTCCTCGAAGTCGACGCCCAGCGGCAGGTACGACAGCGGGTCGTGCGCGGAGGTCTGGTCGGTGACGATGTCGATGGGGGCGCCCTCGGCGAGCATGCGGGGCAGCAGCTCGGCGGCGTTGCCCAGCAGGCCGATGGAGAGCGGGCGGCGGGCGTCGCGGGCCTCGGTGGCCAGCTGCAGCGCGTGCTCCAGGCTGTCGGCCTTCACGTCCAGGTACCGGTGCTCGATGCGCCGCTCGATGGCGCGCGGGTCGCAGTCGATACAGATGGCGACACCGTCGTTCATGGTGACGGCAAGGGGCTGGGCGCCGCCCATGCCGCCGAGGCCGGCGGTGAGGGTGATGGTGCCGGCCAGCGTGCCGTTGAACTTCTTGGCGGCGACGGCGGCGAAGGTCTCGTAGGTGCCCTGGAGGATGCCCTGGGTGCCGATGTAGATCCAGGAGCCGGCGGTCATCTGGCCGTACATGGTCAGGCCGAGGGCCTCCAGGCGGCGGAACTCCTCCCAGTTGGCCCAGTCGCCGACCAGGTTGGAGTTGGCGATGAGGACGCGCGGGGCCCACTCGTGGGTCTGCATGACGCCGACCGGGCGGCCGGACTGGACCAGCATGGTCTCGTCCTGCTTCAGGGTCTGCAGCGTCCGCACCATCGCGTCGAAGGAGCGCCAGTCACGGGCCGCCTTGCCCGTGCCGCCGTAGACGACGAGCTTGTCGGGGTGTTCGGCGACCTCGGGGTCGAGGTTGTTCTGCAGCATCCGCAGCGCGGCTTCCTGCTGCCATCCCAGGGCGCTCAGTTCCGTACCGCGCGGCGCTCGTACGGGGCGGGGTCCTGACATGGTCTGCCTCCTAGCGGATTGCTCCCAGCGACTGTTACTCCGGTTATTCACATCCTGACGTCCTGAATAGAACTAGTCAATACATCCGTGGGCCAGCATGCGCCCGCCGCAGATGTTTGGCTGGATGCACAAGCGCGGACAGCGAGGAACGGGGACGACGTGAACGGCATACACGGGGACGGGGTCGACCGGGCGGCCCGGCGGGACGAGGCGGTGCGGGCCGCCGTGGAACAGGGGCTGCTGGGACCCGGCACCCCCATCGTGGGCCTGCTCGACGTCACCGGCATCCGGGAGTCGGCGGCGAGTCTGCGCTCGGCGTTCGACGCGGTGACGGCGCCCGGCACGCCCGTACTGCACGCCTTCGCGGTGAAGGCGACCCCGCTGGTGCCGGTGGTGCGGCTGCTGCGCGCGGAGGGGATCGGCGCCGAGGTGGCGAGCCCGGGTGAGCTGGCGCTGGCGCGGGCGGCGGGGGTGCCGCCGCACCGGACGGTGCTGGACTCGCCCGCGAAGACACCGGCCGAGCTGCGCGAGGCGCTGGCGCTGGGGATCGCCGTCAACGCGGACAACCCTCAGGAGCTGGAGCGGATTGACGGCCTGATGCGCTCGGCCACCAGCCGCTCCCCCCTCGGAATCCGGGTGAACCCGCAGGTCGGCGGGGGTTCCATCGGGGCCACCTCGACCGCGACGGCGACCTCGAAGTTCGGGGTGGCGCTGCGCGACGAGGGGGCGCGCGAGTGGGTCGTAAGGGCGTATGCCGAGCGGCCGTGGCTGACCCGGCTGCATGCGCACACCGGCTCCCAGGGCATCCCGCTGTCGCTGATGGCGCAGGGTGTGGCGGAGGTGTACGCGCTCGCGGAGGAGATCAACTCCCGGCTCGGGCGACGACAGATCGACACGCTCGACATCGGAGGCGGGCTGCCGGTGAACTTCGGCTCGGACGAGACGACACCGACGTACGCGCAGTACGCGCGCCTGCTGGGCGAGGCCGTGCCGGGGCTGTTCGACGGGCGGTACGGGCTGGTCACCGAGTTCGGGCGGTCGCTGCTGGGCAAGCACGGGACGGTGGTGGCCCGGGTGGAGTACGCCAAGAGCGCGGGCGGGCGGCCGGTCGCGGTGACGCACGCGGGCGTGCAGGTGGCGACGCGGACGGTGTACGTGCCGGGGGCGTGGCCGCTCAGGATCGCCGCGTACGACGGCAAGGGGCGCCCCAAGGAGGGTCCCGCCGTCGTACAGGACGTCGCCGGGCCGGCCTGCTTCGCCGGCGATCTGCTCGCCGAGGGGCGCGCGCTGCCACTGCTGGAACAGGGGGACTACGCGGCCGCGCTGGACACGGGCGCGTACTACTTCGCGCACCACTACGCGTACAACTCCCTTGCCCGGCCCGGGATTTACGGCTTCGCCCCGGACGGCGAAGGCGGCATCGCCTTCGCCACGGTCCGCGAGCCGCAGAATCTCGACGAGATCGTGGCCGAGTCGGGAGGGGCGCACGCGGGCTCGCTCACCACCCTCCGGGCGCCCGACAGCCGTTGACGCACACCGGTGGATCTGCTGCCCAACTGGCGTGAAATCAAGGCAAGTCGACCCACCTTAGTCCCCCGGAGCATGTTCCACCGGAAATTGCCAGATCCCTCACCCCCCACGCACACGTTGCGTAGTTTCGGCGTCACTCAGCCGAACCCCGAGGCGGGAGGGGAACAACGGTGCCCGGAATCGACGAGTGCCTGCTGGAAGCGATGCGACTGCCCGGTGCGCGGGGCGCCGCGCTGATCGACTGGACCAGCGGGCTGGCCCTGGGCACCGTGGGCGAGTCCCCGGGCGGTGACCAGGAGACGGCGGCGGTGGAGGCCGCCGAGATCGCCCGGCTGGCCGCCGAGCAGCATGCGTTCGCGCCCGACGACGATCCCGACGACGGTGCGGCCGCCGACGCGGATCCGCCGGTCGAGGACCTGATCGTCAGCAACCGGGACAGCTATCACGTGCTGCGGTTCGTGGGGGCGTCCTTCGACGGCAGCGTGTTCCTGCACCTGTGGCTGGCCCGTGCGGAGGGCAACCTGGCGATGGCCCGCATCCGGCTCGGCGAGATGGCCGAACGGCTGGTGCTGGCATGACCACCGTCCGAATGACCGAGCCCCCGCGCCTGCCCGTGCGGAGCAAGACGGCGGCCGGCGAGCGGGGGTGGGGCGGTGTCTCGCCGATGCTCACACGGCTCGCCGCCGAGCGGGCCACCGGCGTCCTGGTCCGCGAGCGCGGCACACTCCACCTCGCCGACGGCCTGGTCGTGCATGCCGAGAGCCCGTACGCACCGGGCCTCGAAACCCTCCTCATGACCCACGGCACGCTCACCCCCGAGGCCTGGCAGCAGGCGCGCGCGGAGGCCGGCGAGGCCCATCGCGTCGGCCGCCACCTGGTCGACAGCGGCGGCATCACCGCCGGCGCGCTGGAGGTGTGCCATCTCGCGGCCCTGTACGACGCCGCGTACTTCGCCCTCGCCCCGAGCAGCGCCCCGGGGCGCTTCCGCTACGGCGCCGTCCACTGGCTCGGCCCCGTCCACCCCGTGCCGGTGGCCGCCCTGGAGCGCGAGACGCTGCGCCGCCGCGACCTCCTGCACCGGATCTGGCCGGACCCGGCCGCGGACGAGGCCCCCCTGATCCGCGCGGACCCCGTGGCGGCCCCCGCCCTCACCCGCCGCCAGCGGACGGTCCTGGCACAGGTGAACGGCGCCAGCAGAGCCACTGAGATCGCCCGCGCACTGGGCCATCTGGCGTTCCACACCCTGGTGGACGTACGGCGGCTGGCGGCGGCCGGCGTCGTAGCGCCGCGCACAGGGCGCGAACCACCGTCCGGCGACGAGACCTCGGCAGCCACCGCAGAACTGCTCGATCCCCACATCACCCTGCTGAAGAGGCTCAGAGATGCGCTGGAGGCCCTTTGAGAGGAGACACCGGATGGCAGCCGACCCCCACGTGCTCGACGAGCTGCGCCGTCTGAGAGCCCGCGTCCCCCAGCTCACCGGCGCGCTCGTGAGCGGCGCCGACGGACGCGTCCTCGCCCAGGACACCCCCGGCGTCGACCCCGACGCCATGGCCGCGCTCACCGCGACCGCGCACGGGACCGCACAGAAGTTGGCGGACGCGACGGGCCAGGGCGAGTTCCAGGAACTGCTCGTCCGCGGGATGTACGGCTACGCGGCGACCTTCGCGGCGGGCGGCAGCACCGTGCTGACCCTGCTCGCCCAGGACCGGGTGAACCTGGGCCGCCTCCTCCTGGAGGGCCGCCGCGCGGCCGCCCGCATCGGCGAGCTCGCCGAGAGCGGTACGAGACCCGCGAAGCAGGCCGCCAAACCGGAACCCAAACCGGAGACCAAACCGGCCGCCAAGACGGCCGCCACACGGACCAGAACCCCGCGCGCGCCCCGCACCACGACCACCAACGCGCGTACCACCACGGAAAGTTGAGAGGAACCGAGGAGCACAGTCATGGCCAATACCGAAACCGCACTGAAAGAGGCGCTCGCCTCCATCGAGGGCGCCACCGGCGTCGCGCTCGTCGACTACACCAGCGGCATGGCGCTCGGCACGATGGGCGGCAGCAAGAGCTTCGACCTCAACGTCGCCGCCGCCGGCAACACCGATGTCGTCCGCGCCAAGATGCGCACCATGGAACACCTCGGGCTCAAGGGCCAGATCGAGGACATCCTGATCACCCTGTCCGACCAGTACCACCTGATCCGCCTGATCAGCGGCCGCGGTGGCAACGGCCTCTTCCTCTACCTGGTGCTCGACGCCAAGAGGTCCAACCTGGCGATGGCCCGCCATCAGCTGAAGACGATCGAGGCGGACCTGGAGGTCTGAGCCATGGCCTGTCCGGCGGACGGGCCCTAGACGAGCGCCGCGGTGCGGCGGCGTGCCCCGCCAGGGGCCGCGTCGCCCGCCGCGATGCCCGTGCTGCGGTAGGCCCTGACCGCCTTGCCGGCCGGGCGGCCGCCGTTCCCGGCGAGCCAGTCGACCCGCACCCACAGCAGCGCGTCCTCGGCCCGCTCGCGCCGCCCGAGCCAGGCGGCCTTCAGCCGCAGCCCGGTGCCGCAGCCGGCGAGCAGCATCCCGCCCGCCGCGGGCACGGCGAAGGAGCCGCCGAGCGCGACCACGAAGGCCAGCAGCAGCCACCAGCGGTGCCCGCGGCGCCAGTTGCGCACGCTCACCGCACGGTCCTGGAGCACGTCGTGCTTGCCCGCGCGGGCGGCCGAGCGGGCGAGTTCCGTGTACCGCCCCCGGCGCGTGTACGACACGACCGCCGCGGCGACGATGAACAGCGCCGCCCCCGCCATCACGCCGATCCGCCGGCCCGTGAAGCCCGGCACCAGCACCCCGACTCCCGCCGCGAACACCCCGGCCCACCAAAGCGGTGCGGCTCCGGCCCGTACGACGACGGCCACCCTGGCCAGACCCTGAGCCCTGCCCTCTCCGCGTGCCACGTCCGTCTCCCGTCTCACGTCTGTGCGGCATCCGTGAGACGCACGCTAACGAGGCAACGTGAGACGAGTCTGAAAATGGCCGCCTACTCGACGAACAGCCCCCGCGCCGCCGCCCGTGCGTCGAACTCCTCCAGGCGGGCCTGCGCGTCCGGCAGGTCGTCGCACATCGCCTCCAGCAGGACCCGGCCCAGCAGCATCGGCGCGCAGGCGGTGTCGAAGGCGAGGCCGGTACCGACGGCGGCCGGCAGCAGCAGGTCGGAGACCTTGGCAACGGGTGCGAAGGCCGAGTCGGCGACGGTCACCACCGTCAGCCCCGCCTCCTTCGCGAACGCCAGCGTGTCCACGACCTCGCGCGGATGCCGGGGCAGCGCGAAGCACAGCAGGGCGCTCGCCCCGGCGCGCACGGCGGCCTCGATGCGGTCCTGGATCATCGTGCCGCCCTCGTTGAGCAGCCGTACGTCCGGATGGACCTTGGCGGCGAAGTACGAGAAGCCGTAGGCCTGGGAGGCGGCGGCGCGCAGGCCGAGGACCGGCAGCGGGCGGGAGGCGGCCAGCAGCCGGCCCGCCTTCTGCAGGGGCCGCGGGTCGGCGAGCAGTTCGGCGAGGTGCCGGAGGTTCTCGATCTCGGCCTCGACGGCCTGCTGGTACTCGTTGTACGAGCCCGAGTCCGCAGCCTGTTCCGCGGGCGCGACCTCGCGCAGGTGCTTGCGCAGGGCCGGGTAGCCGTCGAACCCGAGGGCGACGGCGAAGCGGGTCACGGACGGCTGGCTGACCCCGGCCAGCTCGGCCAGCTCCACGCTGGACAGGAAGGGGACGTCGGCGGCCCGCCGCACCATGCTGTGCGCGATGCGCCGCTGGGTCGGCGTCAGCCGGTGCCCCTCGAAGAGCGCCTGCAGCCGTGCGGCCGGGCTGTCGATCACACCCGGACCCACACCCGAGCTCACACCCGAGCCGCCCGATCCCGCACCCGAGCCCGCGCCCGGACTCGCATCCGTGCCCACACCCGTGCTCCTCTCCGCCCTCATGTCCCGCTCCCCCTCCAGATCTCCGTGAACCGGTCCAGCAGTGCGGCCGCCGCCGTCACGTCGTCCGTGAGCGGCCGGTCGGCCTGCTCCTCGGCCAGCACCGACTCGGCGAGCTCCTGCGCGCGGCCCACCGGAAGCTCCGGATCGGGCCGCAGATCGCGCTGGCGCAGCGCCCGTACGGCGGCGACGAGTTCGCAGCCGACGACGAGACGGTACGCGCGACAGGCGCGCAGCGTCTGGCGTGCGGCGAGCGAGGCGAAACTGGCCTGTTCCTCGACGCCCCGGGAGAGTACAGCGTGGCCGAGCGACGCGGGGGCGGAGAAGGCCCGCAGGTCGCCGAGGGCGGCCCCGGCGGCGTACTCCAGGATCATCACGCCCGAGGAGGCGGGCTCGTCGTCGGCGAGGAACGGGCGCAGACGGGTGAACGCGGGCTCGTTGAGCGTGGACAGCCGTGAGGTCGACAGCCGGGCCACCTGGGTCAGCGCCAGCCTGAAGTGGTCCAGGGCGAGGGCGAGTTGGGCCTGGTAGAAGCCGCCGTGGTGGTAGGCGGCCATGTCCTCGGGCGAGATGAGCGGGTTCTCGGCGGCCGCGTTGATCTCGATCGCGACGATCTCCTCCAGGGCGTCCGCCGCGTCCAGCGCGGGTCCGTGGATCTGGGGCAGACAGCGGAAGCCGTACGGGTCCTGGATCCGGCCGAGCGGAGGGGTCGGCCGGTCCGCCGCGCCGATCAACTCCCGCATCCGGCGGGCGACTTCGCTGGATCCGCGGTGCGGTCGGGCGGCGTGCACGGGCGCGGCGTACGCCTCGTGCGAGCCGTCGACGGCCAGCAGGGAGAGCGCGCCCACGACCTGGGTGGCCTGCACCAGCCCCCGCAGTTCGTGCAGCGCGAGGGCGGACTGGCCGAGGGTGAGCGCGTTGCTGCTGATGAAGGCCAGCGCGTCGTTGTTGTCGAGGGACTGCGGCTTGGGCGCGCCCGGCCCCCGCCAGGGGTGCTCACCGGCGAGCGCGAGACCCGCCTGCGCCAGGGCCGCGATGTCGCCGGTGCCGACCGAGCCGAACTCGTTGACGACCGGATGCGCCCCGCTCTCCAGTGCCTCGCACAGCGCGGTGACGACGGTGGGCCTGAGGCCGGCGCCGCCCGCGAGCAGCTGGTTGGCCCGGACGGCGAGCATCGCCCGCACCTCCCGCGCGGGCAGCTCGTCGCCGATCGAGCCGGCATGGCTGCGCAGTAGCCTCAGCCCGTGCTCGGCGGCCGCCTCGGTGGGCACGTCCTCGTTCCGGTTGGCGCCGACGCCGGTGGAGCGGCCGTAGACGCGTCCGGTCGCGGCGATCTGCCGGGCGGCGTCCCAGGACTCCGCCACCCGCCGCATCGCGTCGGTCCCGGGGACCGCCCGCGCACTCCCCTCGGCGAGGCGCACGACGTCCTCGACGCCGAGACCGATGCCGTCGAGGACGACGAGACCGGTGCCCCCGGAGAACGCACTTCGCGGTGCGTCCACGATCCGAGACGACATAAGGCTTCAAACTCCCCTCAATCCGGACATCCGATCTTGCACTGCGAGCATCCGTTACCTCGGATTAACGCGAAACCGTTGACAAGCTATTCAGCTAGGAAGAACTCTGCATGACGTTATACAGCCGGGCAAGGGACATCTCATGATCCAGTTCGATGCGGTCCACAAGCGCTTCCCCAACGGCACGACAGCAGTCCACGATCTCTCCCTGGAGATGCCGGAAGGCGGCGTGACCGTCCTCGTCGGATCTTCCGGTTGCGGCAAGACGACCACCCTTCGGATGATCAACCGGATGGTAGAGCCGACCTCGGGCACCATCCAGGTCGGCGGCAAGGACGTCACGCGCCAGGACGCCGCCGAGCTGCGCCGTTCCATCGGGTACGTCATCCAGCAGGCGGGCCTCTTCCCGCACCGCACGGTGCTCGACAACATCGCCACCGTGCCGCTGCTGCTGGGCCACGGCCGTCGCAAGGCCAGGGCACGGGCGGCCGAGCTGCTGGAGACCGTCGGCCTCACCGCCGACGCCGGCAAGCGCTACCCCCACCAGCTCTCCGGCGGCCAGCAGCAGCGCGTCGGCGTCGCCCGCGCGCTCGCCGCCGACCCGCCGGTGCTCCTCATGGACGAGCCGTTCGGCGCGGTCGACCCGGTCGTGCGCGCCCAGCTCCAGGACGAACTGCTCCGGCTCCAGAAGGAGCTGAGCAAGACCATCGTCTTCGTCACCCACGACATCGACGAGGCCGTACGGCTCGGCGACCAGATCGCGGTCTTCCGCACCGGCGGCCACCTGGTCCAGTGCGCCTCGCCCGCCGAGCTCCTCGCCCGCCCGGCCGACGACTTCGTGGCCGACTTCCTGGGCGCCGAGCGCGGCCTGAAGCTGCTCTCGCTGAAGACCCTCGCGGACGTCCCGCAGGGCCCGGCACCGGAGGGCGGCGCCTGGACCCTCGTGCTCGACGAGGCGAACAAGCCGCTGCACTGGGCGTCGAAGGACGCCGAGATCCCCGTACGGCCTCTGCAGGACGGCGACTCCCTCCTCTCGGCGCTCAACGAGTCGGTCGCCTCCCCCACCGGACTGATAGCCCGCGTCGACGCGGCCGGCGTCCTCACCGGCGTCACCTCCCGCGACGACATCCACGAGCACGCGGGCCAGGCGCACAGCGAAGCGCGGGTGGCCGCATGACCATCGACTGGTCGTGGATAGGCGACCACACCGACGACCTGACCAGCCTGACGATCTCCCATCTCCAGGCCGCGCTGACCGCCGTCTTCTTCGGGGTCCTGATCTCGCTGCCGCTCGCGGTGGTCGCGCACCGGGTCCGCCCCCTGCGCGGCTTCCTGCTCGGCCTCTCGAACGTGCTGTTCACGATCCCGTCGATCGCGATCTTCGTGCTCCTGCTGCCGATCAGCGGCCTGACCCGCACCACCACGGTCATCGGCCTGACGGTCTACACCCTGGTCGTGCTGCTGCGGAACACGGTCGAGGGCCTCGACTCGGTCCCCGCGAAGACCAAGGAGGCGGCCAAGGCGATGGGCACGCGCCCCCTGCGCACGCTGCTCACCGTCGAGTTCCCCCTCGCGCTCCCCGTGATCATGGCGGGCGTCCGGATCGCGACGGTCATGTCGATCTCGCTGGTCTCGGTGGCCACCTACATCGGCGACGGCGGCCTCGGCCAGCTCTTCACCGACGGCTTCCAGCGCAACTTCCCGACCCCGGTGATCGTGGGCGTGGTCCTGACGATCCTGCTCGCGGTGGTCGCGGACGCGCTGCTGGTCGCCGTCCAATACGTCCTGACCCCGTGGCGGAGGCGGCGAGCCTGACATGTTCGAACTCTTCAAGAACCTCGGCAAGTGGCTGACCAGCGGCGCGAGTTGGTCCGGCTCGGACGGCATCGCCCACCGCCTCGCCGAGCACCTCCAGTACTCGCTCCTCGCGACCCTCATCGCGGCCGCGATCGGCCTCCCGCTCGGCCTGCTGATCGGCCACACCGGCAAGGGCGCCTTCGTCGCGATCAACCTCTCGTCCTTCGGCCGCGCCCTGCCGACCGTGGGCCTCGTGGTCCTGGTCTTCCTGGCGGGCGGCCTGTCGATGCTGCCGGTGTACGTCGCCCTGGTCGCCCTCGCGGTCCCGGCGATCGTCACCAACACCTACGCCGGCATGACGGCCGTCGACCCCGACGTGAAGGACGCGGCTCGCGGGCAGGGCATGCGCGGCCACCAGGTCCTGTTCCAGGTCGAGTTGCCCCTCGCACTTCCCCTGATCATGACGGGATTGCGCCTGGCACTCATCCAGGTCGTCGCCACGGCCACGATCGCCGCATACGTCTCCTTCGGCGGCCTCGGCCGCTACGTCTTCGACGGCCTCGCCCAGCGCGACCTCGTGCAGGTGCTGGGCGGCGCGGTGCTGGTCGCCGTGGTCGCCGTAGCCCTCGATCTGCTGCTGAGCAGCCTCCAGCGCTTCCTCTTCCGCCACCGCACCGCCTAGGGAACACAGACCATGAACCGACGCACCCTCATCGGCGGCCTGTTCGCGGCCGCCTCCGTCCCCGCCCTGTCCGCGTGCGCGAGCGGCATCACCTCCCTCGACAGCCAGGGCTCCTCCTCCGGTGGCGGCGGCTCCAGCAAGGGCGGAGTCACCATCGGCACCGCCAACTTCACCGAGAACCAGGTGCTGGGCTACCTCTACGCGGCCGTCCTGCAGCAGGCCGGTGTGAAGGTGAAGGTCCGCCCCAACCTCGGCACCCGCGAGATCGTGATCCCCGCGCTGAAGGCGGGCGACATCGACCTGCTGCCCGAGTACCAGGGCGCCCTCCTCAACTACCTGGCCCCGAAGGACGCGTCCGCGGAGCCGGGCACCATGCAGAACGCGCTCACCCTGGCGATGCCCAAGGGCCTCCAGGTGCTGCCGTACGGCCAGGCGGCCGACTCCGACTGCTTCGTCGTCACTCGGGAGACCGCGAAGAAGTACGGCCTGACCACGCTCGCCGACCTGGCGAAGCAGAACGGCAAGCTGGTCATCGGCGCGGCACCCGAGGTGAAGAAGCGTCAGGTGGGCGCGGTCGGCCTGAAGGACGTCTACGGCGTGGAGTTCAAGGAGTTCAAGTCGCTCGACTCCGACGGCCCCCTGGTCAAGGGTGCCCTGAAGAAGGGCGACGTGGACGTGGCGAACCTCTTCACCACCGACACCGACATCGAGGCCAACGACTGGGTGATCCTGTCCGACCCCAAGAACCTGATCCCCAGCCAGCACATCGTCCCACTCATCGCCGACCGCAAGGCCGACGACACCGTCCGCAAGGCCCTCGCCAAGCTCGGCAATGTCCTCACCACCGAGCAGCTCACCGAGCTCAACCGCCAGGTCGACAAGGACAAGAAGGACCCGGAGGACGTGGCGAACGCGTACGCGAAGCAGCACGGGCTGGCCTGATCGAGGTCCCGATCAAGCAGGGGTATCGCGGCGTCGATGATCTGACGACGAATCGACCAAGTGTCGTTAAACGGGCACTCAGGGTGACTGATCGCGTGCATACGGTGAATACGCGCTATTGGCACACCACCTGAGGAACCGTCATGGCCTCGAACCGCAGGGCCTTTCTGACAGCCACGGCCGCCGTCGGCGCGCTGGCCGCCGCCACCGCGCCGGCGGCCCCCGCCGGACCGGACGGCCACCCCCGCCCGACCACCGCCCGAGCCGCCCTGGCCGAACTGCTCGCCGGCAACCGGCGCTACGCCACCGGCCGCCCCCGCCACCCCGACGAGGGCCTGAGGCGGCGGCACGCCCTGGCGACCGTCCAGCACCCGTTCGCGGTGGTCGTCGGCTGCATCGACTCCCGCGTCCCGCCGGAGCTGGTCTTCGACCAGGGCCTCGGGGACCTGCTCTGCATAAGGACGGCCGGCCAGGTGCTGGACGAGGCGGTCCTCGGATCCATCCAGTACGGCGTCGAGGAACTGCGCATCCCGCTGGTGCTGGTGCTCGGACACGAGCGCTGCGGGGCGGTCGCGGCGACGCTGGACCACCTGCGCACCGGCGCCCAGGTGCCCGGCCACCTGGAACTGCTGGTCGACGAGATCGCCCCGGCGGCCCGCCGCACCCGGGCGTCCCCCGGCGACTGGGCCGAACACACCATGCGGGCGAACACGATCTGGGTACGGGACGCGATCCGCGCCGACCCGAGCTTCACCTCGGCCCAGGTGACGGCCGCGCGCTTCGACCTCGACACGGGCCTGGTCTCCCTGCTGCCCTGAACCGCTTCAACTCCCGCTTCAACCCCCGCTTGAAACCCCCCACTTGAAGACCACCTGAAGAGACCCATGAACCCCCCTCGCTCGGCCCTCTCCGTCCTGCCCTCCCTCGCCGACCTCCGCTCCATGACCCGCGCCCCGCGCCGCGACCTCCTCTGCGGCCTGACCGTCGCCGTGGTCGCCCTCCCCCTCGCCCTCGGTTTCGGGGTCACGTCCGGACTGGGTGCCGCCTCCGGGCTGGCCACCGCGATCGTCGCCGGGGCGCTCGCCGCACTGTTCGGCGGCAGCGCACGCCAGGTCAGCGGGCCCACCGGCGCGATGACCGTCGTCCTCGTGCCGATCGTCCATCACTACGGCGCCAACGGCGTCCTCTCGGTCGGTCTGCTCGCCGGCCTCATGCTGCTGGCCCTGGCCTTCGCCCGCGCGGGCGCCGCCATGGCGTACGTGCCCGCGCCCGTGATCGCGGGTTTCACCATCGGCATCGCGGCGGTGATCGCCCTCCAGCAGGTGCCGAACGCCCTCGGCGTCCCCCTCCCGCACGGCGAGCAGGTCGCGGTGGTCGCGGCGCGGGCGGCGGAGGAGTTCGAAGCGACCCCGCAGTGGCCGGCTCTACTGCTCGCCCTGGGTTCGGCCGCGCTGATGCTGACGGGCGCCCGCTGGAAGCCGACGGTCCCCTTCTCCCTCGCGGCCGTCGCCGCGGCCACCGTCGTGGCCGAGACCCTGCACCTCCACGTCACCCGCATCGGCTCGCTCCCGCCCTCGCTCCCGGCCCCCTCCCTCGCCTTCCTCGACGTCTCCCGCATCCCCACCCTCCTAGCGCCCGCAGCCGCGGTCGCCGCGCTGGCCGCCCTCGAATCCCTCCTCTCCGCCTCGGTCGCCGACGGAATGCGCCCGGGCGAGCGCCACGACCCCGGCAAGGAACTCTTCGGCCAGGGCATCGCCAACCTCGCGGCCCCGCTCTTCGGCGGCGTCCCGGCGACGGGCGCGATCGCGCGTACGGCGGTCAACGTCCGCACCGGAGCCGCCTCCCGCCTGGCCGCCCTCGCGCACGCCGTGATCCTGGCCGGGATCGTCGCCCTCGCCGCGCCGCTGGTGGGCCGCATCCCGCTGGCCGCGCTGGCGGGCGTACTGCTGGCGACGGCCGTACGGATGGTGGAGACGGACGCGGTCCGCGCCATGGCCCGGGCGACCCGGGGCGACGCCCTGGTCCTGACCCTCACCGCGGCCTCCACCCTCGCCCTCGACCTCGTCCGGGCGGTCCTGATCGGCCTCGCCGTCTCCGTCCTCCTGGCCCTGCGCGCGGCGGTCCGCAACACCCGACTGACCCCGGCCGCCGCGGACGAGCTCCCCGGCGTGTGCAATGTGACATACCACTGTGCGGGTCCGCTCCTCTTCGCCGCCGCCCACCGCATCCGCCGCACCCTCGCCGACGTGGAAGGAGTCGCGGTCGTCGACCTGCGCCTGTCGGGCCTGACGGCGGTGGACGCGACGGGCGCGCTGGCGCTGAAGGACGCGGTCGGCGACCTGCGCGGCCGCGGCATCGAGGTCAACATCACGGGCGTCGACCAGGACCACCGCAGGGTCCTGGAGTCCTTCGGCGTCCTCCCGGAGAACCCCAGCTCGAACAGGGGGGCTATCCCCAGTGCGGCGGGCGCCCCGGCTCCCTAACGTGGACTGCCATGACGGGAATGTGGACGGAGACCGGGATGGACGCGCGGGACGCCGAGCTCAAGAAGGAACTCAACGCCACCCTGCAGGCCCGCAGGGAGCTGGGTGAGGAGTACGAGTCCGCACTGGTCGACTCGTTCCTGGAGAAGGTCGACCAGCGCATCGACGGCGCGGTGGAGCGCCGGGTGCGCCGGCAGATGGCCGAGCAGCAGATGGTGGTGGCCCGCGGCTCCCGCACGCCGAAGCCGACGGACACCTGGGGCGACCGATTCGGCTTCGGCATCGTCTCGATGGTCCTGGCGATCCCGCTGTCCGCGATCGGCGGCGGCATCGCCCACCTGCCCGGCCTGTTCGTCACCTGGGCCGGCATCGTCGGCGTCAACGCCTTCCAGGCGGTCCGCGCCAATCCCGGCCTCTTCAGCGGCCGCCGGCACCACAGGTCGGCCAAGGACGACGACCGCTGGGAGGACTGACCTCTCACGCCTGCCGGGTCGGCAGCACCATGATCTGCCGCAGGTTGACGTGCCGGGGACGGCTGCCGACGTAGGCCACCACGTCGGCGACCTCCTCGGAGGACAGCGAGCCCACCGCCTCGAGCATCCCGTCGACCTGCTCCCGCAGCCCGTCGCTGTCGATGTGCTGCGCCAGCTCGGTCGCCGTGAACCCCGGCTCGATGTTGGTGACCCGCACATCACGCGGCCCGAACTCGGCACGCAGGGTCTCGGAGAGATGGGTGATCGCGGCCTTGGTCGCCCCGTACACCGCGTAGTTCGGGAACACGATGTGCGCGCCGATGGACGAGATGTTCACCAGGTCCGCGGGGCGACCCTCGGCGGCCGCGCCCACCAGGTCGGCGGTGAAGGCGCCGGTCACCCGCAGCACTCCGGTGACGTTCGTGTCGATCATCCGCCGCCACTCGTCGATCCGCCGGTCGTCCACGGGGTTCGGCAGCATGACGCCCGCCGAGTTCACGACCAGGTCGACGGTCCCGTAGGCGGCGTGGATCCGCTCGACGGCCGCGTCCACCGACCCGTCGTCGGTCACGTCGGCCACGACGGCGAGGGCCTGTCCGCCGTTCGCCCGGATCTTCTCGACGAGGGCGTCCAGCCGCTCCCGCCGCCGCGCCAGCAGGGCCACCTTCGCCCCCTGCGCGGCCAGCAGTACGGCCACGGCCTCCCCGATCCCGCTCGCGGCCCCGGTGACGACGGCGGTACGGCCGGCCAGGTTCTCGTACGACATGAGTGCTCCTTGGCAAGGACGTCTCCGGGGCTCTCCCGGCGACATCCACCACCGTGCGCCGCCCCGCAGGCCCTACCCAGGGATGAGCTTTTCCTGGGTCTGGCAGAACCAGGTTGGAATCCCGTCCCTCCCCTACGATCGAATGCATGGACGGGGACCTCGGAGACTTCCTGCGCTCGCGCCGTGCTCGCATCCAGCCCGAGGAGGTGGGGCTGCCCTCGTACGGGCGGCGCCGCGTACCGGGCCTGCGCCGGGAGGAGGTGGCGCAGCTGGCCGGAGTGAGCGTCGACTACTACATCCGCCTCGAACAGGGCCGCGGCCCGAGCGTGTCCGACGCGGTCCTGGACGCCATCGCACGCGTACTGCGCCTCGACGACACCGAGCACGCCTACCTGTACGCGGTGGCCCGCCCGCCCAAACAGGCCGAGCGCCCGTCGAAACCCCGCGTCCGCCCCGGCGTCCAGCTCCTGCTCGACAGCATGGAACGCACCCCGGCCGTCGTCCTGGACCACCGTATGACCGTCCTGGCCTGGAACGCCCTGGCCGACGCGGTCTTCGGCCACAGCGGTACGACAGCCGAGCAGCGCAGCATCCCGCGCCACGTCTTCCTGGACCCCGTCGCCCACGACCTCTACCCGGACTGGCAGGCGGTGGCGGCCATGTGCGTCGCCCACGTGCGGGTCCTGGCCGGCCACCACCAGGACGACCGCGAACTGACCTCCCTGGTCGGCGAACTCTCCCTGAAGAGCGAGGACTTCCGCCGGCTGTGGGCCGACCACCAGGTCAAGGAGTGCGCGTACGGTGTGAAGCGCATCCGGCACCCGGTCGCGGGCCTGCTCGTCTTCCCGTACGAAACCCTGTCCGTGCCCGGCGACGGCGACCAGACGGTTCTCGTCTACACGCCGGAGCCGGGCTCGGAGACGGCGGAGCGGCTGGCGCTGCTGGCGAGTTGGGCGACCACTGGCACGCACTCCCGCTGAAAAGGATATGCGCGGGGACCGCCGCACCCCCGTTGCCGGGGGGCGGGACGACGGCGGTCCCCGCGAGGGACGTCGACCGGGTCAGGCCAGGTCTGACGTCCGGCGTCCATGGAGGTCCGGGAGCCGCTCCGGAGGTCCTTGGACGTTCGGCGTCGGCCGGGGCGGGGAGCCGCTCCCGCCCTGCCGACACCCACTAATGTGCCGGACCCGTGTTAAGCGTGTGCTGCGTGGACGTGACGCCCTCGTACCACTTCCGCGAAGTCCACCGCTTCGGTGGGCAACCGGAAGTTCGCCGCCGGCACGGGCAGTTCACCGCAGGTTTCCCTCTACTTACCGCCCTTGGCGAGGAAGGCCAGCAGGTCCTGCCGGCTGACCACCCCGGTCGGCTTGCCCTCGACGAGGACGATCGCCGCGTCGGCGCCGCCGAGCACGGACATCAGGTCGCCGACCGGCTCTCCGGAACCGACCTGGGGCAGCGGGGCGGACATGTGCTTCTCCAGCGGGTCGTCGAGCGAGGCCCGCTTGGTGAACAGGGCGTCGAGCAGCTCCCGTTCGACGACGGAGCCCACGACCTCGGCGGCCATGACGTCGGGGTGACCGGCGCCCGGCTTCACGATCGGCATCTGCGAGACGCCGTACTCGCGCAGCACCTCGATGGCCTCCCCGACGGTCTCGTCCGGGTGCATGTGGACGAGGGACGGGATGGCGCCGTGCTCCTTGTCGCTCAGCACGTCGCCGACGCGCGCGCTGGGGCCCTCGTCCTCGAGGAAGCCGTAGTCGGCCATCCACTCGTCGTTGAAGATCTTGGAGAGGTAGCCGCGCCCGCTGTCGGGCAGCAACACGACCACCACGCCGTTCTCGTCCAGCCGCTCGGCGACGCGCAGGGCCGCCACGACCGCCATGCCGCAGGAACCGCCGACCAGCAGACCCTCCTCCTTGGCGAGCCGCCGGGTCATCTGGAAGGAGTCCTTGTCGGAGACGGCGACGATCTCGTCCGCGACCGTGCGGTCGTAGGCCGTCGGCCAGAAGTCCTCACCGACGCCCTCGACGAGATACGGCCGCCCGGACCCGCCGGAGTACACAGACCCCTCCGGGTCGGCACCGACGACCTGCACCTTGCCGTCACTGACGTCCTTCAGATACCGCCCGGTGCCGGAGATGGTGCCTCCGGTCCCCACACCCGCCACGAAGTGGGTGATCCTCCCCTCCGTCTGCTCCCACAGCTCGGGGCCGGTGGAGTGGTAGTGGGAGAGGGGGTTGTTGGGGTTGGAGTACTGGTCGGGCTTCCACGCGCCCGGCGTCTCGCGCACCAGCCGGTCGGAGACGTTGTAGTACGAGTCCGGGTGCTCGGGGTCCACGGCGGTGGGGCACACGACGACCTCGGCGCCGTACGCCCGCAGCACGTTGATCTTGTCCGTGCTCACCTTGTCGGGGCACACGAAGATGCACTTGTACCCCTTCTGCTGCGCCACGATGGCCAGCCCGACCCCGGTGTTCCCGCTGGTCGGCTCGACGATCGTCCCGCCGGGCTTGAGCGCGCCGCTCTCCTCCGCCGCCTCGATCATGCGCAGGGCGATGCGGTCCTTCACGGAACCGCCCGGGTTGAAGTACTCGACCTTGGCCAGGACAGTCGCCTTGATGCCCTTGGTCACGTTGTTGAGCCTCACCAGCGGGGTGTTGCCGACGAGACTGATCATCGAGTCGTGGAATTGCACCGTTGTCTCCGGATGCTTGCACAAGAAGTGGTCGTGATTGGTTCCGCCAGCCTATGGCCTGTACGGGGCACATGACGGCCGTTCACTCGCTGTTGGGATTGGGCGACGGTCCGTGCGGGGCAAGGAGTGGATGTACGGCTAGAGGAGGTGGCGGCGAGGTATGACGAGTATGTCGAGGGCGAGGGTGGCTCGGCGGATCGCGGCCGGTGCTGCGTACGGCGGTGGCGGCATCGGGCTGGCCGGGGCGGCCGCCGTCGGGCTGCTGCTGGCCGAGGTGCAGATGGCCAAGCGCCATGTGGGCAACGGCTCCGGCGGCCGCGTCCCGGTGGCGGACGGCTTGTACGGCAACGCCTACTCCACCGCCGACGAACCGCCCCTGCGCCTGACGATGCTCGGTGACTCCACGGCCGCGGGCCAGGGCGTCCACCGCGCGGGCCAGACGCCGGGCGCGCTGCTGGCCTCGGGCCTCTCCGCGGTGGCCGAACGCCCGGTGGAACTGCACAACGTGGCCCTCCCGGGCGCCACCTCCGACGACCTGGACCGCCAGGTCGCGCTGGTCCTCGCCGACCCCTCCCGGGCACCCGACGTCTGTGTGATCATGATCGGCGCGAACGACGTGACCCACCGCATGCCGGCGACCCGCTCGGTCCGCCATCTCTCGGCAGCGGTACGGCGGCTGCGTACGGCCGGTGCGGAGGTGGTCGTCGGCACCTGTCCCGATCTGGGCACCGTGGAGCGGGTCCAGCAGCCCCTGCGCTGGCTGGCCCGCCGCGCCTCTCGCCAGCTGGCGGCCGCCCAGACGATCGGCGCGGTCGAACAGGGCGGCCGCACGGTGTCGCTGGGCGACCTGCTCGGCCCGGAGTTCGAGGCCAACCCCCGAGAACTCTTCGGCCCCGACAACTACCACCCCTCCGCCGAGGGCTACGCCACAGCGGCGATGGCGGTCCTGCCGACGGTCTGCGCGGCCCTCGCCCTCTGGCCGGCGGAAGAGGAACGGCCCGACGTGTCGCGCCGCGAGGGCTTCCTCCCGGTCGCACGCGCGGCAGCGGAAGCCGCCTCGGAGCCCGGCACAGAGGTCACCGCGGCAATGCCGACGGGTCCACGGGGTCCATGGGCCCTGCTCAAGCGGCGGCGCCGCCGCCGGGTCCAGGAACCGGAATCGACGGCCCCGTCAAAGCCGGCGTCCGCACCCTCCCGCTCGCCCGGCATCTGAAAAAGCAAGCGCTTAGAAAATTGCGGCCAGGGTCACACCCCTACACCGGTGACCCTGGAGGTACGTGCGGGTAACTTCCCAACCAGCCCTGCCCTGAAAAACCCCGTACGCCAATGGAGCCGTGATGCCCGAAGCCGTGATCGTCTCGACCGCCCGCTCCCCCATCGGCCGCGCCTTCAAGGGCTCCCTCAAGGACCTGCGCCCGGACGACCTCACCGCCACGATCATCCAGGCGGCCCTGGCCAAGGTCCCCGAGCTGGACCCGAGGGACATCGACGACCTGCACCTCGGCTGCGGCCTCCCCGGCGGCGAGCAGGGCAACAACCTCGGCCGCATCGTCGCCGTACAGATGGGCATGGACCACCTCCCGGGCTGCACCGTCACCCGTTACTGTTCCTCGTCGCTCCAGACGAGCCGCATGGCCCTGCACGCCATCAAGGCCGGCGAGGGCGACGTCTTCATCTCGGCCGGCGTCGAGATGGTCTCCCGCTACACCAAGGGCAACTCCGACAGCCTCCCGGACACGCACAACCCGCTGTTCGCCGAGGCCGAGGCCCGCACCGCCGAGGTCGCCCAGCAGGAGGGCACGACCTGGCACGACCCGCGCGAGGACGGCCTGGTCCCGGACCCGTACATCGCGATGGGCCAGACCGCCGAGAACCTGGCCCGCATCAAGGGCGTCACCCGCCAGGACATGGACGAGTTCGGCGTCCGCTCGCAGAACCTGGCCGAGGAAGCCATCAAGAACGGCTTCTGGGAGCGCGAGATCACCCCGGTGACCCTCCCCGACGGCACGGTCGTCAGCAAGGACGACGGCCCGCGCGCCGGCGTCACCATGGAGGGCGTCGCGGGCCTCAAGCCGGTCTTCCGCCCCGACGGCCTGGTCACCGCCGCCAACTGCTGCCCGCTGAACGACGGCGCCGCCGCGGTCGTGATCATGTCCGACACCAAGGCCCGCGAGCTCGGCCTCACCCCGCTCGCCCGCATCGTGTCCACCGGCGTCTCCGGCCTCTCCCCCGAGATCATGGGCCTCGGCCCGGTCGAGGCGTCGAAGCAGGCCCTGCAGCGCGCCGGCCTGACGATCGACGACATCGACCTGGTCGAGATCAACGAGGCGTTCGCCGCCCAGGTGATCCCGTCCTACCGCGACCTCGGCATCGACCTCGACAGGCTGAACGTCAACGGCGGCGCCATCGCCGTCGGCCACCCCTTCGGCATGACCGGAGCCCGCATCACCGGCACGCTCATCAACTCCCTCCAGTTCCACGACAAGCAGTTCGGCCTGGAGACGATGTGCGTCGGCGGCGGCCAGGGCATGGCGATGGTCATCGAGCGCCTCAGCTGAGCCCTCCGTAACCACCGAGGCACAGGCCGTGAGCCAATGGCCCGGAGTCCGGGAAACCTCGGGCCTCCGGGCCATTTTGTGATCCAATCTCCCCCAGGATGTGACCTATCTCCCTTACGGGAGTGAACTACGCAGGTCAGCGACGTTGCGACACCAAACCCCGGACCCAAGTTCCTGTCCGTTTCGTGACGTTACGCACTGACAGCTGGTTAGTCCGCCCTTCAAGCTGATGTAGGAAGTCGGGGGTCGACTTTGAACCGGGAGTACGTCAGTGAGCGCCATGCCGATCGCCTTGCTGGTCACCACGGCCGCCACGGGTGCCGTGGGCGTCGCCGTCCTGCGCACGCTCATGGTGCTGCGCCGTGAGGTCGCGGCTCTGCACACCCAGCTCGCCGAGAACCGCACCGCGCGCGGTCTCGTGCCGGCCGCCCGCCCCTCCTCAGAGGCCGACGAGATACGCGCCGCAGTCGCCGAGGCGCTCGCCGAGGAGCGCGAGCGGGAGCTGGCCGAGGCGCGCGCCTTCTGGGCCGCCCAGGAGGCCCGTGACGCCTCCGACGCACCCTCGCTGCTCGGCCTCCCGGACAGCGAGCTGTTCCTGCCCCGGCAGGCCGACTTCGCGGGCCTGGAGCCGGTGACCGAGACGGGCGCCGACGCCGACGAGTTCGCGGGAGAGTCCGCCGAACTGGCCGCGGCCCGCCGCCGCCACCCCTCCCACCCGGACTTCGTCCCGGTCCAGTCACCGGTCGTGAACGACCACGAGCGCACGGTGGCCACCCTCGAGGAACTGGCCGCCTCCCGCGTGGAACTGGCCGACGTCCGCCCGGGCCCGCTGGGCACCCTCGACGTCTACGTCTTCGCCGACGGCACCACCCTGTGCATGACCCCGGGCCACCGCGAAACGGCGGAACGTCTCGCCGCGGCCCTGCGGGCGGGCGAGACGCCGGTGCTGCTGGGCGGTTCCGGGATCTCCGGCGCCTACACGCTGACTTTCGAGTGCGGCGAGGAGAACGTCTACATCCTGGCGGACAGGGTCATAGCGTCCCTCTAGGGTTCACACCCCGGCGCGCTTCTGTGCCTGAGCCACCAGTTCCACCACTTCTTCGACTTGGCCCTCGTCCGTCAGGACGAGGGCCAAGTCGTGTACGGCGACGGTGATTTGATCGGCGGCGGCGAACATCCCGGCGTCCGGCATCTCCCGAGGCTCCACCCCGGGCTCCTCCACAGCCTGCGCCCGCCGAGCCAACTCCCTGGCCAACGCCAGCGCCTCCGCGGCAGCGCCCCGCTGCAACCGGCTCTGCGGTGCCGCCCTCAAACGGTCGGCGAAGTGATCCACGGCTCGAGTCAAGGGCGTCGTATCAACCACAGAACGAGCGTACGCGGCGCCGCAGGACTGTTGCCAACGGGCGAACGCTCAGGCACCGTGACCTGAAGGACCGGCTTACATCCCCTTTGCGTCCGGAGGCGCCGATGTCCCACGTCCTCTCCGAGGAGACCCACCGCAACATGCTCGCCCGCATCCCCCACTGCACCGGTCGTGAAGTCTCCGACTGGCTCCGCACCGTCGAAGAAGGCCCGGCTCTCTTCCGCTTCGAGGAGAAGGTCAGCTGGCTCCGCCACGAGCACAACCTCGCGTACGGCCACGCGAAGGCGATCGTCCACGAGTACGACCTGAGGAGGGCCGCGCGTAAATTCGCCTAGGCGCGCACCGCGTATGAACGCCAGACGACGAAGGGCCCCGGTCGGAACCGGGGCCCTTCATTTCACGACCGTCGCGGACTAGTCGTTGCTGTTGAGGATCGCGATGATCCGCAGGAACTCCATGTAGATCCACACCAGCGTCAGCGTCAGGCCGAAGGCCGCCAGCCACGCCTCTTCCTTCGGCGCGCCGTAGGCGATGCCGTCCTCGACCTGCTTGAAGTCCAGGGCCAGGAAGCACGCGCCGAGCAGGATGCCGACGACGCCGAAGAAGACGCCGAGCGGGCCGCTGCGGAAGCCGAGGCCGTCACCGCCGCCGAAGACGGCGAACAGCAGGTTCACCATCATCAGCAGCACGAAGCCGATCGCGGCCGCCATCACGAAGCCGTAGAACCGGCGGTTGACGCGGATCCAGCCCGCCTTGTAGGCGACCAGGACACCGGCGAACACCGCCATCGTGCCGATCACGGCCTGCATGGCCGCGCCGCTCGCGATGCGGTTGTCGACGATGCTGGAGATGACGCCGAGGAAGACACCCTCGAACGCGGCGTACGACAGGATCAGCGTCGGCGAGGCCTTGCGCTTGAAGGACTGCACGAACGCCAGGACCATGCCGATCAGCGCGGCGCCGATGCCGAAGCCGTAGGACCGGCTGATGTTGGCGTCGTCGACCGGCAGCAGCGCCCAGGCGAGCGCGGCCGTCACGATCAGCGTTCCGAGGGTGGTGGCCGTACGCAGGACGACGTCGTCCATCGTCATCCGGCCGGTGGTGGCCGGGGCCTGCGGCGGGGCGCCGTACTGAAGGTCCTGCTGCGCGTAGGGGTTCTGCGCGTAGGGGTTGCCCGCCTGCTGGGCGTACGGATTGCCCTGCGCGTACGGGTTGGCCTGCGTACCGACTGCGGGGCCCCCGGCCTGCGGCGTGGCGTTGAAGCCCGCGTAGCCGTTGTCGCGGCTGAACCCCCGTCGCGAGAAGACCGGGTTTCTGCTCCTCATTTCACTCCTCCATGGCCACGGTGCGTGGACCTTGGCTCAAGAGTAATAGGTAGGCAAAGGATTGACCCTAGTGCTTGGGGAGGATCTTTCCCTCGTCGTGGTGCGCAACACGCTACGCGGGTCGGTGATTCCCCTGACCGCGGGGGCCCATTCATGACCAACCTGCGACACGTCCGGAACCGGCCGGAGATCACCGGCTTACGCCGTCCGTATGTCAGTCCAGCGGGAAGCCCGTGTATCCCTCGGCCAGGTCGGTCTCGGCCGCCCGCGAGGAGGCGATCCGCTCCAGCCGGGCGAGCTGCAGCCGGTCCTCGAAGGGCGTGGCGTCGGGGGCGCGGTGCAGCAGCGTCGTCATGTCGTAGGAGAACCGCTCGGCCTGCCAGACGCGGCGCAGACAGGTCTCCGAGTACGCGTCGAGCAGCTTCGCCGACCCGCTCTCCTTCTGGTACGTCAGCGCCCGCGCGAACGTGACGACGTCACCCACGGCGAGGTTCAGCCCCTTGGCACCGGTCGGCGGCACGATGTGCGCGGCGTCGCCGGCCAGGAAGAGGCGGCCGTACCGCATGGGCTCCTGGACGTAGGAGCGCATGGGCGTCACCGACTTCTGTGTGATCGGCCCGCGCTCGAGGCGCCACCCGTCCTCGGTCTCGAAGCGGCGCTCCAGCTCGTCCCAGATCTCCTCGTCCCCCCACTCCTCGGCGTCCGTGCCCTCGGGCACCTGGAGGTAGAGGCGGGAGACGGACGGCGAGCGCATGGACAGCAGGGCGAAGCCGCGGTCGTGGCGGGCGTAGACGAGCTCGTCGTGCGAGGGCGGCACATCGGCGAGGATGCCGAGCCAGCCGAAGGGGTACGTCCGCTCGAAGACCCTGGTCAATTCCTCGGGGATCGCCTTCCTGGCCACTCCCCAGGAGCCGTCGCACCCGACGACGTAGTCGCACTCCAGGACGTCCTCGCGCCCCTCGTGCCGGAACCGGACGGACGGGCTGTCGGTGTCCGCACCCTCCACCGCCAGCGCCTCCGCCTCGAACAGCAGCGGCCCGCCCTCCTTGAGCTGCAGGGCGATGAGGTCCTTGCAGACCTCGGTCTGGGCGTAGACCATCACGGACCGGCCGCCGGTGAGGTCCGGGAAGTCGACCCGGTGCCGCTTCTTGGCGTACCGCAGCTCGATCCCGTCGTGCCGCAGGCCCTCCCGGTCCATGCGCTCCCCGGCACCGGCCGCGCGCAGCACGTCCACCGTGCCCTGCTCCAGGATCCCGGCGCGCTGGCGCTGCTCGACGTAGGCACGGTCGCGGCTCTCGAGTACGACCGAGTCGATGCCGGCGTTGTGGAGCAGCCGGGCGAGGAGGAGGCCGGCCGGGCCGGCTCCGATGATGCCGACGGTGGTGCGCATCGGGCGTTCCCTTCGGGTGGGCGTCGTTGCCGTGGAGTCGCGGTGCGACAGTGGTGCATGTTGTTCGTGTAGTGAAGTTTTATTCACCAACTTCTGGACGCGAGTTTGCGCCCGCACTTGGCCACTGTCAACGGTCTCGCGGTGAAGTCTTCAATGAAGGATGCAGGGATACGACGACGTGGAGGTGCCCGGAGCCGGACTTGAACCGGCACGCCCGCGAAGGGGCAGCGAGGTTTAAGCTCGCCGTGTCTGCATTCCACCATCCGGGCAGGCCATGGGCTCCGCGTCGAGGTTCCGAGCCTATCGGGATACATCCCCCGAACAGCGGAACGGCGGACCGATGTTGTCTTATTTTATTGAGGTCTGAGGGTGCATCAGCCCGCGGAACGAGCCATCCGCACTTGCCAATAGCCTTGCGTGCGGCGGTCGGCGGCGCATGCGGAATGACGGAATTTCACCGCCCGAACGAGGGTGCTCCACCGGTTCTCGACGACCGCCCCGACGGCCGGGCCACAGACCCGTGTTGTCAGGGGTGAGCGTCATCCCCAGGTATGACACGGCGACGAGGGGTCCGTCCGAAGTCTGCCCCTGGAACCGGAACAGCGGCTGACTACACGGCGGCAGACGGACACCACGATGGAACACGTCCCTTCAAGACGTCGTCCCGCGAGGAGCCCCTTTCCGTGACCACCACACCCGTCGCCGACCGGTCCACCGCGACCGTGGCCGCACGAGCCACGGATCTCTCGAAGATCTACGGACAGGGCGAGACCCAGGTGGTCGCGCTCGACCGCGTCTCGGTCGACTTCCGGCAGGCCGAGTTCACCGCGATCATGGGCCCCTCCGGGTCGGGCAAGTCCACGCTCATGCACTGCGTGGCCGGCCTCGACACCTTCTCCTCCGGCTCCGTGCGCATCGGCGACACCGAGCTGGGCTCGCTGAAGGACAAGCAGCTCACGAAGTTGCGCCGGGACAAGATCGGCTTCATCTTCCAGGCCTTCAACCTGCTGCCGACGCTGACGGCCCTGGAGAACATCACCCTCCCGATGGACATCGCGGGTCGCAAGCCGGACAAGCAGTGGCTGAACACCGTGATCGACATGGTGGGCCTGCGGGACCGGCTCGGTCACCGGCCCGCGCAGCTCTCCGGCGGCCAGCAGCAGCGCGTCGCCGTCGCCCGCGCGCTCGCCTCCAAGCCGGACATCATCTTCGGCGACGAGCCGACCGGAAACCTCGACTCCCGCTCCGGCGCCGAGGTGCTGGGCTTTCTGCGCAACTCCGTACGGGAGTTGGGGCAGACGGTGGTCATGGTGACCCACGACCCGGTGGCGGCGGCGTACGCGGACCGGGTCGTGTTCCTCGCGGACGGGCGGATCGTCGACCACATGCTGCAGCCGACGGCGGAATCGGTCCTGGACTTCATGAAGCAGTTCGACGCGAAGGGCCGCACCAGCTGATGTTCCGCACCGCCCTGCGCAACGTATTCGCGCACAAGGCCAGGCTGCTGATGACCGTGCTCGCCGTGATGCTCGGCGTCGCGTTCGTGTCGGGCACGCTGGTCTTCACCAACACCATCTCGGACGCCTACCAGCAGAGTTCGGCCAAGGGCTTCGACCAGGTCGACGTGGCCGTGGAAGCCAAGTACCAGGACGACACGGGCAACAAGGTGGGCAAGAAGCCCGAGTTGACCCAGGCGATGCTCGACACCAGCGCCAAGGTGCCGGGGGCCGCGTCCGCCGTGGGCGCCGTCAACGGCTTCACCGCGATCGCCGACAAGGACGGCAAGCTCATCGGCGGCGGCTTCCGCTCGGAGGGCGGGAACTACTGGGGCGACAAGGACGCCCGGTACCCGCTGAAGTCCGGCAGCGCGCCGCACGGCAAGGACCAGGTCGCCATCGACTCGGAGACCGCCGAGCGCGCCGGGTACAAGGTCGGCGACCAGGTGCGGCTCTCGGTCGACGGACCGGTCCTCACGCCCACCGTCTCCGGCATCTTCACGACGGATGACGGCAATGTGGCGGCCGGCGGCAGCCTCGCCCTCTTCGACACGGCCACCGCCCAGCAGCTGTTCGGCAAGGCGGGCACGTACGACGAGATCGACGTGAAGGCCGCCTCCGGCACCTCCCAGACCGCGCTGAAGGCGCAGCTGGACAAGGCGCTCGGCACGAAGCTCGTGGAGACCACCACCGGCAGGCAACTCGCCGACGACCAGGCCGAGATGATCTCCTCGCAGATGAGCGGGATGAAGCAGGGGCTGCTGGTGTTCGCGGGCATCGCGCTCTTCGTCGGCACGTTCATCATCGCCAACACCTTCACCATGCTGGTCGCCCAGCGCACCAAGGAGCTGGCGCTGCTGCGGGCCGTCGGCGCCTCCCGCCGCCAGGTCACCCGGTCGGTGCTCATCGAGGCGTTCGTGGTCGGCACGGTCGCCGGTGTGAGCGGTCTCGTCGCCGGCATCGGGATCGGCGCCGGGCTGCGCTCCCTCATGGGCACGCTGGGCGCCACGGTCCCGGACGGGCCGCTGGTCGTCTCGCCCGGCACGGTCGCCAGCGCCCTCGCGGTCGGCATCGTCATCACCATGCTGGCGGCGTGGCTGCCCGGCCGCCGGGCGGCGAAGATCCCGCCGGTCGCCGCGATGGGCAGCGTGCACGCGAAGGCGACGACCAAGTCGCTGGTGCTGCGCAACACGCTGGGCGCGCTGTTCAGCGCAGCCGGCGTCGCGACCGTCCTGGCGGCCACGACGATGGACGGCTCGGACGGCCAGGCCCCGATGGGGCTCGGCGCGGTCCTCCTCATCATCGGCGTCTTCATCCTCACGCCCCTGCTGTCCCGCCCGCTGATCGCCGCCGCGGCCCCGGTCCTGCGCGTCTTCGGTGTCTCGGGCAAGCTGGCCCGCCAGAACTCGGTGCGCAACCCGCGCCGTACGGCCGCCACCGCCTCCGCGCTGATGATCGGGCTCACCCTCATCACCGGCATGACGGTGATGGCGGGCAGCCTGCAGAAGTCCATCGACAAGATGGCGAGTTCGGCGATCCGCGCGGACTACGTGGTGTCGATGGCGAACGGCAACGACCTCTCGCCCGACGTCGACAAGAAGCTGAACGCCACCGACGGCGTCACCGACACCAGCCCGCTGCGCAACGCCGCCTCGCGCATCGACGGCACGACGGAGTTCCTGACCGGCGTGAACGGCTCCGCGATCGGCAAGCTCACCGACCTGAAGGTCGACAACGGCACCTTCAAGGTGGGTGGCACAAAGGTCGTCGTCGACGACGACACCGCCAAGTCCTATGGCTGGAAGGCGGGTTCGAGCTTCACCGCGCACTACGAGGACGGGAAGTCGTCCCGGCTGACGGTCTCCGGCGTCTACGAGGGCAACGAGCTGATCCGGGGCATCCTCCTCGACAACACGACTCTCACCCCGCACCTGACCGACGCGTCCGACATGCAGGTCCTGGTGAAGACGGCCGACGGCGCGTCCAGCGCGACCAAGGACAGGCTGGAGAAGGCCCTCGGCACCAACCCGGCCATCAAGATCCAGAGCAAGCAGGATCTGTCCGACGACATCGCGAAGATGTTCACGCTGATGCTGAACATGCTCTACGGCCTGCTGGCCATGGCGGTGATCGTCGCGGTCCTCGGCGTCATCAACACCCTGGCCATGTCGGTGTTCGAGCGCTCGCAGGAGATCGGCATGCTCCGCGCGATCGGTCTCGACCGCAAGGGCATCAAGCGGATGGTCCGCCTGGAGTCCCTCGTCATCTCGCTCTTCGGCGGTGTGCTCGGCATCGGCCTGGGCGTGTTCTTCGGCTGGGCGGCCGGCCAGCTGCTGGGCACGAAGATGGCGACGTACGAACTGGTCCTGCCCTGGGCGAGGATGGCCGTCTTCCTCCTCCTGGCGGCGACGGTCGGCGTCCTGGCGGCCCTGTGGCCGGCCCGGCGGGCAGCCAGGCTGAACATGCTGGCGGCCATCAAGTCGGAGTAGCCGTACACGAGTCGGGGCCCCGTTCGGTGACCGAACGGGGCCCCTTCGTACGTACGGGACTCACGCACCCCAAGTGCGGGCGCGCAGCGGCATCCGGGAGTCCCCGCCGTCGGGTGTGCGCACCGCCAGCACCTGGTTCACGCCGATGCGGTTGCGCTCGAAGGCGAGGGCGCAGGCGGCCATGTACAGCCGCCAGACGCGAGCGCGGCCGGGCCCTGCCAGCCGCATCGCGCGCGCCCAGTCGACCTCCAGATTGGCCACCCAGCGGCGCAGGGTGAGCCCGTAGTGCTCGCGGATGGCCTCGACGTCCCGCACCTCGAACCCGGCGCGCTCCAGTTGGGTGACGGTGGTGCCGAGGGGGGCGAGTTCACCGTCGGGGAAGACGTAGGCGTCGATGAACTCGTCGACGTTGTACGAGGATTCGTCGCGCTGCGGGCGACGGGCGATCTGGTGGTTCAGCAGCCGCCCGCCGGGCTTGAGGAGCCGGTGCAGGTCCTCGGCGTACTCCAAGTACTTGTCCGCGCCCACGTGTTCGGCCATCCCGATCGACGCGATGGTGTCGTACGGGCCGTCGGCGACGTCCCGGTAGTCCTGCACCCGGATCTCGACCCGGTCGGTCAGGCCCTCGCCGGCGACGCGCTTGCGGGCGTACGCGGCCTGTTCCTGCGACAGCGTGATGCCGACAACGCTCACGCCGTGCTCACGGGCGGCGTGGATGGCCAGGGAGCCCCAGCCGCAGCCGACGTCGAGGAGTCGCTGACCGGGCGTCAGTTCCAGCTTGCGGCAGATGAGTTCGAGCTTGTCGCGCTGGGCGTCCTCGAGGGTGGCGTCGGCGGTGGGCCAGTAGGCGCACGAGTAGACCATCGACGGGCCGAGGACGATCTCGTAGAAGTCGTTGCCGACGTCGTAGTGGTGGCTGATGGCGCGTTTGTCACTGCGCTTGGTGTGCAGATGGCCACGGGATCTGCGGACCTCCTCGCGCGGCGGGGCGGGCGGCAGCGGAATCCCGGCGACCTTCACGAGCCCGCCCACGGCCCGGCGCACCTCCGGGTCCCGCACCATCTGGACCAGGCTCCTGGCGTCCTCCCCGCGCTCCCACACCAGCTCCGACAACAGGTCGAGGGCGAGATAGAAATCCCCCTCGATGTCCAGGTCGCCCGCGACCCAGGCCCGGGCGAGCCCCAGCTCCCCCGGCTTCCACAGCAGCCTCCGCACGGCCCGGCGGTTGCGCACGACCAGGGCCGGCGCGCCCGGCGGCCCCGCCTGCGAACCGTCCCAGGCGCGGATGCGCAGCGGGAGCGGCACTCCCAGCAACTGTTCGACGAGGCTCTTCAGCCGCAGCGCGGCGTCAGCCATGGCGCACACCTCCATGACGACCGATCCCGGAATGTCCAACACCACGTAAACAAAAAAGCGAGGTCCGCGCAGTCCCCCAGGGGCGTTACAGCTGGGCAAAACACATGTAGACGCCACGTGTCCGGGCGGGCGCCCGCGGTCCTGCGGCCCTCTGTTCCCGTATCCCCGCAACCCGCACACTGGCGGCATGTCGACGCTGCTCTTCGTGCATGGGACGGGCGTCCGCGAGGCAGGTGTACTCGCCGTGGTCGACGTGCTCGCCCGGCGCCTGGCACCGTTGCGGCCGGACGTGACCGTCGCCGCCTGCTCCTGGGGTGCCGAGGAAGGGGCGCGGCTGAACGCGGGCGGTGCCTCGGTGCCGGACTACGAGCGCACCCGCGCCCCGGACGAGGAGGCCGAGCCCGATCCGGTCGACGCCTGGCTGCTGCTGTACGCCGATCCGCTGTACGAGCTGCGCCTCGCAGGCGTCGGGGAGGCGGCGGATCCGCCACCGGGCGCAGTGCTGCCCGGGGAGTACGCCGAGGAGACCGTACGGTCGCTGCTGGCACCCGGCGGTCTGGGCCGATTACGCACCCTGGCGGACACGGCGGGCCTGACCGACCGGCTGCCGGACGCCCTGGCCGCCGTACTGGACACGGACTCCTGGGCGGACGCCCGCACCGAGCTCGCCGACGATCCCGGGCTGCCACTGCTGCTGGCCCGCGCGGCCGTGGCCGAAGCGGCGCGGCAGTTGTCGGCCGAACCGGGCGGCCGCAAGGGGTCACCGGAGGCGGGTGCGGTCGAGGGTGACGGCCGGGCCCGTGACGAACTGGTCGACGCCCTCGCCGAGGCCCTGGGCGGGCCGAAGCCGGGCACGGAGCCGCGCTCGATCGCCTCCCGGGTCGGCCTCCTGACCGCCCGTACGGCCCTCCGGCTCGGTGCGGCCCGGTCCGTGGAACGCCGCCGGGGCGCCCTGACCGACGCCGGCCATCCGGCCGCCGGCGACATCCTGCGCTACCTGGCCCGCGGCGACGGCATCCGCGCCGTCCTCGCCCGGCGCATCGCGCAGTGCGCGGCCGACGGAGGCGGTCCGGTGACCGTGCTCGGTCACAGCCTGGGCGGCATCGCGGCGGTCGACCTGCTGGCCGCCGGGCCGCAACCGGAAGTGGCCCGCCTGGTGACCGTGGGCTCACAGGCCCCGTTCCTCTACGAGATCGGCGCCCTGCCCGGCCTTCCGTTCGGTGCTGCGCTGCGACCCGGTTTCCCACCGTGGATCAACGTCTACGACCGCCGCGACCTGCTCGCGTTCGTCGCCGAGCCCCTCTTTCCGGACCAGGCTCGCGACATCCCGCTGGACAGCCGTCAACCGTTCCCGTACGCACACAGCGCCTACTGGTCCCATCCCGGCCTGTACACCCTGCTCGCCCGGGAGCTGCCGTGACGCCGTTCTCCGTCCCGCCCTCCCGCACCAGCGCGATCGTGGTCGGCGTCGAGTCCTACGAGGCCGGCCCGGACTGGGACCTCGACGGGCCCGCCGAGGACGCCCGCCGGTTCGCCGACTGGTTCCTGGAGCGTGGCGTTCCCCCGGACCGGGTGAGCGTCCTGGTCTCGCCGCTCGAGCGCAACGCGGCGGTCTGGCGGCAGCGCCCGCACCCCGTGCACCCCGCGGACCAGGCGACCGTGCACCGCGAGCTGCTGCGCCGGATTGCGGGGGAGGACGGGGATCTGCTGTGGGTGGTGTGGGGCGGGCACGGGGTGGTGGATGCCGCCGGACACCGACGGGTGTTCTGTTCCGACGCCCTTGACGGCGACCGCGTCAATCTGGATCTTGACGAGGCACTCGTGTTCTTCCGTTCGAACGCCGTCGCGGCGTTCCGCCGGCAGCTGTGGCTGGTCGACGCCTGCCAAACGATCACCGACGTACGGCGCGCCCGCCGTGCGCTTCCTCGCTCCACCTTCGCCGCGGGCTCTCCCGCCGCCCGGCACGACCAGTCGGCCCTGTTCGCCGTCCGTGCGGGCGAGCGTGCCCTCAACCTCTCGGGTGAACGCACCGGCCTGTTCAGCCGGGAGGTACTGCGCCTGCTCGCCGACACCGATCCCACCCGCTGGCCTCCCGACGCGGACGCCCTGCACGCCTCGCTCCGTGACACCTTCACCGACCTGCGGGCGCGGGGGTTTGCCCGGCAGACGCCCATTCATCTGTGGTCACGGGGCTGGGACGGTTCGGAGGGTCAGTTGCTGGCCACGGGCACACCTGCGGCCCCTGCCGAGGCGCGACCGTCCAACGCGGCGGTCGGCGCCGTCGTGGAGGCCCTGCTCGCCGTCCCCGAGTGGCGTTCACCGGCCGCCAGGCAGGAGTTGATCGGCCTGGTCCGGGGAGACATCGGCCTGTGGGCCGTGGTTCCCGAACAGCCCACGCCCCGGTTGACGGCGTTCGCCGTCGTCCGCACCTGTCTGCGTTACGCCGGTGCGCTGCAGGAATTGGTGGAGGCGGTTCGCCTCTGCGCCGGGGACGCGCCCGAGGTCAAGGCGCTGTTTCAGGCGGTCGACGCCCTCCTGATGTCAGGCCGGGGATCGGGCTCTACGATTCGCCCATGACGAGACAGCACGTGGCGGCAGCGGCGTCGATCACCGACCCGATTTTGCCTGACTTTTCGGACATGCCCCTCGACCAGCTTCCGCCCCTGGACGACCCGGCCGTCGCGCCGGCCGTCACGGCTGTGCTGCACGACGTCGCACGTCCCCTCAGTACCGTGGCAGGCAGCCAGGGAAGCTGAATCCGACGTGACAAGGCAACACCGGCTGTCCGCAACGACTTTGGAGGCGTTGGGCTCGGCCGGGGACAGTGCGCCGTCGGTGGGGGAACTGCTGTCGGCCGAGTACAGCCGCCGTCTGCTGCTGCTGAGGATCCTGCTGGAGCGGGGCGCCGCCGCGGCCGACTCCGCGGGGCGGCTGCCGATCGGCAAGGAGGCCTGGGATCTGCTGGCCCGGGCCCAGCGACAGGCTCCCGAGCGCTTCCGGCAGGTGCTGCTCGACCCGCAGACCGGCGCCTGGGCCGCCCGCGCACTGCGCGCCATGGCACAGCACCAGGAAGCGGAGACGGCCGACGCCGTACCGTTCTGGGTCGAGTTCGGCGGTCTGCACCGGCTCGCCGTCTCGGCCGCCGCACTCGCCGGTCTCGAGTTCAGCATCGAGGTGCCCGTCGCGTCCGGCCAGGTGCTGCTGCCGCGCCTCGGCCGGGTCGAACTGACGCCCACGGAGCCGTACTCGACGGCCGCGGTGCAGGGCGGACCGAACGGCCTGGAGGTGGGCGGCGTACGCGTCCCCGCGAACCCCGAGGCTTCCGCTCCCGGATGGTCGGGGCTCCGGCGGCTACGGGCCGGGTGCGACGGTCAGGTCCTGGACGTCGCCCTGGACGACCTGGGGTGGCCGCCCACCGGTGGCACCGGCACTCCCGAGCGGCTCACCGACAAGGAGTACGCGGACTGGGAGCTGCGCGTCGAGCAGGCCTGGACGATGCTGGTGCGCGACCATCCGGACAGTGCCGCCGCCCTCTCGGCAGGGCTGCTGTCACTGGCGCCGCTGCCGCACGGGGAGCGGTTGCGACCGCACAGCGCCACGTCGTCCGATGCGTTCGGCTGCGTCGTGCTGTCCGCCCCGCATCCGGACGACGAGACCGCCGCCGCGGCGGAGCTGGCGGTCACGCTCATCCACGAGTTCCGGCACTCGGTGCTCAACGGACTCATGCGACTGGCCCCGCTGCACGACGGCACGGACGGCGACCTCTACCACGCACCGTGGCGGGACGATCCACGCCCACTGGTCGGGCTCTTGCACGGGGCATATGCCTTCGCGGGAGTCACGGCCTTCTGGCGCACCCGGCGGCAGCTCGACGAAGGGCCGGCCGGACAGCTCGCCCACTTCGAGTTCGCCCTGTGGCGGCGCCAGACCCGGGCCGTCCTGGACACACTCAGGGAACGGCCCGGGCTGACGACGGCAGGGCGACGGCTGGTCGACGGCCTGACCCAGGAGCTCGACCCGTGGCTGGTGGAGCCCGTACCGGAACCTGCCGCCGCACTCGCCGATCTGGCCGCGGTGCACCATCGCGCCTCCTGGCGGGCGTATCACGTACGTCCCGAACGGTCCGCCGTCGAAGAGGCGGCCGCGGCCGTCACCTCCGGAGCCGTGCCGGGGAACGCCGGCCGAAGCGGCCCCACGGTGAGCACCGACCCCGAGGGGTGCCGGCTGGACGTCCTCGCCCTGCTCGCCCGGCTCCGGCTCACCGACCCGGCGGCCTTCGGCCGGCTCCGGGACGGCGCCGAGCACCTGCCCGGGTCGTTGCCCGCCGACCTCGCCCTGGTCACCGGCGATCTGGCGCGCGCGGAGACGCTGTACGCCGCCGAGCTCGACCGTCCCGGCCGGACCGCCCGCCCCAGCGCCTGGGCGGGACTCGGCCTGACCCTGCGGGCGCAGGGGGCGCCCGCGCCCCGACTGCTGCTCGACCAGCCCGAGTTGATGCGTGCCGTCGCCGCCGAGCTGGGCGGCCGTGTCACCTCCCGGGAGCTCGTGTCGCTGGCCGCCGGGCCGGCACGGGACTGACCGGCCGCCGGGTCACAGCGGCATCGGATCGATGTCGCAGTTGGCCCGGCGGTCCCAGTCCAGGGCCTGGAGGACGGCGGGGTGTTCGGAGCCCAGCGTGGTGCCGAGCCGGTCGGTGGTCTCGGCATGCAGCGTCTGGGCCTGCTGCACCGCCCCGGTCGCCCTCAGGTCGAGAGCCAGGTTCGCGGCACACGCCAGCGCGGAGGGATGGTTCTCGTCGAACACCTCCACCGTGCAGGCGAGGGTCTCGGTGTCCAGGTCCCGGGCTCCTTCGGCATCCCCCAGCGCGAAGCGGTCGCTCGCCAGGTTCGTGGCGCACACGAGGGTCAACGGGTGCCGGCCGCCGAGCCGTTCACGCAGCAGCTGCAGGGACTCCTCGTCGATCTCGCGTGCCTTCTCCAGGTCCCCGGCCAGCCGTAGGGTCACCGCCAGGTTCACCCAGGAGGCGACGGTGTGCGGGTGGGTCGGGCCGAACGTGGCCGCGTACTGGCCGTGGATACGGGTGCCCAGTTCGAAGGCCGCGTCGAGTTCGCCGGAGTGCCGCATGTTCACCGTCACCTCCAGGTTCGCCGCGAGCGACTCCGGGTCGTGCTCGCCGTAGCGGGAGAGCAGCCGGCGCAGGGCGCCGTCCGCCGCCTGCCGGGCCTCGTCGTGACGGCCGGCCTTGCGGCGGGCGACGGCGAGGTGGCGCAGGCAGGACATGGTGAGCGGGTTCTCGCTCCCGAGGGCGCGACGGCACTGGGAGGTGATGTCCTCCTGGAAGGTGAGCGACTGGTGGTAGTCGCCGAGTTCGCGGATGTCCACGATCAGCCCCAGCCGGGTGACCAGGCTCACCGCGTGGTCCTGCCCGAACATCTGCACCTTGCGGGACCAGGTGTCCTCGTCCAGCCGCCGGGCCCGGTCGAACAGCCCGGCCAGCCGCAGGCTCACGCCCACGTTGTGGGCCGCCCGCAGAGTGTCCGGGTCCTCGTCGCCGTTGAGCCGCACCAGGCGCTCGTGGACGGACTCGGAGAGTTCGAGGGCCTCGCCGAACTTCCCCTGCACCCGCCGGTCGATGGCCACGTTGCCCAGGGCGTCCACGGTCTCGGGGTGATCCTCGCCGAGCCGGCGCCGGTAGGCCTCCAGCGCTTCGGCGTTGAGCCGCGCGGCGTCCTCGTAGCGGCCGCTGCTGAAGTTCAGCACGCCCAGCCACTTCGCCACCAGGAGCGTCTGCTCCTCGTCGGGGCCGAACCTGTCCTTCCAGATCTGGTGCGCCTCGGTGGCCAGTTCGCTGCCGGTGTCGTAATCCCCCCACCGGCACAGGTACTTGACCTCGTTGATGATCAGTTCCCGCACCCACTGGTCGTCGGAGTGCACCGCGCCGGAGGCCATGACGTGCGGGGTCAGCTCGGCGTAGCGGTCCCAGTGGCCGGCGTGCTCCGGGTTGGAGGGGTCGTAGGCGACGAGGAGCTGGTGGGCACCGCGGCGCATCCGCTCCTGCTCCTCGTCGGTCATCCTGGCCTGGAGCGCCATCTGGACCAGTCGGTGCATCTGGATCGCGTTCGCCCGGTGGTCCATACGCGCCAGCGAGAAGCGGCCGATCTCCCGGATGACCTGTGCCTGCCGGATCGGATCGCGCAGTGCCTGGTCCAGCTCGGGCGCGATGGAGCGTTCCCGGAGCATGTTGAAGAGGTTCCGGGGAATCGGCTCGGGGGCGCAGAACGAACACACCTGGAGCAGCTGGAGGGCGGCCGGGTTCTTCGCCTCCAGCTGGTCCAGGGAGACGTTCCAGGCGGCGATCACGGGCGCCTTGTAGTCGGGGGACTCGGTCTCGTCCAGCAGCTCCAGCCGCTTCTCCTCGAACAGCCGTAAGTACTCGTCCGCCGACATACCGGTCTCGGCCAGCCAGGCGGCCGCCTGCTCGACCGCCAGCGGAAGGTCACCGAGGGCGCCCGCGAGCCGGCCGGCCTCGTCGTCGGTGAGCTCGGGGGTGCGGCGGCGCAGCAGCTGCATGCTCTCCGTGCGGGCGAACACGTCGACCTCCAGCGGCCGCGCGATGCTGGACCACTGGGGGTTGCGGGAGGTGACGAGGATGTTGCCGGTGCCGCCGGCCGGGAAATAGGCCCGTACGGTCTCGGGGCTCTCGGCATTGTCGAAGACGAGCAGCCAGTCCTCGTACGGCTCCCCGCGGCGCAGCGCCTCCA
The DNA here is from genome assembly GCF_042893105.1 of Streptomyces sp. NPDC001663. Lineage (NCBI taxonomy): Bacteria > Bacillati > Actinomycetota > Actinomycetes > Kitasatosporales > Streptomycetaceae > Streptomyces > Streptomyces sp. NPDC001663. Next base: position 512,883 of record NZ_JBIAUR010000007.1, on the reverse strand, counting down.
GCACGGCCGGCACGGCGGTGCCCGCCTCGCCGCTGGTCTTCAGTCCCAGGCGCAGGGCGAGTTCGGCCAGCGAGCGGACGATCTGACTGGTGCGTTCGGCGGGAATCCACCACACCACGTCGTAGTCGCTGAGCTGCCGGTAGAGATATTCGACGACCAGGGCGGACTTGCCGACGCCGCCCATGCCGTGCAGGGCGTTCGGCAGGACGGCCGTGGCGCGTTCGCGCTGGAGGCGGCGGTGCAGGCTGTCCAGCAGGTCCTCACGGCCGATGAAGTTGGCGTTCTGCGGCGGCACATTGCCCCACACCGCGGGGGTGCTCCCGGACCGCGTACCGCTCTGCGGGCGGCTGGCCTCGACCATCTCCGGACCCCTTTCCTCGGTGACCGCGTGCGTCGATGACGGTGGTTGTCTGCGTTCGGGCGGCCGGACGTGCGCGCGGCGCAGCCGGCGGGCGACCATGTGTTCGGCCAGAGCCTGGCCCATCCGGGCGGCGGGCTCCAGCCCCGGGCCGGAAAGAGCGCCGAGAACGGCCTTCTGGGCGGTGAGCCACGGGAAGGTCTCCTCGTCGACCCGAACGCTCGGGGACGTGTGCGGTTCGGCCATCAGGCGTGGCAGCTCCCACAGCCGCCGCGAGACCGGGCCCAGGCCGTCCGTGACCGTCGCCACCAGCCGGCGCAGCTCGTCCTTGCGCAGATACGCCAGCAGCTCCTCGCGCACGCCGGTGACGAAGTCCCAGCGCACCCGCTGCGCGTCGGTGCGGACCCGGTCCACCGGCCGCACCAGGCCGTACGCGAACAACTGGGCGAGGCTGTCCGGCCCCGCCTTGGGCAGGCACAGCCTTCGCACCCGGTCGATCAGCGGCCAGGTCAGCGGGATCGCGGCGAGCAGCACCCCCAGCTGGAAGACCTCGGGCGGCGCCCAGCGCCGGAAGCCCTCGGCGAGTTCGTACGGCCGCACGGGCACGGGTGGGGCCGGGGACGCGAAGGCGGCCGCCATGCCGCTCGCGGCGCGGCCGGCGAAGGTGACCGGGAAGGGGGCGGGGCCGGTCTCCTCGGCGGTCAACAGCCGGGCCCAGCAAGCGAGTTCCCCGGCGTCGAGCGCCAGCACCGGTACGGGGATCAGGGCACCGGCGCCGGGTGGTCCGGCCGCGTCGGGGGCGATGCCGCGAACCCGGCAACGCAGCCGGTGTGCCGGGGCGCCACGTCCGGCGGGCCGCAGAAACGCCGGCCAGGTGGTGAGTGCGCCCCGGTCCCACAGGCTCCGGGGCAGCAGATGGACGACGGCCACCGGGCCGTGCGCCGCCCAGCGGGCCAGTGCGGTCTGGGTACGCCCGGACGCCCATCCCTCCCCCCAGCCGTCGGTCAGCAGCAGGAGCACCCGTCCCGGCCCGCCCGGCAGCGCCCGCCCGTCGCCTCCCTCGCGCAGCGCGACCCGGCCGAACGCCCCGCAGCGGCGCACGAGTTCGGTGAGCTCCCGGGCGGTCTGCCGCCATACGTCGGCGGCGGGCCCGTCGTCCAGCACGACCACGGCATCGGGGCGGCCCGGCAGGACGGCGAACCGACGCAGCGCGCGCAGCACGGCACGCCGGTCGGACAGCCCACCCGCAGGATGACCCCGACAGGCGCTCATTCGCCCCTCCCCCCGCCCCGCCGCCACAGCGCGTCAAGGGCCGCCTGCCCCGGGTATTCCCCCTCCGAGTTCCAGCCACCCCCTTGGGCCCGGACCGCTCCCAGCCACATCGCGTCCTGCAGCGCCCCGGCCGACGGGACCCGGCCGGGTTCCATCCCCTCCACCACCCGAAGCGCCGTCCGCCATGCCGGCTCGACCATTTCGGGCGGCAGCCACGACGCGGCCAGCCGCTCGGGTTCGGGTGGACCGGGTAATCGCAGCGGCATGCAGCGCTCCACGAAGGCGGGCGACAGGCTCTCCTCGTCCTCGGCGGTGATCACCACGACGGGGAACTGCAGGCACTGCACGCGGCCTTCGGCCACCTCGGCGCCGGGCCCGTCGTCGGCCGCGACCCGGGCCGACGGGGTCGAGCGCAGCTCGGGGACGCAGAAGCCGCCGTCCTCGAAGACGCCCTGCAGTTCGTCGGCGAGAGCCACATCGCTGCGGTCCAGCCCCTCGATCAGCAGCATCCGGGGCCGTTCGTACGGCAGCAGGGCGGTGCCGAGCGGGCCCAGCCGGACGAACCTCCCGGGGTCGGCGTCCGCCTGCCCGGCCGCACCGGCCGAGATCCGGGCGACCGCGTCGTAGGAGAACAGTCCCTCGCGCAGCGTGGTACGGCTGCTGATCCACCAGCGCAGCACCCGGCCGAGGCCCAGTTCGCGGCCGATCCGGTGGGCGAGGCTGGTCTTGCCCGCTCCGTGCGGACCGGTCACCAGCAGCGGGCGGCGCAGCAGGACGGCGGCGTTCACCACGGCGAGCCCGTCCGCGTCGAGGTCCGGGCCGGCCGGCGCCGCTTCGCCCACGCCCAGATAGCGGGCGGCCCCGGGGTCCTCGTCCGGCGGGGCGGGTCGTACGGGCCCGCCGCCGAAGCGGCGCCACGGCGGGGGCGACGGCCAGGGCGCACGTTCCTCGGAGGCCGGCGGCTGCGCTTCTCCCCGGTACATCCACCAGGACTCGGCTTCCAACGCGGGCTCCCTTCTACAGGGCCCCCGAGCCCAGGGGGTCGTCGGGGGCGAACGGTGTGCGCGGCGGTGCGTAGGGGTTGCGGTCGGGGTCGTCCCAGAGGACGGCCAGATGGCGGCTCGGGGAGTCCTGCGCCTGGGCCAGGTGTCTGCGGCGGGCGACGGTGACCTTGGTGGGCAGTTCGGCCAGCCGGGGGCGGATCAGACGGCGGACGTACCTCCTGATCTCCTCGTTCGTCTCCTCGGTGCGGTGCCACACCAGGACCGGTGTCCCGGTCCGCAGGGCGGCCTCGGCCTCGCGCCACCCGCGGGACCGCTCGTGCTCCGGCGGTCCGCTCAGCACCACAGCGACATACGGCTCCTCCTTGAGCTGCGCCACCAGCCGCGTCAGATCCCCGGTGCCGGGCGGGAAGTCCACCGGGTCCATGAACTTGTGCTTGGACCCCGGCTCTTCGAGCTGGTCCCAGCGCTGCCGCCAGACCCGGTGCCAGCTGTGGTTGCGCAGCCGGTCCAGACTCCGGACGACGAAGGGGTAGTGGGCGGCGAGTTCGGCCTGTGGCCCGGGCCGGCCGACGAACCAACCGTGCACGTCGAGGTTGAGCAGCTCCAACGGGAGGACGATCTCCAACTGGAGTTCCCCTCTGCGTTGCCCGGCGCCCTCCTCCTCCTCGGCCAGCGAGACCACCTCGTCGACCGCTATCTCCAGATGCTCGCGGTCGGCGGTGCGGTGTCCGCGCCCGGGGATCGGCTCGGGGTCGCCCGGTAACTGCAGCCAGTAGGAGACCCGATACGTTTCGACGGACCGGTCCTCGTGGGTGACACCGATGATCAGGTAGTCGCTGGCCTGCGACGGAACGTGCGCTGTCCTGAGCACGCGGGGGGCCAGGGCGTCCAACCGGGCGGCCAGCTCCGGGCTCTGTTCCTTCTCCAGGGCGGTCTTGCGGGTGAGGGCGAACAGTTCACGCCCATCCGCGCCGCCGAGTTCCTTGCCGAGCCGCACCATCAGCAGCATCCACGGCGGCACCCCTCCCGGCGGGGCTGTGTGCCCGACGAGGTGGAGCAGCGCGTCCCACGCCGAGTCGCAGTGCAGCGGTGCGGCGGTGACCCGCTCCTCGGTGGCGAACCGGACGGCGTCCGTGGCGTCCCCGCTCAACTTCTCTTGCAGCCAGGCCCACTTGCGGCCGAACAGGACCAGGGCACCCGCGGCGTTCCACTCGTCGGCCAGCCGGTGCACGGCCAGCGTCTGATAACTGCCCGGGTCCACCTGGTCCAGGGCCCTCGCGAGCTCGGGCAGTAGACACGGCCCGCCGAAATGCTGCGTACAGGTCCTGCCGAGCGACAGGCACCACAGCCGCGTCGTCGGAGTCTCGACCAGTTCGAGCGAGCGTCCGGCCTCGTCCCGCAACACGTCGAGCAGCAGGATCCTGGCGGCCTGGTGCGCCAGGACCTGGATGGCGGACAGGGCTCGGACGACGTCGTCCCGGATCCTGCTGTGGATCACGTCCAGCTCTTCGGGCACCGCGCCGCCCCCTCCCCCGACCCCCCGTTGGGCCGCACCGAGCGCACCGATGAGTATCCGCTCCATCACCTACGGGCGTAAGGGTTGTGACGACCGGTCAGGAAGCCACGGACGCCCCCGGACACACCGAAGGGGCCGCCCGCACCACGGATGGCGGGCGGCCCCTTCGGGCTGTCGGACGACCTGAGGTCAGGAGGCCTTGGCCTTCTCCTCGGTCTTCTCCTTCGGGGCCGAGGCGACCGGGGCCGGCTTCGCGGCCTCGTAGAACTCCTCGCGCGGGTGCTCCATCGCGCCGAGGGAGACGACCTCGCGCTTGAGGAACATGCCGAGGGTCCAGTCGGCGAAGACGCGGACCTTGCGGTTCCAGGTCGGCATGGCCAGACCGTGGTAGCCACGGTGCATGTACCAGGCGAGACGACCCTTGAGCTTGATCTTCATCTTGCCCATGACGATCATCGCGACGCCCTTGTGCAGGCCGAGACCCGCGACGGCGCCCTTGTTGCCGTGGCTGTAGTCCTTCTGCGGGAAGCCCCGCATACCGGAGATCACGTTGTCACCGAGGACCTTGGCCTGACGCAGCGCGTGCTGGGCGTTCGGCGGGCACCAGGCGTTCTCGTTGCCCGCCTTGCGGCCGACGAGGTCCGGGACCTGGGCGTTGTCGCCGGCGGCCCAGATGTAGTCGGTGCCCTGGACCTGGAGGGTCGGCGCGCAGTCGACGTGACCGCGGGGGCCGAGCGGGAGGCCGTAACGGGAAAGGACCGGGTTCGGCTTGACGCCGGCCGTCCACACGATGGTGTTGGAGTCGACCTCGAGGCCGTTCTTCAGGACGACGTGGCCGTCGACGCAGGAGTCCATCGAGGTGGAGAGGTAGATCTCCACACCGCGGCTCTCCAGGTGCTCCTTGCCGTAGGCGCCCAGCTTGGGGCCGACCTCGGGAAGGATCTTGTCGGCGGCGTCGACGAGGATGAACCGCATGTCCTCACGGGACACGTTGTTGTAGTACTTGGCCGCGTCGCGGGCCAGGTCCTCGACCTCACCGATGGTCTCCGCGCCGGCGAAGCCGCCGCCGACGAAGACGAAGGTGAGCGCCTTGCGGCGGATCTCCTCGTCCTTCGTGGAGTCGGCCTTGTCGAGCTGCTCGAGGACGTGGTTGCGCAGGCCGATGGCCTCCTCGACGCCCTTCATACCGATGCCCTGCTCGGCGAGGCCGGGGATCGGGAAGGTGCGGGAGACCGCGCCGAGCGCGATCACCAGGTAGTCGAAGGGCAGCTCGTACGCCTCGCCGACCAGCGGGGCGATCGTGGCGACCTTGCGGTCCTGGTCGATGGTGGTGACCCGGCCGGTGAGAACCTCCGCCTTCGGCAGCACGCGTCGCAACGGGACGACGACGTGGCGCGGGGAGATGTTGCCGGCGGCGGCTTCGGGGAGGAAGGGCTGGTAGGTCATGTACGACCGGGGGTCGACGACCGTGACGGTCGCCTCGCCGTAGCGCATCTTCTTGAGGATGCGCCGAGCTGCGTACAGGCCTACGTACCCACCGCCTACTACGAGGATCCTGGGACGCTCCGTGGTGCTCATGCCATCGAGTATCCACCCGCCCCAGGGGGGTCGCTCGTGCGCCCCTTCACAAGCTCTTGCAGGGGGTGTGCTATCCTCCGCGACCCGCGTGACGCAGGTCATGATCCGGCGAGGAACTCCGGGTCCGGTACGCCCCGTTGTCAATGCCGCGTGAGCTGCCTCTCTTGGTCTCCGGACCACCGGCGAGCCGTCCGAAACGACCCCGCGCAACACCCTTCCGAAACGCCCTCGACCCGCCGGTTTGAACACGTTCACCGACCACTCGAACCCCCGGAAGGGCCAACCGGGCCACTTTCGTCCCTCGACAGGGCCGAATTCCTTGTGAAGAACTTCACGAACTTTCTCGGCGGGGCGTCCGAGAGGGCTCTCCGAGGGGCCTTCAGAGGGCGTTTTCACGACCCCCGACACGACCCCCCGGACGCGCTCATACGTTATCCGACCTGCTCAGCAGAGGGCTACTGTTCGGTAGCAAAGGAGACCTATGCCACCGACCACGCGATGCCGTCGAGGATGTCGTGCTCGCTCACGACAACCTCCTCCGCGTCGATCCGGTCCATGATCGACAGCAGTACGAGGGCTCCCGCGGCGATGACGTCGACGCGCCCCGGGTGCATGGAGGCGACCGCGGCGCGCTCGGCATGGGTGGAGTGCAGCAGCCACTCGGTGATCTCGCGGACCTTGGCGCGGGAGATGCGGGAGTGGTGGATGCGTTCCGAGTCGTACTCGGGCAGGTCCTGGGCGATCGCCGACACGGTCGTGACCGACCCCGCGAGCCCGACCAGCGTGCGGGCCTCGCGCAGCGGGACCGTCTCCTCGGCGAGGTCGAGTGCGCGCTCGATGTCGGCGCGCATGGCCGCGATCTGCTCCTCGGTGGGCGGGTCGGTGACCGCGCCGTCCGTTACGAGATGCCGTTCGGTCATCCGTACACATCCGACGTCGACCGAGCGCGCGGCGCGGACGTGCTCCTCGCCCACGACGAACTCGGTGGAGCCGCCGCCGATGTCGACGACCAGGTAGGGCCGGGCGAGGTCGTCACGGCCCTTGAGCTCCTTGGTCGCGCCGGTGAAGGAGAACTCGGCCTCCTGCTCGCCGGAGATGACCTCGGGTTCGACGCCGAGGATGTCCACGACGCCTCGTACGAAATCGTCGCGGTTCGAGGCGTCCCGGGAGGCCGACGTGGCCACGAACCGCACCTTCGCGGCGTCCAGTTCGCGGATCACCTGCGCGTACTCCCGGCACGCCGCGAACGTCCGCTCCAGCGCCTCGGGCGCCAGCCGGCCGGTGCGGTCCACGTCCTGGCCGAGCCGCACGATGGTCATGCGCCGGTCGAGCTCCAGCAGTTCGCCCGTCGCCGGGTTCACGTCCGCGACGAGCAGGCGGATGGAGTTCGTACCGCAGTCCACGGCGGCGACCCGGCTGAAGCCTTCGGGGACCAGCGGGGCGTTCGCGAAGAAGCCGCTGCGGACCTCGGCGGGGTCGGAGACCACGCCCTCCTCGCCGGGGAGTTCGTCCGCCGGGTCGGGTGCCACCAGCGGCTGCACGCACGGGCCCTTGCGCCACCACTCCGGCAGCATCGCGATCGCCTCGTCGCCGAGCGGGTTGACGCCCGGACCGGCGGCCAGGGAGTGCCCCACCAGTACGTGCAGGCACTTCACCCGGTCCGGCATGCCGCCGGCGCTGGGGAAGCCCTCCAGGACCTCGATGGCGTCACGGCGCGCGATGTAGTCCTCGTGCGCGGCCCGGTAGGCGGCGGCGAGCTCCGGGTCGGTCTGCAGCCGCTCGGTCATCTCCTTCATGACGCCGTTGGCCTCCAGCGTGCCGATCGCCGAGGCGGCACGGGGGCACGTCAGGTAGTACGTCGTCGGGAAGGGCGTGCCGTCGGGCAGCCGGGGCGCCGTCTCGACGACGTCCGGCTGGCCGCACGGGCAGCGGTGCGCGATGGCGCGCAGCCCGCGCGGCGGCCGCCCGAGCTGCTGCTTGAAGGCCTCGACGTCGGCGTCGGTGGGCTCGGTGCGCGGGGTGGGCGGCGGGGGCGTTTCCATGCCGTACGAAAGTCTCTCTGCTGTCTCGCTGATGCTGTGTCTGTTCAAAGGAAAAGGTCGGTTCACTGGTCGGAGGCGTCGGACTTGTCGACCCCGTCCCAGACGTTGGCGTACCAGGGGCGGTCGGCCGCGGTGTGGTCGGCGCGCGCCTTCTTGGCCGCGTCCGGGTCGATGACGATGTAGCCCGTCTCCCCCGGCATCACATAGTGCAGCCGCAGCCGGATCTGCTGCTCGGCGTACGAGTCGTCCTGCCAGCGCGCCTTGAGGTCGCGCAGCTGCTCGACCCGCTGTCTGGCCTGCTCCTTCTGCCGCTGGAGGTCCGCGATGTCGGCGCGCTGGGAGACGTACTGCCTTATCGGGTACGCGAGCGCCACGACGAGCGAGCACAGGACCAGCACGAGCAGCGCGGCCCGGCCGGTCAGCCGGGAGCGCCGGGCCTGCCGCTTGGTCTGGGAGCGGTAGACACGGGCCGCGGTCTGCTCGCCGAGCAGCCTGATCCTGGTCGCGGTGGAGAAACGGTCCCGGTCCTTCACGGCCATCTCCGCTTCCCCTTTCACACGCGCGTACGTCCCCGCACACGGTACGGGACCGAGTACGGGGACGTACGTACGACTGGCTAAGGCTTACCCCAGGTTGGGTCAGCCCTTGAAGCGGGGGAAGGCCGAACGGCCCGCGTACACCGCCGCGTCGTCGAGGATCTCCTCGATGCGCAGCAGCTGGTTGTACTTGGCGACGCGCTCGGAGCGGGCCGGGGCGCCGGTCTTGATCTGGCCGCAGTTGGTGGCGACGGCCAGGTCGGCGATGGTGACGTCCTCGGTCTCGCCGGAGCGGTGGGACATCATGCACTTGAAGCCGCTGCGCTGGGCGAGCTCGACGGCGTCCAGGGTCTCGGTGAGCGAACCGATCTGGTTCACCTTCACGAGCAGCGCGTTGGCGGCGCCGTCCTCGATGCCGCGGGCCAGGCGCTCCGGGTTGGTGACGAACAGGTCGTCGCCGACGAGCTGGACCTGGTCGCCGAGCTTGTCGGTGATGACCTTCCAGCCGGCCCAGTCGTCCTCGAACAGCGGGTCCTCGATGGAGACGAGCGGGTAGGCGGCGACGAGCTCCTCGTAGTACTCCGTCATCTCGGCGGCCGAGCGCTCCTTGCCCTCGAAGAGGTACTTGCCGTCCTTGTAGAACTCGGAGGCGGCGACGTCGAGCGCGAGGGCGATCTGCTCGCCCGGGGCGTAACCGGCTTCCTTGATGGCCTCGAGGATGAGGTCGAGGGCGGCACGGTTGGAGTCCAGGTTCGGGGCGAAGCCGCCCTCGTCGCCGAGGCCGGTGGACAGGCCCTTGGTCTTCAGCACCTTCTTGAGGGTGTGGTAGACCTCGGTGCCCCAGCGCAGGGCCTCGGAGAAGGACTCCGCGCCGATCGGGGCGATCATGAACTCCTGGATGTCCACGTTGGAGTCGGCGTGCGAGCCGCCGTTCAGGATGTTCATCATCGGCACCGGCAGCAGGTGCGCGTTCGGGCCGCCCAGGTAGCGGAAGAGCGGGAGGTCGCTGGCCTCGGAGGCGGCGTGGGCGACGGCGAGGGAGACGCCGAGGATGGCGTTGGCGCCGAGCGAGCCCTTGTTGTCGGTGGCGTCCAGGTCGAACATCGCCTGGTCGATCAGGCGCTGCTCGGTGGCGTCGTAGCCGACCAGCTCCGGGCCGATCTGCTCGATGACGGCGAGGACGGCCTTCTCGACACCCTTGCCCTGGTAGCGGTTGGGGTCACCGTCGCGGAGCTCGATGGCCTCGAAGGCACCGGTGGAGGCACCGGACGGGACGGCGGCACGACCCGTGCTGCCGTCGTCGAGGCCGACCTCGACCTCGACCGTGGGGTTGCCTCGGGAGTCCAGGATTTCCCGGGCTACGACGACGTCGATGGACGGCACGAGCATCTCCTTCATGGATGTGACGCGGCTACGGCAGTACCGCAGTGGCTCTGCGAGACGAGCCTAACCGCCTCCGGCCGATCGGCCACGCTGCCGACCACCCCTTGAGCCGAACCGAGAGTAAATTGTTTCCGAACGGAACAAAGCGCGAGGGCAAAAAGAGCCCCGCCCCGGTGCGTACGGGGGAACACGCACCGGAGCGGGGAGCCCGTGGGGACGGGGGAGGCCCTCACGTGTCCTCCATATTGAAGGACACGGCTGTCAGGGCACTGTGGTTCAGCTACCGGCCCGCTGTCACTTGAGGTGCAGCTGCTGACCCGGGTAGATGAGGTTGGCGTCCTCGACGATGTCCTTGTTCAGCTTGAACAGCTTCTGCCAGCCGCCCTTGACGCCGTGCTTCTCGGCGATCGAGCTGAGGGTGTCACCCTTGACGACCTTGTACTCGCCGTCGCCCTTCTTGACCTTCTTGCCGGTCGGGGTGGTGACGGTCTTCGTCGACTTCTTGACGGTCGGACGCTCGGAGGAACGGGAGGCGCTCTGCTCGGAGGAGCGGGTGCTGGTGCTGCCCGAGTTCGAGGAGCTCGAGCTGCTGGAGCCGGAGTAGGTGGCGCCGGACAGGCCCTTGCCGCAGACCGGCCAGGCACCCTTGCCCTGGGAGGCGAGGACCTTCTCGGCTATCTCGATCTGCTGCGCCTTGCTGGCCTGGTTGGCGGTGGAGGCGTACTTCGTGCCGCCGTACGCGGCCCACGTCGAGGCGGAGAACTGCAGGCCGCCGTAGTAGCCGTTGCCGGTGTTGATGGACCAGTTGCCGCCCGACTCGCACTGGGCGACCGTGTCCCACTCGGAGGCGGTGGCGGCGGAGGCGTTGCCGGCCGCCATCAGCGGGGCGGCGATGGCGACACCGGTGACGCCGGCGAGCGCGGCGACGCGAGTGGCCTTGGACGGACGACGGTGCTTGCCCTTGCCGGAAAACAGCATGGAAGGATCCCCTCACCGACGCCTGCGAGGTGAGCTGTCGGGTTAGGGCCGGTTGAGTTGCCCTGCCACGCACCTCCCGGTGCGCGACTTCACCCCAAGCCGGTTCCGACTGCCTTCGGCCATACGGCCTCAACTGCCGGACCCGGCACTTACCTTGGGTCCCCCGCTCCTGCCTACGGCGCTTTACGCGACGACTGTTCCCGTACGGCCGCTGGCAGGACTCGGCGTTGCGGCAGCCGGGGCTCGTGGTGACGAGCGGTGACGACCGTAGACAGGGAATCCGGCGAATTTCAAAGACGATCAGGGCTTCTGAGACTCATCCCACACTTTCACCAAACCGGACATTCAGCCCGAAGTGTGACGCGAACTCCCTCTGCTTTTCGCCCTATTCGGCAGGGAGTCGCAGGGTCTGACCGGCGAAGATGTGGTTCGGGTCGGCACCGATGGCCTTCCTGTTCTCCGCGTAGAGCGCGCGCCATCCGCCGTCCAGGTCAAGGGAGTCGGCAATGGAGGCGAGAGTGTCGCCGGCATGGACGGCGTACGCGTCGTCCGTACGACTGTCGGTGGCGGACTCGTCGGCGCTGGCGCCGCGGTGGCGGCCGGTGCCGGTCGCGCCGGTGTCGACGAGGGCCCAAGAGCCCGCGGCCTGCTCGGCTTTGTCCGAGTCGCCACCATTCGTCCCACCCGTGGACGAGCTGTCGGTTGACTGTGAATCGGACGGAGAGGCGGAAGGCGAGGCGGACTTGTCGGATTTGCTGGAGTTGTCCGCACGGTCGGAGGAGGAGCCGGGAGAGGTCGACGGTGATGCGGACTCGTCCGCCGAAGACTTGCCGGACGAGTTGCCGGACGACTCGCTCGACGAGTTGGACAGGCCAGTGGAGTCCGAACCGTCCGAAGAATCAGACGAACTGGACGAATCGGAACCATCGCCCAGAATGCCGGTGTCGACATCGGCCGAGCCCGAGTCCTTGCTCAGCCCGGAGGTCAGACCGCAGGTGTGGAACGCGCCGACGCCCTGGTCGTCGAGGAGTTTCTCGGCGACGGCTATCTGCTGGTTGCGGCTGGCGAGGTCGGCGCTCGGGGCGTAGTCGAGGCCGCCGTACTTCTCCCAGTTCTGCTGCGAGAGCTGGAGGCCGCCGTAGAAGCCGTTGCCGCTGTTCTCGCTCCAGGAGCCGCCGGTCTCACAGTTCGCCACCTTGTCCCAGGTGGTGCCGTCGGCGGCGTTCGCACTCGCCGCTCCGAGGAGCGGGATGGCGATGGCGGAGCCGGTCACCCCGGCCGCGACGAGGAGTGCCGGAGCCTGGCGGGGGCGACGGTGACGACCGTTCCCGGAGAGCATGCGGAGGCCTTTCACGAGACAGCAGTGACCGCGGCGCATGGAACTCGGGCGCCGTCGTTGATCCGTGAACGTATCGGCACTCGATCACTTGTCACAAGTTAATGCCGCGTAGATCACGTGAAGATCACAGAGTAGAGGGCGTGTCACCTTTGACCGGGGGGACGCAGTGGCTCAATCGGGGTGAACTCGACCGGAAGCGTACGCAGTCCGCGCATGATGAGCCCGCCCCGCCACCTCAACTCGGCCGGGTCCTGGGCAAGTTGGAGGTTTGGGAGCCGGGTGAGGAGTGTGGCGAGCGCGGTCTGGCCTTCGAGGCGGGCGAGCGGTGCGCCGAGGCAGTAGTGGATCCCGTGGCCGTACCCGAGGTGCTGGTTGTCCCGGCGGGCGAGGTCGAGGGTGTCCGGGTCGGTGAACCGCTCCGGGTCCCGGTCGGCGGCGGCGAGCACGACCAGGACGGGGTCGCCGGGTGCGATGTGCTGTCCGCCGATGGTGAGGGGCTCGGTGGCGAAGCGCCAGGTGGCGAGTTCCACGGGGCCGTCGTAGCGGAGGAGTTCCTCGACGCCGGTTTCGAGGAGACCGGTTTCGCCGGCGGCGAGGGAGGTCTGGAGGCGGTGGCGCTGCTCGGGGTGGGTGAGGAGGGCGTACGTCCCGTTGCCGATGAGGTTCACGGTGGTCTCAAAACCCGCAAACAGCAGGATGAAAGCCATCGCGGCGGCCTCGTTCTCGGTGAGGTGCTCGCCGTGGTCGGAGGCTCGGATGAGGCCGGAGATGAGGTCCTCGCCGGGGGTGGGGGCGTCGGGGAGGGCCTGGCGCTTGCGGTGGATCAGCTCGGCGAGATAGCCGCGCATCTTCTTCACCGACCGCGCGACACCGCCGCGCGGTCCGCCGCCGTGCCGGATCATCATGCCCGCCCAGTCCCGGAAGTCGTCCTGGTCCTCGCGGGGGACACCGAGCAGGTCGCAGATCGCGTAGATGGGGAGCGGGAAGGCGAATTCGTGGATGAGGTCGGCTTCCCCCTTGCCCGCGAACTGGTCGATGAGGTGGTCGGTGAGCTCCTGGACGCGAGGGGCGAACTCGGCGACGCGGCGGGGCGTGAAGGCCTTGCTCACCAGTCGACGGAGGCGGGTGTGGTCCGGCGGGTCGATGTTGAGCAGATGCGTCATCAACTCGGCCTTGCGCTCCCCCGGGATCCCGGTCTTGCCCTTGGCGTGCGCGGGCTCGTCGTGGTGCGCGGGGTTCTTGGAGAGGCGGGGGTCGGCGAGGGTCTGTTTGGCGTCCTTGTAGCGGGTGACCAGCCAGGCCTCCACGCCGCTGGGGAGGCGGGTGCGGTGGACGGGGGTGTGTTCGCGGAGCCAGGCGTAGGCGGGGTAGGGGTTGGTGGCGAACTCCCAGGTGAAGAGTTCGGGAGCATGGGGGTCGGGGGCGGGCTGGTTGGTCACGCCTTGACGTTAGCTGGCGATCTCAGCCTTCCGTCTTCCTGATCGCATCCCGGTAAGCCCGCCCCGCCGCCCGAAGCGCCGCTTCCGGGTCCACGCCCTCCGCCTCGGCGCGGACCGCCAGCGCCAGCAGCTCGTACCCGATGCCCTCCCCGCTCGGCAGCGGCACCTCCAGTCCCGCCGTCCGCACCCGCGACGCCAGCTTCGACGCCAGTGCCAGGCCCGGCTGGCCGAGGGGGATGCCGTCCGTCACCGAGTCGCGCTGCTTCTCTATCGCCTTGGTGCGCAGCCAGTGCTCCTTGACCTCCTCCGGCGTCGATGCCGTTTCGTCGCCGAAGACGTGGGGGTGGCGGTGGATGAGCTTGGCGACGATGCCTCCCGCCACGTCGTCGATGGAGAAGGGCGTTTCCGGGTCCTCCTCCGCGATGCGGGCGTGGAAGACGACCTGGAGCAGCACGTCGCCCAGTTCCTCGCGGAGTTCGTCGCGGTCGCCTTCCTCGATCGCCTCGACGAGTTCGTACGCCTCCTCGATGCCGTACTTCGCCAGGCCCTTGTGGGTCTGCTGGGAGGACCACGGGCACTCGGCGCGGATGCGGTCCATGACCTGGACGAGGTCGAGGAGGCGGGCGCCGGGGAGGTCGTAGGAGGCGGGGAGGAGTTCCAGGTCCGGCATGCTCATGCGTCCCGAGCCGGCCAGGCGGGCCAGGCCGTCGGTCAGGGTCGGTTCGCCCTCGCCCGTGGCGACCACGACCACCGTGCGGCCGCCGGCGCAGACGGCCACGAGTTCCTCCGCCGTCGGGCTCGCCTCGTCGACTCGTATGCCCGCTTCCCGCAGATACGGCAGCTGCGGGTGCGCTCCGTCCACGCACAGGACGCGGTCGGCGGCGTGCAGCGCCTGCCACGCGGGCCAGGACAGCAGGCCGGGCGCGACGCGGTGGCTGGTGGTGAGCAGGACGATGCGGCCGGGGGCGGCTTCGGGGCTGGTTGCGTTCACGATTCGAAGCTAACGCACGTCACCGACAGCCCCACGAGTTATCCACAGGCCGGGCGGCCCACCTCGTGGCGGGCAGCCGCCCTACCGTTCCTCCCGCTCACGCCTTCTGCTGCGTCGCCGTGACCTCGCGCACCCACGGCGTCTTCGCGTCGACCCGGCTGCTGTTCTGGACGTCCCAGGTGCCGTAGCGCGGGTTGAGGTCGACGTTCAGTTCCTTGGAGGCCTTGGAGAGGGCGTTCCAGAAGGCGGGCTTGCTGGTGTCGGTGCCGAGGCTCTGGGCGAGTTTCTGGGCCTCGAGCTGGAGGCGGAGGTTGTCGTCGAGGCGCTGCGGGGCGACGCCGTACTGCTGCAGCCAGGCCGTCTCGAGGGCCTTGGAGCCGCCGACCTGCTGTTCCAGGCCGGTGCGCATCTGCTGGATCTCCTTGGTGGTGACGCCGACGCCCGCGTCGTGGGCGGCGCGGTGCAGCACCCGGTCCAGGACCATGCCGTGCAGGGTGTCACGGGTGAGGCTGCCGGTCTGGGCGACGGCCTGCTTGTACTGCGCGTCGTCCGACACGGCCGCGCGCTGCGCCGTGCGCACCTCGTTCACCCGGGTCTCCAGCTGCGCCACGGTGATCCGCTGGCCGCCGACGACGGCTGCCGCGCCGGGATGCGCGTCGCTTCCGCAGGCGGTGAGGAGGGGAGCCGCGGCGACGATCGCGGCGGTGAGCAGGAGCGCGGTGCGACGGCGGCGGTGCAAGGAAGCCTCCCGAGGAGATTGTGCGACGGTGCACAAAGTCTTGCGGTGATCGATGGTAGGCAGTGACCAAGCTCTGGCCAACCCATTCGACCAACGATTCACCGCGACTTCAGGCACCGCCGCGCTCTCGCCGCATGCACGCGCGCGTACCGGACGTCAGCCGGTGATGGCCACCGGCGCGTCCCAGGCGTCGCGGTCCACGGTGATCGTGTAGCCGTTCCGCGTCTCCTTGCTGTTGACCATGTACTGGTGGGCGCGGCTGTGGTTGGTGAACTGGGTGGAGCCCCACGGCCAGTCCGTCGTCGTGGTGTTCTGCTTGTCCCACAGGGCGTACCAGAGGTTGCCCGGCAGGTCGGTCTTGTCGGTCGCGGTGGCGATCGCCTTGGCACTGGAGTTGGTGAAGCCGTAGTAGCCGGTGCGGTACGTCTTGGCGTGCAGTTCCTTGTCGAAGGCGCGCACGTACGTCAGCACAGCGTTGTTGCAGGACGTGTTCGTGGTGTCGTACGACTCCATGTCCAGGTAGATCGGGCTGCCGGCCTTGATGCCGAGCGCCGAGGCCTTGGCCACCGCGTCGTCCGCCTCGCTCCTGCCGACGGACGCGGCGGTGGAGGCGCTGATCTTCTCGGAGCCGCCGGATCCACAGGGCGGCTGCGCGCCGACGTAGAGCGGGATGAGCTTCCAGCCGACCGTGCTGACCGACTTCACCCAGGAGGCGGTGAGGTTGGGCTGGGAGCAGCCGCGGTTCTTGCCGCCGATGTAGACGGCGGCGGCGCCGTAGAAGCCGGTGTGCCAGGCCTTCATCGCGGAGAGGGAGGGCGCGGCGCATGTGTCGAAGGCGCGTCCGGTGTACGTCTTCTGGGCGGGCCAGGTGGTGGCGGCCATGGAGGTCTGCGCGGCGATCCCGGCCCCGGCGACGACGGCGGCTCCGGCGACACCCCACGTGATGTATCTGCGCCTCTTCGACTGACGATGGCTGGACATGCGTGACCCCACCCCTGGTTGTGCCTGTGTGCGTACGCGCGCGTGGCGCGCAAAACGGATCGCAAACTATCCGGCGCTCTCCCTGTGTTCGGGAAACGCCGCCCCCGGGACATCACAAGAGACCCTCAGGGAACGGCAAAATCTAGCCGCGCACCTGCCCCAGCCACTGCAGCGTCCGGCGGATCTCGGCCGCGAGCGGGTGGCCCGGGCCGCGCAGCCGCTCCACGTCCATCAGCAGGCGCCCCAGGGTTTCGTGGGCGGCCCCGCGGTCGCCCAGGGCGAGCAGGAGGTGGCCGATGCGGCGGCGGACGTCGTGGGAGAGCTCGGGGTCGCCGGCCACGTACTGGTTCTCGTAGTACGGCAGCAGCGCGCGGTACTCGGCGAGCGCCGCCGCCGGTTCGCCGAGCGACTCCAGGCACTGGGCGGCCTCGTAGCGGAAGCGGAGCGACTGGGGGTCGGCCTGGCCGGCCTCGGCGGCGCGTTCGTCGGCGAGGCGGCGCAGTTCGGGCAGCGCGCGCCGGTACTGGCCGTCGTCCATGAGCGTGGCCGCGTACTGCTTGCGCAGGGTGCGTACGACCGGGGAGTGCTCGCCGTGCTGTTCGGCGGCGGCCGGCAGGATCGCGCC
Source organism: Streptomyces sp. NPDC001663 (assembly GCF_042893105.1). Taxonomy (NCBI): domain Bacteria; kingdom Bacillati; phylum Actinomycetota; class Actinomycetes; order Kitasatosporales; family Streptomycetaceae; genus Streptomyces; species Streptomyces sp. NPDC001663. The sequence goes on along the minus strand of NZ_JBIAUR010000007.1, from coordinate 496,102 downwards.
GAGGATGTCGACGGCCTGGGTGATGCGGCCCTCGCCGAGGAGGCGCTTGACCTCGTCGACGGCGCGGGCGACGTCCGGTTTCTCGGCCTTCTCGAGGGCGGGCGAGACCGGGGCGGGCTGGGGCGCGGGGGTACGCGCGCGGTCCGGCCACGGGGCGTGCGGGCGGAGGAAGGGGCGCGTGGGGTCGAGCGGCGCCCCGGTGGGCGTCCCGCGCGCGGGCAGGAGCAGTGCCAGGTGCTCGTAGACCTCCTGGGCGGAGGCGGGGCGGTGCTGCGGGTCCTTGGCGAGCAGGCGCAGGACCAGGGCTTCGAGGGCCTCGGGGACTTCGGGGCGGATACGGCGCACGGGCACCGGCGGCTCGTACAGGTGCCGGTGCAGCACGCCGAGTGCCGTGGAGCCCGCGAACGGGACGTCGCCGCTGAGGAGTTCGTGCAGCAGCACGCCGAGGGCGTACAGGTCGGTGTACGGGCCGACCGCGCCGCCCATGGCCTGCTCGGGCGCCATGTACGCGGGCGAACCGATGGGCGAACCGGTGTGGGTCAGACGCGTGGTGTCGGTGTCCATCACCGACGCGACGCCGAGGTCGAGCACGGTGACCGTGCCGTCCTGCTTCACCATCACGTTGCGCGGCTTGAGGTCGCGGTGGACGATCGGCACGGCGTGCACGGCGCTCAGCACGGCGCACAGCTGCGCGGCGACCGCGACCGCCCACTGCCAGGGGTACGGGTCGTGTTCGGCGAGATGGTCGGAGAGGTCGGCGCCGTCGACGTACTGCATGACGAGGAACAGCTCCTCGCCCTCGCTGCCCGCGTCGTGCACGGTGACCAGCCCGGGGTGGTCGACCTGTGCGGTCACCCGGCACTCGCGCGCGAAGCGGCGGCGCAGTTCGTCGGCCTCCTGGCCCGCCACCTTGTCGGGGCGCAGCAGCTTCACGGCCACGCGCCGGTCGAGCCGTTGGTCGTACGCCGTCCAGACCTGGCCCATGCCGCCCTGCCCGATGAGCGTGGACAGCGCATAGCGGTCGGCAACGACACGTCCTGCCGTCACGGTCACCTTCCGCCCTCGTGGTTGCCGTCATGGCCGCCGGGGTGCTTGCGCAGGTAGTCGCTGAGTTCGTCGAGTTCGGCGCGCACCTGGTCGATGCGGGCGGGCGCGGGGCGCTGCGGCGGGGGCGGTACGGGGCCGTGCGAGAGGGGCGGCTGCGGTGTCGGGGCCTGGGGCTGGGGCTGGGGTATCGGCGTGTGCGGCATGGGGGGCTGCAGCCCGGTCTGCGTGTTCGCGTACGGCGACGGCGGCGGGTAGCCGTAGCCGGAGGGCATGGTCGGGGCCTGGGGCGGGGCGTAACCGGCGAACTGCTGCTGCCGGCCGTCCAGTCGGATGTCCATGACCACGAAGTAGGCGCTGGCCAGGGCGCCCAGGAGCAGGACCGCGGCGAGCGCGATGTCGCCCCTGACGTCGCTCTCGTTCACCGAGCCGACCACCGCGAAGCACACGATGGACAGCGGCAGACTCACCCAGGCCGCCGTCCAGTTGAACCACCGGCCGCGCAGGAAGGCGACCCGGAACAGCGGCACGCACGCGAGGACGCCGCACGAGAGGAAGCCGGCGGCGGCGAACAGCACGCGCAGAGTGATGACGGAACCCGCGGTGCGGGTGGGCGGCGGCGCGCCGGGGCCGTACATGACTGCTCCTGGACCGGGTGAAGCCGATGGGGACGGACGTACGAGTGACGGGCTGGAGGTGTTTCGGAGTTCGAGCGTATAGGCCGACTCGGACAACCGGTCCCGGGTTGCACCGAACCGTTGTCGTACTGATCACAACCCTGATCGCTTCCCACGATCCGGAGCGAATCAGTCCGGCGCGACCGTCCCGTCCGTCAGGCCGTCGTACATACCGCGCACGAGCTGTTCGCCGAGCCGGCCCGCGTGCCTGAGTGCCCGTTCGAAGTCGTCGAGGGCGCGGAAGCGGGCGCCGTAGCGGCGTTGTTCGTCCAGCGGGAGCCGGGGCAGTTGGAGGCGGCGGACGTCCAGGCGGGTGGCCGTGGAGGCGTAGCTGCTGGCCTGGCGGTTGTTGGCGGTGCCGCGCAGGAAGCCGGCGAGGAACCACGGGTCGAGCGCGAGGGGGTCGGGGCGCAGGAGCACGAGGTTGCGGCCCAGGGCGGCGCCCCCGGTCACGTCGTCGATCACGCGCGCCACCGAGCCGCCGCCGAGCACCGGTACGACGACGTCGCCCGGCTGGGTCAGCACGGCCTCCTCGTCGCTCTCGGGGAGCGCGCCGGAAGGTGCGGTTCCGGCGAGGACGTCGTGGTCGGTGAGGACGGGCACGCGCGCGTGGCCGCCGTTTCCGCCGGTGCGCAGCAATAGGGCGCCCCCGCGCGCGAGTTCGCCGACGGTGGTGAACGGCCAGCGGGGCGCGGGCCGCGTCGGGTCCGCGGCCGGCGGCGTGAGGTCGGCGCTCAGCCGCAGGGTCTCGCCGAGACGTTCGCGTACGGCGGTGAGCGCGTCGGCGCCGTCGGCCGCGGTCGGCGGCGGGAGGTGGCGGGCCGGGGCGAGGTCGACGTCGTCGTCGAGGAGGTCGATGACGGGGAGGGAGCGCGCCAGGCCCGGGCGTTCGTCGAGCGTTCCGGCGCGGTCGAAGTCCTGCCAGGCGTCGAGCACGGCCTCCCGCACGGCCCGCCAGTCGGGCCCGCCGCGCCCCTCGGTGGCGTACTGCCCGGTGTCGGCGAGCAGCACCTCGGGCTGCGCGGGCGCCCTGTCGGGCCGGTGCAGCACCCACAGGTGCAGCGGGATGTTGTACGGCGGTGCCGCCCCGACCGGCAGGGCGATGACGGCGCGGAGGGCTCCGCGGCGCAGCAGGTCGGCGCGGATGCGGCGGCCGGAGCGGCGGGAGGCGGCAGCGGGCGGCATGAGCAGGACGGCCGTACCGCCGTCCTTGAGACGGGCGAGGGCGTGCTGGACCCAGGCCAGCTCGGACTCGTTGCGGGCCGGGAAGCCGTACTCCCAGCGGGGGTCGTAGGCGAGTTCGTCGTGGCCCCAGTTGCGTTCGTTGAACGGCGGGTGGCACAGGACGGCGTCGGCGTGCAGCCCGGGGTAGGCGTCGGCGCGCAGGGTGTCGCCGGCGGCTCCGCGCACGGTGGCCCGGGTGTTCAGCGCGAGCCGGAGGGCGGTGAGCGCGGCGAGTTCGGGGGCGCTGTCCTGGGCGTACAGCTCCTGGTCGGGGCGCGCGGGGACGGCGCGCAGGAGGGCGCCGGTGCCGCAGGCCGGGTCGAGGAGGGTACGGGCGGGGCCGGCCAGGTCGGCCATGAGACCGGCGAGTTCGACGGGGGTGAGCGTGTACTGGCGGGGGTTGGCGTCGAGGTGGCGCCCCAGCAGGAACTCGAAGGTCTGCCGGGCGCCCATCTCGGCGGCGAGCTCGGCGGCACCGCGCAGGAGGGGGGCGGAGGGGAGGAGCTGGGGGCTGGTGGGGGCGCAGACGGCTGGGGGAGTGTTCACGGGGTGTGGGTCGTTCACAGCAGACGGCGAGTTCACACCCGAGGTCTCCCCTCCAGCCGCCGAGGTGTGAACACCCGACGCCGCACCCCCGGCCGCCCGCGTGTGAACACCCCGCCTCCGCGCCGGCGCCCCGAACCGCGGCACCAGCACTTCCTCCAGCGCCCCCGACAGCTTCGCCGCCAGCACCGTGTCCGACCCCGCGCTCACGTCCAGCCAGACGGTCGGCCGGTCATGGATGAGCAGGAGCACGCACCCGGCGTGCGTGAGCGCCGTGACCGGTCCCTCCGGGTGCCCCGCGAGTTGCTGCCAGACCCGCTCCCGCAGCGGGACCTCGGCGAGTTTTCCCTGCTTGCGGAGCCATGCCTCGACCTCGGCGAGTGCGAAGGACGGGCTTGTCTCGGTGCCGCCGACCGGCTTGGGGAAGTCGGCGTGGCGGCGGCGCCAGTTGCTGACGGCGGCGCGGCCGACGCCGGCCAGCCGGGCGATTCCGGCGGCGGTCACCTCTGTCGCGTTGTCCTGCACCCGCCCGGCTCCCCTCGTCGTCCCGCTGCCGTGCCGCGCCCCGCGTCACACGTGTGACACCGAGCATACCGACGTACGCAAGATCCACCCATTCACGCCCGTGTACACAGCCAACTCCGTGAACCGTGTTGACTCGGTTCACAAGCTCTGTTCTTATTGACCCCGCGAACGAGCGATCACCGAACGGCGGGGGTCGCCGCGCTCCAAGGGGGGACACAGCCATGGGCATGAAGGGCAAGGTCGCGCTGGGCGCCGTCGTGGGGGTCGTGGTCATCGGGGTCGTCTCGGCGAACGCCGGGGACAACGGGAACGGCGGCGGTACCGGCGGCAAGAGCTCCTCGGCGTCCGCGCGGTCGCAGCACGGCTCCGGCGGCAAGAAGGCCGACAGCGCGAAGAAGGCAGACGGGAAGCAGGCCGCCGAGAAGAAGGCCGCGTTCGCCGGGGACGGCGACTTCCAGGTCGGTTCTGACGTCAAGCCCGGCACCTACCGCACCACCGGCAACGGCGACGGCATGTGCTACTGGGAGCGCGCCAAGGACGCCAAGGGCGAGATGGACTCGATCCTGGCCAACGACAACGTCAGCGGCACCAGCTATGTGACCGTCAAGGCCACCGACAAGCTCTTCAAGTCCACCGGCTGCAAGGACTGGGAGGCCGTCGACCTCAAGGCGAGGGCCAAGGGGACGCCCGCTTCCGGGATGGCCGGCGACGGTGGCATGTTCAGGGTCGGCACCGACATCGCGCCCGGCACCTACAAGTCCACCGGCAACACCGACGACTCCTGCTACTGGGAGCGGGCCAAGGACGCCGACCACTCGCTCCACTCGATCATCGCGAACAACAACGTGACCGGTACGGCCGTCGTCACCGTCAGCGCCTCGGACGGCTACTTCAAGACGACCGGCTGCAAGGACTGGAAGAAGGCGGGCTGACGGCCCGTACGACTCGATCCGCCGCTCGTCACCTCGCTCGTCACCCAACGGGGCGCGCCGCACCGGGGCCGCCCCGCTTCACCTCACCGCATCTCCACCAAGGAAGCCAAGGAATCCTCATGCGTCGCACCGCACTTGCCGCCATCTGCCTCGTCGCCGCGGCCACCTCGGGACTCACCGCCTGCCAGTCCGGCACGGACAAGGCCGACGGCAAGACCGGCGACACCAAGGCCACCGCATCCAGTAAGCCCAAGGAGCCCTTCGCCGACCTGACCGCCGACGAGATCGCCGACCGGGCGATGACGGCCACCACCGGCGCCTCCTCGCTCCGTATGAAGGGCGACATCAAGGACGACGAGAGCGACGGCACGATCCACATCGACATGGCGCTGGACAAGAAGAACGAGTGCGCCGGGACGATGGGCATGGGCGGCCAGGGCAAGGCCGACCTGATCAAGACCGGTGACACGGTCTACATGAAGTACGACGAGGAGTTCCTGCGCGAGCAGAGCAAGGGCGAGGCCAAGGCGGACGTGGACGCGGCGGTCGACATGCTGGCCGGGAAGTGGGCCAAGATGTCCGCCAAGGGCTCGGACGCCAAGGACATCGCGAGCTTCTGCGACCTGGACACGGTGCTCGGCGGCGCCGAGGACGTGGACTCCGGCGGCGACCCCACCGTGAAGCGGGCCGGGACGGCCGAGGTCGGCGGCGCCAGAACCGTCGTACTGAAGGCGAAGGACGGCAAGGAGAGCTACACGCTGTACGTCGCCACCGAGGGCAAGCCGTATCTGCTGCGGCTGGACAGCACGACCGCCAAGGACCCGGGCTCGATCACCTTCAGCGATTACGAGAAGCCGGTCCCGGCACAGAAGCCCGCCGGCCGCATCGTCGACCTGGACGCGCTGGGCGGCTGACTCAAAGAGCGTGCCGCATCCACACGTTGGGCTCGACGTACACGGCGTATCCGCGCTCCGGTTCGCAGCGGACCGGCACCAGAGCGCCGGGGACCTCGATGTCGCCCCGGGTGTCGAAGGGCAGCCCGGTCCAGCCGCGCCACTCCTCCAGGGAGGCGGCGACGGTCATGGAGGCCGGGGCCACGCGCTCGACGGTCGCCCCGGCGCGGGCGTGCACGCGCAGCCACGGGTCGTGCGGGAGCCCGTCCTCCCGGACCCGGTGGGCGTACTCCTCGATGGGGGTGTGCGGTTCGAGGTGCTTGGCGCTCGGGCGGACCGGGGCGACGACCTCGGTGAAGCCGTGGGCGCGGGCGTTGTCCCGCATCGCCTCGAGCATGCGGCCGGAGAGGCCGAGGCCCTGGGCGTCCGGGTGGACCACGATCGAGATCGCGCTGACGGTGTCGGGGCGCACCCCGCGGCGCAGGTCGGCGAAGGCCCACACGAGGACCTGGTCCCAGCCGCGGTCGGGCAGCTCACCCCGCCCCTCGGTGTCGAGCCGGAAGGGCACGCTGTAGGCGTGGGCGAGGACCTCGCCGCGCTCGGTCTCGGCGAAGAGGACGTACTCGGGGAGTTCGGTGGGGATGCGCCCGTAGTGGGAGTTGCCCACGGGGTCCTCGGTCGTGAACACCGCCCAGGTGTCGGGCATGTCGAGGACCGGTCCCAGCATCTCCGGACGTTCGGCGAGGCTCGATACCTTCAGCTCCATGCGGTCACCGTAAGTGGGCGCCGCGCGGCCGCAAACCGCTTTTTCAGTCCGCGTGGAACCGCGCCGGCGCCTCCGTCGGATTGCCGCCGGAGGGAAGCTTCTGCCCCGGGCAGCTCTTCAGGACCTTCTCCATCGCGGCCTTCTCGGCGGCGGTCACCCACAGCCCGTACTTCTTCTTCACGGCGACCTGGGCGGCGACATACGTGCACCGGTAGGCCTTGGGCGGCACCCAGGTCGCGGTGTCGCCGTCGCCCTTGGAACGGTTGGCGCTCGCGCCGACGGCGAGGAGGTTGAGGGGGTCGTTGGCGAGGGCTATTCGCTTGCTGGCGTTCCAGTACTTGGCGCCCTTCTGCCAGGCGTCGGAGAGGGCGACGAGGTGGTCTATGTCGACCAGGCTGCGGCCGCGCCGGTAGGTGACCTCCTGGCCGGAGTAGGGGTCCGACTCCAGTACGCCGTACGACACCTTGCAGGTCCCGCTGGTGAACTTCACGTCGTCCAGGTCCCGTTTGAGGATGTCGTCGCGGGTGTCGCAGCTGTTGGAGTCGGTGTCCGCCCAGGCGGTGCCGAACCGCTCACGGGAGTAACCCGTCTTCGGCGCCCGCCCCTTGACGGTCAGCGACTCGGCGGCGGTGAGCGCGGCGCCGCCGCCTCCGCCTCCGCCGCCGGTCTCCTCGGGCCCGCCGGACCCGGTCTTCGTCTCGGCCTTGCATCCGGCCACGGCGAACACCAGCACCACGGCGACCGCCGCCCCACCCCTCAGACGCCTCACGGTGCCCTCCCCTTGCCTGCGCGATCCGCCCCCGCACGGGCGGCTTCTCTCGTACGACTTTCCCGTACGAGTTTCCGCACACCGTAGCGAGAGGGCGCACAGAGGCACGCATGAGGTCCAGACCAATACCCGCCCCAAGTGGGCATTCAGCAAATTTGGGTCGTATCGTCGTTGCTGAGTCACCTCGGGAAGGAGCTCTGGATGGGCATCTTCGACAGGTTCAAGAGCAACCGCCAGGCGCAGGACAAGGCCAAGCAGATGTCCGACGCCGCGGAGCGGAAGGCCAACGAGAGAACGGGCAACAAGTACGAGAGCCAGGTCGACGAGGCCCAGCAGCGGATCGAGGGTCAGCTCGGCATGGACCGCGACAGGCCCGAACAGCCATAGGACTTCAGCCACCTAAGACTCAGCCAGGAGAAAGCCGTCCGCGGAGACTAACCTCCCCCGCGGACGGCTTCACGCGTTCGGGCGCCACAACGAGGCGGCGGCGTCAGGTGAACATCGAGTTCACCACGGCCCGGACCTTGTCGACGACCGTGAGCACGCCGGTGGCCGCTCCGATGGAAGTCGTCAGGCCCGTCAGCATCAGGTTCAGACGTGTCTGCCGTGGCCGATCGCTGTTCAGCTCTTCCTCGATCGCGTCGACCGCCTCTTCGGCCTGCTCGATGTCGGCGACCTGCCCCGCATGGGCGGCCAGCGCCGCGCGGAGTTCCGCGAGCTCGTCCGGAGCGACCCCGGAGTCCATGTTCTGCGTCAGATCACGGCCCGCGGCACCGTTCATCACCTTGTTGTTCCTGCCTCGCACCTTCGCTTCGCTGCTGACGCTCGACGCCTGTTGCCGGTCGTCCCGTTGTCGTCGTCGCTGTGCCATGGTCACCCCTTGGGCTTCGGTTCCGGCGATGCCTTCTGAGGGCCGGTCTGTTTGCTGTCCCTGCCCGCTGCGGACGACATCACCGTGTTGTTGTCGCCGGTGACGAACGTCGTGTTGAAGACGTTCGACACCTGCTTGTCGAAGTCATCGAGGTCCGCCCCGTGCTCGTAGAGGAAGAACCGCACCCTTGCGGCCATCCAGACAACGAGGGTGTGGGCGTGGCGCAGCGCGTCCTCCCACTGGTGCATGTCCTCGACGCTCGCCCGCGCGCAGAACTCGCGCAGGCTGACCGGCTTCTTCTCTTCATCGTCGTCGTCGGCGCCGTCGAAGGCCTCGGCGGTGCCGCTGGACACGTGGACGTTCTGGTTCACCACCCAGTGGACCGCGCCGTCCAGCCGCAGGCTGCGCCGTACCGTCCGGTACGCCCGGATCACCAGGTCGACCGTGTCCCCGACGGCGTGCAGCGGGACCAGCAGCAGATCGCCGGCCAGAGCCCAGCCCCCGCGCGCCCCGACCGCTGTGTCCTTGCGGAGCGGGGCGATGACGTGCGGTCGGGCAACGAAGTGCAGCATGCGGCCTTCGAGCGCGGCGTGGGCGAAGACCGTGACCACGATCTGCCCGTCCCAGCTGACCACCTGCGCGGTGAGATAGCGTCGGGCGGCCGCACTGGACGGTGCGCCCCGGGCACCGCGGACCATCTCGTCGGCCTCCGGCCAGGCCTTGGGAGGCCCGGCGGGCAGCTTCTTCCAGTCCGTCTCGGCCACGCCGAGCATCTCGGAGACGTCGCAGTTGGGAAGGGAATGCGTCTCGACGAGCACGTCCCGCAGGCGCTCCAGTTCATCCCGTACGTCGTCCATCAGCTCGTCGGCCTCGAACTCCCGGAGCCCTTCGAGTTCGTGGTGCTCCTGCTCCTTGCCGTCGTCCTCGTCGTCTCCGCCGGCCGCCTTGAGCCGGATACGCAGGGCCGTCTTGTCCCAGGGTTTGCCCGCGCCGACGAACCGGTCCTGGCTCCCGTACTTCTGGTAGGCGATGGACTGCCAGGTCTCGGTGACCTTGATGGTGGCGATCTTCTTCGCCGAGACCGGAGCGGCGTGCGGCCGGTCACCGATCTTCGATCGCCCCGGCCGGACCGCTAGTACGTAGGCCCAGGCCACCCACCGGTCCAGGACGTACACGGCGGTCACGGCCAGAGCCAGCAGTACGGCTTCCCGCTCGCCCTGCCGCAGGGCCCGGCGGAGCACCAGGGCGTAGGTACCGGCGAGTCGGTAGACGGTGAAGACCGCGAGGCCGAGCAGGACGAACGAGATGACCGACGTCGTCCCCCACCGCAGGACGCGCCCGACCCGGCCGCCCCGGAGCCACATGTGCAGGACCGCTACCGTGACGAGGACCGCCGCGCCCCACGGATACCGCAGCCCCGTCAGGCCGACCACGACGACGAGCAGCGCGGTCCGCAGGCGCCACTGCCGACGTGCGGCCACGCAGTGGCTGAGCACTGGCGCGAGCTGGAAGCCGAACGACGGCACCGGCCGCTTGTCCGCGTTCAGCACCTCACGCAGAGCCGCCCGGGCGAGGTACTCGCCCGCGTGCCGGCCGAGCTGCGGTACGGCCCGCTTCCGCTTCCCGCGGGCCTGGTCCTCCAGGCGGCCCCATAACGCCTTCAGTTGCTTCAGGCGGTGCGGGCGGTCATGGACCGATGCGCACATCTGGCGGGTGACTGCGGTGTCCGGTATCTCGTCGCGATGGGCATACCCTCTTCGCCACACCGACTCGACGGGCGCCGGGACTTCCGGGACCGGGTCGGCGGAATCCGGGTCGGGACGCTTGCGCGGGCTTCCCGGTCTGATGTTCTTCCAAGACGGCAGAACCACGTGGCCTCCCCCGACCGCGCCCTCAACAGGCCTGCATTTTGCCTGCAGTTGAGGACCTCCGCCAGAGGTCCGGACCGGTGTCGGATGCACGTTTCACGGGCCCTTCCGGAGCGATCGTCGGGACAAGCCCCCTGCGTCGGAGAACTGAGTGGGTCAGGGAAGTGAGGTCGGTTCCGGATGCCGTACCAACCACTCCTGGAACTCACGGTGGCGGAACTGGTAGGCCACGCCGGATGTACGCAGGAGTCCCGCGGCCACAGACCAGTCCAGGAAGCGGGCCAGTCTCAGCGGCAGGCATCGGCTGTTCCACAGCACGAACGCCAGGTAGCCCAGATGGCCTGGGGTTTTTACCAAGAGGATGGCCATGAACCAGCAGAAGACGCTGACCGCGTAGGGAGAGGAACCCGTCGCCTCGATCGCCAGCGCGCCGAGCGCCGCCAGGTGCGCCCCGTAGACGGCCCCGCCCCACAGCACACTCGTGGGTCCACACGCCGACGTGTCGATCCACGTACCTGCCTCCAGCACACACCAGAGAACCAGCGCCAGCGCCGCCGGCACGAACACCTGCCAGTAGTTCCATAGCCCCGCCATGGGGCCCACCAGCACGTACAGGAGCACGGCCAGCACCATGAAGAGCGGAGGAAGGTCCGCGCGCCACGGCTTGCGCAGCAGCAGGCGGAAGCCGACGCGCCACAAGGGGGCGCCGATCACCGGGATTCCGAGGGCGAAGGGAGGCGCACCCCCGCCCCAAATCGACGCGAGGAGCACTATCACGGGGATCAGGACGGCGGCGACGACCCAGACCGTCAGCAGCCCTTCGGTGACGAGTGCCGCCCCGGCGCTGACGGCGATCAGCGCGGCCCAGATGCTCCCCCGCACGATCTCGAGTTGCCACCGAGGAATCCGCCGGCCCAGGTCGAGCAGGGCGAGATCGGTCTCGGCGGCGCTGCCCGTGCCCAGCGCCCGGGCAAGGAGGGCGAGTCGGCGATGCACCTCGTCACTGCCATAACGTCCCGGCGCCTTGCGGGAGTTGACGGTGGCCGCCGCGATGTAGCGGCCCAACAGCCGGTCCGCGACCTCGTCCGTGCTCGTCGCGGCGATCAACTGGGCCGGATTGCCGTCCTGTTCATACACCGTCGCGGCAAGCGTGAGCCGCCAGGGCGTGGACAGGGCCCGCGCCAGTACTCCCGTCGGCTCCGCCGACAGCTTGTCCAGTACGCCCTGCCAGCGTGCGGGCCTGCGGGCGGCGCCCCTCTGGGACAGAAACCGATGGGCCTGGGCCGACGTGACCGGATCGATCTCGATGCGAGCCGAGTCGAGGATGTGCCGCCCCTCCGTCTCGAACGCGTCGTACTCCTCGGTGCGGCAGGTCAGGACCAGCGGCGCGGCGTGCGTACCGTCCTGGTACCGGTCCAGTGCCTCCAGCGTGGCCCTCGCACGCCGCCTGTCGGCGGGACTCGCTGCCGCGTCCATCTCGTCCAGGCCGTCGAGCACGGGCAGCACCATGCGGGCTTCGACCACCGCGCGGGCCGAAGAGCGGGAGAGTCCGTAGTCCCGCTCAAGATGCCGGACGACCCAGTCTGTCAACGGCTCGTCCTCGTCCCAGTCGGCCAGTGCGATCATGACCGGAACTGGTTCCTGTTCCGTACGCGCCAGGTTGAGCTCCATGACGAGCTTGCGGGCCAGCACCGTCTTGCCTGCCCCCGGCTCTCCGGTGATCACCAGTCGGCTCGGCCTGATCGCCCGGAAGTCCTCGACCACCCGCTCCAGTTGACCTGCCGGTGTCGACGGCAGTGCGGCGGCGCGCGCGTTCCCGTACGGCCTGAAGGTGAAGGTCACGTCGATGGCGGTCAGGTCGCCGCCGAGACTGTGTGCCCACTGCGGCTCGCCCACCGCACGCACTTCGCGGGCCAGCCGGGCGACCGCGGCCGCCTCGCCCTCGTGGCTGCCGGGCCGCGCCCACAGCAGCGCGATCACGGCGACCACCAGACCCGGCAGGGCGAGGACCATCGACACCAGACCGCTCCGGTCCGACACTCCCAGCGGGGCGTGTGCGGGCCCCAGGGTGAACACCAGGGCCCCGGCGACCAGCACACATGTCGCTCCCGCCCACGCGATCGTGCTCGCGCGCCCCCTGCCTGCCATGGTCGACATCCTGCCGGAGGACGGGGGCGCGTGACCCGTGGTTGCGCGATCGAAGCAGTGTCGGTGCGAACCGGGGGAAATGCCTACGACCCCAGAATCGACGCCAGGAACTCCCCCACCCAGCTCAGCAAGTCCCGCCCGACCAACGGCTTTCCGCCCACCTTCGCCGTCTTCGGGCGCGGCACCAGCACCTGGTGCACCGCCGGCTTGATGACGGTCCCCGGGTAGAGGCGCTTGACGCGCAGTTCCTGGGACTCCCTCAACTCCACCGGGGCGAAGCGGATGTTGTTGCCCTGGAGGACGATCTCGCCCACGCCGCACGCGCGGGCGAGCATGCGCAGGCCCGCCACCAGCAGGAGGTTCTCCACCGGTTCGGGCAACTTGCCGTAGCGGTCGACGAGTTCCTCGCGTACGGACTTGACCTCCTCCTCCGTGTTGGCGGAGGCGATGGCACGGTAGGCCTGGAGGCGCAGGCGCTCGCCCGGCGCGTACTCGTGCGGGACGTGGGCGTCGACCGGGAGCTCGATCTTGACCTCGAGCGGCGGCTCCTCCTCCACGCCGCCCTCCAGGGAGGCCCGGTAGTCCGCGACCGCCTCGCCGACCATGCGGACGTACAGGTCGAAGCCGACGCCCGCGATGTGGCCGGACTGTTCGCCGCCGAGGAGGTTGCCGGCGCCCCGGATCTCCAGGTCCTTCATCGCGACGTACATGCCCGCGCCCATCTCGGTGTGCTGGGCGATGGTCGCCAGGCGCTCGTGGGCGGTCTCCGTCAGCGGCTTCTCCGGCGGATAAAGGAAGTACGCGTAGCCGCGCTCGCGGCCTCGGCCGACCCGGCCGCGCAGCTGGTGCAGCTGGGAGAGGCCGAAGTTGTCGCCGCGCTCCACGATCAGTGTGTTGGCGTTGGAGATGTCGATGCCGGACTCGACGATCGTGGTCGAGACGAGGACGTCGTACTTCTTCTCCCAGAAGTCGACGACGACCTGTTCGAGGGTCGACTCCGACATCTGGCCGTGGGCCGTGGCGATCCGTGCCTCGGGGACGATTTCGCGCAGGCGCGAGGCCGCGCGGTCGATCGACTCGACGCGGTTGTGGATGTAGAAGACCTGGCCCTCGCGCAGGAGTTCACGGCGGATGGCCGCGCCGATCTGCTTCTCCTCGTACGGTCCGACGAAGGTGAGCACCGGGTGGCGCTCCTCCGGCGGGGTGGTGATCGTCGACATCTCGCGGATGCCCGTGACCGCCATCTCCAGGGTCCTGGGGATCGGGGTCGCGGACATCGTCAGGACGTCCACGTTGGCGCGCAGCTTCTTCAGCTGCTCCTTGTGCTCGACGCCGAAGCGCTGCTCCTCGTCGACGATGACCAGGCCCAGGTCCTTGAACTTGGTCTCCGAGGAGAACAGGCGGTGCGTGCCGATGACGACGTCCACCGAGCCCTCGCGCAGGCCCTCCAGGACCGCCTTCGCCTCGGTGTCGGTCTGGAAGCGGCTCAACGCCCGTGTGTTGACGGGGAATTGGGAGTAGCGCTCGCTGAACGTCCCGAAGTGCTGCTGGACCAGGAGGGTCGTCGGGACGAGGACCGCCACCTGCTTTCCGTCCTGCACCGCCTTGAACGCGGCGCGGACCGCGATCTCCGTCTTGCCGTAGCCCACGTCGCCGCAGATCAGGCGGTCCATCGGGACCGACTTCTCCATGTCCTCCTTGACCTCGGCGATGGTGGTGAGCTGGTCGGGGGTCTCCACGTACGGGAAGGCGTCCTCCAGCTCGCGCTGCCAGGGGGTGTCCGGGCCGAAGGTGTGCCCGGGGGCCGCCATGCGCGCGCTGTACAGCTTGATCAGGTCGGCGGCGATCTCCTTGACGGCCTTCTTGGCGCGCGCCTTGGTCTTCGTCCAGTCGGCGCCGCCCAGGCGGTGCAGTGTCGGGGCCTCGCCGCCGACGTACTTGGTGATCTGCTCCAGCTGGTCGGTGGGGATGTACAGGCGGTCGCCGGGCTGGCCGCGCTTGGCGGGGGCGTACTCGACGACCAGGTACTCGCGGGTCGCGCCCTGCACGGTCCGCTGCACCATCTCGATGTAGCGGCCGACGCCGTGCTGCTCGTGGACGATGTAGTCGCCCGCCTCCAGGGTGAGCGGGTCGATGGTCTTGCGGCGGCGGGCCGGCATCCGGGCGCCGTCCTTGCCGGCCGCCTTCTGCCCGGAGAGGTCGGTCTCGGTGAGGACCGCCAGCTTCAGCGTCGTGTCGACGAAGCCGTAGTCGATCGAGCCGCACGCCACGTGCACGACGGACGGGGAGATCTCCCCGAGGTCGGCCTCCAGGCGCGCCGCGACGCCCTCGCCGCCCAGCACCTCGACCGTACGGGCCGCGGGGCCGTGCCCCTCGGTGACGAACACCGTGCGCCAGCCGTCGGCGAGCCAGCCCTTGGTGTCGGCGAGGGCCTTGGCGGTGTCGCCGCGGTAGGTCTCGGGCGCGTGCATGCCGAGCTTGAGGGTGTCGGCGTCAAGCTCCTCGTCCGCCGCGAACGGCGACACCGACCACCACATCATGTCCAGCTCGCGGGCCCGGTCCCGGACGTCCGCGATGGACCACAGCGAGGCCGCACCGACGTCGATGGGCGCCTCGCCGCCGCCGGCGGTGGCCGCCCAGGACGCCTGCAGGAACTCCTGCGAGGTCGCCACGAGATCCGCGGCACGCGTGCGTACCCGCTCCGGATCGCATACGACGGCCATGGCGCCCTTGGGCAGGACGTCGATCAGCAGCTCCATGTCGTCGACGAGGACGGGAGCCAGGGACTCCATGCCTTCCACGGCGATCCCCTCGGCGATCTTGCCCAGCAGTTCGCCCAGCTCGGGATGCTGTTCGGCGAGGGCACGCGCGCGTGCGCGGACGTCCTCGGTCAGCAGCAGCTCGCGGCAGGGCGGCGCCCACAGCCCGTGCTCGGCGACCTCCAGGGACCGCTGGTCGGCGACCTTGAAGTAGCGGATCTCCTCGACGTCGTCACCCCAGAACTCGACGCGCAGGGGGTGCTCCTCGGTCGGCGGGAACACATCCAGAATCCCGCCTCGTACGGCGAACTCGCCGCGCTTCTCGACGAGCTCCACGCGCGCGTACGCGGCGGCGGCGAGGGCGTCGACGATCTCGTTGAGGTCAGCGGTCTGCCCGCTCCTGAGGGCGACCGGTTCGAGATCCCCCAGCCCCTTGACCTGCGGCTGCAGTACAGAGCGCACCGGCGCCACGACGACGGAGACCGGGCCGGTCTCGGGGTCGTCGGGGCGCGGGTGCGCGAGGCGCCGCAGGACGGCCAGCCGCCGGCCCACGGTGTCACTGCGCGGGCTCAGCCGCTCGTGCGGGAGGGTCTCCCAGGAGGGGTACTCCACGACGCCGTCCGACGGCAGCAGGGAGCGCAGGGCGGCCGCGAGATCCTCGGCCTCGCGGCCCGTGGCCGTCACCGCCAGTACGGTGCGGCCGGTCTCGCGGGCCAGGGTGGCCACGGCGAAGGGGCGGGCCGCGGGCGGGCCGACCAGGTCGACGTGCATGCGGTTGCCGCTCGCTGCCGCCTTGACGGCTTCCGCGAGGGCGGTGTCCTTGACGACGGCGTCGAGCAGACCGTGCAGGCTCATTCGGGGCGGCTTTCGTCCGGGGGCGGGCAACGCGAATCGCCCGACACGCGTGGCGGGCCGGGGGTCCCTCCAGCGTACGTCGGCGTCGGCACCCCCGCGTCGATCTCGCCGTACGGCAAAGGGCCCGGTGCCGGTGAGTCCCCCAAGACTCCCCGGCACCGGGCGCTCCCCCGCAACCCCCGTGTGCGGTGGCTATTCGGTGGCGATCGCGTTCAGCACGTTCATCCGTCCCGCCCTGAACGCCGGGATCAGTGCCGCGAACAGGCCCACGAAGGCCGAGCCGAGGAAGACCGCGGTCAGGGTCGGCCAGGGGATCTCCAGGACCTTCAGACCCTCCAGGGCGAGGAGCTTCTGGGCGGTTGCGCCCCAGCCCATGCCGAGGCCCAGGCCGAGCAGGGCGCCGAAGAGGGCGATGACCACCGACTCCATGCGGATCATCCGGCGCAGCTGGCGGCGGGAGAGACCGATCGCCCGCATCAGGCCGATCTCCCTCGTCCGCTCGACCACCGAGAGGGCCAGGGTGTTCACGACACCGAGGATCGCGACCACGATCGCCAGTGCCAGCAGGCCGTAGATCATGTTCAGCAGCTGGCCGATCTGGTCCTTCAGCGCCTGCTTGTAGTCGGTCTGGTCGCGCACCTTGTACTGCGGGTAGTCGTGCAGCGAGGACTTCAGCGCCTTGTAGGCCGCGTCCTGCTGCCCGTCCTTGGCGGTGGCGAAGACCAGCTGGTCGAGCGGCATCTTGTCGGCCGGCACGTACTTCGCCAGCGTGGCGATCGACGTGTACTTCGCACCCGCGTCGATGACGACGTCGCTGCTGGTGATCGCCCGAACCGTCAGTTCGGCCGTGCGCCCGTCCTTGAAGGCCACCTTGATCTTCGAGCCCAGGTGGATGTCGTGCGCCTTGGCGAACTTCTCGTGGACCGACATCGAGTCGGGCCTGTACGCGTCCTTGAGGTTCCCGGCGACCGTCTTGGTGCGCAGGTCGGTCGCGTAGGTCGGGTCGGCCGCCGTGATGTCCGTGTCCTTGAGCAGCTTGCCGTCGGGGGTGGTGTAGTCGGCCTCGGTCGTCCGGTACTCGGTGACCCGCTCAAGACCCGGCGTCGACTTCACCGCCTTCACGGCCTGCGGGGTGACCTGCTGCCCGTTGTCGTTCTGGATGATGAAGTCCGTACCGACCGTCTTGTCGAGCTGGTCCGTCGCCGAGGCGACCATGGAGGAGCCGACCACCGACAGGCAGGCGACCAGCGCGAGCCCGATCATCAGGGCGGCGCCCGTGGCACCGGTACGGCGCGGGTTGCGCAGCGCGTTCCGCTCGGCCATCCGCCCGACCGGGCCGAACATCCGCAGCAGTACGGCACCCAGGACGCGCACCACACCGGCCGCGAGCAGCGGTCCGATCACGACGAACCCGATGAGCGAGAGCACCACACCGAGGCCCAGCCACAGCGAACCGTCCTTCGCCTTGTCGACGTGGGCGGCCAGGTAGAGGCAGTAGCCACCGGCACCGGTCATCACCAGGCCGACCAGGGCCCGGATCCGGCCCGCCTTCGCGTCCGCCGGAGCCCCGGCATCCCGCAGCGCGGCCATCGGCGAGACCTTGCCGGCCCGGCGGGCGGGCAGGTAGGCGGCGAGGACGGTGACCACGACGCCCAGGAGCAGGCCGACCACCGGGGTCGTCCACGCGACCGTCAGGTCGGCGGTCGACAGGTGCATGCCCATGGAGCCCATGAGTTTCATCAGCCCGACCGCGAGCCCGACACCCGCACCGACACCCAGCACCGATCCGAAGACACCCAGCAGCAGCGCCTCGACCAGCACGGACCGGTTGACCTGCCCGCGGGAGGAGCCGACGGCCCGCATCAGGCCGATCTCCCGCGTCCGCTGCGCGACCAGCATCGAGAAGGTGTTGATGATCAGGAAGATGCCGACGAGGAAGGCGATCCCGGCGAAGCCGAGCATCGCGTACTTCATGACGTTCATGAAGCCCTCGACGTCCTTCTGGTTGGCGTCGGCGGTCTCCTTGGCGGTCTGCACCTTGTAGCCGCCGCCGAGCTCCGCGGCGACGTTCGTCTTCAGCTGTGCGTCGGTCACGCCGGAAGCGGCAGTGACGTTGACGTTCGTGTAGACGCCGGTCTGGCCGACGAGGGTCTCCTGGGCCGTCTTGGTGTCCAGGTAGAAGATCGCCGCACCCGGGTTGGTGACCTGGAAGTCGGCGATGCCGGAGATCTTCGCGTCGTGCGTGCCGACCGCGCTGATCACGCCGAGCGGGTCGCCGAGCTTCAGGTGGTGCTTGTCGGCGGTGTCGGCGTCGACCATCACCTGGTCCGGCCCCTTGGGCGCCGTACCGGAGGTGATCTTCATGGTGCGGGCGTCGTTGGAGTTCCAGTTGCCGACGATGGTCGGGGCGCCGCTGGACGGCGACAGGTTGTTCTTCTTGCCGTCGACCACGGTCACGGAGGTCGAGAAGACGGTCCCCTGCGCCGACTTCACGCCCTGCGCCGCGCGCACCTTGCCGACCACGGACGCCGGCATCACCGGCGGCTTGCCGTTGTCGGCGGTCGTCTCACCGCTGTCCGAGGCACCCTTGGCGCTCACGGTCACATCGGACGAGGTGGCCTGGAACAGCTTGTCGAACGTGGTGTTCATGGTGTCGGTGAAGACCAGCGTCCCGCAGACGAAGGCCACCGACAGCAGGACCGCGATGGCCGAGAGGGCCATCCGCCCCTTGTGCGCAAAGAAGTTGCGCATCGATGTCTTCATGACAGTCATGACGTACGTCCCCGGGCGTCGAAGTCCTTCATACGGTCGAGGACGGCGTCGGCGGTCGGCTTGTACATCTCGTCGACGATCCGGCCGTCGGCGAGGTACAGGACGCGGTCCGCGTACGAGGCCGCCACCGGGTCGTGCGTGACCATCACGATGGTCTGGCCGAGCTCGTCGACCGACCGCCGCAGGAAGCCCAACACCTCGGCGCCGGCCCGGGAGTCGAGGTTTCCGGTCGGCTCGTCACCGAAGATGATCTCGGGCCGTGCGGCCAGCGCACGCGCCACGGCGACACGCTGCTGCTGACCGCCGGAGAGCTGGGTCGGCCGGTGCTTGAGCCGGTCGGAGAGCCCGACGGTGTCGACGACCCGCGCCAGCCACTGCTTGTCGGGCTTGCGCCCGGCGATGTCCATTGGCAGCGTGATGTTCTCGAGCGCGTTCAGCGTCGGCAGCAGGTTGAACGCCTGGAAGATGAACCCGACCCGGTCCCGCCGCAGTTGCGTGAGCTTCTTGTCCTTCAGCCCGGTGATCTCGGTCTCGTCGAGGTAGATCTGCCCGGAGGTGACGTTGTCGAGCCCGGCGAGGCAGTGCATGAGCGTGGACTTGCCGGACCCCGAGGGGCCCATGATCGCGGTGAACTGACCGCGCGCGATGTCCACATCCACATGGTCGAGGGCGACGACACGGGTCTCTCCGGCCCCGTACGCCTTGACGACCTGTCGCGCCCGGGCGGCAACGGCCGTACGCCCTCCAGTGCCCCCGTGCCTGGGAATGGTCACGGCCGATGTCATGGTAAGTCTCCTATGTCGGTTACGAAGGTGACGCACGTGTGCTGCGTCGGCTCGGTCCTGCGGCTTGCGGTCTGCGGACTTGCGATTCGCTACGTCGATGAGTCTGGCGGCGGAGAGGGGTGCCGCGCGCTGGTGCCCAGCACCCTCTTCTACGGGGGAAAACCCCACCCCCACCGGTTCGGTCAGCCGCCCCCCAGCGGCATAAAGCCAGGTTAAGGACGCCCTGGCGCCATCTCCTCCTCCGGCGGTACGAACCCACCCCGGGCCGTAGTGCGGAGGAACCCCTAGGGGCAGTCCACCGACGGGTGGAGGCGATCTCGGGGTTCGGTCCACCCACCGGCCCGCTCAGGTTCCACCCTGCCGCGACGTGAGGGTCAAGTGGGAAGCTGTTCGGCGGCAGATAGATGCAAGGGGAAGGAATCCGGTGGACCAGGGGGACACAGAGATACGGGCGTCGGTGGCGGACGAGCGCCCGCGGGACACACGCAGACGCGGAGCCGTCGTAGCCGCCCTCATGCTCGCGATGGCACTCGCCGCCCTCGACTCGACCATCGTCTCCACGGCCGTCCCACAGATCGTCGGCGATCTCGGTGGCTTCTCGGTCTTCTCCTGGCTCTTCTCCGGCTATCTGCTCGCCGTCACCGTCACGCTCCCGGTGTACGGCAAGCTGTCGGACACCTTCGGCCGCAAGCCGGTACTGATCGCGGGCGCCTCGGTCTTCCTGCTCGGTTCGCTGCTGTGCGCGGTGGCCTGGAACATGGGCGCGCTGATCGCCTTCCGCATCCTCCAGGGCCTGGGCGGCGGAGCACTCCAGGGCACGGTCCAGACCCTGGCCGCCGACCTCTACCCGCTGAAGGACCGCCCGAAGATCCAGTCCAAACTCTCCACGGTGTGGGCGGTGTCGGCGGTGGCCGGCCCGGGAGTCGGCGGCGTGCTCGCGGCCTACGCCGACTGGCGCTGGATCTTCCTGGTCAACCTGCCCATAGGTGCAGTGGCGTTGTGGCTGATCGTCCGCCATCTCCACGAGCCCGAACGGGAGTCGGGCGGCCGCCCCCGTATCGACTGGGCGGGCGCACTGACGGTGTTCGCGTGCGGAGGCGTACTGCTGACGGCCTTGGTGCAGGGCGGGGTGGCATGGCCGTGGCTGTCGGGGCAGTCAATCGCCTTGTTCGGTACGGGACTTGCGCTGGTCGGCGTCGTGGTGGCCGTGGAGCGCCGGGCGGCCGAGCCGATCATCCCCGGGTGGGTGTGGCGGCGCCGTACGATCGCCGCGGTCAATCTGGCCCTGGGGGCGCTGGGTCTGCTGATGGTGGCGCCGAGCGTGTTCCTGCCGACGTACGCGCAGTCGGTGCTGGGGCTGGCGCCGGTCGCGGCGGGCTTCGTCCTGTCCGTCTGGACGCTGAGCTGGCCGGTGTCGGCGGCCCTCAGCCAGCACGTGTACCGGCGGATCGGCTTCCGCAACACGGCCATGCTGGGCATCGGGACGGCGTCGCTGATCCTGTTCGCGTTCCCGTTCCTGCCGTATCCGGGAGCGGCGTGGCAGCCGGCGCTGCTGATGCTGTTGCTGGGCGGCGCGCTGGGGTTGTTCCAACTCCCGCTGATCGTCGGGGTGCAGTCGACGGTGGGCTGGGCGGAACGGGGCACGACGACGGCGTCCGTCCTCTTCTGCCGACAGACCGGCCAGACGATCGGCGCGTCGGTGTTCGGCGCGGTGGCCAACGGGGTGCTGGCGGCGCGGCTCGGCGGTGCGGGCGACCTGGACTCCGTGACGCGGGGACTGGACGCGGGTGCGGTACCGGAGGCGACGCGGCGGGCGATCGCGGACGCGGTGCACGCCGTGTATCTGGGCGCCGGGTGCGCCGCGGCGCTGGCGTTCGTGGTGCTGCTGGTGCTGGCGCCGCGACGCTTTCCGGTGCTCAAGGACTGACGGTCGATCCCATCGGCGTAGGTCAACTCAGCCGTCAAAAGTCTGAGTTAACCGGGGTAACACCCGAGGTCAGCGCAGTAAGCGCATACCGACCAATCAGTTTGGTGAAACCCTCGCGCAATCCCGGTACCGGCGAGTAGCGTGCGTGACTCCGCTTTCCACCCCCATCTCCCTGCGGTCCCCCGCACAGGACCCGAGCCACGCAAGGAGCACCGGGATGTCCTACGACTCGTCCCCGTCCTACCCGTACCGACATCCGGCGCAGGAGGCACCGCCCGCCTACCCGACCTACCCCTGGCAGCCGCCCGAGGCGCCACCCGAACCGGCCAGACGACGCCGGCCGGCCGAGCCCGCCCTCGGGCACCACAGCGACCTGCGGGTCCTGCGCAGCGCCTACCGCTGGCAGCGGCGCACCGCGACGCTCACCGCGCTCGGCTACTTCACGCTCTTCCTGATCCTGTCGGCGTCGGCGCCCTCGTTCATGTCGAGCACCGTCACCGACGGCCTGCCGGTCGGGCTGCTGCTCGCGCTGCTGCAGATCCCCGTGACCTGGCTGGCGATCGCGCTGTACGAGCACACGGCCGGCCGCTACGTCGACCCGATCGCGGACCGCATCCGCAAGCAGTCCGAACTGGACGCCAAGCGGGAGGCCGCACGATGACCGGGTTCAGCGGCAACGCGCAGGCCATGTCCCTCGTCGCCTTCTCCACCGTCGCCACCATCACGCTGCTGCTGTGCGTGATGACGGGCCCGGACCGCGACGACCTGGACGAGTTCTACACCGGCTACGGCTCCCTGTCCCCCATGCGCAACGGCCTCGCGATCGCCGGCGACTACATCTCCGCGGCGACCGTGCTGGGCACGGGCGGCGTGATCGCCCTGTGCGGCTACGACGGGATCGCGCTGGCCCTGAGCACGGCACTGTCGCTGATGCTGCTGATGTTCCTGCTGGCCGAACCCCTGCGCAACGCGGGCCGGTTCACCATGGGCGACGCGCTGACCCGCCGAATGCCCGGACGCGGCGTGCGGATCACCGCGTGCGTGGTGACCATCGCCGCGCTGATGCCGCTGATGCTGGTCCAACTGGCCGGAACGGGACAGCTGTTGGCGTTCATCCTCGGCTTCTCCGGCGACGCGCTGAAGACCGGCTGCATCATCGGGCTCGGCGCCCTGATGATCAGCTACGCGGCGATCGGCGGCATGAAGGGCACCGCCCTCATCCAGATCCTGAAGATGGTGATGCTGCTCGGCTCGGGCGCCGTGGTCGCCCTGCTCATACTGCGGCGCTTCGACTGGGACCCGGGGGCGCTGTTCAACACGGCGGCCGCGCAGAGCGGGGTCGGTTCCTCCTTCCTGCGCTCCGGCGTCGAGTTCGCGGGCAGCCCCAACCCCCGCCTGGACATGATCACTTCGGAGCTGACGGTCGTCCTGGGCGGCGCCTGCCTCCCGCACGTCACCATGCGCATGTACACCGCGCGCAGCGCCCGTCAGGTGCGGCGCTCGATGTCGTGGGCGGTGTCCTCGGTGGTGCTGTTCGTCCTGATCATGACCGTCGTCGGGTTCGGCGCGACGGCCCTGATCGGCCGCGCGGTGATCGCCCAGGCGGACCCGCAGGGCAACACGGCGTATCTGCTGGGTTCGCGGGCCGCGTTCGGCGCGGACGTGTCGACGGCGGAGACGTTCCTGTTCACGACGGTGACCACGGCGATCTTCCTGACCCTGCTCGCCTCCGTCGCCGGCATGATCCTCGCCTGCGCCAACTCCCTCGCCCACGACGTCTTCGCCGCCCGCGTGCAGGAGATGTCGACACAGCGCGAGATGACGCTGGCCCGGCTCTCGGCGCTCGCGGTCGGCGCCCCGGCGATCTTCCTCGCCACCCTGGTCCAACACCGCAGCCTGCAGCCCCTGGTGACGCTCTCCTTCTGCCTCGGCGCCTCCGCCATCGCGCCCGCGCTGGTCTACAGCCTCTTCTGGCGCCGTTACACCCGGACGGGCCTGCTGAGCACCCTGATCGGCGGCACGCTCGCGGTCCTGCTCTTCATGTCGGGCACCAACCTGGTCTCCGGCTCGCCCGTCTCGGCCTTCCCCGACGCCGACTTCAACTGGTTCCCGTTCACGACGACGGGCCTGGTGACGATCCCCCTCGGCTTCGCCTTCGGCTGGCTGGGCACGGTGGTCTCCGGCCGCCGCGCATCGGAGGAGCAGCGGCGGCAGTACGAGGCCGTGGAGGGATGGATCCTGGCGGGAGCGGTCAGGCGGGGCGGCTGACTCCGGATTTCATCCGGCCGGGGGCGCCCACGTGCAGTGATGGCGCCCCCACCCGTCACTCTCCGGGCGCCGACCCCGTCAACGCCGTAAGACTGTTCCGTACGTTGTCCATCTGCGTCTGCATGAAGTCGCACTGTTCCCTGTGCCCGCGCACCACCTGCTCCGTCTCCCGGGCGATCCGCTCCTCCTGCATCCGCGCCCCCGCGAGGATCTCGGCGGCACGCGCATGTGCGTCCTCCTCGGACCGGCGCGTGAACTCCTCCGCCTCCGCGAACAGCCGCTCCGCCTCGGCCAGCGCCGCCTCCGCCCGCACCACCCGATCGGACCGCCGTACGTCCGACGCGGCCGCCCGGTCGTCCTCCGCGCGGTCCATCTCGGCCAGCCGGTCGGCGAGCTCCTTGGCCTGCTCGATGAGCTTCCCGGAGGTGCGCTGCCGTACTTCACGGAGCGCGGCCAGCGCTTCACCGCGGCGCTCCTTCACCTCGCGCCGGGTGGAGACCCGGATCTCGTCGGCCTCGGCCTGCGCCGTGAGAAGCAGCTGCCGGGCGCGCTCCTCGGCCTCGCCGCGCACCTCGTCGGCGTACGCCTGCGCGGCACCGCGCAGGCTCTTCGCGTACGCCTCCGCATCGTCCTCGATCCGCTGCGCCTCCCGCCGCCCGCGCTTGCGCACGGCCTCGGCCTCCTCCTGCGCGAACGTGAACAGACGCCGGGCGCCGTCCCCGAGCGCCTCGTACGTCTGGGGTGCGAGCTGCGCCACCTCCTCCGCGAGGATGGCCGCCTCCTCCTCCATCTCCCTGGCGAGCACGGTGAGGCGGGCCGCCCGTTCCCAGGCGGCATCCCGGTCGAGGGAGAGGGCGTCGGCAAACGCTTCGACCTGTTCGGGACGGTAACCGCGCCCCCGTACGGCCCCGAAGCCGTGGGGCGAGACCGGTGCGCTGCTCATCCTGGAACCCCTCTCCGCCGAACGGTCAAGAAATGATGATTGCGCGCACATCTTGATGTATCGGACGTAAGTGTTCATAACGCGACACTCCGCGCGTGGTAACGGTCATGACGCGCACACAAAAGGGCCGGGCCCGGTCACAGCGACCGGGCCCGGCCCTTTCGGCACTCAGGCTCGCGTTACAACAGCCCGTCCCACATCTGCTCCAGCAGCACCGACCACCAGCTCTCCGGCGAGCCGAGCGCCGCCGGGTCGAGGGAGGCCAACTGGGCCTGGAAGTCGACGGTCCAGCGGCCCGCCTGCTCCTGGTTCAGCCCGAACCTGAGCCGCCACATCCGCCCGAGCAGCGCCAGGCACCGCTGGAGCTCCGGCAGCCCCGTGTTCACGAACTGCGGCGGCACGGGCGCACCACCGGGCCCGGCCTCCACCGGCACGGCCACGATGTTCGCGGTGCCGTACTGGACACAGATCGCCCGGCCGAAGTCGCTGCCCATGACGAGGTACGAGCCCGCGTCCGCGGCCGGCTGCACCCCGCGCTCCTGCGCCAGTTCGGCGAGCGTCGGCACCGGCCGCCCCGGCTGGGCCTGCGCCCAGAAGAACGGACCCATGTCCATCGGCAGGCCCGCCACCACCAGCGAGTGCGCCACCACCGGCGGCACGCCCTGCCGGGACACCGCCTGCTGCTCGAACCGGAAGAGCCCCGGCCCGAACGCGCCGGCCAGCTCCTGCGCCACGGCCTCCGGCGGAATCGGCGGCGCGGCCTGCACCGGCGGCAACGGCGCGCGCACCGGCGCCGGTCGGGCCGGCCCGTCCGCCACCTGGTGCAACTCGCCCTGGTGCGCGATCAGTTGCTGCATGCCCTGCTGCCGGCTCGCGTGATCCGTGCCGTACGGGGCGATGCTCGTGATCCGCGCCTGCGGCCACTGCTCCCGGATCATCCGCGCACAGTACGCACCCGGCAGCTCGCACGACTCCAACTCGGTGTGCAGCTCCAGCACCTGGTCCGGCGGCACGTTCATACCGCGCAGCTCGTGGAAGATCTGCCACTCCGGATGCGGGGTCCCGGGCGCGGACCGCCGGATCAACTGCTGCTCGGACCCGTCCTGCGCGCGATAGCGAAGCACGGCCTGGTAACCGGGTCCGACCGTCGGCTGCCCCTGCTGCTGCGGGTAGCCGTAGGCAGGCGGCGGTACGGCACCGGGCGCCATCGGCGGCTGAGGTGCACCGCCCGGCGCCATACCCGGGCCACCCGGAACACCAGGGGCGCCGGGCGCCTGCGGCGGCGGAGGCGTACCGGGAGGACCGACCGGGGGCGCACCGGGGGCACCGACCGGAGGTGCGGCCAGCACGGTCTCGGCGTGGTGAACGGCACCTCGCGCACCGCCGGGAGCACCAGGGGCACCCGGCGGCTGGGATGCACCGGGCGCACCCGGCGGCTGCGGCGCACCAGGCTGGTTCGGGGCACCCGGGACGCCAGGGGCCTGCGGCGGCGGAGGCGTACCGGGAGCGCCGGGCACACCAGGGGCGCCCGGCGGCTGCGGCGCGCCGGGGCCCATCCGACCGGGGTCGGCGAGCATCGTGGCGGCGTGGTGGACACCGCCGGGAGGCGCACCGCCGGGGGTGTTCGGAGCACCGGGCGGATTCGGCGCACCAGGCGGGTTCGGGGCGCCCGGAGGCTGCGGCGCGCCGGGAGGCTGCGGAGCCCCCAGCCCGGCGGGGCCCTCGGGCCCGTCGGGACCGAGCGCCGACACGAGCTGCGTCGGGACGTACCCGCCCGCACCGGGCCCGGCGGGAGGCGGCGGCGCACTCCCCGGCCGCGCACCGGGAGCCCCCGGCGCGCTCGGCGGAGGCGGCGTCGTCGAACCCCGACGCGGCGGAGGCCCGGCCTTGCTGGTCGCGGCATCGGCAATGTCCCCGGCATTCGGCGCGAGCGGCCGCCCCGGCCCGGCAGGCGGCTGAGGCGCACCGCCGGGCGCCTGCGGGTAGCCGTAGGAGGAAGGAGGCGGAGGCGCACCGCCGGGAGCGGAAGCGCCCGGGCCCTGGGGGTAGCCGTATGTGGAGGCACCCGGCGGAGGCGGAGGAGTGGCACCCGGAACGGGAGCACCCGGCGCCGCGGGAGCGCCCGACCCCTGCGGATACCCATACGTCGAGGCACCCGGCGGAGGCGGAGGAGTAGCGCCCGGCGCGGGAGCACCCGGCGCAGGCGGAGGGGTAGCACCCGGAACGGGAGCACCCGGCGCGGCGGGAGCGCCCGGCCCCTGCGGATACCCATACGTCGAGGCACCCGGCGGAGGCGGAGGAGTAGCGCCCGCAGCGGGGGCACCCGGCGGAGGCGTGCCCGGCGCCGCGGCCGCACCCTGGCCCTGCGGATAGCCGTATGTGGAGGCACCCGGCGGAGGCGGAGGCGTGGCACCCGGCGCCTGCGCACCCGGGCCACCCGCACCCTGCGGATACCCATAAGCCGCCCCACCCGGCGCAGGCGGCGGCACAGCCCCGGGCGCAGGCGCGCCCGGCGTCCCCTGATCGTTGAGCGCCGGTGCCACCGCGGTCCGCGGAAGCTGGCTGCCGCCCGACATCAGAGCCGTCTTGGCGTCCGGCGGGGTGTCCTCGTCGGGCTCGCCCAGCGGCGGTGCGAACACCGTCGCGGGCAGCGGTACCGAACGGTCCTCACCGCCGCCATCGGCGTTCGTGTCGGTCCCGGCCCAGGGAGTCGCCCCGGCGGGCGTACCAGGAACACCGGGCGAACCCGCCGGCGCCCCGGCCTTCGGCCACCCCGCACCGCCGTCGGGCACCCCGGCCTGCGTCTCGGGAAGCCCCCCGTTCGCGGAGGCGCCGTCGGTCGAAGAAGCCGTAGCAGCAGACGCGCCGGCCGAAGCCGCCGCACCCGAGCCACCCCTGCGGTCCGCGATGCCCAGCTTGTCCGCCGCCTCCTGCAACCACTCCGGCGGACTCAGCAGGAACGACGTCTGATTCAGATCCACCCGCGCCGCGGGGGCCGCCGGCACAGGCTCCTCCGCCTCGTCCGGCCGGCCGTACTCCTCCTCGTACCGGCGAATCACCTCACCCACCGGCAGCGAGGGCCACAGCGTCGCCTCGCCACTGTCCCGGGCGATCACCAGCCGCTGCGCACCACCGTCCGAACGCGGCCCGTCCGCACGATCCTCGGCCCACACCACGAACCCGAGCTCGAACTCCCGCACCCGCACCTCACGGTGCTGGTACGACGGCAACTCCCCGTTGATCCACTCCTCGGCGCGCTCCTGCGCCTGCGCGAAGGTCACCATCGAAACGCTCACTCCCCCTCGGACGACACGGGAACAGAACGCGCGAACCCGCCGTCCACCATCAGATTCGCCACCGTCTCCAACTCCGGCGGATTGCCCGCCAGTCGGGACAGAAACGCGTCGAAGTCCTCACCGCACGGCAGCAACAACCGCTCCACCCGATCCGCCGGCGCCCACGAGGGATCCACGTCCCGCGCATCGTCGTACGCGCAGAACCACACCGAACCGATCCGCTCACCCTTCACCTTCACGGCGAGCAGACCGCCCTGCACGAACCCAACACCCAAGTAATCCTTGGTCAGATGGTCGCGCAGGCACTTGTTGACGTACACCAGGTCATTGACGGCCGCCTCGTCCCGCACCGTGAAGAACGGCTGGTCGATCAGCAACCCCAACTCGGCGTCCAACGCCGCACCCACCGGCGCACACCCGCCCGCCGCCTTCAAGAACGAACGGTACGCACCCGGCAACCGGTACCCGAGGTCCTCCTCGACCCCCTGCACCTGCGCCTCCGTCACCGCCACACCCGACTTCGGCAGCCCGATGTGCGTCGGCCGGGTCTCCTGCAACGGCCGCGTACCCCGCTTGTTCTGGTCGACCGCCGCCGTGGCGATCCCGCCGTGATGCCGCAGCAACGCCTTCACCTCGACCGGCACCAGCTCAAGCCGCCGCGAACCCACCACGTGATGCCACGTCCAGCCGTGCGGCGTCGCCACCGCAGGCACCGTGTCCCACAACTCGTGCCCGGACGCCGACAACGCCGCATTCGCCGACACATAGTCCGTCAGCCTGAGCTCGTCGACACCGAAACCCTCGGGCGGCTCCGCGATTTCCGCAGCAGCACGCGCGTAGGCCGAGAAATCGGGGTAACCCCGCTCGTCGATGCGTACCCCTCTCGGGTGACGCCCCGCCCGCACCGGATCCGGGAAATGCACGACCTGCCCGGCATAGGCCGCGTTCGGCGGCGCGGCTTGTCCCCCAGCCTGGCGGCTGGGCGGTGCCCCCAGCCCGAGCCGACCTGTCGTCATGGCGGTTGCCCCCTGCGGCACTCTGTACGGACCCCAGTGACCACCTCCGGCCACCACACCCCGTATGTCTGACTGTCTCCACGCGTAGGCCGCATGGATCGCGGTGCCGACAGCCTATGCGGTACGACGACACCGGTCACCGGGCACCGGTCAGCCCCCCTCCGCTTCCGTGACCAGCCGTCACCCTGCCGTGACAGCCCGCCCAAACCCGGGCGTGTCGCACCGCCCCAGCTTCCGCACCAGCCACGGCATTTGGCACTCTGTGACGTCCGGGGGATGCTCGGGAGGGGATGACGATCATGAACGTGACGCAGACGGGACCACAGTCGGCACCGCACACGGGGACCTCCGGCGACCCCCGCATCGGCTGGAGCGCCACCGAGACCTCGCCCGCGCCCGCCCTCCGCCACCGCCGCGACGGCATACTCCCCACCGTCGCCGCCGCCCTCTCCGTCCGCGGCGCCACCCTCACCGGCACCGCCGCCCGCGGCGACCAGCCGCCCGCCCTGCACCCGCTGGTCCAGGACTTCCTCGACACCCTCACCAGCGCCCAGCGCGACCGCTTCACCGGCCGCTGCGCCGAGACCATCCTCATCTCCCGGCACATAGCCGCCGCCGACGCCGCCCGCAGCAAGCGCGCCGCCCGCAAGCCCATGACCAACGGCGAGGCCCGCAAGGCCCTCAAACAGGCCAAGCTCACCGCCCGCCGCATCCGCGAGGACGGCGACCCGCTCCACGGCAGCTTCGCCGCCCCCTGCCGCGCCTGCACCGCGCTCAGCGCCCACTTCGGAGTCCGCATCGTCGACCCCGCAGCGGCAGAGGACTGACACCCCACACCCAGCACCACCGGCAAGACGGCCCCGGGCCGGCCCCATGACCTCGACGATCGAAGGGCAGATGCACCCCGACCGCACCTCGACCACGCGCTTCCCCGTACCCGTCGACGCCGCCCTGCGCGCCGCCGGCTGGCAACCCGGACGCTGGGACATAAAACAGGCCGAGATCTGGGCCGACGCCCTGCGCGAACACGCCTCACCCGCAGGCCACCGGCACGCCGTCTTCCCCGCCGCCGTCGAGGCCTGGGCCGAGTTCGGCGGCCTGCACATCACACCCGGCGGCCCCGGCCGCCAGGTCGCCCCCGCCGCCCTCCACCTCGACCCCCTGCACGGCCTCCACCTCGCCCGCACCCTCGGCGACCTCGGCCGCGCCCTCGACACCGAACTCAGCCCCCTGGGCACCGAGACCGAGACCCGCTCCCTCCTCGCCATCGACGCCGAAGGCCGCGTCTACACCCTCGACCACACCGGCGACTGGTACCTCGGCCCCGACATCGACCAGGCCCTCGCCGGCCTCGTCGCAGGCATCGAACCCGTACGCCTCACCGCGGGCTGAGCAGAGGACCGGAGCGCTACGCCGCCGGAATCACCGCAGACACCCGGAAACCGCCCGCGTCCGTCGGCCCCGACACGAACACACCGCCCAGCGCGGTGACCCGCTCCTTCATCCCCACCAGCCCGTTCCCCCCGGACGGCAACCGCGCCGACACCGCCGAGGACACCTCCGGCGGCGGCTCGTTCTCCACCTGCATCGCTATCTCCGACACCCGGTGCGCCACCCGCACATGCGTCTTCGCCCCCGCCGCATGCTTGTGGACGTTCGTCAACGCCTCCTGCACGACCCGATACGCGGTCTGCTCGATCTCGGCGGCATACATCCGCACATCCCCCTCGACGGACAGATTCACCACCATCCCCGCGGCCGCCGACTGCCCGACAAGCTCCTCCAACTCCTCGAGACAGGGCCCCTCACCCTCATCAGCGGCCTTCGAGGCAGCCACGGCCGCGGCCACCCCCACCGCCGCCAACGGAACGGCCTGCTCGGCCCGCCGAGCACCCCCGTCCCCGCTCCTCAACACCCCGAGCATCTCCCGCAACTCGGTCAACGCCTGCCGCCCCATGTCCCCCACGAGCGCCGCATTTTTCACGGCCTTCTCAGGATCCTTCCGAGCAACGGCCTGCAGAGCAGCAGCATGCACCACCATCAGACTCACCCGATGCGCAACGACGTCATGCATCTCCCGCGCAATCCGGGTCCGCTCCTCGTTCCGCGCCCACTCCGCCCGCTCCTCCGCCCGCTCGGCGAGCAGCTGCAACTCCCGCTCAAGACTGTCGGCCCGCTCCCGCAGACTCTCCATCAGCCGCCGCCGAGCCCCCACATACAGACCGAGCAGCAACGGCGGCGCGGTCATCCCGATCGCCGTGGTGATCGCGGCGAACGGCACGAACCAGTCGCCGAGCTTCCAGTCGCCGTGCGCCATGTCCTGCCGTACCCGCACGAACATCACGATCAGCATGCCGACCAGCGACATACCGGCCAGCGAGGCGATGATCCGGCGGGGCAGCTCGGAGGCGGCGAGCGTGTACAGCCCGACGATGCCCATCAGATAGCCCATCTGGGCCGGCGTAATGGCGATGGACACGAGCACAACGGCAATGGGCCACTGCCGCCGCACGACCAGCGCGGACCCTGCGATCACCCCGAAAACAATCCCCGCGGCGAGCGGGATCCCCGCGTCCCGCGCGAACCGGATCCCCTCGAACGCACACTCCACCGCGGACGCCACCGCGAGGCCGACGTCCAGCGCCGCACTGCGCCACCTCGCCCACCACCACGGCCCTCCCCGGGCCGCGGCGTGGTCTTCCCCCGTCGTGGTCATGCCTCCAGCCTACGGGCGCCGGGCGCGGGTTTTCCGGTGAGTTTCCGGGACTGGCCTACACCACACTCCGTGACCGCTCGAGCACGAAACAGCCCGATATCCCTCGAACTGCTGAATCGGTCACTGTTCGATGCCGGAAGATCGTATTCCGCCCGGACGGTATGCCCATGGCACATCCACATGGCAAATACGCCGACTTCGAGGGACTGCGGGAACGGGCGGTCGCGCTACGGCGCGGGGGCTACAGCCTTCGACAGATCCGCGACGAGCTGAAGATCTTCAACAACGACATCCTCAACCAGCTGGTGAAGGGGGAGCCGCCGCCGGAGTGGACGAAGCGGCCGAACGCGAAGGACGACCTGCGGGCGAGGGCGCGGGAGCTTCGGCTGGAGGGCTGGACGTACGACCAGATCGAGGCCGAGTTGGGGTGCTCGCGGAGTTCGGTCTCTCTGTGGGTGCGGGATCTGCCGAAGCCGGAGCCGCGCTACACGCCCGAGGAGCACCGGGAACTGATGCAGGCCGGGCTGGCACGCCTGCGCAACGCGCAGGACGAGGAGCGCACGCGAGTCAAGGAAGGTGCCGCCCAGGAGGTTGGCGAACTCGCCGACCGGGACCTGTTCATGGCCGGCGTCGCTCTCTATTGGGCCGAGGGACAGAAGAGCAAGCCGTACCAGCGCCGCGAGGTTGTCAACTTCGTCAACAGCGACCCGGCGGTGATCCAGGTCTTCCTGGCCTGGCTCGATTTGCTCGGCGTAGCCCGCGAGCGCCTCAGGTTTCGGGTCATGATCCATGAGAGCGCAGACGTGGCAGGTGCCGAGAAGTACTGGGCCGACATCGTCGGCATTGACGCATCTGCACTGCAGCGGACGACACTCAAGAAGCACAACCCCAAGACCGTTCGCAAGAACGTCGGCGACAGTTATCGCGGGTGCCTCGTCATCCGCGTCCGGCAGGGAGCCGAGCTGTATTGCCGTATCGAGGGCTGGTGGAACGGGATAGCTGCTGGCGCAGCCGCGCGACTCCGGTAAGGTCTGACGCACTGTCCCCCGTGGTGTAACCCGGCAGCACACCAAGTTTTGGTCTTGGCAGGTCAAGGTTCGAATCCTTGCGGGGGAGCTACAGTGCACAACACTTCAGTTCGGGCCCTGACAGCACTGTCAGGGCCCGCTCTCATGTCCCCCACGAAACGCCCCGGTATCCTGCGGATGTCCCCACCCACTCCACAGCCGAAGGGCAACCCCGTGAGCGCCATTCGCCCGGCAGCCGTCGTCGTTCTCGCAGCGGGTGAGGGCACCCGTATGAAGTCGGC
Source organism: Streptomyces sp. NPDC001663 (assembly GCF_042893105.1). Taxonomy (NCBI): domain Bacteria; kingdom Bacillati; phylum Actinomycetota; class Actinomycetes; order Kitasatosporales; family Streptomycetaceae; genus Streptomyces; species Streptomyces sp. NPDC001663. The sequence continues at coordinate 463,196 of NZ_JBIAUR010000007.1, read as the reverse complement.
CACACCCAAGGTCCTGCATGCGATCTGCGGACGCAGCCTCGTGGGCCATGTGCTCGCCGCCGCCCGCGAGTTGGACCCCGAGAACCTCGTCGTCGTGGTCGGGCACGCACGGGAGAAGGTCGGCGCCCATCTCGCTGAGATCGACCCCGCCGTACGCACCGCCGTGCAGGCGGAGCAGAACGGCACGGGCCACGCCGTACGCATCGCTCTGGACGAGCTCGGCGGCAGTGTCGACGGAACCGTCGTCGTCGTGTGCGGCGACACTCCGCTTCTCACCGGCGAGACGCTTCGGCAGCTCGCCGCCACCCACACCTCCGACGGCAACGCCGTGACCGTGCTGACCGCCGAGGTCCCGGACGCCACCGGTTACGGACGGATCGTGCGGGACGAGAACACCGGTGCCGTCACCGAGATCGTCGAGCACAAGGACGCGAGCGAGACCCAGCGGGCGATCCGGGAGATCAACTCCGGGGTGTTCGCCTTCGACGGGCACCTGCTCGCCGACTCCCTCAAGAAGGTGCGGACGGACAACAGTCAGGGCGAGGAGTACCTCACCGACGTCCTGGGGATTCTGCGCGAGGCGGGTCACCGCGTGGGCGCCTCCGTCGCCGGCGACCACCGCGAGATCGCCGGGATCAACAACCGTGTGCAGCTCAGCGAGGCCCGGCGGATCCTCAACGACCGGCTGCTGACCGAGGCGATGCTCGCCGGTGTGACCGTGATCGACCCGGCGACTACCTGGGTCGACGTGACCGTCACCTTCGAGCAGGACGCCGTCGTCCACCCGGGCACCCAGCTGCACGGCTCCACGCACGTCGGCGAGGGCGCGGAGGTGGGCCCCAACAGCCGGCTGACGGACACGCGTGTCGAGGCCGGTGCCCGCGTGGACAACACGGTGGCCAACGGTGCGCACGTGGGGCCGCAGGCGAGCGTGGGGCCGTACGCCTATCTGCGGCCCGGTACGCGGCTCGGGCTCAAGTCGAAGATCGGTACGTACGTGGAGACCAAGAACGCGGCGATCGGTGAGGGGACCAAGATTCCGCATCTGTCCTACGTCGGTGACGCGACCATCGGTGACTACACCAACATCGGTGCGGCCAGCGTGTTCGTGAACTACGACGGGCAGGAGAAGCACCACACCACCGTCGGGTCACATTGCCGTACGGGTTCGGACAATATGTTTGTGGCTCCCGTCACGGTCGGGGACGGTTCGTACACCGCCGCGGGGTCCGTGATCACGAAGGACGTGCCGCCCGGTTCGCTGGCCGTGGCCCGTGGTCAGCAGCGGAATATCGAGGGTTGGGTGGCTCGCAAGCGTCCGGGCAGCGCGGCTGCGAAGGCGGCCGAGGCGGCGTCTCGGCAGGTCGAGGGCGAGGACTGACCGGAAACGGGTGCGCCAAACACGGCGTACCGTGATAAGTGCACACCCAGTTGAGACACCTCTGAGGAGACAGCTGTGACCGGGATCAAGACGACCGGCGAGAAGAAGATGATGTTCTTCTCCGGCCGCGCCCACCCCGAGCTTGCCGAGGAGGTCGCCCAACAGCTGGGTGTCGGGGTCGTCCCGACGAAGGCCTTCGACTTCGCGAACGGCGAGATCTACGTTCGGTACCAGGAGTCGGCGCGCGGCGCCGACTGCTTTGTGATCCAGAGCCACACGGCTCCGATCAACCAGTGGATCATGGAGCAGCTGATCATGATCGATGCCCTGAAGAGGGCTTCGGCGCGCTCCATCACCGTCATCGTGCCGTTCTACGGCTATGCCCGGCAGGACAAGAAGCACCGTGGTCGTGAGCCGATCTCGGCCCGTCTGATCGCGGATCTGATGAAGACGGCCGGTGCGGACCGGATCCTGACCGTGGATCTGCACACGGACCAGATCCAGGGCTTCTTCGACGGTCCGGTGGATCACCTCTTCGCTCTTCCGCTGCTTGCGGACTACGTGGGCCGGAAGGTGGACCGGGACAAGCTGACGGTCGTGTCGCCGGACGCGGGGCGTGTGCGGGTGGCCGACCGGTGGTGCGACCGTCTCGGTGCGCCGCTCGCGATCGTGCACAAGCGGCGCGACAAGGACGTGGCGAACCAGGTGACCGTCCACGAGGTCGTGGGTGAGGTCAAGGGTCGGGTCTGTGTGCTGGTCGACGACATGATCGACACCGGTGGCACGATCTGTGCCGCCGCCGACGCCCTCTTCGCGCATGGTGCCGAGGACGTCATCGTGACGGCGACGCACGGTGTGTTGTCCGGTCCCGCGGCCGACCGTCTGAAGAACTCGCGGGTGAGCGAGTTCGTGTTCACGAACACGCTGCCGACGCCGGGTGAGCTGGGCGGGGACCTGGACAAGATCACGGTGCTGTCGATCGCGCCGACGATCGCGAGTGCGGTGCGTGAGGTGTTCGAGGACGGTTCGGTGACGAGCCTGTTCGACGAGCAGTAGTCCTGCTCGTCCGGTTGATCGCCCGCTCCCGGGGGGCGCTCAAGGTCAACTTCTCTGCGGCCTCCCTTGCCGAGTAGACTGCTCCAGTTGCTCGGCGAGGGAGGCCGTACTCGTGCCGAAAGGTTCGGGATACGGCGGTCCGTTATCGACGCGCTCTTCGTAGCAGGCCGTTCGTGGCCGGGTGACCACGTCCGTTTCTGTTTCATACGAGGAGTGATCATGTCCGAGGTCAAGATCTCCGCCGAGACCCGTACCGAGTTCGGCAAGGGTGCCGCCCGTCGTATCCGTCGTGACAGCAAGGTTCCCGGTGTGCTGTACGGCCACGGTTCCGACCCGCTGCACCTGACCCTTCCGGGCCACGACCTGCTTCTTGCCCTGCGTACGCCGAACGTCCTGATCTCCCTGGACATCGACGGCAAGACCAACGAGCTGGCGATCCCGAAGGCCGTTCAGCGTGACGCGATCAAGGGCTTCCTGGAGCACGTCGACCTGCAGCTGGTCAAGCGTGGCGAGAAGGTCACGGTCGAGATTCCGGTGCACGCCGAGGGCGAGCTGGCCCCGGGTGGCAACCTGCTGGAGCACGTGCTGAACGCGCTGCCGGTCGAGGCCGAGGCCACGCACATCCCCGAGTCGGTCACGGTGTCGGTCGAGGGCCTGGAGGCCGGTGCCTCGATCCTCGCCAAGGACATCACGCTGCCGAACGGCACCACGCTGGCCGTCGACGGTGACGCGGTCGTGCTGCAGGTCCTGGCCGCGCAGGCCGAAGAGGCCGTGGAGGGTGAAGAGGCCGCGGGCGAAGAGGTTGCCGAGGCCTGATCCTCGCCCCACCGCGTTCGACAGTTCGTCAGCCGCTGTTCCCGTACGGGGCAGCGGCTGGCTGCTGGGGGTCTGGGGGTCATCCCCCAGAAAGCACAGCAAGGAGAGATGGACGTGACCACCCCCTCTAGTGCCCCGTGGCTGGTCGTCGGCCTGGGGAATCCGGGACCCGAGTATGCGATGAACCGGCACAACGTGGGGTTCATGGTGGCCGATCTGCTGGCCGAGCGGATCGGGGGGAGGTTCAAGCGGGCGGGCAAGGCGCAGGCGCAGGTCGTGGAGGGGCGGATCGGGCCGCCGGGGCCGGGGAACCGGCGGGTGATTCTGGCGAAGCCGATGTCGTACATGAATCTGTCGGGCGGTCCGGTGAACGCGTTGCGGGAGTTCTACAAGGTGCCGCTCGCGAACATCGTTGCGGTGCATGACGAGTTGGACATCGATCACGGGACGCTGCGGTTGAAGCTCGGTGGTGGGGACAACGGGCACAACGGGTTGAAGTCGATGACGAAGGCGATGGGGGCGGACTATCACCGGGTGCGGTTCGGGATCGGGCGGCCGCCGGGGCGTATGCAGGTGGCGGACTTCGTGTTGAAGGACTTCTCGTCGGCGGAGCGCAAGGAGTTGGACTACTTCGTGGACCGGGCTGCGGATGCCGTGGAGTGTCTGGTGATCGAGGGGCTGGAGCGGGCGCAAAGCACGTACAACTCCTGACTTGTCCCCGGCTGGGGTGTGACTTGTCCCCCAGCTCGGTTGACTGGCCGTGCGGGCATGGCCAATGATCCCCGCCATGCCCGCCACAGCCACCTCTTCCCGTCAGTCCTCGGTCGTCGCGCTGCGTTTCGGGCGGTTCGCGGCGATGGGTACGGTCGCCGTCCTGATTCTGATTGCCGGTGTGTGGGCGTCGTGGGGGACGGCTCAGTACGTGATGCTGACCAAGGGGCGGGAGCACGGCACGATCGAGGTGACGCGGTGCGGTGCGGACACCTGCACGGGCCCGTACACGCCGGTTTCGGCGGGGTCGCAGGCGCGTGAGCGGATGGTCATCGAGAAGTCGGTGGCGGTGCGCAAGGGGCAGACGTACAGCGTGGTGGTGAAGCCGGGCGGCGGTGAGGTCGTGCGCAGTGGTCCGGCGGGGGTGCTGTACTCCTGGGTGCCGTTGGGCGGTGCGTTGTTGCTGGCGTCGGTGGTGGTGGCCGGGGGGCTGGGGCGGACGCGGCCGGCGTGGGTGCTGGCGGGGTCGGGGGTCGCACTGGTTACGGCGGTTTTCGTGACCATTTGATGGCTCTCGCCGTTCTCCACATCTGTGGAGAGCCTGAGTGTTCCCTGTTCGTGATTGACCTTGCGTCAGTCGCGGCTGGATGCTGAGCCGCCCCCTCCACATCTTCCCGTCCACAACTCGAAGATGGACTGCCCCATGCGTACCCTCACCCGCGCCGGCGCCCTGTCCGCCGTCGCCGCGGCAGCGCTGCTCGCCGCTCCGGTCGCCGCCCACGCCACCGCTCCCGGTGACAACGGGACCGTGAAGATCCACGACGCCTCCACCGGCGAGGAGTTGAAGCGCAACGAGCCCCACGTCTGCACGTTCTACCTGGACGCCTTCGGTTTCGACGCCGTCCAGCAGGTCGACTGGCACATCGAGGCCTGGGCTCCGACGGCCGCCACGAAGGGCGAGACCGTGAAGACGGGCGCCATCACGCTGGACGCCAAGGGTCACGGCCGTACGCAGGACCTGTCGCTGCCCGACGGGCACTACAAGCTGTTCTGGAACTTCGACGGTGAGAAGGGCGCCGCCAAGCAGAAGGTGTTCTGGACGGACTGCGAGGGCTCGGACGACGGCGACGGGGCTTGCCCCTGCGATGCGACGCCCGAGCCGTCGGCGTCCTCGTCGGTTCCGGCGTCGGCGTCCCCGAGGCCGGCCTCCGCTGCGGAGCCGGAGGTGTCCTCCTCGCCGTCCGCGCAGGCCGGCGGTTCGGACGACCTGGCCGAGACGGGCAACGGCGCTCCGGTCGGGCTGGTCTCCGGAGTGGCGGCCGCGTTGGTCGCGGCGGGCGGTTACCTCGTGGTCCGCCGGCGCCGGGCCTGACGTACCGGATGCACATGGGGGTGCCCCCGAGCTCGTACGAAGCTCGGGGGCACCCCCATGTGCGGGCGGGTCAGCCGGTGTTGCGCAGGCCGGCCGCCACGCCGTTGACCGTCAGGAGCAGCGCGCGGGACAGGATCGGGTCGGCCTGTTCGCCCGCGGCCGCCGCGTCGCGCTGGCGCTTGAGCAGCGTGACCTGGAGGTAGGAGATCGGGTCCAGGTAGGCGTCGCGGATGGTGAAGGTCTGCTTCAACACCGGGGCGGCGTCGAGGAGTTCGTCCTCGCCGGTCACCTTCAGCACTTCGCGCACGGTGAGTTCGTGCTCGGCCTTGATGGTCTCGAAGACGTGCTTGAGGTCGTCGGGGACGAGGGTGTCGACGTAGTGGGCGGCGATTCGCAGGTCGGTCTTCGCAAGGGTCATCTCGACGTTGGAGATGAAGTTGCGGAAGAAGTGCCACTGTTCGTGCATCTCGTCGAGCACGGTGTCGAGGCCGGCCTCGCGCAGCGCCTTGAGTCCGGAGCCGACGCCGAACCAGCCGGGGACGATCTGACGTGACTGGGTCCAGCCGAAGACCCACGGGATGGCGCGCAGTCCGTCGAGGCCGGCACCCGAGTCGGGGCGTCGGGAGGGCCGGGACCCGAGGTGCAGGTCGGCGAGCTGGTCCACCGGTGTCGACGCGAAGAAGTAGGCGGGCAGGTCGGGGTCCTCGACGAGCCTGCGGTAGGCGGCCTCGGCGGCGTTGCTCACCACGTCCATGGCGGCGTCCCAGCGGGCGAGCGCCTCGACGGACTGGCGGGGGGAGGTGTGCAGGGCGGAGGCCTGCAGCGTGGCCGCGACGGTCAGTTCGAGGTTCTCGCGGGCCAGGGACGGCACGAGGTACTTGTCGGAGATGACCTCGCCCTGCTCGGTGACCTTGATCTCGCCCTCGAGGGTGCCCCAGGGCTGCGCAAGGATCGCGTCGTGCGAGGGGCCGCCGCCGCGGCCGACGGTGCCGCCGCGGCCGTGGAAGAGGCGGAGGCGGACGCCGTAGCGGTGGGCGACGTCGCGCAGGCGCCGCTGGGCGCGGTGGATCTCCCACTGGGAGGTGGTGATGCCGCCGAACTTGGAGGAGTCGCTGTACCCGAGCATGACCTCCTGGACGTCGCCCCTGAGCGCCACCAGACGCCGGTAGGACGGGTCGGAGAGCATGTCCTCGAGGATCGTGTCGGCGGCCTTGAGCTCGTCGGTGGTCTCCAGGAGCGGCACGATGCCGATCTTCGCCCAGCCGGCGTGCAGGTCGACGAGGCCGGCCTCGCGGGCCAGGACGGCGGCGGCGAAGACGTCGTCGGCGCCCTGGCACATCGAGATGATGTACGACTCGACGACCTCGGGTCCGAAGACCTCCAGGGCCCGCTTGACGGTCTGGAAGACGCCGAGGGTCTTCTCGCCGGGGGCGTCGACGGGCGCCGGGGTGGGTGCGAGGGGCCGCCGGGAGCGCAGCTCCTTGGCGAGGAGCTTGCCCCGGTACTCGCGGGGCATGTCGGCGTACCGCCAGGACTCCTCGCCGAGGCGGTCGAAGAGCTGGCCGAGGGCGTGGTGGTGGGCGTCCGCGTGTTCGCGTACGTCCATGGTGGCGAGCTGGAGGCCGAAGGCGGACAGGGTGCGGATGGTGCGGTTCATGCGGCCGTCGGCGAAGAGGCCGCCGCGGTGCTCGCGGAGGGAGGTCTGGATGAGGGTGAGGTCCTGGAGCAGCTCGGCGGTGCCGAGGTAGTCGCGGCCGTCCTCGTGCGGGGTGCCCTTGGCGAGGCGCTGCTTGGTGTTCTCCAGCTTCTGCCGGATGCAGGTGGCCTTGAGGCGGTAGGGCTCCTCGGCGTTGAGGCGCTTGTAGCGGGGGCTGATCTCCGGGAGGCGCTCCAGGTCGGCCTGGAGGGATTCCAGGAGCTCCTCCGTGGCGCCGGTGTAGCGGATGGAGTTCGAGAGGAAGCCGCGGAGTTCGTCGATGAGTTCCAGGGCGTCGTTGATGCCGTGCTCGTGCTGGAGGATCAGGACGTCCCAGGTGACCTGGGGGGTGACGTTCGGGTTGCCGTCGCGGTCGCCGCCGATCCAGGTGCCGAAGGTGAGGGGGCGGGTCTCGTCGGGGAGCTTGACGCCGACGCGCTCCAGTTCGGCGGTGAGGTCCTCGAGGACGTCGCCGACGGCGCCCGCGTGCAGTTCGTCAAGGTAGTAGATGGCGTTGCGGGCCTCGTCGGCCGGTTCGGGCCGTACGACTCGGAGCTCGTCCGTCTGCCACACCAGGTCGATGTTCTCGGCCAGCCGGGTGTCGTAGCGGCGGCGGTCGGCCTCGATGACCGGGGTCTCCAGGAGCGCGGCGATGCGCCGGAGCTTGTTCAGGACCGAGCGGCGCGCGGCCTCGGTCGGGTGGGCCGTGAACACCGGGCGGACATTGAGGTGCCTGACCGTCTGGCGCAGGTGCTCGGGGTCGGCGTCCTTGAGCCGGTCGGCAGTACGGGCCAGCAGGCCGCCCTCGGCGGCGCGCTTGGCGCGCAGTTCGCGGCCGCGGTGGACCTGCTCGGTGACGTTGGCCAGGTGGAAGTAGGTGGAGAAGGCGCGGACCAGCTTGGCCGCGGTCTCCAGTTCGGTGCCGCGCAGCAGCTCGGCGGCGGCTTCTCCGTCCTCGCGGGTGAGGCGGCGGACCTTCTCGACGAGTTCCAGCAGCTCGGGCCCCTCCTGCCGGACGAGGGTCTCGCCCAGGAGGTCACCCAGCCGGCGGATGTCGGCGCGCAGCTCAGTGCTGGTGTTCGGCTGAGAAACAGTCTGGTCGTCGGCACTGCTCACAGGTGCGGCTCCTTGCAGTGTTGAAGCTCGTCCGGGAGGGGAACCCGGTGGCAGGGGCCGCGCGGCGGGCGCCGCATACGGCCCTGACATCCGGGAATGAATCAGAGCGGACCGCGCTGTCCGACCGACTCCAGGATAGGTGTCCATGCGGACGCGCAGACTTTCGGGCTCTTGCCGCCGGGCGGGGCACTGCCATACTTACGATGCCGTAGGTTACGGAACCGTAGGGAACGATGTAACGGAACCCGGGCATGGTTCCCACAGCCGCCCCGGCACCTCTCTCAACCCTCGATCCCACAGGGGACGCCCATGACCACAAGCTCCGATGTGATCGAAGACGCCCCGAAGGCGCCCGGCGACACGTCCGTCACCTCCGCCACGCTGGGTGGCGAGCAGAAGGGTTCGATCGAACAGGTCACGCTGCTGCTCTTCATCATCGTCCCGTTCCTCGCGCTCCTTGCGGCGGTGCCGCTGGCGTGGGGGTGGGGGGTGAGCTGGCTGGATCTCGGCCTCATGGTGTTCTTCTACTACCTGGGCTGCCACGGCATCACGATCGGCTTCCACCGCTACTTCACGCACGGCTCGTTCAAGGCCAAGCGGCCCCTGCGCATCGCGCTCGCGATCATGGGGTCGCTGGCGGTGGAGGGCCCTCTGGTCCGCTGGGTGGCGGACCACCGCAAGCACCACAAGTTCTCCGACGCGGAGGGCGACCCGCACTCCCCGTGGCGTTTCGGGGAGACGGTCCCGGCGCTGGTCAAGGGCCTGTGGTGGGCGCACATCGGCTGGATGTTCGACGAGGAGCAGACGCCGCAGGACAAGTACGCGCCGGATCTGATCAAGGACCCGGCGATCCGTGCGATCTCCCGCCAGTTCGTGTTCTGGACGATGCTGTCGCTGGCCCTGCCGCCGCTGATCGGCGGTCTGGTCACCTGGTCCTGGTGGGGCGCGTTCACGGCCTTCTTCTGGGGCTCACTCGTACGGGTGGCGCTGCTGCACCATGTGACCTGGTCGATCAACTCGATCTGTCACGCGGTCGGCAAGCGGCCCTTCAAGTCGCGGGACCGCTCGGGCAACGTGTGGTGGCTGGCCGTGCTGTCGTGCGGCGAGTCCTGGCACAACCTGCATCACGCGGACCCGACCTCGGCGCGGCACGGTGTGGAGCGCTGGCAGGTGGACTCCTCGGCGCGGATCATCCGCTGGTTCGAGGCGTTCGGCTGGGCGTACGACGTGCGGTGGCCGTCACGCTCGCGTATCGATTCGCGCCGGAACACCGGTGAAGAGGGCTCTCGGCACCGGAAGGAGACCGCCGAGGCGGCATGATTGACGCCGTGGCGACCGATCCCAGCAGTACCCCGAGCCCGGACAAACAGCGGCGAACACGGCGCACCCGTATGACGGGGGCCGAGCGCCGTCAGCAGCTGCTGGAGATCGGTCGCACCCTGTTCGCCGCCAAGGGGTTCGAGGGCACGTCGGTGGAGGAGATCGCGGCGAAGGCCGGGGTGTCCAAGCCGGTGGTGTACGAGCACTTCGGCGGCAAGGAGGGGCTGTACGCGGTGGTGGTGGACCGCGAGATGCGGCGGCTGCTGGAAATGGTGACCAGCTCCCTGACGGCCGGCCACCCGCGAGAACTCTGCGAACAGGCCGCCTTCGCCCTCCTGGACTACATCGAGGAGTACACGGACGGCTTCCGCATCCTGGTCCGCGACTCCCCCATCCCGCAGTCGACGGGTTCCTTCGCCTCGCTGATCTCGGACATCGCCACCCAGGTGGAGGACATCCTGGGCCGCGAGTTCAAGAGCCGCGGCTTCGACCCCAAGCTGGCCCCGCTGTACGCGCAGGCCCTGGTCGGCATGGTCGCCCTGACCGGCCAGTGGTGGCTGGACGTGCGCCGCCCGAAGAAGGCGGAGGTCGCCGCACACCTGGTGAACCTGGCGTGGCACGGGCTGGACGGGCTGGAGGCGAAGCCGCACTTGATAGGACGCCGGAAGAGCTGAGGCCGGCACCCCGGTAGGCACGCTCAGTGCTTGAAGGTGTCCTTGCCCTTCTCCTTCGCCTGGCGCGCGTCGCCCTTGGCCTGCTCGGCCTTGCCCTCGGCGGTCATCCGCTCGTTGCCGACCATCCGGCCCATCGCTTCCTTGGCCTTGCCCTTCATCTGTTCCTTCTTGGCGCGGGCCTTTTCTTCCTTCGCCACGATCCTCACTCCTCACGGGTTTCGACGTCGGTGTCACCAGGCGGGTGACCCTGCGCCGTGGGGTCAAACCGAGGTCACCGGCTCCAGGAACTCCAGCCGGTTGCCCACGGGGTCGTACGAGTAGAACCGCCGGTGACCCGGCAGGTTCTCGTCCCACTCCACCTGTGCTCCGTGGGCCGCCAGCCGGGCGCCGTACCGCTCGATGCCGGTGACGCGCAGCCCGGGGTGCGCCTTCTTCGCGGGCCGGAAGTCGGTCTCGATCCCGAGGTGCAGCTGCACGACCCCCACCTGGAACCAGCACCCGCCCCGCGCCGCGAGCACCTGCGGCTTCGGGATCTCCGTCATCCCGAGGACTTCGACGTAGTACGCCCGCAGCCGGTCCTCGGAGCCGGGCGGTGCGGCGAGCTGGACGTGGTCCACGGCGGTGATCACGGTCATGCCTCCTTGCGGGCGACGGCGAAGACCCGGCGGAAGGGGAACGCCGTACCGTGCGCCCCGGCCGGATAGGCCTCCCGCAGGGCCGCCCGGTACTCGTCCAGGAACTCCTCCCGGGCCGCCGGGTCGTCGGCGAGGGCGGTGAGGACGGGCCGCAGCCCGGTCCCCTTCACCCAGTCGAGCACCGGGTCCTCGCCGGTGAGGAGATGCACGTACGTCGTCTCCCATACGTCCGCCTCGCAGCCGAGGGCGGTCAGGCGCTCCAGATAGGCCTCGGGCGCGAGGACGGCGTCGTCGTGGCGCAGGACGTCGGCGAGGCGGTCCTTCCAGCGGGCGGAGTGGGCGAGTTCGCGCATCAGGGTGTGGCTGGGGGCGCCGAAGTTGCCGGGCACCTGGAAGGCGAGGGTGCCGCCGGGCTCGAGGCCGGCGATCCAGCCGGCGAAGCGGTCCGCGTGCCCCGGCACCCACTGCAGGGTCGCGTTGCTGACGATCAGGTCGTACGGCCGCCCGGGCGCCCAGGTCCGTACGTCGGCGGGGGCGAAGTCGAGGCGGCCGCCGCCGGGGGTGGGGCCGGCGTGGTCGACGTGTGCCTTGTCGAGCATCTCGGGCGAGTTGTCGTAGCCGGTGATGCGGGCGGTGGGCCAGCGGTCGGCGAGCAGGACGGTGACGTTGCCGGGGCCGCAGCCCAGGTCGGCGATCTGCGGTGAGCCGGTCGGCAGGTCCGGGACGCGGGCGAGGAGGTCGACGAAGGGGCGGGTGCGGTGGCCGGCGTGACGCAGGTACTGGGCGGGGTCCCAGGTGGGGGTGGTCATGTCTCAAACCTTCCCCGGAAGCTTCTCTTGATGTCAAGAGACTTCACATCAAGAGACTTCACGTCGACACAACCACTACACTGATCGCCATGGAGGACGAGGTCGATCGGCTGGTCGCAGCGTGGCGCCGGGAGCGTCCGGACCTCGACGTGGAACCGCTCGAGGTGCTCAGCCGGGTGAGCAGACTGGCAAGGCATCTGGACCGGGCGCGCAGGCTGGCCTTCGCCGAGCACAGCCTGGAGCCCTGGGAGTTCGACGTGCTGACGGCGCTTCGGCGCGCGGGCACGCCGTATCAGCTCTCGCCGGGGCAGCTGCTGACGCAGACCCTGGTGACCTCGGGCACGATGACGAACCGCATCGACCGCCTGGCCAAGAAGGGCCTGGTGGAGCGGCTGCCCGACCCGAGCGACCGGCGCGGTGTGCTGGTGCGGCTGACGGACGAGGGCCAGGACCGTGCGGACCAGGCCCTCGCCGGCCTCCTCGACCAGGAGCGGGCGATCCTCGCCGAGCTCTCCCGCGCCCAGCGCGGTGAACTGGCGGGGCTGCTACGCCAGCTGACCGCCCCGTTCGACAACATCCCCGGCTAGGTCGACGGGTCCGACGCCGGCCCGGCGGGCCAGCGCGACGGCGGCGAGCGTCGAGTGGACGCCCAGCTTCCCGAGGACGTTCTGCATGTGCGTACGCACGGTGTGGGGCGAGAGGAACAACCGCTCGGCGACGGCCTTCCTCCCCAGCCCGGCGACCATGCACCGCAAGACTTCCCGCTCCCTCGGCGTGAGGGATTCGACGAGCCGTTCGCTCTCGGTGCGGTGCTTGCGCGCGGCGGTCAACTCCCTGAGCACGCCCGTGAGCAGGGCGGGCGGCAGATGCGTCTCGTCGCGCAGGACTCCCCGTATGACATTGAGCAGGCGCGACAGCGAGCAGTCCTTGGCCACCCAGCCGGAGGCCCCGGCCTGCAGGGCGAGCGCGGCACGGCGCGGATCGTCCTTCTCGGCGAGCACGACGATCCGTACGCCCGGCTGCGCGGTGCGCACCCCGGCGACCAGCGAGATCCCGTCGACGAGGCCATCCTCGTTGCCCTCCTGAACGGGCACGGCCGGCCGGACACCCGGCACATTCCCGCCCAGATCGGAGTCGACGAGCAGCACGTCGAACCGGCGTCCCTCGGCTGCCGCACGCTCCAGGCTGCGCAGCGCGGCGGGACCGCTGCCGGCCGCGGACACGTCGACGTCGGGCTCGGCCGCCAGTGCGGCGGCGAGCGACTCGGCGAAGATGCGATGGTCGTCGACGACCAGGACTCGGATGCGAACCACGAAACCCCCTTCCCCAAGCTCTCGAAGAGCAGGGGATACCCCATTTGTCGGGAGACGGCACGGGCGCAGGTACGGCGCCCGAAGCACCCCAGGCCGTCAGTTGACCACCTGGGACCGGAACGGCACACCGCGCGGCCGCCGCCGTGCGGAAACTGCTACCCCCACTTCGGGCGTCGTACCCGACTGTCTCGCCCCCTGATCGGCACCGGCCCCCACCGGTGCTGTTCATCAGGGTACGGCCGGGGGCCAGGAGCGGAAGGTAATTTGCAGAACTGGCTGTCCAGCGCGTTTATCGTGAGCCACATGTTTCGTCTTGAGACAGAAGTCGACAGGGGCCGGCGCGATCTTCTCCGATCCCGCCTGCGGGACACCAACACAGCGGCGTCACCGATCCTGCGCGCCTTGCGCGGAACACCAGGTGAACGCGAACTTCCGCTCCACGTCTGGGCGTTGGACGACGGGGGTGATCTGGCGGCCGGTCTGGTGGGCCACACCTGGACGACCTGGCTGCACGTGACCTACCTGTGGGTGGACGAACGCCACCGCGGCACGGGCCTGGGTTCCCACCTTCTCGCACAGGCGGAACGAATCGCACACGAGGAGCGCGGCTGCGCCTCCTCCCGGCTGGAGACCTGGGACTTCCAGGCGCCGGAGTTCTACAAGAAGCAGGGGTACGAGGTGGTGTGCGTGATCCCCGACTATCCGCCGGGGATCACCGAGTACACACTGACGAAGCGGCTCAGCTGAGCCTGCGCGCCCCCGCCCCCGGCACCGCCTCGAACACCCGCGGGGCCGTGAAGGTCGCTGCCGCGAAGGCCTCCTCGACCGCCTTGGTGATCGTGTCGACGTCGGATGCCTCCGCCAGGACGATGGCCGAGCCGCCGAAGCCGCCGCCTGTCATGCGGGCGCCCAGGGCGCCGGAGGCCAGGGCCGTGTCGACCACCAGGTCGAGTTCGGGGCAGGAGATCCGGAAGTCGTCCCGCAGCGAGGCGTGGCCCGCCACCAGGACCGGGCCGATCGCGCGGGTGTCGCCCGACTCCAGGAGGGAGACGACCTTCTCCACGCGCTCGTCCTCAGTGACGACGTGGCGGACCAGGCGGACCGCCTCCTCGTCGTCGCGCAACCGGGCGAGGGCCGCTTCCAGATCCTCGTAGGCGACATCCCTGAGCGCGTCCACGCCCAGCAGTGCCGCGCCCCGCTCGCAGCCCGCCCGGCGCTTGCCGTACTCGCCCTCGCTGTGGGAGTGCTTGACCCGGGTGTCCACCACCAGCAGGCGCATGCCCTCCGCGGACAGGTCGAAGGGGATCTGCTTCTGGGACAGGTCGCGGGTGTCGAGGAACAGGGCGTGGCCCTCCTCGCAGCACGCCGACGCCGTCTGGTCCATGATGCCGGTGGGGGCGCCGACGTAGACGTTCTCGGCGCGCTGGCACAGGCGGGCCAACTGCCAGCGCTGCAGGCCGAGTTCGTAGAGGTCGTTCAGGGCGAGCGCGATGACGACCTCCAGGGCCGCCGAGGACGACAGGCCCGCGCCCGCCGGGACCGTCGACGACAGGTGGACGTCCGCGCCGGTCACCGCGTGGCCGGCCTCGCGCAGGGCCCAGACGACGCCCGCCGGGTATGCCGTCCAGCTGCGGTCCGACTCGGGCTCCAGAGCGTCCAGTCGGAGTTCCACGACGCCGCCCTCGACGTCCGCCGAGTGCAGGCGCAGCACGCCGTCCTCGCGGCGCGAGACCGCTGCCACCGCCGTGTGCGGCAGCGCGAAGGGCATCACGAAGCCGTCGTTGTAGTCGGTGTGCTCACCGATGAGGTTGACGCGGCCCGGCGCCGACCAGACACCCTCGGGTGCGGTTCCGTAGAGCTCCACGAAACCGTCCCGCACCTGCTGTGCCCGCACTACTGCTCCCTTGCGATCTTCTGCGCGAACTCCCACGCGTCCGCGACGATCCCCGCGAGGTCCGCGCGGGACGGGTTCCAGCCCAGCTTCTCCCGGGCGGTGGCCGCCGACGCCACCAGGACCGCCGGGTCACCGCCGCGGCGCGGGGCCACGACCTCCGGGATCGGGTGGCCGGTGACCTGCCGGACCGTCTCGATGACCTGGCGGACCGAGAAGCCCTCGCCGTTGCCCAGGTTGCAGATGAGGTGCTCGCCGGAGGTGGCGGCCTTCAGCGCGAGCAGGTGGGCGTCGGCGAGGTCCGCGACGTGGATGTAGTCGCGGATGCACGTGCCGTCCGGCGTCGGGTAGTCGTCGCCGAAGACCGAGATCGCGTCCCGCCTGCCCTGCGCGACCTGCAGCACCAGCGGGATGAGGTGCGACTCGGGGTCGTGGCGCTCGCCCTGGGCGCCGTACGCGCCCGCCACGTTGAAGTAGCGCAGCGAGACCGCGCCCAGGCCGTGCGCCGCCGCCTCACCGCTGATCATGTGGTCCACGGCCAGCTTCGAGGCGCCGTACGGGTTGGTCGGCGAGGTGGGCGCCGACTCCACGATCGGGACCTCCTTCGGCTCGCCGTACGTGGCGGCCGTGGAGGAGAAGACGAGCTTGCGGACGCCGGCCTCGCGCATCGCGCCGAGCAGGGCCATGGTGCCGGCGACGTTGTTGTCCCAGTACTTCTCGGGCTTCACGACCGACTCGCCGACCTGCGAGAACGCGGCGAAGTGCAGGACCGCCCCGAAGGAGGAGTCCAGCCACTTGGCGGCGTCGCGGATGTCGCCCTCGATGAAGGTCGCACCGGCCGGGACGCCCTCCCGGAAGCCCGTGGAGAGATTGTCGAGCACGACGACCTCGTGGCCCGCCTCCAGCAGATGCTGGGCGACCACGCTGCCGACATAGCCCGCGCCACCGGTGACCAGGTACTTACCGCTCATCAACTCGCTACCTCTCGCAGTCGCTCGGCCGCGCGCTCCGGCGGCACGTCGTTGATGAACACGCTCATGCCGGACTCGGAACCCGCGAGGAACTTCAGCTTGCCGGAGGTTCGGCGGATGGTGAAAAGCTCGAGGTGGAGCGCGAAGTCGTCGCGGTTGACGCCCTCGAACTCCTCCAGCGCGCCGAACGGGGCCTGGTGCCAGGCCGAGATGTAGGGCGTGGGCGGTTCACCTTCGCCGAAGATCCGGTCGAAGCGCCTCAAGAGTTCCAGATAGACCTTGGGGAACTCTGTGCGCGCGCCTTCATCCAGCGCGAGCAGGTCCGGCACCCGGCGCTTCGGGTACAGGTGGACCTCGTACGGCCAGTGCGCGGCGTACGGCACGAACGCCACCCAGTGTTCACCCTCGAGGACGACCCGCTGGCCGGCGAGTTCGCTCGCCACGACGGTGTCGAAGAGGTTCTCACCGCCCGTCGCCTCCTTGTGGGCCGCGAGCGAGCGCAGCATCAGCGCGGTGCGCGGGGTCGTGAACGGGTACGCGTAGATCTGGCCGTGCGGATGGCCGAGCGTCACGCCGATCTCCGCGCCGCGGTTCTCGAAGCAGAACACCTGCTCCACGGAGGGCAGATGCGACAGCTCCGACGTACGGTCCGTCCAGGCCTCCAGGACCAGGGCCGCCTGCTCCTCGCTCAGGTCGGCGAAGGAGGCGTTGTGGTCGGAGGTGAAGCAGACGACCTCGCAGCGGCCCGAGTCGCCGGCCAGCGAGGGGAAGCGGTTCTCGAAGACCACGACGTCGTACGACGAGTCCGGGATCTCGCTCAGGCGGTCGCCCTGCGAGGGGCACAGGGGGCACTCGTCGGCCGGCGGGTGGTAGGTGCGGCCCTGGCGGTGCGAGGCGACGGCGATCGCGTCGCCGAGCAGCGGGTCGCGGCGGATCTCGGAGGTCGTGACGGTGCGCTCCAGCGGACGCCTGTCCACCGCGTCCCGCACGGTGTCGTCGCGCAGGTCGTAATAGATGAGCTCGCGACCGTCGGCCAACGAGGTCGAGGTCTTCTTCACGCCTCTGCTCCTTACACACGCAACCCTCAACATAACTAAACATAACAAACCACAAGGCAACAGCGACGTCAATGGGTGAGGGCCCGCAACCGGAGAAGTCGCGCGGTGTGAGCAGGCGTATGTTTCGTGTGAGGGGCATAGATACGTGCATGCAGAACCCCACCTATCTGGCTGCAGAGCTCCGGCTCCCCACGAACGGGCTCGACTACACGATCCTCGGCATCTACTTCGCCGTCGTCCTGGGCATCGGCTTCGCCGCGCGCAGATCGGTCAAGACCAGCCTCGACTTCTTCCTCTCCGGGCGCTCCCTGCCCGCCTGGATCACCGGTCTCGCGTTCATCTCGGCCAATCTGGCCGCCACCGAGATCCTGGGCATGGCCGCCAACAGTGCGCAGTACGGCGCGTACACCGTGCACTGGTACTGGATCGGCGCCATCCCGGCCATGGTCTTCCTGGGCCTGGTGATGATGCCCTTCTACTACGGAAGCAAGGTCCGCTCGGTCCCCGAGATGCTGCTGCTGCGCTTCGACAAGTGGGCACACCTGCTGAGTTCGGCCCTGTTCGCCTTCGCGGCCATCCTGATCGCGGGCGTGAACCTCTACGCCCTCGCGATCGTCGTCGAGGCGCTGCTGGGCTGGCCGCAGTGGGTGGCGATCGTGGTCGCCGGGGCGTTCGTGCTGGCGTACATCACGCTGGGCGGTCTGTCGTCGGCGATCTACAACGAGGTGCTGCAGTTCTTCGTGATCCTCGCGGCCCTCATCCCGCTCTGCGTGCTGGGCCTGAAGAGGGTCGGCGGCTGGGACGGCCTGACCGACTCCCTCACCAAGACGCACGGCGCGGACTTCACCACCGCGTGGGGCGGCACCGGCATCGGCAGCGCCAACCCGCTCGGCGCCAACTGGCTGACGATCGTCCTGGGCCTGGGCTTCGTGTTGTCCTTCGGCTACTGGACGACGAACTTCGCCGAGGTGCAGCGCGCGCTGTCGGCCAAGAACCTCAGCGCGGCCCAGCGTACGCCCCTGATCGCCGCATACCCGAAGATCTTCATCGTCTTCCTGGTGATGATCCCGGGCCTGGTGGCCGCGGTGCTGGTCCCGAAGATCGGTACCTCCGGCTCGGATCTGCAGTACAACGACGCCATCCCGTACCTGATGTCACAGCTGCTGCCCAACGGCGTGCTCGGCATCGCCGTGACCGGGCTGCTGGCGGCGTTCATGGCGGGCATGGCGGCCAATGTGTCGTCCTTCAACACGGTGTTCACCAACGACATCTGGGCGCGGTACGTGGTCAGGGGCCGCGAGGACGAGTACTACGTGCGCTTCGGCCGCCTGATCACGGTGATCGGTGTCTGCGCGTCGGTGGGAACGGCGTTCCTCGCCTCGTCCTTCTCGAACATCATGAGCTACCTGCAGACGCTGTTCTCCTTCTTCAACGTGCCGATGTTCGTCGTCTTCATCGTCGGCATGTTCTGGAAGCGGGCGTCCGCGAAGTCCGGCTTCTGGGGGCTGCTCGCGGGCACCGTGACGGCGATGGTGAACTACTTCGTCTTCTACAAGCGGGACATCATCTCCATCCCCACCGACCAGGGAGCCAACTTCGTCTCCGCGATCGCCGGCTTCGTCGCCGGCGCGGTGGTGATGGTCGTCGTGTCGCTGTTCACCCGTCCGAAGCCGGCCGAGGAACTGGAGGGCCTGGTCTACGGCACCCGGTCGCCCGGCATGGCCGAGCCGCCCGCGGCCGGTGACGACGCCTGGTACCGCAAGCCGGCCCTGCTGGGCTGGGGTGCCGTCGTCCTGGCCGCCGCCTGCTACATCCCGTTCTCGTTCTGAGACGCCTTCCGACAAGAGGGAGAGACCATGTCCGATCAGTCCGGGTTCTCCGGTTACTCCGAGAAGGACGTCCAGCGCGAGGTCACCGAGCTGGAGGGCAAGTCCGCGACCGCCGCCCGCATCTTCGACCTGCGGCGGATCATCGGCGCCCTGTTCGTGCTGTACGGCGTCATGCTCACGATCGTCGGGATCACCGACGACCAGGCAGCGATCGACAAGGCGCAGGGCGTCAACATCAACCTGTGGACCGGGATCGGGATGCTGATCCTCGGCGTGTTCTTCCTGGTGTGGCTGAAACTGCGCCCCACGCCCCCTCCGCTCCCGGAGGCAGTGGAGGCAGACGAGGCGGACAGGCCCTAGGAGGCCTCCGGCCCCACTCCCGTCTCCGGAGGCGGCGAGTGCGGAACCGGGCCCGCTCTGTCCAGCAGGCCCGTCCGTGCCGCCAGGGCCGCCGCCTCCAGGCGGGAGCCCACGCCCAGCTTCATCAGGACCCGTTGGACGTGGGTGCGGGCCGTGGACGGGGCGATGCCCATGCCGGCCGCGATCAGGCGGGTGTCCTCGCCGTCGGCGACCCTGACCAGGACCTCGACCTCCCTCGGGGTGAGCATCTGGAGCAGGCGCTGCCCCTCGTCGTCCGGCTGGGCGGCGGGGTTCAGGAGCTCGCTGAAGGCACCCTGGAGGAGCTGCGGCGCGACCGCCGCCTCGCCCGCCCTCGCCTTCATGATCGCCCGCTCCACGCCCTCTATGCGCTCGTCATGGCGTACGTAGCCCGAGGCGCCCGCGGCGAAGGCCGCCGCTATGCCGCGCGGGCTGGGTACCGGGCCCAGTACCAGGACCGCCACCTGCGGACGCTCCCGTTTGATCTTCACCACCGGGTCGAAAATGCCCGGCTCCGCCGGTGTCGCCGTGCCCAGCAGGCACACCTCCGGCGCACGGGTGATCACCAGCTCCGCCGCGCCCGCGGCAGGCGCCGCCGCGGCGAGCACCCGGTGCCCCCGCAGCTTCAACGCCGAGGCCAGTGCCTCGGCGAGCAGTCGGTGGTCGTCGACCACCATGAGCCGCACTCCCACGACCAACCCCCCAGTCCCCCCAATGGATCCCTATGGATGCCCCGCTATGGGTGCCCCACCATGGGTGCCCACTGGTCCGCGCGGACAGAAGCCCCCTCCCGGCTCCCCCGCTCTTCATGCCCCCGGAAGCTACACGCTTGTTCGACGTTGCGCTCCCCCTACTGGTGAGAACTGCCCCGGATCGACGGAATTTCTGGCATTCGAGGGTGATGGGCGGTACGCGCACGGCCCCGCCCCTGAGCAGGGACGGGGCCGTCGACGCGGACGAGTGGTTCAGCCGCTGGTGCCGAAAGCGAGCGCCAGATACTCCTTGTCCGAGGAACTCGACGACGACTTGTCGGCGTAGACCCCGGACATGTACAGGTGGCCCTGCGAGTAGAGGATCTCGGAGTAGTCCGGCGACATGCTCGACTCGGCGTCGCGGACCGACTCCGTCGCCGGGTTCTCCAGCAGCTTGGTCTCCTTGAAGGAGCCGCCGTCGATGGTGACGATCTGGCCACCCTTGTCGTACGGCGGACGCTTGTAGGCGAGCACGTTGCCGCCGTCCATGCGCAGCGGGGTGATCGTGTAGCCGTCGCCCGCGTCGGCGCGCTGGCCGGTCTGCTTGCCCGTGGCCAGGTCGAACGCGACGATCTCGTTGGTCCGGCTGTACTGACCCGTGCCGTCGTGCTCCTCGGTCGGGATGTAGAGCTTGCCGTTGCCGACCGCGAGGCCGTTGCACGCCTCGATCCGGGTGATGCCGTCGCAGCGGGCCGCGTACTGGTCGCCCGGCGCCGAGATACGGGTGATCAGCTTGCCGGTCTTGTTGTCGATGGAGAAGAAGTCCGAGATGCCGCTGCCGTCGCCCGCGCTGTCGCCGACGTCGGCGGCCACCACCAGCGGGTTCGTCGACACCACGGAGGCGTACTCGATGCCCGAGGTCATCTTGTACTCGGAGATCACCTTCCCGGTCTTCGGGTCGATGGTCTGGATGTGCAGCTGCCGCTGGTCGTACGAGCCGCACTTGCGCACCGCGACCAGCTTCTCGCCGCCGCCGTACCCGGCGTCGTAGCAGGTGTCCGTCGGCTTCGGCGCCCACAGAGACTTGCCGGAGGTGATGTCCCAGGCGGCGCCGCCGCTGGTGCTGCCCACCGCGACGGTGTCCCCGCTGACCGTCACGTTGTCCAGGCCGATCGGCCGGTCACCGGAGTTGACGGTCTTGGTCCACAGCTTCTTGCCCGCGTCCAGGTCGATCGCCGCGACCTGGCTGCACCCCGCCGAGCTGTTCTTCGGCGGCATCTTGGGCTGGAAGACGATGGCCGTCCTGTTGTCCGCGGTGGTGTGGTCACTGGCCTCGCACACCGGGCCGGGCAGCTTGATCGTCCACAGCTTGGTGCCCTTGTCGGGGTCGTAGCCGTTGATCTCGGCCACGCCGCTCTTGACGTACGCCTTGTCGGTCAGCCACGAACCGGACACCACGGTGCTGTCGTCGACCTTGGGCTCCGGGACCTGGAACAGCACCTCGGAGCTGGTGTTGGCGGGCACCTTCTCCTCGCCCTTGCTCGAGGTGCCGCCGGTGTCGCTCTTGTCGTCCCCGCCGCCCGTGGGGCCGGCGGAGCTCAGCTCCGGGTCCTTCTTGTCGTCGCCCTTGCCGGAGGAGGCGTACCAGATGCCGCCGCCGACGATCAGCGCAATCGCAACGACCGCCGCGACGATGATGACGAGCTGTGCGTTCATCTTCCGCCCGCCGGCCGGCTGCCCGGCCTGCGGCTGCAGCGGCACGGTCGGCTGCTGGTAGCCGTAACCGGGCTGCTGGCCATAGGGGTTGGGCGGCTGCTGGCCGTACGGGTTGGGCTGCTGCCCGGGGTAGCCGTAGCCCGGCGGGGTCGGCGGCGCCTGGGGCGGCTGGCCCTGCGGCGGGGCCTGGGGGTAGCCGTACCCGGGCTGCTGCGGGGGCGGCGGAGGCGGGGTCTGCGGGGCCCCCGGCGCCTGCGGGTAGCCGTAGCCCGGCTGCTGCGGGGCGCCGAAGCCGGGCTGCTGCGGCGGCTGGTCCTGCGGCGGGCCGAAACCGCCCTGCTGCGGGGGCTGGTTGGGCGGTGGGGGCGGTGGCTGGGTCATGACGTGAGTACCTCGAGAGCGAGCGGCGGGGACGGCAGAGGGGAGGGAAGAGTCACTTGCCGTAGGCGAGCATCAACTTCTCCTTCGCGTCGTCATTGCCGGTCAGCCGGGTGGTCGAGAGGTAGAAGCGTCCATCGACCCAGTCGAAGGCCTTGGAGTAGAAGCCGTCCTCGATGTCCGCGGTGCTCTGCGGGTTCTGCAGCAGCTTCACCGGCTTGTGGCTCGAGCCGCTGATCGGGATCGACACGACCTGGCCGCCCGAGTCGTACCCCGGCTCGACGTACGCGACGAGCTTGCCGCCCTCGATCCTGATCGGCATCATCGACTCGTCCGCCGGGGACTTGACGCGCCACTTCTCCTTGCCGTTGGCGAGGTTGATCGCGACGACCTCGTTCGGCCCGCTGGTCGCCTCGGTCGGCAGGTACAGCGTGGTGGAGTCGGCGGCGACGCCCTGGCAGCCCTGCAGCTCACGGTCGATGATCGCCCAGCCGCACTCGGGGGCGAAGTTCTCGTCGAAGTCGACCTGCGAGCGGAAGGTGCCATTGGCGTTGAACGTGGAGATGTTCCACGCCTTCTTGTCCTGGTTGGTGCTGTAGACGACGAGCGGGTCGACCGAGTACGTCCGCGCGACCGTCCAGCCCTTGTCGAACTTCTGGGTCCACTTGGCCTTGCCGGTCGTCGGGTCCAGCTCCTGGACCTCGTCGTGCTCGTTCGACCCGGTGGCGTCGCAGGAGGCGACGGCGATCAGCTTGCTGCCGCCCGCGAACGCGGTCGGGAAGCACGAGTCGCCGTACTTCTTCTTGTCGAAGAGCTTCTTGCCGGTCTCGACGTTGTACGCCACCCCGGACTGCGAGCGGCCCACCATCAGTGTCTTGCCCGTGATGGACAGGTCGATGGTGATGGTGCTGTCGAACAGCGCGCCGTCGGCGAGCGTGCCGCTCCAGCCCTTCTCGCCGGTGTTCAGGTCGAGTTGCTGGAGCTTGTTGCACTTGGCGCGGTCGCTGCTGCCGCTCTCGTACGCCACGACGACCTTGTCGTCGGCGGACTTCTGCGGGGTGACCGCGCAGACCTTCTGCGGGAAGGTGATCGGGTCCCAAGTGGGCTTTCCGTCGCCCACGTTGAAGGCGAAGACCTGCTTGTACGCCGCCTTCACCGCCGTCTTGTCGGTGATCCACATGCCGGGGGCGTCGGCGCCGGAACCGGGCGCGTCGGGCGCCTCCTTGTACCAGAGGACCTTCGCCTCGCCGGCCTGGCGGCCCTCGTTGAGGTTCTCGGGGTCCGCGCCGCCGTCGCCGCTGCCGTCACCGGGGTTGACCGGGGCGGACTGGGACGCCTTCGGGTCGTCGCTCTTGCCGGCGACCGGCTTCTTGTCCTTGTCGTCGCCCCCGCTGGTCACGGCGAAGACGATGCCGCCGATGACGGCCAGCGTGACGACCACCGCGCCGATCACCAGCGCGGGCTTGCCCTTGAAGGGGTTGCCGGAGCCGGAGCCGGGCGGCGGGGTGCCGGGCCCGCCGGGGTACTGGGGCTGCGGGTAGCCGTAACCGGGCTGCTGTCCGTAGGGGCCCGGCTGCTGGGGCTGGCCGTAAGGTCCGGGCTGACCGTAGGGGCCGGGGGCCGGCTGACCGTAGGGGCCGGGCTGCGCGTACGGGCCGGACGGCTGGCCGTACGGCCCCGGCTGCTGGGGGGCCTGCGGTGCCTGCGGGTAGCCGTAGCCGGGCTGGGGGGCACCGGACGGCGGGGTCTGCGGCGGGCCCTGGGGCGGCGGCGGGGTCTGCGGAGCGCCGAAGCCTCCCGGTGGCTGCTGCGGCGGTTGCGGCGGCTGGTTGGGCGGCTGAGTCATCAGCGCGTCTCCCCCTCGTTCACTGATTTTTAGCCACGCCCTGAGGTACGTGATGGACCCAGAGTCGTACTCAGAAAGTTCTCAGGCGGCCCTTTCTATCACTCGGGACCGACAACGCACCGGGCCGGTTCATCCCCTGTTCCCAAGGGAGGACCGGCCCGTGATGCCGTCGTTATGCGCCTTCACGCACCCTTCACGCGTCCTCGGCAAGCTCCAGCCAACGCATTTCCAGTTCCTCGCGCTCGGCGGTCAAGTTCCTCAATTCCGCGTCGAGTTCGGCCACTTTCGCGAAGTCGGTTGCGTTGTCCGCGATTTGGGTGTGGAGCTTGGACTCCCGCTCGGAGACCTTGTCGAGCTGCCGCTCGATCTTCTGGAGTTCCTTCTTGGCGGCGCGCTGGTCGGCGGCGCTCTTCTCGGGGACGGCCTTCACCGCGACCGGCGCCGCAGCGGCGACCGCCTCCTCCATCCGCCGGCGCCGCTCCAGGTACTCGTCGATGCCGCGCGGCAGCATCCGCAGGGTGGCGTCGCCGAGCAGTGCGAACACCCGGTCCGTGGTCCGCTCGACGAAGAACCGGTCGTGGGAGATGACGATCATCGAGCCGGGCCAGCCGTCGAGGACGTCCTCCAGCTGGGTCAGGGTCTCGATGTCGAGGTCGTTGGTGGGCTCGTCGAGGAAGAGGACGTTGGGCTCGTCCATGAGCAGGCGCAGCAGCTGCAGTCGCCGCCGCTCACCACCGGACAGGTCCCCGACCGGCGTCCACTGCTTCTCCTTGTTGAAGCCGAACGTCTCGCACAGCTGCCCGGCGGTCATCTCCCGCCCCTTGCCGAGGTCGACGCGCTCGCGCACCTGCTGCACGGCTTCCAGGACCCGGGTGTTGGGGTTGAGCTCGGCGACCTCCTGGGAGAGGTAGGCGAGCTTGACGGTCCTGCCGACGGTGACGCGCCCGCCGACGGGCTGCTTCTCGCCCTCGGTGCGGGCCGCCTCCGCCATCGCCCGCAGCAGCGAGGTCTTGCCGGCGCCGTTGACGCCGACCAGGCCGATGCGGTCGCCGGGGCCGAGCTGCCAGGTGACGTGCTTGAGAAGGACCTTGGGACCGGCCTGGACGGTCACGTCCTCCAGGTCGAACACCGTCTTGCCCAGCCGGGAGGACGCGAACTTCATCAGCTCGGAGGTGTCCCGGGGCGGCGGCACGTCCTTGATGAGCTCGTTGGCGGCCTCGACGCGGAAGCGCGGCTTCGACGTACGGGCCGGGGCGCCGCGGCGCAGCCAGGCGAGCTCCTTGCGGACGAGGTTCTGCCGCTTGACCTCCTCGGTGGCGGCGATGCGCTCGCGCTCGGCACGGGCGAAGACGTAGTCGGAGTAGCCGCCCTCGTACTCGTAGACGTCGCCCTTCTGCACATCCCACATGCGCGTGCACACCTGGTCGAGGAACCAGCGGTCGTGCGTGACGCAGACGAGCGCTGAGCGGCGCTCGCGCAGATGCCGGGCGAGCCAGGCGATGCCCTCGACGTCGAGGTGGTTGGTCGGCTCGTCGAGGACGATCAGGTCCTGTTCGTCGATGAGCAGCTTGGCCAGGGCGATACGGCGGCGCTCGCCGCCGGAGAGCGGGCCGATGACGGTGTCGAGGCCCTGCGGGAAGCCGGGCAGGTCGAGCCCGCCGAACAACCCCGTCAGTACGTCCCGGATCTTGGAGTTGCCCGCCCACTCGTGGTCGGCCAGGTCCCGGATGACCTCGTGCCGGACGGTGGCCTCCGGGTCGAGGGAGTCGTGCTGGGTGAGCACGCCGAGGCGCAGCCCGCCGGAGTGGGTGACGCGCCCGGTGTCGGCCTCCTCCAGCTTGGCCAGCATGCGGATCAGCGTCGTCTTGCCGTCGCCGTTGCGCCCGACGACCCCGATCCGGTCGCCTTCGGAGACGCCGAGGGAGACGCCGTCGAGGAGGGCACGAGTGCCGTACACCTTGCTGACGTTCTCGACATTGACCAGATTGACGGCCATTTTTCTCCTGCCCGGGGGATCGATCAGCCTCCCAGCCTAATGCGCGCCGGTGGTCGACCGATCCCCTCGCAGGTCAGCCGTAGATCACCCGCCGATCAGCGGGCCGCGGCCGCGCGGACCTCGGTCAGGAGGTCGTACATGACCTGGCCGGGGCACTCGGTGGCGAAGTAGTCGCGGTGGCCGCCGACCGTGTGCGTGTCCTTCTGCACGCCGTTGACGGGGTTGACGTACGTCACCTGCGCCTGCGGGTCCAGGCCCTTGAAGCGGGAGATCACCTTGATCAGCCGGATCAGGGACGCCTTGGCCGCGTCCGTGGGGCCCTTCTCCTGGAGTGTGCCGATCAGGGCGATCCCGAGAGCACCCGAGTTGTAGCCCACGGAGTGGAAGCCGGTGACGAGGTCGCCGTCCGTGTTGAAGGCCGGGATGCCGTCGTCGCCGGAGTAACGGCCCTCGTAGACGGTGCCCGCCTCGTCGATGAGGAAGTGGTAGCCGATGTCGCCCCAGTCGTTGGTGATCGCGTGGTACTCGTAGATCGCGCGCACCGTCGCGGCCGGGTCGGGATCGTCGTTCGGCGTCGCGGTGTGGTGGACCGTGATGATCTGCAACGGGTAGTACGTCTCGGGCGAGTTGACCTTGCCGTCCTTGTAACGCTTGGACTCGTCGGCGCCCCAGGCCGGGCGCGAGAGGTAGCCCACGCCACGCACGCGTGTGGGCTCGCTCGGCACCTTGAAGGTGCGGGCGGGGCCGCTGGTGGTGTCGATCGCCAGCGAGCGCACACCGTTGATGTCACTCGGGGCCTTCACCTCGTACGCGGTGGCGCTCTGGGCGGCGACCAGGGCCGTGCCGCCGTCCTCGACGGCCGCGCAGCCGCTCGCCAGGGTCTGCCAGTCGCCGTCCGCGAGCCGGATGACGGCGCCCTCCTTCGCGCCGGACCAGCGCAGACCGACGTAGGAGGCGGCGAAGGCGGTGTTGGCCTCGCCGGTGCCGGTGGCGGCCTCGGTCCGGGTGGCGGGGAACTTCTCCGGCTTGGTGCCGGAGCTGCCGGCGGCGGCGGAGCCGGTGGAGTCACCGGAGCCGGTGGCCGCGAAGACCGCCGGGGTCACGGCAGCTGCGCCGGCCACCGCCGCGGCGGCCCCGATCGCGCCGCGACGGGACAGAGAGCGCTTGCGACGGTGGGTGGGGGGAGTGGGGGATTCGGACACAGGGGGGACCCTTCGGCTGTGCAGAGACGTACAGGTGCCACACCAGGCACTTGAAATGTCAATGACCCTATCCGCCTCACTCGCCCCACCAGTACTGCGCCTGCAGTACTTTCGGGTGGAAATCAGGTGAAGATCACCAACGCTGTCACGCACCCGCCCCGTTGAACCGCTGGTGCGGAATCAGTGCCGCCGCGGGCGCCAACCCCCGCCCGCCGGCCGCGGTTTCGCCGACCGGCATGTCGTCGCGCGTCAGGTTCTCCGGGATGAACACGGCCGCGGTCACACCGCCGCCCGGCGAGGACCGCACCTCCACCCGCAGGCCCTGCCGCTCGCGCAGCCGGTTCACCACGAACAGGCCGATCTGCTTGGCGTCGAGGAGGTCGACCCGGTCGGACTGGATCTTGCGGTTGGCCTCGGCGAGGGCCTCCTCGTTCATGCCGAAGCCGCTGTCCTCGACCTCGATGAGCACGCCGTCGCGCATCCTGGCCGCCCGCAGCTGCACCTTGGTGCTCGGCGGGGAGAACGCGGCCGCGTTCTCGACCAGTTCGGCGAGGAGGTGGATCACGTCGGCGACCGAACCGCCGACCACGGACACCTTCGGCACGGCCCAGATCTGCACCCGGGGCGAGTTCTCGATCTCGGCGACCGCCGCCCGCAGCACGTCCGCCAGCGGGATCGGGTCCCGCCAGCCGCGGCCGGGTGCGATGCCGGAGAGGATCAGCAGGCTCTCGGAGTGGCGGCGCATACGGGTCGCCAAGTAGTCGACGCGGTACAGGTCCTGGAGTTCCGCCGGGTCCTGCCGGCGCCGCTCCAGGCCCTCCAGCAGGTCCAGCTGGCGGTGCAGCAGCACCTGACTGCGGCGCGCGAGGCTGACGTATACCCCGGAGATGCCGCTGAGCAGCTCGGCCCGCTCGGAGGCGGCCTTCAGCGCGGCCCGCTGCACGGCTGTCAACGCCGTTCCCACCTGGGCGAGTTCGTCACCGACCAGGCGGCGCATGGGGGCCTCGGCGTCGATGTCGACGCCCTGCCCGGCGTGCAGCTTGCGCATGGCCTGCGGGAGCCTGCGCCCGGCCACCTCGAGGGCGTCGTTGCGCAGGTCGAGGAGTTCGACGATGAGGCCACGGCCGACCAGGACCGAGACCAGCAGCGACAGCAGCACGCCGACGAGACCCAGGACCACCGCGACACCGGACGCACCGAGCGTGTCCCAGCCGAACGGGTCCGCCTTCGCCGTGGCCCCCGTACCGGCCTTCGTCTCGGCCGCCGTAAGACCCTTCAGGACCCCGGACGCCGCCGAGTCCCAGCCCTTGAGGAACCCGGCCGACACCGCCGTGGCTCCCGGCCCGGCGCTCTGCACTCGGTTCTCCACTGCCTGCAGCTGCGCGTATCCGTCGCCGCCGAGGACCTTCTGGTACGCCGCCCGGTGCGCGGCCTTCAGATCGGCGACCGCCGGCTGGAGCAGCTCTCGCCGGGTGGCCACGGCGCCGACGAACTGCGCGTACTGAGCCTGCGTCAGGATGCCGCGCACCTTCGCCGCGCCGAGCAACGCCTGCTCCTGGGCCACGGCCTCACGCGCGCGGGCGAGTTCGAGCACCACACGCGCCTCGGAGGCGGCGCCGGTGCTGCGGTCCCCGGTGAGCGCGCCGGTGACGAGGAAGCCGTGCTCGATGACCGCGGAGTAGTCCGTGTACGTCGTCGAGGGCGACGCGCCCTTCGCGGTCGCCTCCAGGCGCAGCTTCGCCAGCCGGCCGGCGTCCTCTTTCAGGCGGTCGATGCGCGCCGGCAGGCTCGCGTTGAGGAGTTCGGCGTCGGAGCTGGAGGAGTTGATGCCGTCGAGCAGGGCGGTGGCGGCCTTGTCGGTGGCCTTGCCCGCCGCTTCATAGGCGGCCGGCGCGGCGGAGTGACGCAGGGCGGCGGCCCGCTCGGCCTGCATGGCGGTGACGAAGTCGCCGACGGGGGCGAGGAGTTCGGAGTTGACGTCCTTGGCCCGCTCGGTGTCGCCGATGCTGGACGCGGTGGTCACGGCGGCGAAGCCCCACAGTGCCATGAGGGACACGATGGGCAGCATGAGCAGGGAGACGATCTTCGCTCTGACCGATCTGGGACGCAGCCGGCCGGACGCGCGGAGAAGACGCATGGGGGGACCTCGTTCAAAGGGAGACTGCAACGCCCCAAGGGGCGCGGGGCGGTATGGAATTTGCGGCTACCGCCGCGTGGGCGCGACCAGCCACGCACAACCCGCAGACGGCTATCAGCCGACCGCGGCACCACCTACGCCGTAGTGAGCTCGACCTCACGCAGCAGCTCCGCGGCAGCAGAGTTCTCATGACGCTTCCCGGTCGGCGACAGCGCAACGTACGCCGAGGCCAGGAAGAGGAACGAACCCAGCACCACGGCCAGCGGAAAGATGAACTCGGTCGGCGTAGCCCCGGGCAACCCCGCACTGCTCGGGGCCAGATCGATACTCACGGCATACATCGCGGTGTAGTGCATGCTGCTCACCGCGAGCCCCATGACCAGCGCGGCAAGACCGGCGAGCACAGGTCCCCGAACGACCAGCGTCAGCGCCAACGCGGCGGTCGCGGCGACGACCGCGATCGCCACGGATGCGATCACGAGCGCAGGGTCGTAGTCGACCTGGCCGTGGAGATTGAGCGCGGCCATGCCGGTGTAGTGCATGGCAGCCACACCGACGCCGGTGCCGAGTCCGCCGAACACGACCGACATCACGCGCGAACGCCCGTACCCGGCGGTGAAGACGCCGGCCGCGACCACGCCGATGGACATCAGCAGGCTGAGCACGGTGAGCGGGACGTCGTAGCGGATCGGGGTGCCCTCGACGCCGAAGCCCAGCATCGCGATGAAGTGCATGGTCCAGATGCCGGAGCCGATGGCGACGGAGGCGAGGACCAGCCAGTTCCGTTTGGAGGTGCCGTCCGCCTCCAACGCCCTGACGGTGCAGCGCAGTCCGAGCGCCGAACCGACGCAGGCCATCGCATAGGACAGGACGGGGGTGACCCATCCGGCACTGAAGTGATTCATGTGTCCCATGGGAGATTCCTCTCGGGAGTACCACCGGTAACGAGGCCGGGGTCGGCTGATAATGACAGCCGTTTCTCTGGGACATCGGGGATGAAAAACACCAACAGGGTGATTGCTGAACATTAAATTACTGTGGCGTAGGTAACACCTCGACCGCACATTCATGCAGGTCAGGCGGACGCCAGGAGGAGGCGGGCACCACTTGTGGGTCAAGTGGCCCCCGCCATGGGCGAGTTGACCGGGGGGCTCTTTCTAGCCGCCGATCACCGTCGCGCCCGGCGCCGGGCCCAGTGCCGTGCGCACCGTCCGGCAGGTACCCGAAGTCCGCAGCGCCTCGGCCACCTTGGCCGCCGACTCGGCGTCCCGGGCGAGGAAAGCGGTTGTCGGGCCCGAACCGGAGACCAGCGCGGCCAGGGCGCCGACGTCACGGCCCGCGGCGAGGGTGTCCGCGAGCTCCGGGAAGAGCGAAAGGGCGGCGGGCTGCAGGTCGTTGGAGACGGCGGCGGCGAGCGCGTCCGGGTCGCCCGTCGCGAGGGCGTCGAGGAGTTTCTCGGAGGCGACCGGCTCGGGGACGTCGAGGCCCTCGGCGAGCCGGTCGAACTCCCGGAACACGGCCGGCGTCGACAGCCCGCGCCCGGCCATCGCGAACACCCAGTGGAAGGTGCCGCCGACCTCCAGCGTGCGCAGCTGCTCACCGCGTCCGGTACCCAGGGCCGCCCCGCCCACCAGGCTGAACGGCACGTCGCTGCCCAACTCGGCGCAGATGGCGAGGAGTTCGGCCCTCGAGGCGCCCGCCCCCCAC
This sequence comes from Streptomyces sp. NPDC001663, assembly GCF_042893105.1. Classification (NCBI taxonomy): domain Bacteria; kingdom Bacillati; phylum Actinomycetota; class Actinomycetes; order Kitasatosporales; family Streptomycetaceae; genus Streptomyces; species Streptomyces sp. NPDC001663. Next base: position 432,496 of record NZ_JBIAUR010000007.1, on the reverse strand, counting down.
AGGGTGTTGCAGGCCAGCAGCGCACCAGCGCCGTCCGCGCTGCCGCCCGCCATGCCGCCGGCGACCGGGATGTCCTTGGTGATGTGGATGTGCACGGCGGGCTCGATGCCCCGCCGCTCGGCGAGCGCCACGGCCGCCCGCACCGCCAGGTTCGTACGGTCCAGGGGCACCTGGTCGGCGTCCGAACCCTCGCAGGTGACCCGCAGTTCGTCGGCCGGCGTCACGGTCACCTCGTCGTAGAGGCCGACCGCGAGGAAGACGTTGGCCAGGTCGTGGAACCCGTCGGGCCGGGCGGCGCCCACCGCGAGCTGGACGTTGACCTTGGCGGGGACGCGGACGGTGACGCTCACTGCTGACCCGGCTCCTTGTTCTCGGCGATGCGGGCGAACTCCTCGACGGTCAGCGCTTCGCCGCGGGCCTGCGGTGACACCCCGGCGGCTACCAGGGCGGCCTCCGCGGCGGCCGCCGACCCGGCCCACCCGGCGAGCGCGGCCCGCAACGTCTTGCGGCGCTGGGCGAAGGCCGCGTCGACCACGGCGAACACCTCGCGCCTGGAGGCGGTCGTCTTGAGCGGCTCGGCCCTGCGGACCAGCGAGACGAGCCCGCTGTCGACGTTCGGTGCGGGCCAGAAGACGGTGCGGCCGATGGCGCCGGCCCGCTTGACCTCGGCGTACCAATTGGCCTTCACGGACGGGACGCCGTACACCTTCGAACCGGGCGCGGCAGCGAGGCGGTCGGCGACCTCCGCCTGGACCATGACCAGGGTGCGCTCGATGCTCGGGAAGGTCTCGAGCATGTGCAGCAGGACGGGCACGGCGACGTTGTACGGCAGGTTCGCCACCAGTGCGGTCGGGGCCGGGCCCGGCAGTTCGGCGACGTGCATCGCGTCGGAGTGGACCAGCGCGAAGCGGTCGGCGCGCTCGGGCATGCGGGCGGCGATCGTGGCGGGCAGCGCCCCCGCGAGCACGTCGTCGATCTCGACGGCGGTGACGCGGTCGGCGACCTCCAGCAGCGCCAGCGTGAGAGAGCCGAGCCCCGGGCCGACCTCGACCACCACGTCGTCCGGGCGGACGTCGGCGGTGCGGACGATACGGCGGACGGTGTTCGCGTCGATCACGAAGTTCTGACCGCGCTGCTTGGTGGGACGCACACCGAGGGCCGCCGCGAGTTCACGGACGTCGGCGGGCCCTAGGAGGGCGTCTGGGGCGGGGCTGCTGCTCACGGCGACAAGGGTACGGGGCGCCGCGAAGTGCTCCGCCGGATGCGCCGCGATATGCATCGGGTGTCTGCGGCACCGTCCTGCTCACTTGTGCAGCCGGGCCCCGCAGTGCGGCCAGGGGCTGGTGCCCCGGCGGACGTAGAGCTTCTTCGCGCGCTTCGTCTGCTCGGCGGCCGGTGCGTCCTGCGGGCGGCCGCTGCCGCCGAGGCTCTGCCAGGTGCGGGTGTCGAACTGGTACAGCCCGCCGTAGGTGCCGGACGCGTCGACGGCGCCCGGGCGCCCGCCCGACTCGCAGGCCGCGAGGCCCTTCCAGTTGAGGCCGTCGGCGTCGTGCGTGGACGGCGGCACCGGCTTGGTGCCGACCTTCACGATCTCGCTCTGCGGCTCGCGCACCACCTCGTCGTCGGTCAGGCGCGGCTTCTGCTTGACGCCGTTGACGGTGCGCAGGGAGAACGTGACCCGCCGCAGCCCCGCCTGTCCGGCCCGCTCGACCACCTCCATCCCCTCGAACAGCGAGTCGTCCTTCGTCCGTTCCACCTCGAACGGGATCACCTCCTCACGGACCTCCCTGCTGCCGGTGACCCGCAGCACGGTGACCGTCTGGCCGTCGCGCGGGAAGCTGTCCGGGGGGACGGAGGTGGTGTCCTCGCCGCGCAGGATGACGCCGGCCTCCTCGACGACCTCGCGCACGGTGGCCGCATTGGTGCGGACCCTGCGCGAGCGGCCGTCGGCCATGACCGTCACCGAGCGTTCGGTGCGGACGTCGAGCGCGAGTCCGGCGCGTCCGATGGGCTGCGAGCGCGAGGTCGACAGGTACGCGCCCTCGGCACGCACCCCCAGCTGTTCGAGCGCCCCCTGCACGGTGTGCGCCGTCGTCCACACCTCGCGCGGGTGCCCGTCGAGCGTGAGCCGCACGGGGCGGCCGTAGCGGACCGCGACCTCGTCGCCGCTGGCGAGCGCCATGTCGCGGGCGGGCGCCACCACGTCGTGCCGCCCCACCTCCACGCCCTCCTGCGCGAGCAGCTCGGTCACGTCGTCCGCGAAGGTGTGCAGGGTGCGCGGCTTGCCGTCGACGTTCAGCTCGACCGCCTTGTCCTTGGCGACGAACGCGGTGGTGCCGCCCGCGAGGAACGCCACGACCAGCGCCTGCGGCAGCAGCCGGCGCACGGAACCGTCGGAACGCTCGGCGGCCCGGGCCCGGCGACGACGCGCGCCCCGCCGCCCCGCTCCGGCGCGCGCCCCGTCCGCGGGCGCCACCGCGCCCGCCTCCTCCGCACTACCGGCCTGCCGCGGGAGCACGGGTTCGCGTACCTCGGAGGTCTCGGAAGCGCCGGTGGCCACGGACACCACGGGCCCCACGGAGGTCTCGTAAGCGGGCCGGTACGTGTCCTCGTACGGCACGGGCGACGCGGGCACGCCGTACGCCAGCGTGTGCGCGGTGTGCACGTCGAAGCCGTCGTACGCCGGTGGCCGGTGGGCCGGGCCGTACGGCTCGTACTCCTCGTACGCCTCATACGTCTCGTACTGCGAGTTGCTCACGCCGACACGCTCCAGGGGCCGAGGGGTCCAACGGGGTCCGGATCGGGCCACCAGAACCTAGCGGAGCGCGTATCACTCTCCAAAGCGGCACGGCTACGCACAGTCGCGACCGGGCCCGAGATGGACCCCGGCGAGCGTTATCGGTCGTTTATGAACGACGCACTCTCAGTAGCCGAAGGCGCGGGCCGTGTTCGCCGCGAGGGCCGTCGCCAGCGCGTCCTCGTCGATGCCGCGCACGGCGGCCATCGCGCGCACCGTGACCGGAATGAGATACGGGGCGTTGGGCCGTCCGCGGTACGGCGCCGGTGTCAGGAAGGGCGCGTCGGTCTCCACGAGGACCAGTTCCAGAGGTGCCACGGCGAGCGCGTCCCGCAGGTTCTGGGCGTTCTTGAAGGTGACGTTGCCGGCGAAGGACATGAAGTATCCGGCGCGGGCGCAGATCTCCGCCATCTCGGCGTCCCCGGAGTAGCAGTGGAAGACGGTGCGCTCGGGGGCGCCCTCCTCCTTCAGCACGCGCAGCACGTCCGCGTGGGCGTCGCGGTCGTGGATGACCAGGGCCTTGCCGTGCCGCTTGGCGATCTCGATGTGGGCGCGGAAGGAGGCCTCCTGCGCCTCCTTGCCCTCGGGGCCGGTGCGGAAGTAGTCCAGGCCCGTCTCGCCGACGCCCTTGACCTGGGCAAGCGCGGCCAGGCGGTCGATCTCGTCGAGCGCCTCGTCGAGCGCCGCCGTGCCCCCCGGCTCGCGCGCCCCCTGCCGCGACCAGCCGTCGGGGTCGCCGTGCACGATGCGCGGCGCCTCGTTGGGGTGGAGGGCGACGGTCGCGTGGACGGCGTCGTACAGTCCCGCCGTCTCGGCGGCCCACTGCGATCCCCTCACGTCACAGCCGACCTGCACGACCGTCGTCACGCCCACCGAGGCGGCCTTCGCGAGCCCCTCCTGCACCGTGCCGGACTGCATGTCGAGGTGGGTGTGGGAGTCGGCGACGGGCACCCGGAGGGGTTCCGGGAGCGGCGGCGCCGCGTTCTTGGCGGGCTCGTTCGAAGGCATGCCCCGATCCTACGAAAGGGGCATGCCCCGCGGATTCGGGAGCTGTCAGCTCGCCTTGCGCTGGAACGGATGCAGCAGATCGGACAGATGCCAGTGGTGGTGGCCGTCCTTGGCCCCGGTGACCTCGGCGCCCGACTCGGGCGCGTCGACCGGCCCGCCCTGCGCCGGCGTCCGGTGCTGGGACCTGTGGGCCGCGTCGCGCACCGACGAGACCTGCCCCGGCCGCATGATCCGTACGACGTGGCTGTCGCAGTTCTGGCAGGTCGGCCTGGACAGCGGAGACGGAACGACCTGGCCGTCCGCCACATACATGACGAACTCGTGGCCCTCGGCGTCGTGGTGGTGCTCTATCTCGTACGACTGCTCCCAGCCGCTGCCGCAACGCATGCAGGCGAAGGAATACGACTCGTGCACGACTGCGGTCGCCGCGCCACGGGGCCCGGTCTGCCCTGCGATCTCGCTCATGCCAGCTCCTCTTGATCTGCTGGACAAAGGGACGGGTGCGTCCCTTCAACCAGTGGACGCCTGCGCCGGAGCGAATGCATCAGGCCTGTCGACTGTTGGAGTCGTTTTGGACTTTCCTTGCCATACCACCCCCGCAGGCGGGCTGTTCGCTTTGCTTTGCACGACAGCCCTTTGCCTCCCCGTGGGGCGCATGCTCAGGAGAGATGCGCCCTGCTCAGAGGGGGTGTGGCCCACTTCACGAAAGCCTCACGAACCACCCGCAGAAGCGGCGTTCTTCGCGGCCACAACCGCGTCGAAGACCTCCCTCTTTGGCAGCCCGGCCTCCGCCGCAACCGCCGCAATGGCCTCCTTGCGCCGCTCCCCCGCCTCCTCGCGCACACGCACCCGCCGTACCAGTTCGGCGGCGTCGAGCTCATCGGGTCCCTTCTCGGGCGCCCCCTCGACGACGACGGTGATCTCACCGCGCACACCCTCGGCGGCCCAGGCGGCCAGCTCACCGAGCCCGCCCCGCTTGACCTCCTCGTAGGTCTTGGTCAGCTCCCGGCAGACGGCGGCCCGCCGGTCGGCGCCGAACACCTCGGCCATGGCGGCGAGGGTGTCGTCGAGCCGGTGCGGGGCCTCGAAGTAGACGAGGGTCCGGCGCTCCCCGGCGACCTCCCTCAGGCGCGTCAGCCGCTCCCCCGCCTTGCGCGGCAGGAACCCCTCGAAGCAGAACCGGTCCACGGGCAGCCCGGACAGCGCGAGCGCGGTGAGCACGGCGGACGGGCCGGGCACGGCGGTGACGCGGACGTCCTTCTCCACGGCGGCGGCGACCAGCCGGTACCCGGGGTCCGACACCGACGGCATCCCGGCATCGGTGACGAGCAGCACACGCGCACCGCCGACGAGCTCCTCGACCAGTTCGGGCGTACGGGCCGACTCGTTCCCTTCGAAGTACGACACCACCCGCCCCTTGGGCGTCACGCCCAGCGCCTGCGTCAGGCGCCGCAGCCTGCGCGTGTCCTCGGCGGCCACGACATCCGCCCCGGCCAGCTCCTCCGCCAGCCGAGGGGGCGCGTCCGCGATGTCGCCGATGGGGGTGCCTGCGAGTACGAGGGTTCCGGTCACGCCCCCCATCCTCCCAGGGGCCGTCGGAAGGGAACGCATCCGAACCCTTACCGCCCATGCACGGGACTCACACAGAACGGTTCCCTACGATGGCGCGGTGACCAGTACCGCGTCCTCCCCGGACACCCGGCAAGGCCAGAGCATGCAGGACCAGCGGCCGTCGTGGCAGCAGCGGCTGCGCCGTTTCGGATACACGGCGGAGCCGAGAAGCGACGTCCGCGAGCGCCTGGTGCCGCCGTATGTCCGGCCCAGCACACGGTTGTGGCAGGTGCTCGGGGTGCCGCCGGTGCTCGCCGACCGGATCACGCGCTGGTCGGCCTGGGTCGGTCCGCTGCTGATCACGCTGATGGCGGGCGTCATGCGGTTCTGGAACCTGGGCAGCCCGAGGTCGGTGATATTCGACGAGACGTACTACGCCAAGGACGCCTGGGCGCTCGTCCACCGCGGCTTCGAGGTCAACTGGGACAAGAACGCCAACGACCTGATCCTGCAGACGCACGGTCACGTCACGATCCCGGCGGACGCGGCGTACGTCGTGCATCCGCCGGTCGGCAAGTACGTCATCGGGCTCGGCGAGCTGATGTTCGGGTTCAACCCGTTCGGCTGGCGGTTCATGACGGCACTGCTCGGCACGCTCTCCGTCCTGATGCTGTGCCGTATCGGCCGCCGCCTGTTCCGCTCCGCCTTCCTCGGCTGCCTGGCGGGCGCGCTGATGGCGGTGGACGGCCTGCACTTCGTCATGAGCCGCACCTCGCTGCTCGACGGCGTACTGATGTTCTTCGTGCTGGCCGCGTTCGGCTGCCTGGTGATCGACCGGGACAGGACACGCGAGAAACTCGCGGCCGCGCTGCCCGTCGACTCGGACGGCCGGGCCCGCCCGGACGTGCACGCGGCGGAGACGACCCGCTTCGGATGGCGCCCCTGGCGCTGGCTCGCGGGCCTGATGCTCGGCCTCGCGATCGGCACCAAGTGGAACGGCCTGTACATCCTGGCCGCGTTCTGCGTGATGGCGCTGTTCTGGGACATCGGCTCGCGCAAGGTCGCGGGCGCCCACAACCCGTACGCGGCGGTCCTCAGGCGCGACACGGGCATCACGTTCCTGGCCACCGTCCCGGTCGCGGTCGTCACCTACCTCGCCTCCTGGACCGGCTGGATCCTCTCCCCCACCAACGGCTCCGGCGGCTACTTCCGCAACTGGGCCGCCACCGACGGCAAGGGCGGCAGCTGGACCTGGCTGTTCCCCGACTGGTGGCGCAGCCTGTGGCACTACGAGCACGAGGTCTACAAGTTCCACGTCGGCCTGCACTCGCCGCACACGTACATGTCCAACCCCTGGAGCTGGATCGTCGACGGCCGCCCGGTCTCGTTCTTCTACGAGTCCCCCTCGCCCGGCACGGACGGCTGCCCCGTCGACGCGGGCCAGAAGTGCGCCCGCGAGGTCCTCGCCATCGGCACCCCGCTGCTGTGGTGGGCGGCCGGCTTCGCGATCCTCTACGTCCTGTGGCGCTGGCTGTTCCGCCGCGACTGGCGCGCGGGCGCCATCGCCTGCGCCATCGCGGCCGGCTACCTCCCCTGGTTCATGTACCAGGAACGCACGATCTTCTTCTTCTACGCCGTCGTCTTCGTGCCGTTCCTGTGCCTGGCCGTGGCGATGATGCTCGGCGCGATCATCGGGCCACCGGGGTCGAGCGACACCCGCCGCGTGGCCGGCGCGACCGGCGCGGGCGTCCTGGTCCTGCTGATCGCCTGGAACTTCATCTACTTCTGGCCCCTGTACACCGGCACGGCGATCCCGATCGACGACTGGCGCTCACGCATGTGGCTGGACACCTGGGTCTAGTCCGGCGGAAGCTCCCGCTGCTCGTCTCTCTTCGGACAACAAACGGAAACTCCCGTCACAGAGAGCCCTCATCCCGCATACAGTGCGAAGCACGAACGGCTTTTCTGAACGCGTTCAGAAGACGCGTGGAAGGCTCACGGGAGGGGTTCGCAGGATGGGCAAGGGGGTCAAGGCCACCGTCATCGGCAGCGTTTTCGCCGTGATGGTGGGCGGCGCCGGATACGGGGCGTACAACATCGTGTCCGCGCTCAACGACGACGGCGGGGGTTCGGGGGCGGCCGGGTCGGCGTCCGTGAAGACCGGGCCGCCGAGCAAGGACGAGATCAAGGAGACGTCGGCCAAGTTCTTCGCGGCCTGGGAGAAGGGGCAGGCGGCGACCGCGGCGACGTACACGAACAACGACGGGGCGGCCGAACCGCTGCTCACGGCCTACGGCGAGGCCGCGCACATAAAGGGCGTGAAGATCACGCCGGGTGCGGCGAGCGGCGCGACGATTCCGTTCACGGTGAAGGCAACGGTGTCGTACGAGGGGAAGTCCAAGCCCCTCGCATACGAGAGCAAGTTGACGATCGTGCGCGGGAAGACCACCGGGCGGGCGCTGGTCGACTGGCAGCCGTCCGTCGTCCATCCGCAGCTGCAGAAGGGCGACACGCTCGTCACCGGCGAGGCGGCGGATCCGCCGATCGAGGCCGTGGACCGCAATGACGTCGTGCTGACCAAGGCGAAGTACCCCTCGCTCGGGCCGATCCTGGACGAGCTGCGGGCCAAGTACGGCGACACCGCGGGCGGCACCCCCGGCATCGAGCTGTCGATCCGGCACCAGGCCGAGGGCTCGGCCGACACCTCGCTGCTGACGCTCGCCAAGGGCAAGGCCGGCAGGCTGCGCACCACGCTCAGCGCGAGCGTGCAGGCGGCGGCCGAGACCGCGGTGAAGAAGTACGCCGAGTCGTCCGTGGTGGCCGTGAAGCCGAGCACCGGTGAGGTGCTGGCGGTCGCCAACCACCGCGACGACGCCTTCAACGCGGCGTTCCTGGGCAAGCTCGCGCCCGGCTCCACGATGAAGATCCTCAGCGCGGCCACGCTCATCGACAACAAGATCACGAGCATGAACGGCCCGGCGCCCTGCCCGAACGAGGCGGTGTGGCAGAGCCAGACCTTCCACAACCTCAAGAACATGCCCCCGAACGAGAAGGCCACCCTCGCCGACAGCTTCGCCCGCTCCTGCAACACGGCCTTCGTGAAGTACGCGGACGAGGTGAAGGTCGACTCCCTCACCAAGGAGGCCGAGGACCACTTCGGGCTCGGGCAGGACAACTGGAAGACCGGCATCCCGTCCTTCGACGGCTCGGTCCCGGCCTCCGGCGGCCCGGACACGGCGGCGAACCTGATCGGCCAGGGCGAGGTGCAGATGAGCCCGCTGAACATGGCGTCGGTCACGGCGACCGCGATGACGGGCCGCTTCCGGCAGCCGGTCATCGTCTCGCCCAAGCTGGACGACCGCGAACTCGCCACCGCCGAGGGCCTGTCCGCGAGTACGGTCGCGCAGCTGCGCGCGATGATGAACCGCACCGCGACCAGTGGCACCGCGGCCGGCGTGATGAGGGGCCTCGGCGGCAGCATCGGCGCGAAGACCGGTTCCGCCGAGGTCGACGGGCAGTCCAAGTCCAACAGCTGGTTCACGGGTTACCGCAACGACATCGCGGCGGCGGCCATGACCCAGGACGGCGGCCACGGCATTGACGCGGCCGGCCCGATTGTCGCAGCTGTGCTACGAACAGGAGGCTGAAGTCACCCGTTGAGGACGGGACTCTAGGCTGTTGCCGTCGTTGATTGGGATGCATGAGGGCAACGGGGACCCTGGGGACACCGCGAAGGAACGGGAACTGTGGGCAACAGAAGGCGCGTCGCCGAGCGACGGAAGACCAGGCCCGCCGTGGTCGGCGGGATGATCGCCGTGGTGGTCGTCGGCGCGGGCTTCGGCGTCTACGCGCTGACCGGCGGCTCGGCGGCCGACGACCGGACGTCGGCCACGTCCTCGTCCGGTGACAACAAGCCCAAGGTCAAGACCGGGCCGCTGTCGGCGAAAGAGGTCCAGTCGGCGTCCACGACGTTCCTCACGTCCTGGCAGACGGGCAAGGTGACGCAGGCGGCCGCCGTCACGAGCGACTCGACGGCGGCCACCGCCCTGCTCACCGGCTACACCAAGGACGCCCACATCAAGGACGTCACGCTCACCGCCGGCACCCGCACCGGCGACAAGGTCCCCTTCTCCGTCAAGGGCACCGTCTCCTACAAGGGCACCACCAAGCCGCTCGCGTACGAGAGTTCGCTGACGGTCGTGCGGAACAAGGAGACCGGAAAGCCGCAGGTCGACTGGCACTCCTCGGTCGTCCACCCCGACCTCAAGGACGGCGACACCCTGGTCACCGGCGAGTCCGGCACCCCGCCGGTCAAGGCGTACGACCGTGACGGCGGCGAGCTGACCACCGCGAAGTACGCCTCGCTGGGCCCGGTCCTCGACGGCCTGCGCGAGAAGTACGGCAAGACCGCAGGCGGCAAGGCGGGCATCGAGCTCCAGGTGGTGCGGGGCAAGGCCTCCCAGAAGGCGAAGCTGTCCGACAAGACACTGCTCACGATGAGCAAGGGCACGCCGGGCAAGGTGAAGACGACGCTGAGCCCGACGTTCCAGGCCGCGGCCGAGCGGCAGGTCGCCGCGAAGGCACGGTCCTCGGTCGTCGTGATCCGTCCGTCGACCGGCGAGATCCTGGCCGTGGCGAACAACAGCCGCAGCTTCAACGTGGCGTTCCAGGGCTCCCTGGCCCCCGGCTCCACGATGAAGGTCGTGACGTCGACGATGCTGTTCGAGAAGGGGCTCGTCAAACCGGACCAGTCGCACCCCTGCCCCAAGACGTACAAGCTCGCGGGCTGGACGTTCCACAACGACGACGACTCCGAGATCAAGCAGGGCTCGTTCAAGCTGGCCTTCGGGGCCTCCTGCAACAACGCCTTCATCAACTTCGCGCCGAAGCTGTCCAACAGCGACCTGACGAAGGAGGCCCAGCAGGTCTACGGCCTCGGCCTCAACAACTGGGCCATCGGCGTCCCGACCTTCGACGGCTCGATCCCGGTGCAGAGCGGCGCGCAGATGGGCGCCTCGCTGATCGGGCAGGGCGGGGTGCGCATGAACCCGCTGAACATGGCCTCGGTGTCGGCGACCGTCGAGTCGGGCGTCTTCCGCCAGCCGTACCTGGTCTCCCCCGACGTGGACCACCGCACGCTGGCGAAGGCCTCGCGCACCATGTCGGCGCAGACGCAGGGCTGGCTGAAGGAGGTCATGCGGTACACGGCGGGCTACGGCACGGCGTCCAAGGCGATGTCCGGGGTCTACGGCGACGTCGGCGCCAAGACCGGCTCCGCGGAGGTCGACGGCCAGAAGAAGCCGAACGGCTGGTTCACCGCCTACCGCGGCGACCTCGCGGCCGCGGGCGTCGTCCAGGCGGGCGGCCACGGCGGCGACACGGCGGGCCCGATCGTGGCGGCACTGCTGAAGATGGGCTGATCAGCGGCCGACCGGCGCCGTCGCCATGTAGGTGCGGCGCAGGAACCGCAGCAGGGCCTTGCTCTCGAACTGCACCACCGAGACGCCCTGGGCCGAGTGGAACTCGACGACGGCCTGCACCCGCCCGCACGGCCAGACGCGGACCTCACCGGTGCCGGCCGGAGCGCGCAGGCCCTGCTCGAGGAGTGATCGCGAGAACGTCCACTCGTGCATCCCGTCGTGCGTCTGCGTCCCGGGAAGTCCGACCCGCACCGAGCGGGGGTCGGCCTCGGGGTCGTAGCGCAGAACCACGGGTATGGTCTCGTCCTCGGGGATGTCGGCGTCCGTGACGATGTGGGCTCGTGCGTACTGTTCGACTGAATACATCGTGACGGACCTCTCACGCTGCGTCATCTGTGTGGAAGCTGTGCGTCCACCCCTCTCCAATGTCCCATATTTTCCGGATCACGCCCCCTGGCGTAGGACAACTCACATCCGCGACGAACTGTGCACGGTGCACGAGGCCCTGGCTCTTGCAAAGAGTTCGCAACAAGCCTCTATCATCGAACGGTGCATGTGCCTGACGGATTCATCAACGCTCCCGCCTCCGCCGTGACCGGAGTCGTCGCCGCGGGTGCCATCGCCGTGAGCCTGCGCGGCGCCCGCCGCGAGCTGGACGAACGCACCGCGCCGCTGGCCGGCCTGGTGGCGGCGTTCATCTTCGCCGTGCAGATGCTGAACTTCCCCGTCGCGGCGGGGACCAGCGGACATCTGCTGGGCGGGGCGCTGGCGGCGATCCTTGTCGGCCCTTGCACCGGGGTCCTGTGCGTGTCCGTGGTCCTGCTCATGCAGGGGATTCTGTTCGCGGACGGCGGGCTGACCGCGCTCGGCGTGAACATCACCGACATGGCGATCGTCACGACGGTCGTCGGGTACGCGGTCTTCCGTGGCCTGGTGAAGGTGCTCCCGCGGAGGCACCGCTCCGTGACGGTCGCCTCCTTCGTGGCCGCGCTCGTCTCCGTCCCGGCCGCCGCGGTCGCGTTCACCTTCCTCTACGCCGTAGGCGGCACCACCGACATCGCCATCGGCAAGGTCGCCACCGCGATGATCGGCGTGCACGTCCTGATCGGCATCGGCGAGGCGGCGATCACCGCACTGACGGTCGGCGCGGTCATCGCCGTACGCCCGGATCTCGTGTACGGCGCGCGGGGCCTGGAGCAGAAGCTCAAGCTGCGGGTGAACGGCGAGCTCGTCGACGTGCCGTCGGCGCCCGCGCCCGTCGCGGCACGCACCTCCCGCCGCGGCCTGTGGATCACCGGCCTCGTGACCTCCGTCGTCCTCGCCGGGTTCGTCAGCTTCTACGCCTCCTCGAACCCCGACGGCCTGGAGAAGGTCGCCCGCGACAAGGGCATCGACCGCAATGTGGAGAAGCACGCCTCGGCCGACTCCCCGCTCGCCGACTACGGGGTCAAGGACGTCGAGAACGCCCGCCTGTCCGGGGGGCTGGCGGGCGTGATCGGCGTCGGCGTGACCGTCGTCGCGGGCAGCACGGTGTTCTGGGCGGTGCGCAGGCGTCGTACGACCGAAGTGTCGCCCGCGAACACGAGCGCGGTCTGACATGGGGGCCGGGCACGCGCACAGGCTGTACCGGCACGGGCACTCGCCCGTGCACGCCCTGCCGCCGCACACCAAGCTCGCCGCCGCGTTCGGCTTCGTGGTGGTCGTGGTGTCGACGCCGCGGGAGGCGATGTGGGCGTTCGGCCTGTACGCCGTGCTGCTGGGCGTCGTCGCGTATGTCGCGCGCGTGCCCGCCGGTTTCCTGCTGAAGCGGCTGCTGATCGAGGTGCCGTTCGTCGCGTTCGCGGTGCTGATGCCGTTCGTGGCGGAGGGCGAGCGGGTGGACGTCCTGGGCCTGTCGCTGAGCGTGAACGGCCTGTGGGGCGCGTGGAACGTCCTCGCGAAGGGCACGCTGGGCGTCGCCGCGTCGGTGCTGCTCGCCTCTACCACCGAACTGCGCGAACTCCTGCTGGGGCTGCAGCGGTTGAAGCTCCCGCCGCTGCTCGTCCAGATCGCGTCCTTCATGATCCGCTACGGCGATGTCATCACGGACGAGATGCGGCGGATGCGGATCGCGCGGGAGTCCCGGGGCTTCGAGGCGCGGGGCGTCAGGCACTGGGGTGTGCTCGCGAAGTCCGCCGGGGCCCTCTTCATCCGCTCCTACGAGCGCGGGGAGCGCGTGCATCTGGCCATGGTCAGCCGTGGTTACGCCGGTTCGATGCCGGTGATCGACGAGGTGACCGCGTCCCGGGCGCAGTGGTCGTACGCCCTCGCGCTGCCCGTCGCCGCCCTCGTCGTCTGCCTGCTGGGATGGACCCTGTGAGTACTGCTTCGCTCGAGGTCTCCGGCCTCGCCTTCGCCTACCCCGACGGCCACCAGGCCCTGTTCGGCGTCGACTTCACGATCGGGCGCGGTGAACGGGTCGCGCTGCTCGGCCCGAACGGCGCCGGCAAGACGACCCTGGTCCTGCACCTCAACGGCATCCTGACCGGCGGCGCGGGCACCGTCACGGTCGCCGGACTGCCCGTCGGCAAGCGGCACATGGCGGAGATCCGGCGCAAGGTCGGCATCGTCTTCCAGGACCCGGACGACCAGCTGTTCATGCCGACGGTCCGCGAGGACGTGGCGTTCGGACCGGCGGCGGCCGGGCTGAAGGGCCCGGAGCTGGAGGCTCGGGTCGACCGGGCGCTGGCGCAGGTCGGTATGGCGGAGTTCAAGGAACGCCCCCCGCACCACCTCTCCTTCGGCCAGCGCCGCCGGGTCGCCGTCGCGACCGTCCTCGCCATGGAACCGGAGATCCTCGTCCTGGACGAGCCCTCCTCCAACCTCGACCCGGCCTCCCGTCGTGAACTGGCCGACATCCTGCGCTCGTTGGACGTCACCGTCCTGATGGTCACGCACGACCTGCCGTACGCCCTGGAGCTGTGCCCGCGCTCGCTCATCCTGAGCGAGGGCGTGATCGCGGCGGACGGCAAGACGGGCGAACTTCTCTCCGACGAAGCGATGATGCGCGCCCACCGCCTGGAGCTGCCGTTCGGCTTCGATCCGCGTTCCGTGACAATGGGCGCGTGACGAACGAGAAGCCCGCGGACGACAGTGCCTCGCTGCTGCTGGACCAGCAGCTGTGCTTCGCGCTGTACGCCGCCCAGCGCGCGGTGACGGCCGCATACCGCCCGCTTCTCGACGAGCTGGGCCTCACCTACCCCCAGTACCTCGTCCTGCTGGTGCTCTGGGAGCGCGGCGAGACGACGGTCAAGGAGCTGGCAGCCGCCCTGCGGCTCGACTACGGCACCGTCTCCCCGCTGCTGAAGCGGCTGGAGGCGGCGGGACTGGTGCGGCGGGAGCGGTCGGCGCGGGACGAGCGCTCGGTGCTCGTCGCGGTCACCGGGCGCGGGGAGAAGCTGCGGGAACGCGCTCAGTGCGTACCGGCCTCGCTGCTTGCGGCGGCGGAACTCGCGGAGCCGGAGGTGGTCCGGTTGCGCGAGGAGTTGTGGCGGCTGACGCGAAAGGCGGAAGCCGCGGCCGACCGGACCCGCTGATCTCGGGTTACCCGCGGTCGCTACCCCCTGGTAACAGCTGCTGACCTACCGGCCAGTACCTTGTGCACGATGTACTTGTGCGCATTCGTTTTGGGGGGCAGCCAGCCATGAGCGCCATGAGCGACGACACCGCCGTCGACACCCGACCGTCGAAGATCATGTACGTCGCCGAGGCGACCGCACACGGCGGCCGGGACGGCTATGTCACCAGTCAGGACGGGCAGATCGAGCTGCAGGTCGCGATGCCGCCGGAGCTCGGCGGCGACGGCAACGGCACCAATCCCGAGCAGCTCTTCGCGGCGGGCTACAGCTCCTGCTTCCACAACGCCCTGGTGCTGGTCGGCCGCCGGGCCGGCTTCGACCTCACCGGCTCCACGGTCTCCGCGAAGGTCGGCATCGGCCCCAACAAGCAGCGCGGCTACGGCCTCGCGGTCGCCCTCAGTGTCTCCCTCCCCGTCCTCGACCCGGACATCGCGGCGAAGCTGGTGGACGCCGCCCACGAGGTCTGCCCGTACTCGAACGCGACCCGCGGCAACATCGACGTAACGATCCTGTTGGGGTAGCGACACCCGGGAATCGCAGGCTGTACGGGGGTGTTGCCCCCACAGTCGCAGGTGTACCGGAGGGAAGTGCGGGCGTGGACGTGAACGGCGCAGTCGCCGACGGCTTCGAGCCGGTCAGGGAAGCGTTCGTGCGGAACTTCGAGGTGCTCGGGGACCGGGGGGCGGCCGTCGCCGTCTACCGGGACGGGCGCAAGGTCGTGGACCTGTGGGGCGGTGCGCAGGACGTCGACGGCACCGAGCCCTGGCAGCACGGCACCGCCCAGATCGTGCGCTCGGCGACCAAGGGCGTCGCAGCCGCCGTACTCCTGCTGCTGAGCCAGCGCGGGGAGCTGGACCTGGACGCACCGGTCGGGGACTACTGGCCGGAGTTCAAGGCGGCCGGCAAGGAGCGGACGCGGGTGTGGCATCTGCTCGCGCACCGCACCGGCGTGCCCGTGCTGGACCGCCCCCTCACGCCCGCCGAGGCCGCGGACCCCGACCTCGGTGCCGCGGCGGTCGCGGCGCAGGCGCCGGTGTGGGAGCCGGGCACGGACCACGGGTACCACGCGCAGACGTACAGCTGGCTGACCGGCGAGCTGGTGCGGCGGATCACCGGGCGCGGTATCGGTGAGTGGATCGCCGACGAGATCGCCGGTCCGGTCGGGGCCGACTTCCGGCTAGGGCTGCCGTACGCCGAGCAGGCGCGCGTCGGCCGGGTCGCCCAGCTCGACGACCCCCCGGTGGACCCCCACGGCCTCCGCACCCGCCCCAAGCGGGCGGTCTCCGAGGCCTACGCCGATCCCGCCTCCCTCACCCGCCGCGCCTTCGCCGCGATCACGCCGCTGCCCGACGAGAACGACCCGGCCTACCGCGCCGCCGCCCTCCCCGCCTCCAACGGCATCGCGACAGCCGAGGGACTCGCCCGCTTCTACGCATCGCTGATCGGCGAAGTGGACGGCGGGACACGCCTGTTCACGCCGGAGACGATGGAGCTGGCCCGCGCCGAGCGCAGCGCGGGACCGGACCGCGTGCTGGTGGTGAACACACGGTTCGGCCTCGGCTACATGCTGCACGGAGCGGCCTCCCCGCTCCTGTCCCCCACCTCCTTCGGCCACCCGGGCCGCGGCGGCGCCCTCGGCTTCGCCGACCCCGACTCCGGCATCGCCTTCGGCTATGTGACGAACGGCTTCCGCAAGAGCGTGACGGCGGATCCGCGGGCGCAGGCGCTGGTGCGGGCCGTAAGCACATCCGTCAGGTGACGCTCATACGTTGATCGGGTGCGAGGTCCGGCCGGAGGCCGAGTCGATCTCGCCGTGCGCCTTGGTGAGCAGCTGCATGGCGAGTTCGTTCAGCGCCCGTGCGCCGGCGATCTCCTCGCCCACCCTCGGCTGATTGGAGTCGGTGTGGTGGCGGCTGGCGTGCCCGTGGGCCCGTACCTCGGTCCCGTCGGACAGGCGCACCATCGCGACCGCCCGCGTGTGCGTTTCGTCCTCCTGGAACTCCATCTCAACGTGCCATCCCACGACGGTCTTCGTCATGACGATCACCTCCGGAACACCTGCTTCCAGGGTGCTCCTCGAAGGACGCGAACGCACCACTGGACGGCGCAGTGGCCGGTGGAACGCACGACGGAATGAACGGCGGAATGGACGGCGGAATGGACGGGGCGGGCCGGGACGTTCGACGGTTCATGACGCCCGACCAGCGCACCATTACCAACCCGCCCGCCCTCCACGACCCGACGCCGTTCGGCTACAGCCACGCCGTCTCGGCGCCCGGCCAACTCGTCTTCATCGGCGGCCAGTACGCCTCCGACGCGACGGGCGCGCCCGTGCCGGGCGACTTCGCCGCGCAGGTGGACCTGGCCTTCGACCGGCTGCGGCAGGCGCTGGAGGGGGTGGGCCTCGGCTACGAGCACGTCGTACGGCTGGGCACGTTCATCGTGGACCACGACCTCGCCAAGCTGGAGGTCCTCGGCAAGGCACTGCACGCCCGCTTCGGGGACCGCCTGCCGGCGCAGACGCTGAGCGGCGTCGCCTCGCTCGCGCTGCCGGGGATGCTGTTCGAGGTGGACGCGGTGGCGGTACGGCCGTAGCGCCTACCCGGCGTGCAGCATCAGCCCGATGCCGACCACCAGCAGCCCCGCCGCGGCGATCCTCGGTGCTCCGAACCGTTCCTTGAAGAAGACGGCGCCTATCGCCGCGCCCACGATGATCGACGACTCGCGCAGGGCCGCGATCGGGGCGAGCTCCGCTTTCGTCTGGGCCCAGAGGACCAGGCCGTACGCCAGCACGGACAGCGCGGCGCCCAGGAGCCCCAGGGCCGCGAACGGCCTCAGCGTAGGCACCAGTTGGCCGCGCCACCGGTAGGCCGCGAACGCCGGGATCGCCACGCCCTCCACCGCCATCAGCCAGGCGATATAGCCGAGGGACGAGCCGGAGGCGCGTACGCCCAGCCCGTCGACGACCGTGTACCCGGCGATCGTCAGCCCGGTGGCCAGGGCCGCGCCGATCGCGGCCCAGTTCGGGCGGCTGCCGCGCAGCCCCCACAGCGCGACGCCGGTCAGTCCCGCGCAGGACACCGCGATGCCCGCCGCGGCCCAGCCGTCCGGCACCTCGTGAGCGAAGAGGGCGGCGAGGAGGGTGACCACCAGAGGCGCGGTGCCGCGGGCGATCGGGTACGCCTGGCCGAAGTCGCCGAGCCGGAACGACCGCATGAGCAGTACGTAGTACGCGACGTGGATGAGGGCGGAGCCGATGAGATACGGCCACGCGGCGGCCGCCGGGAACGCCACGAACGGCACCATGGCCAGCCCGATGAGCATGCCGCCGCCGGCGATCAGGGTGAAGCCGACCAGCTTGTCCGTGATCTGGTGGGCGATCGCGTTCCAGCTGGCGTGCGTGACCGCGGCGAACAGGACGGCGGCGGCGACCAGCGGCGTCACGAGGTGTGCTCGCGCACGTCGACGAGGGCGGCACCGGCGTGGGCGACGAGGTCCTTGGGCTCCATGGGGAACACGGCGTGCGGGTGCCCGGCCGCGGCCCACACGACGTCGTGCTCGAGCAGCGAACGGTCCGCGAGGACCCGGGTTTTCGTACGGTGCCCGAAGGGCGGCACACCTCCGATGGCGTACCCGGTCGTCTCCCGTACGACGTCCGCCTTGGCCCGCGTCACCTTCTCGGCGCCGAGTTCCTGCCGGACCCGCTCGACGTCCACGCGGGACGCCCCGTCCATGAGCACCAACACCGGGACGCCGTCGGCCGCGAAGATCAGCGACTTGCAGATCTGACTCAGTTCGCACCCGATCGCGGCGGCGGCCTCGACGGCGGTGCGGGTCGCGTCCGGGAATCGGCGGATACGGTCGTTCAGCTCACCGAGGCCCAGCTCCCGCAGGGCGTCGGCGAAACGGGGGTGGGCTCCGGAGTCAGCAGGCGTCATGCCCGGCAGGTTAGCTGCCGGATACAAACGTCACGAACGAATTCCAGGTGGTGGGGGTGACGGTGAGGTGGGGGGTTTGGGGGGCCGTCTTGGAGTCGCGGATGTGGATGGTGGTGGGGGCTACCGCAACCTCGACGCAGTCGCCGGGCTCGCTGCTGTCGCTGTAGCTGCTCTTGAACCAGCGGAGTTCCGTGGTGCTCATAATCTCCCCAGCACTTGCTCGACGAAGGCTTGCGACTCCCTCGGCGTGAGAGCCTGCGCCCGGATCATCCCATAGCGCAATTCGAGGATCTGAAGATCACGCGGGCCTGAGACCGGACGCCCGTTGAACGCGCCGTCGGAACGCCCGATCGACGTGCCGTCACCGAACTTCAGCACGTCGATCAGCCCCTGCATGCCTGCGTGGTCCTCGCGCTCGGTCGGCATGACCTGGAACGTGACGTTCCTCAACTGCGCCACCTCCAGCAGATGTTCGAGCTGTCGGCGCAACACCATCTTCCCGCCGATCGGCCGCTCCAGCGTCACCTGTTCCTGGACAAAGCCGAGCGTCGGGGCCGGGTCCCGTTCGAAGATCGCCTTACGAGACATGCGGGCCGCCGTTTCGCGTTCGACCACGGCGGACGACAGCGCCGGCTGGTGCGTCTCGAACAGCGCCTTCGCGTACTCCGGCGTCTGCAACAGGCCGTGGATGTTGTGGTTGCGGTAGAGGAGCACCTCGACCGCCCGCTCCTCCAGATCCGCCAACTCCCGCACCTTCTTCGGGTAGCGGGCCTTGCGCATGTCCTCGCCGAACGACGTGAGGTGCCCTTGCGCATTGAGGACCCGATCCGCCCGGTCCAGGAACTCGGGTCGCGGAATCCGCACCCCGCGCTCGATCTTGCGGATCATGTCCTCGCCGTAGCCCATGATTTCAGCGAGCTCGGCGACCCTCATCTCCTTCGCCTCGCGGCACACCCTCAGCAGCCGGCCCACGGCCTGGACCAACGGCGCAATCTCATCCCCGGGCTCGACATCCCAACCGGCCTCGTCCGCAACCTCGTTCATGCCCACCTCCAACGCGCTGTCGTACCCGTACAACCCCCGAGACAGCCGAGACAGCGCAGGACAAAGCCGGGACAGTCACGCTACGTACAAGGGCGATCACTCACCCAGAGAACCAGAACCCGCCACTCTGAGTGACATGAATCAAGGAACCACCGAGATCCACCGCCAACTCGAGAACCCCATCCGCAACTTCACGGTCCTCCTGTCCCCCACACCCCGCGGCGCCCGCCTCGCCCACCTCCTCGCCGCGGAGCAACTCCGCACCTGGGAACTGCCGTTGGAGAAGGCAACACAGATCGTGGCCGAGCTGGCGGCCAACGCGGCGACGCACGGGCGGGTACCGGGAAGGGACTTCCGCGTGACCCTCTACGTCGTCGCCGACACCCTCCGCATCGAGGTGACCGACACCCGGGGCGACCACCTCCCCCGCCTCACACCGGCCGCCCCGGACGCCGAGTCGGGCCGCGGCCTGCTCCTGGTGGACGCCCTCGCGGACCGGTGGGGCGTGGCGGCGGGGCCGTATCCACGCAAGACGGTGTGGGCGGAGCTGACGGTGCGTTCTCCTTGAGGGGACCTCACTCTGCGCGTGGGAGCCACGCCTGCGCCCGCTGCCTCCGCCCCGCCACGAGACCGCCCGCCGCGCCCAGGGAGACCAGGCCCATCATCGCGGCGGCGACGATGCCCTTGATGCCGTCCATCGTGAAGTACATGGCCGCGGCCGTGGCGCCGTTGAAGAGGAACAGGAACCAGAGCGTGCCCGGGCGGCCCAGGAACGCCTTGATCTTCGGCTTCTTCGCGATCCGCGTGCCCGCGAGCAGCGCGACGACCGTTCCGACGCCGGTGGCGATGTTCTTCTGGGTGCTGTCGTCGACCACGGCACCCGCGCCCGCGCTCACGGCGAGACCGCCGGCGAAGCAGGTCCACAGGACGAGGTCGGTGACGAACTTCTTGACGGCGGCGACGGCAGACATGGCAGAGCCCTTCCGGGACTGGGATTCGGGGATTCGGGGTCTTTTCGACCCGTCCTCAACGATCCCGTCCGGCGCCCTGCGCAACGAGAGAGCGGCCTCCCGAAGCGATGGTGTAGCGCACTACACCATGCAGCTCGGGAGGCCGCCCCAATCCGGCGCCGCGAAGCGTCAGGCCCGCACCAGCTCCCGGTCCTCGTCCGCGTCCGTACCCTTCGTGTCGTCGTCCAGGTTCTTCAGGCCCTCGCCCTCGACGTCCACGTTCGGCAGCGCCCGGTCCAGCCACTTCGGCAGCCACCAGGCCTTCTTGCCGAGCAGGGCGAGGACCGCCGGCACGATCGCCATGCGGACGACGAACGCGTCGAAGAAGACGGCGATCGCGAGCCCGAAGCCGATCATCTTGATCATCGACTCGCTGGAGCTGATGAAGCCACCGAAGACGGCGATCATGATGACCGCGGCGGCGCCCACGACCCGGGCGCTGTGCCGGAAGCCGGTCACGATGGCCTGGCCTGGCGTCTCCCCGTGGACGTACGCCTCCCGCATACGGGTCACGAGGAACACCTCGTAGTCCATCGCGAGACCGAAGACCACACCCACCATGAAGATCGGCATCATCGACATGATCGGGCCGGTCTGCTCCACGCCCAGCAGTCCGCCGAGCCAGCCCCACTGGAAGACCGCGACCACGGCACCGAGCGCGGCGAGCACGCTGAGCAGGAAGCCGAGGGCCGCCTTCAGCGGGACCAGGATGGAGCGGAAGACCGCGATCAGCAGGAGGAAGGCGAGGCCCACCACCAGGGCCAGGTACGGGATCAGCGCGTCATTCAGCTTCTGCGAGAAGTCGATGTTCATCGCGGTGGTGCCGGTGACCAGGACCTTGGCGTCCGTGTCGGCCCTGACGTCCGCGCCCTTGTCGCGAATGGCGTGCACCAGGTCCTCGGTCTGCGTCGAGGACGGCTTGGACGCCGGTATCACGGTGATCGTCGCGGTGTCGCCGGCCTTGTTGAACACCGCCGGGGTCACCGTCACGACGTCCTTGAGGCCCTTGATGTCGTCGGACACCGCGGTGACCGCCGCCTTCGGATCGGCGCTGTCCTTGGCGTCGACGACGATCATCAGGGGGCCGTTGAAGCCGGGGCCGAAGCCCTCCGACAGCAAGTCGTACGCCCTGCGCTGTGTCGTGGAGGTGGGCTGCGAGCCGTCGTCGGGCAGGCCCAGCTCCAGCTGGGTGGCCGGGACGGCGACCGCACCCAGGCCGACCACGCCGAGCAGCAGTACCGCGGCCGGACGGCGGACGACGAAGCTCGCCCAGCGCTCGCCCAGTCCGGGCTTCCCGGCGGCGCCCTGCTTGGCCTTCCGGCGCTTCTCGCCCGCCGGCTTGACCTTCTTGCCCGCGTATCCGAGCAGCGCCGGGATCATGGTCAGCGCGATGAGGACGGCCACCACGACCGTGCCCGCCGCCGCGAGGCCCATCTTCGTCAGCATCGGCACGTTGACGACCGCGAGGCCCGCCAGTGCGATCACCACCGTGAGGCCCGCGAAGACCACCGCCGAACCTGCCGTACCGGCGGCCCGGCCGACCGCCTCCTCGCGGGACCGGCCCTCGGCCAGCTCGCCGCGGTAGCGGGAGACGATGAACAGCGCGTAGTCGATGCCGACCGCGAGGCCGATCATCAGCGCCAGCGTGGACGTCGTGTCACCGAGGTCGAGCGTCTTGGCCAGCACGGTGATGGTGGAGACGCCGATGCCGACGCCGATGATCGCCGTCAGCAGCGGCAGCCCGGCCGCGACCAGGGAGCCCAGGGTGATGACGAGGACGACGGCGGCGATGGCCAGACCGACGATCTCACCGGCCGCCCCGGGTTCGGCCCCGGCCTGCAGCGCGTCACCGCCGATCTCGACGGTCAGCCCCGCGTTCCGCGCGTCCTTCGCGGCATTCTCCAGGGCGTCCCGGGAGGCGTCCTTGAGCTCCATGCCGGAGACGTCGTACTTCACGGACACATAGGCGACCGTGCCGTTCTTGCTGACGGCGTTCGCCTTGTAGGGGTCGGCGACGGAGGTGACCTCGGAGCCGTCGGCCAGCTCCTTCACCGTCTTCTCGACGGTGGCCTTGTTGTCGGCGTCGGTCATCTTCTCGCCGGCCGGCGCCTTGAAGACGACACGGCCTGTCGCACCGTCGGCACTCATGCCGGGGAAGCGCTGTTCCAGCAGGTCGAAAGCTTTCTGCGCTTCCGTGCCGGGGATCGAGAAGGAGGTGGATCCGGCGGCGGGCGCGGAGGCCGCGCCGACTCCGGCGAGGGTCAGCAGCGCCACCCAGAACAGGGCGACGAAATGGCGTCGCCTGAAGGCGAACCGGCCGAGCCGGTAGAGGAACGTGGCCACGGAGGCGTACTCCCGGTCAGGTCGTGTGATGGTGCAGGGCAGGGGTGATCACCCGGTGGGGAAGGCAGGGGTGACCGTCCCGACGACTTGAGCGGTGACGTCAGGTGCTGGGGAGGGGTGGGGAGGTGTCAGGCGCGGAGGGCGGGGAGGACCACCGCGTCGATGTACGAGAGAAGGAAGGCCTGGTTCGGCGGCTGCTCGTCGATGATGCTGCGGGCGGCGAACCCGCCGATCATCATGTGGATCATGTAGTCGATCGCGGGGTTGTCCGCACGGACCTCACCGCGGTCGATCGCCCGCTGCAGCACACGGCGGAACTCCGCCATCTCCGGTTCGATCAGGTGCTCCCGGAACGCCTTGAGGAGGTCCGGGTTGCCGTGGATCGCCATGGCCAGACCCCGCATCAGCGCGGAGTTCGCCTCCATCTCGCAGTCGTCCGACCGCAGAGTGAGGGCATGCAGGTCGCCCTTGAGCGAGCCGGTGTCGATGTCGTCGAACGACGGTCCCGGCTTGTTGTGCCGCACCGCCTTCGCGACCAGCTCGGCCTTGCCGCCCCACTGGCGGTAGAGCGTCGCCTTGCTGGACTTGGTGCGGGCCGCCACGGCGTCCATGGTGAGTGCGTCGTAGCCGACCTCCCTGAGCAGGTCGAGCACGGCCTCGTACAACTCGGCCTCACGCTCGGGCGTGATCCGACTGCGACGCGCCGTTGCGACCTCAGTCATGCCACTCACCTTCCCGCTCGGGATGCGCCGTCAGCGCGCCTTCTTCGTACGTTCATGAAGATACCCTGAACACGAGCGAAACGAAACCGTTTCGTACGTGTGCTGGCTCACGAAGGTGAACGGAACATAAGTTGCTCC
Source organism: Streptomyces sp. NPDC001663 (assembly GCF_042893105.1). Taxonomy (NCBI): domain Bacteria; kingdom Bacillati; phylum Actinomycetota; class Actinomycetes; order Kitasatosporales; family Streptomycetaceae; genus Streptomyces; species Streptomyces sp. NPDC001663. The sequence continues at coordinate 408,908 of NZ_JBIAUR010000007.1, read as the reverse complement.
GCCCCATTCCCCGGAAAAGCATGGGGAGGTGAGCTATCTGCGCCTGCCGCATCTGAGCGGCGATCTGTTGTGCTTCGTGGCCGAGGACGACCTGTGGCTGGCCCCTCTCGACGGCCCGGGCCGCGCCTGGCGCCTGACCGTCGACCGTACGAAAGTGGGCCATCCCCGTTTCTCGCCGGACGGCCGCACGATCGCGTACACGAGCTGGCGGAGTCTGGTCCCCGAGATCCATGTGGTGCCGGTGGACGGCGGCCCGGGCAGACAGCTCACCCACTGGGGGTCGGCCGACACCCAGGTGTGCGGCTGGACGCCCCAGGGAACCATCCTCGCCGTCGCCTCCCACGGCGAGCCCTTCTCCTACTTCACCTGGGCCTACAAGGTCTCCACCGACGGCGCCCCCGGCCGCAAGCTCCCCTGGGGCCCGGTCTCCGACATCCAGGTCGCCGAGATCGACGGCGAGCGCAGAACGCTCCTGCTCACCGGCACCCCGCCGCACGAACCGGCCGCCTGGAAGCGGTACCGGGGCGGGGCGACGGGGCGTCTCTGGCTGCACGGCGAACGGCTCCTCGCCGACCTCGAGGGCCATCTCCACTCCCCCATGTTCGTCGGCGGCCGGATCGCCTTCCTCTCCGACCACGAGGGCATCGGCAACCTCTACTCCTGCGCCTACGACGGCTCCGACCTGCGCCGCCACACCGACCACGACGCCTTCTACGCCCGGCACGCATCCAGCGACGGCACCCGGGTGGTGTACCAGTGCGCCGGGGACCTGTGGATCGTCGACGACCTGGCCGCCGACTCCGAGCCGCGCCGCCTGGACGTACGGCTGAGCGGGCCGCGCGCGGGCCGCCGTACGTACCAGGTCCCGGCGGCCCAGCACGTGGACGGCATCTCGGTCGACGAGACGGGCCGCGCGAGTGCAGTCGTCGTACGCGGCAGCCTGTACTGGCTGACCCACCGCGACGGGCCCGCCCGCACGATCACCGACACTCCGGGTGTACGGGTCCGGCTCCCGGAGATGCTCGGCTCGGTCGGCCAGGTCGCGTATGTCACGGACGCGGAGGGCGAGGACGCGATCGAGATCGCCTATCTGCCGCGGGCGACGGGGGACCGCGAGCCCCGCCGGCTCGCCTCGGGAGCGCTGGGCAGGGTGCTGGAGCTGGTCGCCGACCCGCAGGGCGAGCGCCTCGCCATCGCCTCGCACGATGGACGGCTACTTCTGCTGGACGCGACCGAAGGCTCCAACGCAGAGGTCACCGAGCTGATCCAGTCGGTCAACGGGCCGGTGCGGGACCTGGCGTTCTCACCGGACGGCGCGTGGCTGACGTGGTCGCACCCGGGGATCGGCCGCACGCTCCGCCAGATCAAGATGGCCCGCATAAAGGACCGCCTGATCGTCGACGTGACCGATGGCCGCTTCGAGGACGAGAACCCGGTGTTCACACGGGACGGCCGCTACCTCGCCTTCCTTTCCTGGCGGGGCTTCGACCCGGTGTACGACGTCCACACCGGCGACCTGTCCTTCCCGCTGGGCTGCCGCCCCTATCTGGTGCCGTTGTCCTCCGCGACCCCCTCCCCCTTCGCGCTGAACCCGGAGGGCCGGCCGGCCGCCGGGGGCCTCGACCCCGTAGAGGAGGAAGAGGGCGACGGAGCAGTGACCGTCGAGATCGAAGGGCTGGAGAACCGGGTCACCCCCTTCCCGGTCACCGCCTCCAAGTACTCGGCGTTGTACCCGGTCGCGGGCGGTGGACTGGTCTGGCTGCGCTGGCCGATCTCGGGGGCGCTGGGCGAGACGTTCGCCAACCCGGACGACATGACCGGCCGTCCGACCCTGGAGTACTTCAACATCAGCAAGGCCAAGAAGTCCGAACTCGTCGAGCACCTGGACTGGTTCGCGGTCAGCGGCGACGGCAGCCGGCTGGTCGTGGTGGACGAGGGCGAGCTGCGGGCGGTCCCCTCGTCCGAGTCCGGCGACGGCGACACGACCGTCTGGATCGACCTGCGCCGCATCCTGCACCAGGTCGACCCGGCGGCGGAGTGGCGCCAGTCGTACGAGGAGGCCGGCCGGCTGATCCGGGCCTACTTCTGGGACCCGGGGATGTGCGGAGTCGACTGGGACGCGGTGCTCGACCAGTACCGCCCGCTGGTCGAACGGGTCGCGTCCCCCGACGAGTTCGCGGACCTCCTGCGCGAGGTGCTCGGCGAACTGGGCACCTCGCACGCCTACGTCAGCGCCGCCCGCCGCAACGAGGGCCCGCCGCACTACCAGCGTCTGCAGGGCCTGCTGGGCGCCAACTTCGTACGCAGGGACGAGGGTTGGGTGGTCAAGCGGATCCTGCCCGGCGAATCGTCGGACTCGAAGGCGCGCTCACCGCTGGCGGGTACGGGCATCCGCGAGGGCGCGGTACTGACCCATGTCGACGGCCGCCCGGTGGACCCGTTGACGGGACCGTACCCGCTGCTGGCGGGAGCGGGCGGCACGACGGTCGAGCTCACCTTCACCCCGGCGGAGGGCGTGGCAGGCCGCGCGCGCCGGGTCGCCGTGGTCCCCCTGATCGACGAACGCCCCCTCCGCTACCAGGACTGGGTGGCCAAACGCCGAGCCGTGGTACGGGAGTTGAGCGGCGGCCGCTGCGGCTATCTGCACATCCCGGACATGGGCGGCTCGGGCTGGGCCCAGTTCAACAGGGACCTGCGGATGGAGGTGTCCAGGCCCGCACTGATCGTGGACGTACGAGGCAACGCCGGCGGCCACATCAGCGAACTGGTGGTGGAGAAACTGACCCGCACGATCCTGGGCTGGGACCTCACCCGTAACGCCCAGCCGGTGTCGTACGCCTCAAACGCCCCGCGAGGCCCGGTGGTTGCGTTGGCCGACGAGGCGACATCCTCCGACGGCGACATGATCACGGCAGCCTTCAAGCTTCTGAAACTGGGCCCGGTGATCGGCCAGCGCACCTGGGGCGGAGTGGTCGGCATGACCGGACGCCACCGCCTCGGCGACGGCACGGTGATCACGGTCCCGATGAACGCGGCATGGTTCGACGCGTACGGCTGGGGCGTCGAAAACCGTGGTGTGACCCCGGACCTGGAGATCCTCCGCACCCCCCTGGACTGGGCGGAGGGCCGCCACGCCCAACTCGACGACGCGGTACAGCTGGCGGTGGACCTGCTGGAGACCAATCCCCCGGCAACGCCGCCGGATTACTCCCACGTCCCGAACCGGTCGAGGCCGAAGCTGCCGCCTCGTACATGAGAAAGGGTGCCCCTCGTCAGGGGCACCCTTCCCAGTCAGCGCAGGACGTCGACGTCAGGCGTCATAGTCCTGGTCGAAGCGGTCCTGCTCCTCGCGCTGGAGCCGCTCCGTCTCCTCGTCGCGCATGCGGTCGCGGCCCTGGCCCTGACCCTGGTGCTGCGGCCGGCCCTGGCCCTGACCCTGCGTCTGGCCGCCCTGGCGGCTGCGCTGCTGACCCTGCTCCCGGGCCTGCTGGGCCTTCTGCTTGGCCTGCTGCTGCCACTGCTCCGACTGGTCCTGGAACTTGTCCTTCATACCCATGTGGGTTCACTCCCGTAGTGGGTGGGGGAAAGGCCCTTGATCGGGCCTCGACCAGATTCACATGCCGGAACAACGCGCGCATTTCGATCAGTTACGGTGCGTAGCGCGAGCCGCCTCGTCCGCCGCCCCACCTGCACCGACGAGCCCCGACCGGATGCCCTCCAGCCGGTCCCCGAACCGCCGCATCTCCCGCTGCCCGACCGTCCCGATGAGCCCCGGCAGATACCCGCGCACGCCCTGCATCCCGCGCAGCCACCACTGCCCGTACACATGGCTCGACCGCCGCTCGATCCCGGCCACGATCCGGTCCACCGCCGGCCCCAGCGGATACGTCTTGTTGGACGGCCACGGCAGCCGCTGCCTGAGCTCCCGCATGACCTCGTCCTGGTCGGCCCCGCGCACCATGTCCGTGTCGGTCCACGACAGATAACCGACCCCGACCCGTACGCCCTTGTACCCGACCTCGGCCCGCAGACTGTGCGCGTACGCCTCCACACCGGACTTGGACGCGCAGTACGCGGTCATCATCGGCGCCGGAGTGATGGCGGCGAGGGACGCGATCTGCAGCAGATAGCCGCGGCTCTCCATCAGAACGGGCAGAAAAGCACGGGCAGTTACGGCCGACCCGATCAGGTTCACCTCGATCACGCGCCGCCAGGCTTCCGGATCGGAGTCCACAAAAGGCCCACCGGTCGCCACACCCGCATTGGCGACCACGATGTCGACCTTCCCGAACCGCTCCTTGACCTCGGCGGCGACCAGGGTCATGGCCTCGTGATCCGTCACGTCGGCATACCAGTGGTCGCTTTCGCTGTGCAGCCGCTCGGAGACCTGCTTGAGGGCGTCCGGCTCCAGCCCGACCAGTGCCACCTTGGCCCCGCGCGCCGACAACTTCCGCGCGAGCAGCTCGCCCACGCCGCGCGCGGCGCCCGTGACGACGGCGACCTGTCCTTCGAGGCTGACCCTGCTCATGCGCCCTCCTTGATCGTTGCGTACGTCGTGGCGAGCTCCCGGATCCGGCCGCTGACCAGCTCGGGCGCCTCCACCGGGCTCATGTGGCCGACGCCCGGCAACTCGGTGTTGCCCACGCAGTTCGGCAGCGCGGCGACCAGTGCCCGCGCGTGCACGGGCGGCGTGAGCCGGTCCGCCGTACCGGCGACGACAGCCGTCGGCACCCTCAACTCCCGTACGCCGTGGTCGAGATCGAGCAGATCGAGCACCTGCGACCAGGCGTACCGCACCTTGCGCGGACACGCGTGCACGATCCGCGCGCACGCCTCCACCATGTGCGGCGCCGAACCCGGCCCCATCGTCCCGTACTTCAGGATCCGCCGCGCGATCGGCGTGACCGGCCCGAGCGGCGCCCTTGACCCCAGGATGTGCTTGGTCAGCCAGGTCCTGAGCCGCCCGGGGCGGAGGGGTACGACGGTCGACTCGGCGACCAGCCGCGAAGACCCCGTGCTGCACAGCAGTACGGCGGCCGCGTGCTCCCGGAAGCCGGGCCTCAAGGCAGCCGCCATCACCGTCATGCCGCCCATGGAGTGCCCGACGACCACGGCCTTCTCACCGGTCGCGAGGGTCGCTTCCAGTACGGCTTCGAGGTCGTCGGCGAGCGCCTCCGTACTGCACGCCGGGCTCGCCGGACTGCGTCCGTGGCCGCGCTGGTCGTAGGCGATGACCCGGTGGTCGACGGCGAGGTCCCGTATCTGCGCGGCCCAGAAGGCGGTGGAGCAGGTCCAGCCGTGCGCGAGGACGACGGCGGGCGCGTCCTGCGGACCGTGCACCTCCACGTGCAGCCGGGCGCCGTCGGCGGAGACGGCGACGAGCTCGCGGACGGGGACGGGCGGGGCGTAGGGCCCGGTCCTGACGTGCATGAGCCGGCTCACGCGTCCACCTCCGTACGGGACTTGACCGGGGCACGAAGGAGTTCGTACTCCGCGAGATCCACCCGCCGCGTCGCCCGCCGGAACTCGGACGTCGTACCCGGCCAGATGGTGGTGTTGCGACCGCTCGCGTCGAGGTACCAGCTGGTGCAGCCGCCGGTGTTCCACACCGTCCGCTTCATACGCTCCTGCACACGCGTGTTCCAGGCGGCGACGGCGCCCGGCCGGGCGTCGAGGGCGGCGCGGCCACCGAGGACGTCCAACTGCCGTACGAAATCGGCCATGTAGTTGAGCTGCGACTCGATCATCAGGATCATCGACGAGTTCCCGAGCCCGGTGTTGGGCCCGATGATCGTCATCCAGTTGGGGAACCCGGCCGCGGACGCACCCCGCAGCGCCTCCATCCCGCCCTTCCAGGCCTCGGCGAGCGTCTTGCCGTCCGCGCCCACGACCCGGTCGGCGATCGGCATGTCGGTGACGTGGAAGCCCGTACCGAAGACGATCGCGTCGACCTCGGCCTCGCTCCCGTCGGCGGCGACGACGGTGGACCCGCGGATCTCGCTCAACCCACTGGCGACGACATCCACGTTGGGCCGGGCGATCGCCGGGTAGTACTCGCTGCTCAGCAGGATCCGCTTGCAGCCGATGCGGTAGTCGGGGGTGAGCTTGGCGCGCAGGGCCGGGTCCTTGATGGCCCGGGCCATGTTCTGCTTGGCCAGCTTCTCGATGAAACCGAGCTCGCCCGGGTGCTTGGTGAACGCCTGGACCTGCAACTCCCGGAGCCCCCACAGCAGTCCGCGCCGGGCCTGCGTCGTGAAGGGCAGCGCCCGGTGCAGCGCCCGCTCGGCGCCGGTGATGGCACGGTCGACGCGGGGCATGACCCAGGGCGGAGTCCGCTGGAAGAGGGTGAGTCGCCCGACCTGCGGCTGGATGGCGGGCACGATCTGAATGGCAGAGGCCCCCGTCCCCACCATCGCGACGCGCTTGCCGCGCAGGTCGTAGTCGTGGTCCCAGCGGGCGGAGTGGAAGACCTTGCCGGGAAAGGAGTCGAGCCCGGGGACCTCGGGGATCTTGGGATCGGACAGCGGCCCGGTGGCGGACACGACAATGTCGGCCGAGAGCCTCCCACTGCTGGTCTCGATCTCCCACCGCAGCTTCTCGCCGTCCCAGGTCATCATCTTCACTTCGGAGTTGAAGCGGATGTGCGGGCGCAGCCGGAAGACGTCCGTCACATGCTCCAGATAGGCACGGATGTGCTCCTGTCCGGAGAAGGTGCGCGGCCAGTCGGGATTGGGCGCGAAGGAGAACGAGTACAGGTGCGAGGGCACGTCACAGGCGCACCCCGGGTAGCTGTTGTCACGCCAGGTGCCGCCCACGCTGTCGGCCCGTTCGAGTACGACGAAGTCGGTGACGCCCTCGCGCCGCAGCCGCACGGCGGCCCCGAGCCCGCCGAACCCGGACCCGATCACCGCCACCCGCACATGCTCCCGTTCAGCCATGCCGACGCCCTTCCTGCGCGACCGTGCCAGTAAACACTGGCGCAATGGGAGGGTAGAGCAGGTCCGTACCGATCGGTAGGGGGCGGGCCCGGGAAAGTTACCGGCAGTACAACATAGGCTGCCGACGTGACGGAGAAGCGTGAATACCGCATGGAGGAGCTGGCCGAACTGGCCGGCATCACGGTCCGCACCCTGCGCTTCTACCGCGAACGCAAGCTGATCCCGCCACCGCGCCGCGAGGGCCGTATCGCCTGGTACGACGACCACCACCTGGCCCGGCTGCGCACGATCGCGGCGCTCCTGGAACGCGGCCACACCCTGAGCGGCATCGCGGAACTGGCCGAGGCCCTCGACCACGGCCGCGACGTCGCCGCCGTGCTCGGCGTCGAGCCGACGGAGGAGGAACCGGTCCGCCTCACCCCCGAGGAACTCGCCGCCCGCTTCGAGGGCCAGGTCACCCCGGAGAACCTCGCGGCCGCCCTGGACCTCGGCTACCTCGGCACCGACGGCGACGAGATCGTCCACATCAGCCGCCGCCTCCTGGACGTCTCCTCGGCCCTGGTCCGCGAGGGCATCCCGCTGGCCGAGGTCCTGGCGGCCGGCAAGCGCGTCCGGGAACACGTGGACGACCTGGCGGAGATGTTCGCCGAACTGGTCCTCCGCCACACCGGCGAGGAGGACCTGCAACGCCTGCGGCCACTGGCCCGGAGCGTGGTGGAGGCGGAACTTTCGCTGGCGCTGGACCGGCGGTTGCGGAAGCAGGGGTAGCAGGGCGGGACCTTCCCGTTGCACTTCCTCCACTCACCCTCACCTGTAGCTATACACGACATGTATAGCAAGTGTGTATAGCCGGTGTGTATAGTCGCGGGCATGACGATCAGCACAGCCCTCCGCCCGGTCACGGGGCTCAACCGGTGGTGGATATCCGCGCCGGCGGCGGGAATCGCGCTCGGCGTTCTCACCAACCTCGCCCAGGGCGGGCTCTCCGGCGCCTCGAACCAGATCGCCAACTCCGGCGCGGTGTGGTGCGTTCCGGCGTTCACCACCGGCGCGCTGGCGGCCGCCGCGCACATGGCCCTGCGCAAGTCGGTGCTCGCCGGCCTGTGCACGACGATCGGCCTGGTCGTCGGCTACTACGGCTACGCGGAGTTCGGCCGCGACGGCATGGGCAGTCCGTTCTGGCCGTTGGTGTGGCTGGCGATGGCGCTGGTCAGCGGCCCGCTGTTCGGTGCCGCGGGAGCATGGTGGCGGCGCGGGCACACCGCACGCCGCCGTGTCGTCGGACTGGCCGCGCTGGCGGGCGTGTTCGGAATGGAGTCCATCCAGTACACGTGGGTGCTCCACTACACCCCGCAGGCCTGGACCTGTGCGGCGCTCCTGGTCGCGATCCCGCTACTGATGGCACGTCGGCACAAGGAACGGGCCCTGACGCTGCTCACCGCACTGGCCTTCTCGGTGATCGCCTACGCCGTCATCGAACTGCCCCTGCAGCACGTATCGGCGTAAGGCCGCCGGGGCCTCACATCTCGAAGGTCACCGTCACCGGAGCATGGTCCGACCACCGCTCCTCATGAGTGGCCGCCCGCTCCACGGCCGCCTTGACGGCGCGGGCGGCGAGCCCGGGCGTCGCGACCTGGTAGTCGATGCGCCAGCCGCTGTCGTTGTCGAAGGCCCGCCCCCGGTACGACCACCAGGTGTACGGCCCCTCCACGTCCGGATGCAGGGCGCGTACGACATCGACGTACCCCCCGTCTCCGGCATCGAAGACCCGCCCCAGCCACTCCCGCTCCTCCGGCAGGAAGCCGGAGTTCTTGGTGTTGCCGCGCCAGTTCTTGAGGTCCGCCTGCTGGTGGGCGATGTTCCAGTCGCCGCAGACGACCACCTCGCGCCCGTCGGCGGCGGCCCGCTCCCGCAGCGCCTTGAGGTAGGCGAGGAACTCGCCCATGAACCGGACCTTCTCGTCCTGCCGCTCGGTGCCGACCTCGCCGGAGGGCAGGTAGAGGGACGCGACCGTGACACCCGGCAGGTCGACCTCGACGTAGCGCCCGCTGGTCTCGAACTCGGCCGACCCGAAGCCCACCTGGATGCGGTCGGGCTCGCGGCGGGTGTAGAGGGAGACGCCGGCGCGGCCCTTGGCGGCGGCGGGCGCGTGCACGACATGCCAGCCGTCGGGCGTGCGCACGTGCTCGGGCAGCTGCTGCGGCTCCGCGCGCACCTCCTGCAGACAGAGCACATCGGCTGAGGTGCCGGCGAGCCACTCCACGAAGCCCTTCTTCGCGGCGGCGCGCAGTCCATTGACATTGACGGAGGTCACAGTGAGCACGCGGGAACGATACCGGCACACTGGACGGAGTCCAGATTCGACTCATGCATAGGTGTACGATCTTCGACATGAATATACGCCGCGTCTCTTTCGACCACCCGGACGCCGTGAAGCTGAACGACCAGGTCCAGGCCGAATACCACGTCCGCTACGGCGACGGCGGAGACGCGACACCCCTGAACCCGGCGGACTTCGAACCGCCGAACGGCGTGTACTTCATCGTGTACGACGAGAACGAAAGCCCGGTCGCCACGGGCGGCTGGCGCGCCCAGGACACCAACGGCGAGGGCAACCGCGACGGCGACGCCGAGCTCAAGCGGATGTACGTCGTGGACGCGATGAGGGGGCGCGGCCTCGCGCGGCGCATCCTGACCGCCCTTGAGGACGACGCCCGCACGGCCGGCCGGCTCCGCATGGTCCTGGAGACGGGCACGAAACAGCCCGAGGCGATCGCCCTGTACACGTCCAGCGGCTACGAGCCCTGCGAGAAGTTCGGCTACTACCGGCACTACGAGGAAAGCCGCTGCTTCGCGAAGGAACTGTGACGGGCCCGCCTGACAGAACGTCAGGCAAAACAAAGATCCCGCCCGATCTTCCGATCGGACGGGATCTCATCAACTGCCCCAGGTTTCCCTGACCAGTTGTTGCGGTGGACCTGAGGGGATTTGAACCCCTGGCCCCCTCGATGCGAACGAGGTGCGCTACCGGACTGCGCCACAGGCCCTTGCAACGAGTGAAACTCTAGCACCCCGATCCGCGTGCTTGGAAATCCGTTCCGGCCCCGGCCGAGGGCAGCCGCACAGGTGGGACGGGTGGGCGCGGCCGGGGCGGCGCCCTACTCGTTGGCGGCCCGTGGCCGTCCGCCGTCGTCGTACTGGTCGAACAGCGGCGTCCGCCCCCGCTCCCGCGCCCGCCGTGCGGAAGCCGCCCGGCGGGCGTCACTGCGCCCGTCGTCGTCCGCCGCCCTGTCCTCGGCGGGGTCGGCCTCGCCCGACTCGGCGCCGGAGCCGGCCTGCGCCTCCTGGTCTCGGGCGACGGAGCTCGAGCGCGCCGAGCTCCATGCGTCCGGCGCCCCGAGGTCGACGTCCGAGGTGGCCCGCGGAGCGACCGGCGCGGTCACGTACGTCGGCAACGGCACCGGCACCGGGTCCCAGCTGTCGCCGTGCCCGGGCCGCCGCTGCCGCTCGCGCTGCTGGTCGACCCACTCGGCGTGGTCGGTCTGCTCGACCAGGGCGCGCCGGTCGGCGGCGAGCGCGGACAGGCCGGGGTCGGCCTGGCGCTCTGGTCCCTCGTCCGCTTCGTCGGCGCCCACCTCGTCGGTGGCCGTGCGCCGGCGCGGCTGGCGGGCGCGCTCCTGCAGCCGTTGCGCGGCGGCCTCGGCGCGGCGCCGGTCCATCTGGACGGCGAAGCGGCGGCGTTCCTGGGAGCGCAGATAGGCGATGTAGCCGCTGAGCAGCACGGCGGGCACGCCGGGTGCCCACAGGAACGCGAGCCCGCCGACAGCGGCGACGATCGCGCCGAGCGTGAAGGCGACGAAGAGCATCACGGTCGTACGCCGACGGCGCGCGAGCACCTTCGTACGCCGGGCGCGAGCCGCGGCCGCTTCCTCCGCGGGCGAGCGCCGGGCGGCCGGCACCCGCTTGCGCGCCGGAGCGGAGCCCGACGCGGGCGCCGGCGCCTCCGGCTGTTCGCGCTTCTGTTCCCGCTTCTGTTCCCGCTTCTGCTCTCGCTCCGGTTGCGCCCGCCTGGTTGCCTGCGCCTGGACCTCGGCGCGCGCCTGCGGGCGGGCCGGAGGCATGGCGAAGGCCCGGACGTCCACCGAGTCGGTGACGGCGTCCGGCACATCGGCGCTGGACTCCCCCTCTTCGGTGGAGCGCGCCCGCAGGTCCTTGGCGTACCGGCGCTCCATACCCGCCCGTCCGGACAGCAGCCGGATGGCGGTGCTGAAGCGTTCCGTCGGACGGGCCTCGTTCAGCTCGTCCTGCCTACGGAGCCACATCGGCACCAAGTAGGCGGCCCAGGCCCCGACAATGACTGCGTAGATGAGGCCGCTGCTGCTCACGCCTCACACGGTAGAGGGGTTTGCGTGAGGCCATCTGCCAATTGAGCCGGTGTGTCGCACGATCTGGCTGATATTTCGAACTTTTTTTGTGACCGATGCGATCAGCAGGCCGCCCTGGGCGGGAATTTAAAGCCCCGAGCCGGTCATGAGCCGATCAATTTCGAACACTTATTCAATTCCCCAGGCTTCCGGGATTCCCGGGTGTGTGCGGCGTCTTCTGGGAGCGTGCCCGCTGCCAGCGGCTCAGCAACCCGTCGGGAACCTCTTCCGCGGTGAGTGCGAAGACGAGGTGGTCGCGCCAGGCGCCGTCGATGTGGAGATAACGCGGCCGAAGGCCCTCCTCGCGGAATCCGAGTTTCTCCACGACCCGGCGGCTGGGCCCGTTCTCGGGACGAATGCAGACCTCGATGCGGTGCAGACCGACGGTGCGGAAACAGTGGTCCACGACGAGCGCCACGGATGTCGGCATCACGCCGCGGCCGGCCACCGACTCGTCCACCCAGTAGCCGATGTGCCCCGAACACATGGAGCCCCAGGTGATCCCGGCGACCGTCAACTGCCCGACCAGACGCCCCTGGTACTCGATGACGAAGGGCAGCATCCGGCCCGAGTTCGCCTCGGACCGAAGATGCCGGACCATCTGGCGGTAGGTCGGCCGGTGCGCGATCGGCCCGCTGGGCGTGGGCGGCGGAATGGTCGCCTCCCAGGGGCGCAGCCAGTCCCGGTTGCGCCGGTTGACCTCGCGCCAGGCCCGCTGGTCGCGCAGCTTTATCGGCCGGAGGACGACATCGCCGTCCGCCAGCACGACGGGCCAGGATGGGCTGTTCAGCTCGCACCCCCACTGGTGGCGCCGGGTCTGGGGTGGTCGCCGCCGCGGATCTGGTCGACGGCGTGGACCAGGAGGGGTTCCAGGACGGCCAGTCCGTCCTTCACCCCGCCCGTGGAACCCGGCAGGTTGACGATCAGCGTGCCCCCCGCCACTCCGGCCAGGCCCCGGGAGAGCGCGGCGGTCGGCACCTTCTCCCGTCCGAACGCCCTGATGGCCTCCGCAATGCCCGGCACTTCGTAGTCGATCACCTTGCGCGTGGCCTCGGGCGTACGGTCGGTGGGCGAGATGCCGGTGCCGCCGGTCGTGACGATGACGTCGAAGCCCGCCTCGGCACCCGCCCGCAGTACGGCCTCCACGGGGTCGCCGTCGGGTACGACCTGCGGCCCGTCGACGGCGAACCCGAAGCCTTCGAGGCCGGCGGCGATCAAGGGGCCGCCCTTGTCCTCGTAGACCCCGGCGGCGGCGCGGTTGGAGGCGGTCACGACCAGCGCGCTGTACGGCGCGAGCAGCGCACCGCCGATGGACGCGTCGAGTGTCATGCCCGACTCCAGTCGCCCGACTTGCCGCCCGTCTTCTCCTCCACGCGTACGTCCGTGATGACCGCTCCCTTGTCGACCGCCTTGACCATGTCGATCACGGTGAGCGCGGCGACGGAGACCGCGGTGAGGGCCTCCATCTCGACGCCCGTGCGGTCCGTGGTCTTCACGGTGGCGAGGATCTCCACCGCGTCGTCCGCGACCGCCAGATCCAGTTTCACACCGGACACCGACAACGGGTGACAGAGCGGGATGAGGTCCGGGGTGCGCTTGGCGCCCATGATGCCCGCGATGCGCGCGGTGGCGAGGGCGTCGCCCTTCGGGACCCCCTCGCCGCGCAGCAGCTCGACCACGCGCGGCGAGACGAGAACGCGGCCGCTGGCGCGGGCGGTGCGCGCGGTCACGTCCTTCTCGGAGACGTCGACCATGCGGGCCGCGCCCGCTTCGTCGATGTGCGTCAGTCGGTCCTGCGCAGGGGGTCCGGGGGTCTTCCCCCGGGAAGGAACAGTCATGCTGTGTGGCGCTCCCGGTCCGGGCCCGTCGCGGTGCGGCGCGTGGGCCTGTTGTGCGCGACACGGTACCGCCAAGTCGGCGCAAACAGCGGACCAGGACTGCCCCATGGACCGGCACGGGCGCGTGACTCAGCCGAGCAGGACGACCTCGACCTCGGTGCCGGGCTCGACGGACTCCACGTCCTCGGGCACGACGATCAGCGCGTCGGCCTGTGCGAGGGCCGCGACCAGGTGCGATCCGGCGCCCCCGACCGGGGTCACCGAACCGTCGGCGTACGACCCCCGCAGGAACTGTCTGCGGCCCTTCGGCGAGGTCAGCGCCTTGCTCGCGGTGAGGGTCGCGCGCGTGCGCGGCCGGTGGACGTCGTCGAGTCCCATGAGGGTGCGGATCGCGGGGCGGACGAACAGCTCGAAGGAGACGTACGACGACACCGGGTTGCCCGGGAGCGCGAGCAGCGGGGTGTGGTCGGGGCCGATGGAGCCGAAGCCCTGGGGCTTGCCGGGCTGCATGGCGAGCTTGCGGAAATCGATGCCGCTGCCCGCCTCGTCCTCGTCGCCGACGTGCGAGAGGGCCTCCTTGACGACGTCGTACGCCCCGACGCTCACACCGCCGGTGGTGACCATGAGGTCGGCGCGGACGAGCTGGTCCTCGATGGTGTTGCGGAGGGTCTCGGCGTCGTCGGCGACGGCGCCCACGCGGTAGGCGATGGCGCCTGCGTCGCGGGCGGCGGCGGTGAGGGCGAAGCTGTTGGAGTCGTAGATCTGGCCGCTGCGCAGTTCCTCGTCGGGCTGGACGAGTTCGCTGCCGGTGGACATGACGACCACGCGCGGGCGCGGGCGTACCCGTACCGTGCCGCGGCCGATCGCGGCGAGCAGGGCGATCTGCGGCGGTCCGAGGACCGTGCCGGCCTCGAGGGCGCGGTCCCCGGCCTTCACGTCGCTGCCCTTCGCGCGTACGTGCGCGCGTGCCTCCGCCGGGCGGTACACGTGCACGTGCCCCTCGGCGCCCTCGGGGGCCAGGGCCCGGGCGCGCATCCCGGTCGCCGGGCCCTCGCCGAGGCCTCCGTCGGTCCACTCGACGGGGACGACGGTCTCGGCGCCGGGCGGCAGCGGGGCGCCGGTCATGATGCGGGCGGCCTGGCCGGGGCCCACGTGGAGCAGGTCGGCCTGGCCCGCCGCGACGTCCCCGACGACGTCCAGGACGGCGGGGAACTCCTCGCTCGCGCCCGCGACATCCGCGACCCGTACCGCGTACCCGTCCATGGAGCTGTTGTCGAAGGGCGGCAGCGACACCGGCACCGTGACGTCCTCGACCAGGACACAGCCCTGTGCGTCGAGGAGCTGCAGCTCGATGGGTTCCAGGGGGCGGACGGTCGTGAGGATGTCCTCCAGGTGTTCGTCCACCGACCAGAGGTGGTCCTGGCCGGTGGTGCGGGGCGCGGCGCTGCTCAACGTTGCTACATCTCCTCGGCTACGTAACTGCGAAGCCAGGTCCGGAAGTCCGGGCCCAGGTCTTCACGTTCGCACGCGAGTCTGACAATGGCACGCAGATAGTCGCCGCGGTCGCCGGTGTCATAGCGGCGGCCCTTGAAGACGACGCCGTGCACCGGGCCGCCGACCTTCTCGTCCTGCGAGAGCTGCTGGAGGGCGTCGGTCAGCTGGATCTCGTTGCCGCGGCCCGGCTCGGTCTTGCGCAGTATCTCGAAGATGTGCGGGTCGAGGACGTAGCGGCCGATGATCGCGTAGTTCGACGGGGCGTCCGCCGCGGCCGGCTTCTCGACCAGGTCGTGCACCTTGACGACGTCGCTGTCCTCGGTGGGGTCGACCGCCGCGCAGCCGTAGAGGTGGATCTGCTCCGGCGCGACCTCCATGAGCGCGATGACGCTGCCGCCGCGCTGCTCCTGGACCTCGACCATGCGCGCGAGCAGCGGGTCGCGCGGGTCGATCAGGTCGTCGCCGAGCAGGACGGCGAAGGGCTCGTTGCCCACGTGCGGGGCCGCGCACAGCACCGCGTGGCCGAGGCCCCTGGGGTCGCCCTGGCGCACGTAGTGCATGGTGGCGAGGTCGCTGGACTCCTGGACCTTGGCGAGGCGGCCGGCGTCGCCCTTCTTCTGCAGGGCCGACTCAAGCTCGTAGTTGCGGTCGAAGTGGTCCTCGAGAGGGCGCTTGTTGCGACCCGTGATCATGAGGACGTCGTCGAGACCCGCGGACACGGCCTCCTCGACCACGTACTGGATCGCCGGCTTGTCGACGACCGGCAGCATCTCCTTGGGAGTGGCTTTGGTGGCCGGCAGGAACCGGGTGCCGAGGCCGGCTGCGGGAATGACAGCCTTGCTGATCCTGGGGTGAGACTGAGTCATGGCCGCAACCTTATCCGGTGCCTTTGCAAGGAATCTGTGGCTCCGGTTAATTGGCTCTCATATGAGCACATTAGGAAGGGTACGGGTGCGACCAGTGAGTCACATCGGACGTGAGGCCGAGCCTGACAAGCGAATGTTGCGGCGAGAGTTCCTCGCGGTGAGAAACAGATTGACGGCGGATGACGTGCGGGAAGCCGCCTCCGCGCTGGCCGGGCGCGCGCTGGAGCTGCCCGAACTGGCGCATGCGCGCACGGTGGCGGCGTACGTCTCCGTGGGGAGCGAGCCCGGGACGCTCGCGCTGCTGGACGCGCTGCGTGCGCGGGGCGTGCGGGTACTGCTCCCGGCTCTGCTGCCCGACAACGACCTGGACTGGGGCGCCTACGCCGGTGAGGGCTCCCTCGCGCGCGTCCAACACGGCGGAAAAATGGCGCTGTTCGAGCCGTCCGGCGAGCGCCTCGGCCCGGACGCCGTGACCGGGGCCGACGTCGTGCTGCTGCCCGGGCTGGCGGTCGACGCGCGCGGGATGCGGCTGGGGCGGGGCGGAGGGTCGTACGACCGCGTCCTGGCGCGTCTGGAGCGTGCGGAAGTACATCCCGCGCTGGTGGTGCTGCTGTACGACTCGGAGGTCGTCGAGCGCGTCCCGGAGGAGACGCACGACCGGCCGGTGCACGCGGTGGTGACGCCGTCGGGCGTGCGCCGCTTCGAGGGAGCCTGAGGCCCCTCTCCCTGAGGTCGCTCGCATGGAAAAGTGCCCTCCACGCGTGCGTGGAGGGCACTTTCGTCAACTCGCCTCAGCGGCTCAGGGCTTGAGCACCAGCGTGTCGCTCGTGTTCTTGTCGACGGCCTTGTCCGAGAAGCTCCAGTCGAGCAGTTCGCCCTTGGCCCACTTGCCCGTCTGGTCGGTGTAGTGGGCGCTGTAGGCGTGCCCGGAGGCTCCGGTGAGGTTGATCCACTTCGACTTGTCGAGATCGTCGAGGTTGACCACCATCCGCATCGACGGCACCCATACGACGCCGTAGCCGCCGGCGGCGTTCCAGCCCGTGGCGTTGACCGTCGCCTCGCCGCCGCTGAGCTTCCAGGGGCCGCGGTTGAGGACGTACTTCACGATGGCCGGGCCGTCGGTGCCGAGGGTCTGGTTCTTCAGGAACAGGCGGTGCAGCCGGCCCCAGCTCCAGGTGTCGATGTCCTTGCCGAGCTTGGCCGTCAGCTCCCAACGGGCGTCGATCATGGCGCGCAGGAACAGGTCGTCGCGGTTGTCGCTCGCGCCCGGCCGGGTGAGCGACTTGGGCGTGGTCCACCAGTCGCTCTTCGGGTCGTCCATGAGGTTGCGCACGACCTCGAACCAGCGGTCGCCGCCGTCCGGCTGCGCCTGGTCGGCGTCGCGCTCACCGCACTCGCGGACCTTGTTGGTCGCGTCCGCGGGCCCGGTGGTGGTGACGGGGTCGACCCACAGGCACTGGCCCTTGACGCGCAGCTCCTTGGGCAGCTTGTTGCCGAAGGCGAGCTTGAGGATGTTGCGCCAGACCGCGTTGAAGTAGGCGGCCGCGGCCGAGTCGGCGTCCTGGGTGTAGTCCCAGCCCTCCAGGAGCTCCTGCGCCTCGCGGACGTCCTCGTCCTTGATGTCGATCTTCAGCAGCTTGGGCACGAGCAGCTTGGCGATCTCGCTGCTGTTGTCCAGCTGCATCTGGCGCATGTCGTCCGTGGAGACCTTGCCGCCGCCCTTGATCTTCGACTCGATCAGGTCGGTGATGCGCTGGCTGCGGGTGCCGTAAGCCCAGTCCGTGGTGAGCGTGTAGGGGTAGTCCTTGTCGACCACGGCCTGGTTGGCGGTGACGATGTAGCCGCGCTCCGGGTTGTACTCGTAGGGCAGTGCGCCCTTGGGGATGTATCCGGTCCACTTGTAGCTGGAGTCCCAGCCCGGCGCGGGGATCGAGCCGTTGTCCTTCTTCGCGCGCGTGGGGATCTTCCCGGGCAGCGTGTAGCCGATGTTGGTCTTGTCGGCGTAGACCAGGTTCTGCGAGGGGACGTCGAACAGGGTGGCCGCGGAGCGGAAGTCGCTCCAGTTCGAGGCCCGGTCCATGGCGAAGACGGCGTCCATGGAGGTGCCGGGGTCGAGTGCGGTCCAGCGCAGCGCGATGCCGTAGCCGTCGCCGCGGTCGGGGGCGGCGGTGTCGACGGTGGCCTTCTTGCCGACCTTCACCAGCTCGTCGTCGCGGTCGGACAGCAGGGGCATCCCGTCGGCGGTCTGGCGGACGACGATCTTCTTGGACGCGCCGCCGGCGACCTTGATGGTCTCCTCGCGGGTCTTGAAGGGCTTCACCGTGCCGTCGTACAGGTAGCCGTCGCCGCTGAGCTTCTCCAGGTAGAGGTCGGTGACGTCGACGCCGGAGTTGGTCATGCCCCAGGCGATGTTCTGGTTGTGGCCGATGACCACGCCGGGCATGCCCGCGAAGGTGTAACCGGTGACGTCGTACTGGCACTTGCTGGAGACGGTGCGGCAGTGCAGGCCCATCTGGTACCAGACGGACGGCAGCGAGGCCGACAGGTGCGGGTCGTTGGCCAGCAGCGGGTGGCCGGTGATGGTGTGGCTTCCCGCGACCACCCAGGAGTTGGACCCGATGCCCTGGCCGTTCACGCCGACGGCCGTCGGGACGTTGTCCAGGACCTTGTAGAGGCCCGACAGCTGGCTCTGCAGGGCCGAGCTCGCCGACGACGTCGACGTGCCCGTGGAGGAGCTTGTGGACGTGCCGCCGGTGGACGTATTGCCGTTCTGCTCGAACGTCTTGGTGAGCTCGTTGTACTGGCCCTCCTGGACGATCGTCTTGTTGCGGCTGTACGGGTAGTCCGGGTACAGGTCGGCGATCTGCTTTGGCCCGAGACGGCTGGTCATCAGGGCACGGTCGATCTCGTCCTGCATGTTGCCGCGCAGGTCCCAGGCCATCGCCTTCAGCCACGAGACCGAGTCGACCGGGGTCCACTTCGCGGGCTTGTAGTCGTTGACGAAGCCCAGGGCGGCGTACTCCAGGGAGATGTCCTTGCCGCCCTTGCCCTGCAGGTAGGCGTTGACTCCCTTGGCGTACGCCTGGAGGTACTTCTTGGTGGAGGCCGACAACTTGGTGTCGTACTCCTTCTCGGCGACGCGGTCCCAGCCCAGGGTGCGCAGGAACTCGTCGTTCTTGACCTGGCCCTTGCCGAACATCTCCGACAGGCGCCCGGAGGTCATGTGCCGGCGCACGTCCATCTCGTAGAACCGGTCCTGTGCCTGGACGTAGCCCTGCGCCATGAACAGGTCCTCGTCGGAGGAGGCGTAGATCTGCGGGATGCCGTAGCCGTCGCGCTTGACGTCGACGGGTCCTGACAGGCCGTCGAGGGTGATCGAGCCCTTCGTCTGCGGGAACGAGGCACGGACGGTGCTGATGGACCAGTACGCCCCGTAGGCGATGCCGCCGATGATGGCCAGGACCAGTACCAGCACGACCAATCGGGCTTTGCGCCCCTTCTTCCTGCCGGACTTGCCGGGCTTGTCACCCGTTGTGGCGGTGGTGTTGGGGGGCATCGCTGTCCTTGCTGTCCTAACGCGAGCGGCAGGCGGTCCTGGAGTGCTGGAGCAACCATAGGCGCAGGGCCTGGAGGGCCTTGACGCGGAGTCGGGAACCAGCGCGGACGGGCGTTCGATCTTGCCTCCCGAAGCGTCAAGAAATCGTCAAGAGTTAGGTAAGGTAACGAAGTACTTGGGTGCGGAGTTCCATGACTTCGTGTCCTATGTACGTGAGCTCCCGCGCGGGATGCGTGTGAGCCAGGGAAGGGAACGGCCGCTGACTGTCCACCATCTCAACCAGCTTCTGCTCGTCTGCTCGATCGTCCTGCTCGTCGCCGTGGCAGCGGTCCGGATCTCCTCGCGCAGCGGGCTCCCCAGCCTGCTCGTGTACCTGGGGATCGGGGTCCTCATGGGCCAGGACGGGATCGGCAACATCCACTTCAACAACGCCGAGATGACCCAGGTCATCGGATACGCGGCCCTGGTCGTGATCCTGGCCGAAGGTGGCCTCGGCACGAAGTGGAAGGAGATCAGGCCGGCCCTGCCGGCCGCCTCCGCGCTGGCGACGGTCGGCGTCGCGGTGAGCGTCGGGGTCACGGCGTCGGCCGCGCACTTTCTGATCGGGCTGGAGTGGCGGCAGGCGCTGATCGTCGGGGCGGTCGTCTCCTCGACGGACGCGGCGGCGGTCTTCTCGGTACTGCGGAAAATCCCCCTCCCCGCGCGCGTGACGGGCACTTTGGAGGCCGAGTCCGGCTTCAACGACGCCCCCGTGGTCATCCTGGTGGTCGCCTTCTCCACGGCCGGTCCCGTCGAGCACTGGTATGCGCTGCTGGGCGAGATAGCCCTGGAGCTCGCCATCGGCGCGGCCATCGGTCTCGCGGTGGGCTGGCTCGGCTCCTGGGGCCTCAGGCACGTGGCGCTGCCCGCCTCCGGCCTCTATCCGATCGCCGTCATGGCCATCGCCCTCACGGCGTACGCGGGGGGCGCGCTGGCGCACGGCAGTGGCTTCCTGGGCGTCTACCTCGCCTCGATGGTGATGGGCAACGCCAAGCTCCCGCACTGGCCCGCCACGCGCGGGTTCGCCGACGGGCTCGGCTGGATCGCCCAGATCGGCATGTTCGTCCTGCTCGGCCTGCTGGTCACCCCGCACGAGCTCGGCGACGACGTGTGGCCCGCGCTCGTCATCGGCCTGGCGCTCACCATGGTGGCGCGCCCGCTGAGCGTGGTGCTGTGCCTGGTGCCGTTCCGGGTCCCGTGGCAGGAGCAGACCCTGATGTCCTGGGCCGGGCTGCGCGGCGCGGTCCCCATCATCCTGGCGACCATCCCGATGGTGGAGGGCGTCGACGCCAGCCGCCGCATCTTCAACATCGTCTTCGTCCTGGTCGTCGTCTACACCCTGATCCAGGGACCGACGCTGCCGTGGCTCGCCCGCATGCTGCGCCTGGGCGAGGACGCCGAGGCCGCCGACCTCGGCATCGAGTCCGCCCCGCTGGAGCGGCTGCGCGGACACCTGCTGTCCGTCGCGATCCCCGAGGGCTCGAAGATGCACGGCGTCGAGGTCAACGAGCTGCGGCTGCCGGCCGGCGCCGCCGTCACCCTGGTCGTGCGCGACGGAAAATCGTTTGTTCCGCTGCCCACCACGGTGCTGCGACACAGCGACGAACTGCTCGTCGTCGCCACGGATCCGGTGCGGGACGCCGCGGAGAAGCGGCTGCGCGCGGTGGGCCACGGAGGCAAGCTGGCCGGGTGGCTCGGGACGAACGGGGCGGGCGCGGGGCTCTGAGGGGTGCGGCGCTCGGCAGTGGGCGTTAACAGCAGGTTTCGTACGCTTCACACCTTTAGCAATCACAGGTGAACGCACCTCATGGTGCTCGTTTTCACAGGCGCATCGGGTGTTGATCCCTGTACGATGAAGGCGCACCTAGATCGAACCAACTCTGCCTGACGCAGAGCTGGCGCGACCGCATGGCGGCCGGAACGTCCTTCGCAGTGGGCCCCGGTATCTACCGCAGTTCCGCGCAAGAGGACAGCTCTCGGCGCCCCCGCACGGGCGCGCTACCAGGCGGCAGAAAGGCACGGGCCGTGGCATCCACGGTCACCTCCCGCCCGGGTTACGGACAGCTGCTGCGCACGCGCGGCGCCTGGACGTTCCTACTCCCCGGCTTCGCGGCACGCCAGCCGTTCGCGATGCTCACCATCTCCATCGTGCTGCTGGTGCAGCACACCACCGGCTCATACGGCGCGGCGGGCGCCGCGGCGGCCGTCACCGGCGTCTCCATGGCGCTGTTCGCGCCCTACAGCGGCCGTCTCGCCGACCGCTACGGGCAGCGCGCGGTCCTGATCCCCGGCGTGCTGTTGCACACCCTGTCGGGCCTGACCCTGACTTCGCTCGCGTTGGCCCACGCACCCCTGTGGGCACTGTTCGCGGCGGCCGTGCCGACCGGCGCCTCGGTGCCGCAGGTAGGGCCCATGGTGCGCGCCCGCTGGGGCGTGAAGCTCCAGGGCTCGCCCCTGATGACCACCGCTGCCGCCTTCGAGTCCGTCACCGACGAGCTGACCTTCGTCTTCGGCCCGCTGCTGGCCACCGCCCTGTGCACGACGGTCGCCCCGGCCGCGGGCCTGCTCACGGAGGCCGCGCTCACCCTGCTCGGCGGACTGCTGTTCGCGGCGCAGAAGAGCACGCAGCCCGCGATCGCCGTCGCCGTCGCCGGGCACGCACGCGTGGAGCGCGCTTCCGCTCTTCACGTCCCCGGTGTGCGCGTGCTGATCGTGGCCTTCCTCGGCATCGGCTCCGTCTTCGGCGGCATGCAGGTGTCGCTGGCCGCGTTCACCGAGTCGATCGGCGAGCCCGGCCTGAACGGTGTCCTCTACGGCGTCTTCGCCGCGGGCAACATGCTCTCCGGGATCGTCTTCGGCGCCGTCGCATGGAAGACGGCACCGCAGCGGCGCCTGGTCGTGGGCTACGGCGCGCTCGCACTGGTGGCCTCCGGACTGTGGGCCGCGCACTCGGTGCTCGTCCTGGCCGGTCTCGGCCTCCTCGTCGGCATGTGCATCGCGCCCGCACTGATCACCGGCTACACGCTGGTCGAGAGCCTGGTCCCGGCCGGCGCCCGCACCGAGGCCTTCACCTGGCTGACCGGCGCGGTGGCGCTGGGCCAGGCGGCCGCCGTCACCATCGCCGGACAGCTCGAGGACCGCTTCTGGGGCGGCGCCGGATTCCTGGTGCCGATGGGCGGCACGGTGCTCGCCGCGGTGACCCTGGTGGCACTCCGTTCACGCCTGGTGGCACGGCCGCGCAGCAGGACCGTCGCACGTGGCGTCGGTCACCGAGTGCCGGTGACGGTGGACTGATCCTCGGGAATACGTCACTATGGACCATCGTTAGCACTCATTGAGTGAGAGTGCCAGGAGGAAGACAGTGCCCACCTACCAGTACCAGTGCACCGAGTGCGGCGAGGGCCTCGAGGCGGTGCAGAAGTTCACCGACGACGCCCTGACCGAGTGCCCCAACTGCGGTGGCCGCCTGAAGAAGGTGTTCTCCGCGGTCGGCATTGTCTTCAAGGGCTCCGGCTTCTACCGCAACGACAGCCGCGGCTCCTCTTCGAGCAGCTCGCCGGCGTCGTCGTCGAAGTCGTCGACGTCCACCTCGTCGGACTCCTCGTCGTCTTCGAAGTCCTCGGACTCGAAGTCGTCGAGCACCGGCACCTCCTCCAGCAGCAGCTCCGCCGCGTAGGACTCGCTCACGGGACCCTGTCGTCGTACGACGGCAGGGTCTTCGGTGTTTCCGGAGCCCCTCTCGGCGCGCTGCCGGGGCCGGATACTGTGCGGCCATGGCGAACGCAGAGATCGGTGTAATCGGCGGCTCGGGCTTCTACTCGTTCCTCCAGGACGTGACCGAGGTCCAGGTGGACACCCCGTACGGCCCGCCCAGCGACTCCCTGTTCTTCGGCGAGATCGCGGGACGGCGGGTCGCCTTCCTGCCCCGCCACGGACGCGGCCACCATCTGCCGCCGCACCGGATCAACTACCGGGCCAATCTGTGGGCGCTGCGGTCGGTCGGCGTACGCCAGGTGCTCGGCCCGTGCGCGGTGGGCGGTCTGCGTCCCGAGTACGGGCCGGGCACGCTGCTCGTGCCGGACCAGCTCGTCGACCGTACGAAGTCCCGGGTGGGGACGTACTTCGACGGGCTGCCGCTGCCCGGCGGGAACATCCCCAACGTGGTGCATGTGTCCCTGGCCGACCCCTACTGCCCCGTCGGGCGGGCGGCCGCGCTGAAGGCCGCGCGCGGCCGGGACTGGGAGCCGGTGGACGGCGGCACGCTGGTCGTGGTCGAGGGGCCCCGCTTCTCGACCCGTGCGGAATCGTTGTGGCACCAGGCGCAGGGCTGGTCGGTGGTCGGCATGACCGGCCACCCGGAGGCGGCGCTCGCCCGTGAACTGGAGCTCTGCTACGCGTCGTTGACCCTGGTCACCGACCTCGACGCGGGCGCCGAGACCGGCGAGGGCGTCTCGCACGACGACGTGCTGCAGGTGTTCGCGGCGAACGTGGACCGGCTGCGGGGCGTGCTGTTCGACGCGGTGGCCGCGCTGCCGGCGAACGAGGACAGGGACTGCCTGTGCACGAAGGCGCTGGGCGGGATGGATCCGGGGTTCAAGCTGCCGTGACGTGGTGACGGGACGGATGCCGAGGGGGCGGAACTTCCCGTTCGGGTGAGGGAGTTGTCCACAACCCGTCCGTCATCCACCGGCCTCGGCGGGCTGCGGCGAAAAGCCTCATCGTGGCCTTGCGAGCCCGTCGTGGGCTTGCGGGCCGACAGCCCGTCTCCTCGTCGCAGGTGGTGATCCGCATGTCCCTGTCCGCTCCGCCGCTGTTCCCCTCCCCTTCTTCTCCGCGCCCGCCCCGCACCGATGCCCCCGCCCCGTGCGAGGTCCCGCACTTCGCGCCGGTGCGGGTGCGCGGCGGGCGCTTTCAACTGCAGCGGCTCGTACGGCACCGGAGGCGGGCCCTGGCGGTCGGTCTCGCTGTGACCGCGGCCGCGCTGGTGGCGGCGGGCCCCCGGGACGCCGACCGGGCGCGGGGGCATCCGGTGGCGGATCCGGTACGAAAGCACCGTGCCGTCGAGCTGGTGTCCGCGCCGGTGCGGATCGCCGACGGGGCCACGGTACGGCTGCTGAGGCCCGGTGACCGGGTGGACGTCATCGCCGCCCAGGAGACGGCGACGGGAGGCGATGCCCGCGTGGTCGCGCACGGGGCGCGGGTGACGAAGGTGCCGGAACCATTGGAGAGTGCGGCCGACAGCGGGGCGCTGGTGGTGCTCTCGGTGCCTCGTACGGCTGCGGCGCGGCTGGCCGGCGCGGGCGCGACGGCACGGTTGGCGGTGACGCTTTGCTGAGCCTCGTACCGTCAAGTTCCCCGTTCGTGCTCCCCAATTGGACAGAGCAGGCTCGTGTTGACGTAGGTTGCGGAGCTGTTTGTTCCACAACCTGTGCGTGCGAGAAGAGGCCCCGAGGTGAGCGAGAAGAAGGAACCGAGTATCTGGCAGGGCTTCAAGGCCTTCCTGATGCGCGGCAACGTCGTCGATCTGGCGGTGGCGGTGGTCATCGGCGCCGCCTTCACCAACATCGTGAACTCGCTGGTGAAGGGGATCATCAACCCGCTGGTCGGGGCGATCGGTACCCAGAACCTCGACCAGTACAGCTCGTGCCTGAGCGAGACGTGCAAGGGCGACCACGGGATTCAGCTCCTGTGGGGCTCGGTCCTCGGCGCCACCCTCACCTTCGTGATCACCGCAGCCGTCGTCTACTTCCTGATGGTGCTGCCCATGTCGAAGTACCTGGCGCGCCAGGAGGCCCGCCGGAAGGCGCGGGAGAGCACGCACGAGGTGATCGAGGTGACGGAGCTGGAGGTGCTCAAGGAGATCCGCGACGCCCTCGTGGCGCAGCGCGGGTCCGGGCACGACGAGCGGTAGCGGTCGCCGTCCGCTGCGTCGGGCCGGCGGTTCAGAGGTGGTGGGGCGGCTTCTCGTCGAGGAAGCGCTTCAGGTCGGCCGCGGAGTCGCCGTCGGAGCCCGGTCGCTCGCCCCAGCCGCGGTCGGTGTCGTCCGAGGTCTGCTGGTCCAGCGGGTCGTCGAAGATCAGCGCGGGCTTCGGGGCGCGCGGCTCGGGGGCGGGGGCGGAGGTCATGCGTCCAGGGTACGGCCAGGGGGGTGCGGGGCAGGCGGGTCGCGCCGGTGACTCGCACCGCATGCAGGCGGTGCGCCGCGAGAGCGGAGCGTGGGTGTCTGCAAGAGACCTGTTGTCGCCTGCAAAAGAATTCCCGCGGGTTATCTGCTGTTCTTGGATCCATGACGACCAGCTCGACTCCGCCTCCCGCGTCCTCCGGCAGACCGGCGGGCCAAAGACCGCTGCGCAGGCTCACGGCCCGGGGCCGCGACGAGGCGCACCGTGTCGCCTCGCCGCTCGAGCTCTTCTTCGACCTGTGCTTCGTCGTGGCCATCGCCCAGGCGGGCGTCCAGCTGGTGCACGCCGTCGCCGAGGGGCACGCCGGCACGGGGATCCTCAACTACGGGATGGTGTTCTTCTCCATCTGGTGGGCGTGGATGAACTTCACCTGGTTCGCCTCGGCGTACGACAACGACGACGTGCTCTACCGGGTCGTCACGCTGGTCCAGATCGCCGGGGTGCTCGTGCTGGCGGCCGGGATCTCGCAGGCGTTCGACGAGCACGACTTCCTGGTCGTCTGGCTGGGCTACGTGATCATGCGGGTCGCCATGACGGCGCAGTGGCTGCGCGCGGCACGGTCGACCGAGGGCGCCGAGAGAACGATGGCGCTGCGGTACGCAGCAGGCGTGTCACTGTGCATGGTCGGCTGGCTGGGGCTTGTGCTGCTGCCGGAGGGCGCCCGGCCGTGGGTCTTCCTGGTGATGGCGGTCCTGGAGATGTGCGTACCGCCGTACGCGGAGAAGGACCATCCCACCTCCTGGCACCCGCACCACATCTCCGAGCGGTACGGGCTGTTCACGATCATCGTGCTCGGCGAGACCATCGCGGCGGCCACCGTCGCCGTGAAGTCGGGCGTCGACGAGAACGACGCCCTGGGCGACCTGCTGCCGATCGCGGCGGGTGGGCTGCTGATCATCTTCGCCGCCTGGTGGATCTATTTCGTGGTGCCGATCCACGGCCATCTGCGCTCCAACCGGCAGGCCTTCCTGTGGGGTTACGGCCACTACCTGATCTTCGCCTCGGCGGCCGCGATCGGGGCGGGGCTGGAGGTGGCCGTGGAGCAGGCGGTCGGCAAGGCGCACATCTCCACGCTGGCCGCGTCGGCCGCGGTGACCCTGCCTACGGCACTGTTCCTGCTCACGGTCTGGGTGCTGCACTCCCGCTTCTACAAGGTGGGCATCGCTCAGCAACTGGTGCTGCCGACCACGGCGTTGCTGGTGATCGTCTGCACGTTCCTCGGCGACTGGGCGGTGTTCGCGGCGGGCATCGTGTCGGCGCTGGCGGTGGCGACGGGCACGACACTGACGGCGCGCATGGTCGCCCGGGAGCGCGGGGCGAGCGGGTCGAGCGGGGAGCGCGCGACGAGTCCGGTCGCCTGACCGAGGCGCTCGCGCGGCGGGCCGGGCGAGACTGGGGGCATGACAACTGACGCATTGACCGACGTCACCGGAGTGCGGGTGGGGCACGCGACGCGCACCGGCAGCGGCTGGCTCACCGGCACCACGGTCGTCCTCGCACCGGAAGGCGGCGCCGTCGCCGCCGTGGATGTGCGCGGCGGCGGTCCCGGCACCAAGGAGACCGACGCCCTGGACCCGCGCAACCTCGTGCAGAAGGTCGAGGCGATCGTGCTGACCGGCGGCAGCGCGTACGGGCTCGACGCGGCGTCCGGGGTGATGGCCTGGCTGGAGGAGCAGGGGCGCGGGGTGCGCGTCGGTCAGGACCCGACGCACGTCGTGCCGGTGGTGCCCGCCGCCTGCGTCTTCGACCTCGGGCGGGGCGGTGACTTCCGGGCACGGCCCGATGCGGCCACCGGCCGGGCCGCGGTCGAGGCGGCCGCGGCGAGCGCGGTCGGGGCACGGGTGCGGGAGGGCTGCGTGGGCGCCGGCACGGGAGCCGCTGTGGGGCCGATGAAGGGCGGAGTCGGCACCGCGAGCACGGTTCTCGACTCGGGGATCACGGTGGCCGCGCTGGTGGTGGCCAACGGGGTGGGGTCGGTGATGGATCCGGAAACGGGGGCTCTGTACGGGGAGTTGTTCCAAGGGCGGGTGACATACCCGGAGGCGCAGGTGCACGAGGCCGCTCGCCGGCGCCTCACCGAGACCGCGGCGAAGAACACGCGCCCGCTGCTGAACACCACGCTCGCCGTGGTCGCCACCGACGCGGACCTGTCGAAGGCACAGGCGCAGAAGGTGGCCGGTACGGCGCACGACGGCATCGCGCGCGCCGTGCGGCCGGTGCACATGCTCAACGACGGCGACACGGTGTTCGCGCTGGCCACCGGAGCACGGCAGCTCGACGCCGAGCACCCCCTCGCACTGAACGAGATCCTCGAGGCGGGCGCGGACCTGGTGACCCGCGCGATCGTGCGCGCGGTGCGCGCCGCCGAGCCGGTGGACGGGCCGGGCGGGGCGTGGCCGTCGTACGAGGAGATGTACGGGCGCAGGTGACAGAGGAGTTGTACTGGCCCAGGTAACAACCGAGCTGCATCCGTGGACGATTGTCCCGGTTCTGTCACGTGATCGCGTTCATGAGGGACGCAGGGAACCTCGCGGGCCGTCCCGTCCCTCTTTCCCCACGCACTGGAACGGACCACGCACATCACACGAACCTGGAGCAGCACGTGACAACGCCGGACATAGCAGCGCGGCGCGCACTGGGGGCCTGTGCCGCCCTGATGGTCGGCGCCCTCACCCTGACCGCCTGCGGTGGCAACGCCAACGCCGACTCCACCACCGACGGCAAGGGCGGCAAGGGCTCGGCCAAGACGTCCACGGCGAAGATCGTCATTTCGGCGAAGGACGGCTCGACCGCCGCGTCGATCAACACGACCGGCGTGAAGGTCAGCGACGGCAAGCTGACCGACGTGAAGATGACCGTGGCGGGGACGGGACAGGCCGTACCGGGCTCGATATCGGCGAACGGCGGTGTCTGGAAGCCGAAGGAGCAGCTGGAGCGCGGGACGAAGTACCAGATCTCGGCGACCGCGAAGGACGCGAACGGCAAGACCGCCGCCGCCAACTCGATCTTCACGACCGTCACTTCGGCCAACAGCTTCATCGGGACGTACACGCCCGACAACGGCACCACGGTCGGCGTCGGGATGCCGGTGTCGTTCAACTTCGACAAGGTCATCAGCGACAAGAAGGCCGTGCAGTCGCACATCACCGTCACCTCCAGCAGCGGCCAGAAGGTGGTCGGGCACTGGTTCGGCTCGCAGCGGCTGGACTTCCGGCCCGAGGAGTACTGGAAGGCCGGCTCCAAGGTCACGATGAACATCGCCCTGGACGGCGTCCAGGGCGCGAACGGCGTCTACGGCGTGCAGAAGAAGACCGTCACGTTCACCATCGGCCGCTCGCAGGTCTCCACGGTCGACGTGAACACGCAGACCATGACGGTCGTGCGGGACGGCAAGACCTTCAAGTCGCTGCCGATCTCCTCGGGCGCACCGGACCACACGACGTACAACGGGCAGATGGTGATCTCCGAGAAGTTCGTGCAGACGCGCATGAACAGCCGGACGGTCGGCCTGGGCGGCGAGTACGACATCCCGGACGTGCCGCACGCGATGCGCCTGACGACCTCGGGCACCTTCCTCCACGGCAACTACTGGTACAACAAGGGCAATCCGCCCTTCGGTCGCACCGGCACCAGCCACGGCTGCGTGGGCCTCGCAGACGTCCAGGGTGCACAGGGCGCCACCAACGCCAAGTGGTTCTACGACAACTCGCTCATCGGCGACGTCGTGATCGTGAAGAACTCCCCCGACAAGACGGTCTCCCCCGACAACGGCCTGAACGGCTGGAACATGTCGTGGAGCGAGTGGACGGCGGGCAGCGCCGCCTGATCGTCTCAAGGGCTGCGTGAACAGCCAGTTCTGACAGTTCGTCGGGCCGTGTGGGAACATCTCACACGGCCCGCTCGTTTTCTGTGCGTACGTTTTCTCGGTTCCCGGACATGATGTCCGACCGAGGGGCTACGGTATGCACCCACAAGGTGACATGCAGCAACGCCGGGAGAAACCTTGAGCGTTCCGTACGAGACGGCAGCGTACGAACCACCCGAGTCGCCCGAGTCTCCGGAGGAGCACCTCGCGCGGCTCCTTGGCCGTGCCCTGAACTCCTTCGAGCTGCCGGACGAGACCATACGGCGGCTGGACTGCGCGCTGGCGCACGACAGCTCACTTCACTCCGCGCACCACAGCGCGGGGATGCACCGCGAGACGTACCGGCACACCTGGCTGCTCGCGGACGGCTCGGCGCTCACACTGTGGGAGCTCGTGCACAACACCGCGCCGGGCAGCGCCGCCCAGCACGAGGTGTACGTCGACGAGGAGGAGCTGCGCGCCGCCACCGCGCGCCTGCCCCTGCCGCCGGACGCGCCGGACTTCGAGCTGCCGGTGACGGTGCAGCTGTCGCCGATCCCCACGCCGCGGCACGCGTATGTGCCGGACGACTCGGCGGACCACGCGCGCCGGCTGCTGCGCCGCGCGGAGAACCCGGACCGGCCGGGCGCGGAGACCGCCGCGCTGCTGGCGACGGCGTTCGCGCACCAGATCACGCAGGCCTTCGGCCGCCCCTGCCGCGCGGGCCGCGCCGGGCTGTGCTTCTCGCTCTACGAGCACGCGTTCCTGATGCGCGACGGCGAGGAGGTCTCCCTCTGGGAGGTCGAGCACACGGCGACGCCGGACGGCCGGCACATGTGCGAGGTGTACGTCAGCGAGGACGCGGCCCGGGACGCGATGGAGCGCCGGGCGGCACAGGTTTCCTGAGACGCCTGAGCACCTCCGTCGCGCGGTTTCTCAGCGGCCGCCGCTGAGCTGTCGTACAAGACCCGCGAACGCGTCCCGCTCCGCCGGGGTCAGCTCGACGGACTCCAGTGGAGGCGCGGACCGGCGCTGGCGCGGGAGGGCGCTCAGGGGACGGCCGTTCGGCCACAGGACCAACCCGAAGTGGCCGCGGCGCGCGAGACTGATCAGGCCGAACACCCAGACGACGGCGGTGAGGGCGAGGATCACCACGCCCAGCGACTGGAAGACCGAGACGTGCTCATCAGGCATGCGCTCCAGTAGACACCACGGTCCGGGACTTTGGTCCCGGATCGTGACGTATCTCGCAGTCGGCACAGGTGCGGCACTTGCCCCGTACATGCCGTGATCAACTCACAGCACCCCAAAGGGACATGCCGACGGCCGTGGCCCCTCCCGCGGGACCACGGCCGACCGTAGTGCGGCATGCGGTGCGTTACACCGTTACGCCGGTCACGCCGCCACCGGCTGCTTCGCCTCGGCCGTCGCCGCGGCCGTGCCGTCCTCCGCACCGGGGCTGACGGCGCCCGGGGCCGGCTTGCGCATGCCCTTCAGGACGACCACCAGGGCGGTGGTGGCGCACACGCCGACCGCGATGGCGATCAGGTAGAGGAAGGGGTTGCCGATCAGCGGGACCACGAAGATGCCGCCGTGCGGAGCGCGCAGGGTGGCGCCGAAGGCCATCGACAGGGCGCCGGTGATCGCGCCGCCCACCATCGAGGAGGGGATGACGCGCAGCGGGTCGGCCGCCGCGAACGGGATCGCGCCCTCGGAGATGAAGGAGGCGCCGAGGACCCAGGCGGCCTTGCCGTTCTCGCGCTCGGTCTGCGTGAACAGCTTGCCGCGGACCGTGGTGGCCAGCGCCATCGCCAGCGGCGGGACCATGCCGGCGGCCATGACCGCGGCCATGATCTTCATCGCGGAGTCGCTCGGGTTGGAGACCGCGATGCCGGCGGTGGCGAAGGTGTACGCGACCTTGTTGACGGGGCCGCCGAGGTCGAAGCACATCATCAGGCCGAGCAGGGCGCCGAGCAGGATCGCGTTGGAGCCGGTCAGGCCGTTCAGCCAGTCGGTCAGGCCCTTCTGCGCGGAGGCGATGGGCTTGCCGACCACGACGAACATCAGGAATCCGACGACCGCCGCGGAGATCAGCGGGATCACCACCACGGGCATGATGCCGCGCACCGCCGGTGGGATCTTCACCTTCTGGATGGCCATCACCACGCCACCGGCGAGCAGACCGGCGACCAGGCCGCCGAGGAAGCCCGCGTTGATGGTGAGGGCGATCGAGCCGCCGACGAAGCCGGGGACGAGACCGGGCCGGTCCGCCATGCCGTAGGCGATGTAGCCGGCCAGGACCGGGACGAGGAAGCCGAAGGAGACGACGCCGATCTGGAAGAGCAGCGCGGCCCAGCTGTCGCCCTGGCTCCACACGAAGTGGTCCATGACCGACGGCGCCTTGTTGATCTTGTAGCCGCCGATCGCGAAGCCGAGGGCGATCAGCAGACCGCCGGCCGCGACGAACGGGACCATGTAACTCACGCCGGACATCAGCCACTTGCGCAGCTTGGTGCCGTAGCCCTCGCCGGACTCACCGGCGCGCTCGACCGGCGTCCCCGCGCCCGAGGGGGCGCCCGAGGTCACCTCACCGCGCTCGGCCTTGCCGCGCACCTCGGTGATCAGCTCGCCGGGCCGGTTGATGCCCGCCTTCACGCCGACGTCGACGGTCGGCTTGCCGGCGAAGCGGTCCTTCTCCCGTACGGGGACGTCGTGCGCGAAGATCACGCCGTCCGCCGCGGCGATGACCGCCGGGTCGAGCCGGGTGAAGCCGGCCGAGCCCTGGGGCTCGACGACGACCTCGACGCCCGCCTCGCGGCCGGCGTTCTCCAGCGACTCGGCCGCCATGTACGTGTGGGCGATACCGGTCGGACAGGAGGTGACGGCGACGATACGGAAGGGGCGCTCGGTGGAGGAGGGGGCGCCCGGCGCCGGGGCGGATGCGTCCGGCGCCGGGGCCGCGCTGCCCGCTGCGGCTTCGGAGGAGGCCGCCTCCGAAGCCGCAGCGGAGTCTTCAGTGCCGGCCGCCGGCTCGTCGCCGCGGATCAGCGCGGCCGCGGCCGCCGTGTCGCCGACCGAGCGCAGCGCGTCGGTGAACTCGGCGTTCATGAGCTGCCGGGCCAGCGACGAAAGGATCGTCAGGTGGGCGTCGTCGGCGCCGGCGGGCGCGGCGATCAGGAAGATCAGGTCGGCGGGGCCGTCCGCCGCGCCGAAGTCGATCCCGGCGGAGCTGCGCCCGAAGGCGAGCGTCGGCTCGGTGACGTGCTCGCTGCGGCAGTGCGGGATGCCGATGCCGCCGTCGAGGCCGGTGGGCATCTGTGCCTCACGCGCGGCCACGTCGGCCAGGAAGCCGTCCAGGTCGGTCACCCGGCCCAGGGCCACCATGCGCTCGGCGAGGGCGCGCGCCGCCGCCTCTTTGGTTTCGGCGGACAGGTCGAGATCGACCAGGTCCGCGGTGATCATGTCGCTCATCGCGGGCTCCTTCGCACGCGTATCGCCCGGGGCGTGGGGTGGGCGGGGGTGGGGACGGGGGTGCAGTGGGGGGTGGGGACTTCGGTGCCGGAGGAGGCGGGGCCGGGGAAACCCCGCCTCCCGAGGGCGGCAGGGCGGCTCAGGTGGCCCTGCCTCCCGTCGGCGGCGGCGAGTAACGGGGAGCCTCGCCG
Organism: Streptomyces sp. NPDC001663; assembly: GCF_042893105.1. NCBI lineage: Bacteria > Bacillati > Actinomycetota > Actinomycetes > Kitasatosporales > Streptomycetaceae > Streptomyces > Streptomyces sp. NPDC001663. The sequence continues at coordinate 376,065 of NZ_JBIAUR010000007.1, read as the reverse complement.
CTTCGGGCCCGGCCCTGACAGCACGAGACCGGACAATACGGGATACGTCATGAAACCGGCTCCTCGAGTACGCGGTCCACCGGCACCTCGCTGGTCACGGTCACCGCCGCCGGGTCCAGGTCGCCCGGGGTCGGCATCACGCTGCCGGGCAGCTGGACGGCCGCCGCGCCGTGCGCGACCGCGGAGGCCAGCGCCTCAGGTCCGGTGCCTCCCGCGATCAGGAAACCGGCGAGCGAGGAGTCGCCGGCGCCCACATTGCTGCGTACGACATCCACGCGCGCGCTGCCGAACCAGGCGCCCGCGTCGTCCACGAGCAGCTGCCCGTCGGCGCCCAGGCTCGCGAGCACGGCGCGCGCACCCATCTCGCGCAGCTCCTCGGCGGCCTTCACGGCGTCGCCCACGGTGAACAGGGGGCGCCCGACGGCCTCCGCGAGCTCCTCGGCGTTCGGCTTCACCACGTCGGGCCGCTCGCGCAGCGCCTCGAGCAGTGCGGGCCCGGAGGTGTCCAGCGCGATCCGGGCGCCGGCGGCGTGCGCCCGCGCGACCAGGTCGGCGTACCAGGCCGGTGCGAGGCCCCGCGGCAGGCTGCCACAGCAGGCGATCCAGGACGCGTCGCGCGAGTGCTTGCGCACCGTCTCCAGGAGCAACTCCTGTTCCGCCGCCGACAGTTCGGGACCCGGCGCGTTGATCTTCGTGAGCACCCCGTCCGCCTCCGCGAGCGCGATGTTCGAGCGGGTGGCCCCGGCGACCGGGACCGGCGCGACCTCGATGCCCTGCGCGTCGAGCAGGTCGGCGACGAGCGCGCCCGGCGCACCACCGAGGGGCAGAACCGCGACCGTGCGCTGCCCGGCGGCCGTGACGGCCCGCGAGACGTTGACGCCCTTGCCGCCCGGGTCCATGCGTTCGCCGGTGGCCCGGATGACCTCGCCGCGCTCCAGCGACGGGATCTCGTACGTACGGTCCAGGGACGGGTTCGGGGTGACGGTGAGGATCATGCGCGCACTACTTCCGTGCCGCCGCGCTCGATGGCGGTGGCGTCTTCTGGGCTCAGCCCGCTGTCGGTGATCAGCAGGTCCACGTCGCTCAGGTCTCCGAAGCGGGCGAAGTGCTCCTGGCCGTGCTTGGAGGAGTCGGCGAGCAGCACGACACGGCGGGCCGCGGCGACCGCCGCGCGCTTGACCGCGGCCTCGGCGAGGTCGGGGGTGGTCAGCCCGTGGTCGGCGGAGAAGCCGTTGGCCGCCACGAACAGGACGTCCGCCCGGATCTCGCCGTACGCACGCAGCGCCCAGGCGTCCACGGCGGCGCGCGTACGGTGCCGTACGCGCCCTCCGACGAGGTGGAGCTGGATGCCGGGGTGGTCCGCGAGGCGGGCCGCGATCGGCAGGCTGTGCGTGACGACGGTGAGCGAGGTCTCCAGGGGCAGTGCGGCGGCGAGACGGGCGACGGTCGTGCCGGCGTCGAGGATCATCGTGCCCTCGCCCGGCAGTTCCGTGAGGGCCGCCTTGGCGATGCGGTCCTTCTCGTCCGCGGAGGTGGACTCGCGCTCGGCGAGGTCCGGCTCGAAGTCGAGGCGCCCGACGGGAATCGCACCGCCGTGCACCCTGCGGACGAGGCCCGCGCGGTCGAGGGCCTTCAGGTCCCGGCGGATCGTCTCCGCGGTCACCTGGAACTCCTCGGCCAGCGACACGACGTCCACCCGGCCGCCGTCACGGGCGAGCCGGAGGATCTCCTGCTGCCGCTCCGGTGCGTACATGTCCGTTCGCCTCCGACCTGTGCCCGAACTTGTGGTTTCAGATCGGGAGGCTACGCCCGGATTTCCGGAAAGTAAACAGGTTCGGGCACGATCGGGCATGAACGGGCGTCCGACCTGGGCATGAACGGACTTCCTGCCCGTCTTCCACAAGCGCTGACCGGGCCGCCACAGCACGAAGAAGGGCCCGGCACCTGGGTGCCGGGCCCTTCTTCTCCCCTGTTGTCGACGGACCGTCGCCGCGCCGGCTGCCTGGTTCAGCCGACGAGCTCGGGCTCCTTGTCCGCCACCGGAGCCTCCGCATCGGCCTCCTCCACGTGCTGCGCCGACCGCTTCGGCAGCGCGAACATCAGCAGGAAGATGACGGCCATGACTGCGGCGACCCACCACAGCGCGTGCTGGAAGGCGTTCACGAACGCCGGACCCACCTGCGCCGGGCGCAGCCGGTCGGCGATCTCGCCGAAGAACACGACCGACACCAGCCCGAGCCCGAGCGCGTTGCCCATCTGCTGCACGGTGTTGATGAGGCCCGACGCCGACCCGGCGTGCTCGCGCGGCACCTCCGACAGCACCGCGTCCGTCAGCGGGGCGAAGATCAGGCCCATGCCGACGCCCATCACGACCAGCGGAAGCACCATCTGCCAGGAGGCGATCCCCATGCCGTAGCGCTCGGACTCCCAGATGTAGAGCAGCACGCCCGCCGCCATGACCAGCGCGCCGGCCTGCAGCACCTTCCGGCCGAACCGCGGCACCAGCTTCTGCACGGACATTCCGGCGGCCGTCGAGACGGCGATCGAGAAGGGGACGCCGGTCAGCCCCGCCCGCAGCGGGCTCCAGCCCAGGCCGAACTGCATGTACAGCGTCCAGACCAGGAAGAAGACACCGAGCCCGACCCCGAACACGGTCTGCACCGCGATGCCGGCCGCGAAGCTCTTCACCTTGAACAGCGACAGCTCGACCAGCGGGGAACCGTCCCGCGCGGTCTTCCGCTTCTCGTACGCCACCAGCGCCGCGAAGACGACGAGCGCACCGGCCATCGACGCATACCCCCACACCGGCCAGCCCAGCTCACGCCCACGGGTCAGCGGGTAGAGCAGCATCAGCAGACCCAGCGTCACCAGCGCCACGCCCACCAGGTCCAGCTTCAGCGCCTTCGGTGCCTTCGACTCGGTGATGAAGCGGCTGCCCAGGATCAGGCCCGCGACGCCGACCGGCAGGTTGATGAGGAAGATGGGCCGCCACTCCAGCCCGAACAGGTTCCACTCCGTCAACAGCGCGCCCAGCAGCGGCCCGGACACCGCGCCGAGCCCCACGATCGCGCCGAAGAGCCCGAACACCTTGCCCCGCTCGTGCGCCGGGAACGTGGCGTGCACGATCGACAGCACCTGCGGCACCATCATCGCCGCCATACCGCCCTGGAGGATGCGCGAGGCGACCAGCATCTCCGGGTTCGCGGCGAAGCCGCACAGCGCAGATGCGAGCGTGAAGCCGCCGATGCCCACGAGGAACAGCCGCTTGCGGCCGTGGATGTCGCCGAGCCGCCCGCCGGTGATCAGACCGGCGGCGAAGGCGAGCGCGTAACCGGCCGCTATCCACTGGATCTGGCTGTAGGACGCGCCCGCTTCCCGCTGGATCGAGGGGATGGCGATATTGACGATCGTGACGTCGACGAGGTCCATGAAGGCCGCCGTCATCACGATCGCGAGAGCGAACCAGCGGCGCCGGTCCGCGGTGGCGGCCGGTCCGGCCGGGCTGTCGACGAGGGTTTCGGTGGAGGTCATGTCTTGAAGCTACGACTCCTGTAGGTCAGATCGTGTCCTAGTTGTACGGCATCCTCGAACTCATGACGACGGACACCCCGGCACGGCTGCTGACGCTCCTCTCCCTCCTCCAGACGCCCCGCGAATGGCCCGGCGGCGAGCTCGCCGAGCGCCTCGGGGTCTCCCGCCGCACCGTCCGGCGCGACATCGACCGGCTGCGCGAGCTCGGCTATCCCGTGCAGGCCACCATGGGCGCCGACGGCGGCTACCGGCTGGTCGCGGGCAAGGCGATGCCCCCGCTGGTGCTCGACGACGAGGAGGCGGTGGCCATCGCGGTCGGCCTGCGCGCGGGCGCCGGGCACGCGCTGGAAGGCGTGGACGAGGCGTCCGTACGCGCCCTCGCCAAGCTGGAGCAGGTGCTGCCCTCCCGCCTGCGCCACCGCGTCTCCACGCTCCAGGCCGCGACCACACCGCTGACCAGCGGGGACGGCGCGAGCATCGCACCGGAGACACTGACCGTCATGGCCTCCACGGTGGCCGGCCACGAGCGGCTGCGCTTCGCCTACCGCGCCGGCGACGGCACCGAGTCGCGCCGTGTGACGGAGCCGCACCGCCTCGTCTCGACCGGGCGCCGCTGGTACCTCGTCGCCTACGACCTCGACCGCGCCGCCTGGCGCACCTTCCGCGTCGACCGCGTGAGCGAGCCCTTCGCGACCGGTGCGCGGTTCGCTCCGCGGGAGCTGCCGACGGGGGATGCGGCGGAGTATCTGCGGCGGTCGATGCAGCGCCATCAGGAGTCGTACGACTTCGAGGTCACCTTCGCCGCGCCCGCGGAGGCGGTGGCGGCGCGGGTTCCGGCCTGGCTGGGGGTGCCGGAGCCGATCGACGCGGACTCCTGCCGGCTGCGGGCCACGGTCGGGGACTCGGCGGAGTGGCTGGCGGTGCGGCTCGCGCTGCTGGGGTTCGAGTTCACGGCCCTGGAACCGGCGGAACTCGTGGATCACGTAAGGGAGTTGGGTGCGCGGTTGACCCGGGCCGGGGGCGGGTGACGGCGGCGGTGAAGTGCGGCTCGACGGTCGCGGCGGAAGGGATGCCAACGTTGTCGGCATCCGTCCTGGTCCAGACCCTGTTTCACGAAGAGTCAGCAGGCCGTGTCCCTGTGGCACAATCTGCCATCCGGCGGGCCACCCCGGGGTTCAGGTCCGGGGTGCCCCGCCATTCAGCATGCCCGCGTCAGGACAGAAGTGAGAGCCGGGCCCCGGCACCCGGGGGGAGGGGCGCCGAAGCCCGGCTCAGGGAGAGTCCCGGCGCCGGGGGGGATGTGCGTCGGGACTTGGCTCAAGGGTGGAGCGGGACCTGCTTCAGGGCCCGGGAGGGATCCGAACTCCCGTGCCCTGAAGTCTTGTTCCCGTGGCATTGACAGTTGAAGCGGCGTTACATGGCCATGTTTGCGCGGTCTTTCGCCACCCGGCGTACGCCCCTGGCTTACGCCGCCGCCTCGAAGCCGGTCTGGCGGGCCAGCTTCTTCAGCTCCAGCAGCGCGTGCTTCTCGATCTGGCGGATGCGCTCGCGCGTCAGGCCGTGCTCCTTGCCGACCTCGGTCAGCGTGCGCTCGCGGCCGTCCTCGATGCCGTAGCGCATCTTGATGATGGAGGCCGTGCGCGGGTCGAGGCGGCCGATGAGGTGGTCGAGTTCCTCGCTGCGCAGGAGCGTGAGCACCGACTGCTCGGGCGACACGGCCGAGGTGTCCTCGAGCAGGTCGCCGAACTGGGTCTCGCCCTCGTCGTCCACCGCCATGTTCAGCGAGACCGGGTCGCGGGCCCAGTCCAGGACGTCGACCACACGGTCCGCGTTCGAGCCGAGCTCGGCGGCGATCTCCGCGGGCTCCGGGTCGCGGCCGTGCTCACGGTTGAACTCGCGCTGCACGCGCCGGATCCGGCCCAGCTCCTCCACCAGGTGGACGGGCAGGCGGATGGTGCGCGACTGGTCCGCTATCGAGCGGGTGATGGCCTGACGGATCCACCAGGTCGCGTACGTCGAGAACTTGAAGCCCTTGCGGTAGTCGAACTTCTCGACCGCGCGCACCAGACCGGCGTTGCCCTCCTGGATCAGGTCGAGCAGGGGCAGACCGCTACGGGGGTAGCGCCGCGCCACGGCCACGACCAGGCGGAGGTTGGAGCGGATGAAGATCTCCTTGGCCCGCTCGCCCTCGTCGACCAGGGCCTGCAGCTCCTCGCGGGTGGCGTCGGCCCTGGCCTCCTCATGCCCTTCGAGAACTTGTCGCGCGAACACACCCGCCTCAATGATCTGGGACAGCTCGACCTCCTTGGCGGCGTCGAGCAGCGGTGTGCGCGCGATCTCGTCGAGGTACATGCCGACCAGGTCACGGTCGGCGATCTCGCCGGCGTGGGCGCGAACACTGCTTGCCGCGTCGGCCGTCTCGCCGGTGGCGGACTTACGACGGGCGACGGCACGGGTTGCCATGCGTGCTCCCTTGCGATGGTGGGCTGGCGGGTGGTCCTTCAGACGCCCGGCACTCGGCTTCGAGTACCGCTCAGCACCTTGGTCGGGTGCCCTGCATCCGATGGAAACAACGACTGGAATCCGGACAGAATTCCCAACCCGCCCCCCGATTTTTCTGATCATGCAGTACCCTGTCCGGCCACGCGAGGAGGACCGATGCCGTCGGAACGTACAGAGGTGCAGGTCAGGTCGGGAGTCGAGGGGGACCTCGAAGCCCTCACCGACATCTACAACCACTATGTACGTGAGACGCCCATCACATTCGATACCGCGGTCTTCACTCCGGAAGAGCGCCACCCTTGGCTGCTCTCCCACCCTGAAGACGGCCCGTACCGCCTGATGGTTGCCGCGGATGCGGACACACAGGAAATTCTGGGCTACGCCACATCCAGCCCTTACCGCGCGAAACCGGCCTACGGGACCTCGGTCGAGGTGACGGTCTACCTCGCTCCGCACGCCGGCCGCCGCGGCATCGGCACACTCCTCTACAAGGCCCTCTTCGAGGCCCTGGCCGACGAGGACCTGCACCGCGCCTACGCGGGCATCGCGCAACCCAACGAAGCGTCCACGCGGCTGCATGAGCGCTTCGGGTTCCGGTACGTCGGCACGTACCGGGAGGTGGGCCGGAAGTTCGGCCGCTACTGGGACGTGGCCTGGTACGAGAAGGAGCTGTAGCGCCCGACAGGCCTCAGCCGAACTGCACCGACCGCTTCGCCATCCCCATCCAGAAGCCGTCGATCACCGACTGCTGCGCGTCCAGCTCGCCGGCGATCTCCGCCGCACCCATGGTGACGAACAGCGGGGCGAAGTGCTCGGTGCGCGGGTGGGCGTAGCGGCCGGCCGGGGCCTTGGCGAGGAAGTCCAGCAGGCCGTCCCAGTCCCGGGCCTCGAGGGCACGCCTGCCCCAGTCGTCGAACTCGGACGACCAGGTGGGCACTCCCCCGCCCGTGTGCCGCAGCGCGGCCAGGTTGTGGGTGAAGAAGCCGGAGCCGACGATCAGCACACCCTCGTCGCGCAGTGGCGCCAGCTTGCGGCCGATCTCCATGAGCCTGACCGGGTCGAGGGTCGGCATGGAGATCTGCAGGACCGGGATGTCGGCGGCCGGGAACATCTCGACGAGCGGGACGTAGGCACCGTGGTCGAGACCGCGGTCCGGGATGTCCTGCACGGGGGTGCCGGGCGCGCGCAGCAGCTTCCGTACGGACTCGGCCAGTTCGGGGGCGCCGGGGGCCTCGTACTTCACCCGGTAGTAGTGCTCGGGGAAGCCCCAGAAGTCGTAGACGAGCGGGATCGTGTCCACCGCGCCGATGGCGAGCGGGGCCTCCTCCCAGTGGGCGGAGACCATGAGGATCGCCTTGGGGCGCGGCAGGTCGGCGGACCAGGCGGCGAGTTCGCCGGGCCAGATCGGGTCGTCCGCGAGCGGCGGGGCGCCGTGGCTGAGGTAGAGGGCGGGCATGCGCTCCTGGGTGGCGGCGGACATGGCGGTGACTCCCAAAGCTAGAACAATGCTTGAACTCTCAAACTCTCCCAGGTTCGGAGCATACGCCGCGTTTGTTTAATTTTCAAGGAGAGCTCTCGTACGATGGATGCATGAACACTGCATCCGCATCCGCCGAAGAAGCACCAGAGGCAGAGCCATCCGTTGCCCGAACCCGCTGGCTCGACGACGACGAGCAGCGCATCTGGCGCTCCTACGTGCACGCCACCACTCTCCTCGAGGACCATCTCGACCGCCAGCTGCAGCGGGACGCGGGCATGCCGCACATCTACTACGGCCTCCTCGTCGGCCTCGCCGAGGCCCCGCGCCGTCGGCTGCGGATGACCGAGCTGGCCATGAAGGCGAAGATCACCCGTTCCCGTCTCTCGCACGCGATCGCGCGCCTGGAGAAGAACGGCTGGGTGCGTCGCGAGGACTGCCCCTCCGACAAGCGGGGCCAGTTCGCGGTGCTGACCGACCAGGGTCACGACGTCCTGAAGCGGACCGCGCCGGGCCATGTGACGGCCGTACGGCAGGCGGTGTTCGAGCGGCTCACTCCGGAACAGCAGGAGTCCCTCGGCGAGATCATGCAGATCGTCGCCGAGGGACTCCAGCCGAGCGATGCGGGTGCGGACCTGCCCTGGCTCCGCTGAGCCGCTCACTCAGGGGGCCAGGGCAGGTCCTGGGGTCGTACGCGGGAGGCGTCCCCTTCCTCCTACGTACGGATGGTTCCGAAGGGGTACGACCGGACGGTCGCCGTCAGTGGGCGACCACCGGGACGGCCAGCTCGTCCTCGATACCGTCTTCGGACCCGGCCACGGTGGTCGAGCCGGGGCGGCCGGCGTTGACGAGGGCCACGACGATCACGGCGGCGAGCACCAGCATGCCGACGGCGAACCAGATCGCGTTGGTGTAGCCGTGCACCTGGCCCTGCAGCTGGACCAGCTGGGCCTGCGACTTGGAGGTCGCGCCGGCGATGTGGTCCTTGATGTACGACGTCGTCGCGGAGGCGGCGATCGTGTTCAGCAGAGCCGTGCCGATCGCGCCGCCCACCTGCTGCGAGGTGTTGACCATCGCGGAGGCGACACCGGCGTCCCGGGGCTCGACGCCCAGGGTGGCCAGGGACATGGCCGGCATGAACGCCGTACCCATACCGAGACCGAGCAGCACCATCGCCGGCAGGATCGTCGAGGCGTACGAAGACCCGATCTCCAGCTGGGTCATCAGGAGCATGCCGACCGCGGCGACCAGGAAGCCGGGACCCATCAGCAGCCGGGCCGGGACCCGGGTCATCAGGCGGGTACCGATCTGGGTGGAGCCGACCATCATGCCCGCGATCATCGGCAGGAACGCGAAGCCGGTCTTGATCGGCGAGAAGCCCTTCACGACCTGCAGGTAGTAGGTCAGGAAGAGGAACGTGCCGAACATCGCGATGATGGCGATGCCGAGCGAGAGGTAGATGCCGCCGCGGTTGCGGTCGGTGACCACGCGCAGGGGCAGCAGCGGGGCCTTGACCTTGGCCTCGGTGACGACGAAGGCCAGCAGCAGGACGGCCGACGCAACGAACAGGCCGATCGTCATGGAGTCGCCCCAGCCGTCGGACTCGGCGCGGGTGAAGCCGTAGACGAGCGAGACCAGGCCGAGGGTGGACAGCAGCACGCCCGGGATGTCGAGCGGGTTGCGGTTGCGGCCGCCCTCGGGCTCACGGATGACGAAGTACGCGCCGAGCGCCGCGACGATCGCGAACGGAATGTTGACGAAGAACGTCCAGCGCCAGTCCATGTACTCGGTCAGCACACCGCCGAGGATGAAGCCGACGGCGCCGCCGCCACCGGCGATCGCGCCGTAGATGCCGAAGGCCTTGGCGCGCTCCTTGGCGTCCGTGAACATCACGGCGAGCAGGGAGAGCGCGGCGGGCGCGAGCAGGGCGCCGAAGACGCCCTGGAGGGCACGGGCGCCGAACATCATGGCCTCGTTGGTGGCCGCACCGCCCAGCGCGGAGGCGGCGGCGAAGCCGCCCAGGCCGACGACGAAGGCGCGCTTGCGGCCCCACAGGTCGGCGATCCGGCCGCCGAAGAGCAGCAGACCACCGAACGCGAGGGCGTAGGCCGTGACGACCCACTGCCGGTTGCCGTCCGAGATGCCCAGGTCCTGCTGGGCGGAGGGCAGCGCGATGTTCACGATGGTCGCGTCGAGCACGACCATCAGCTGGGCGAGCGCTATGAAGACGAGCGCTTTCCAGCGGTTGGCGTCGCCGCTGTTGTCGACGGCGCCTGGAGCCTTTGAGGCTGTTTCAGACATGGGGATACCCACTTCGGGACTTCGTGACGGAAAAAACGTGTCTTACGGGGACGGCTCGCCTACGCGTCTACGGCGACGGCCGGTGAGTCGGTGTAGTGACTGGCTTGGAGTGCGGAACTAATCGCAGGGCCGGCGCAGATCCTCCACGGTGACGGCCGTGCCCGGCAGGACCGAGCGGGCCGGGGCCCGCAGTCCGTCCAGGAACAGCTGCAGATGACGGTGGACGAAGCGGTCGTTGACGAGGCAGTCGGTGCCGGCCGGGGGCCGGCTGAGCTGGGCCACGACGACCATCAGGTCGCCGACGCCGACGTCGGGGCGGAGCTGGCCGGCCTCCTTGGCGCGGTCCATGAACTCCTCGACGGTTCGCTCCAGACGCTCGCGCGCCGCTTCGAGATCGGGGTGGTTCTGGTCGAAGGTGCTGGAGACCATCGGGCACAGCGCGCTGATCCGCTCGTCGGCGGCGGTGTGCACGAAGCGCTCCAGCGCCTCGAAGGCGTCCCCACTCTGCGCGAGCGCCTGCTCGGCCGCCTCCGACGTCCGGTCCATGACGGAGCAGACGACCTCGCGGACGAGCGCGTCGCGGTCGGGGAAGTTGCGGTACACCGTGGCGTTTCCGACGCCTGCCCGGCGCGCGATGTCGTCGAGCGGCACGTACGGGCCGTGCTCGGTGAACATCTCCCGGGCGGCGGTGACGATCCGCTCCCGGTTGCGCAGGGCGTCGGCGCGCGGCCGGGTCACCTTGCGCTGCGCGGGGTTCGCGGTCGTCATGGCGGTCACGGTGCCCTCCGTTGGCTGTGATGTCGCGATCCGGGGAGCCGGTCCCCGTTTCGCTCGGACACCTGACTAAACGGGGAGACGCTCCCCGCTTATTTCAGGTTGACGGGAAGTTTTCATGTGACCCGAGTCACACCCTCCTGCCACCGAAACCCACGTTCGGACTCCTCCAGCGCGCGCCCGCGCATCCGCACACACAGGGTGATCGAAAGGGCGCAGCCAGAGACGACCGGCGGCTGCCATGGACGAAGGACCGTGCATGCCGCTCCGTCACCGGATACGCGCCCGCCGCGGGGCCGCCCTTGCCGTCGTGACCGCCCTGACCCTGGCGGTCAGTACGTCGGCAGGCACCGGGCGCCAGAGGGCGGCCTCCACGGCGGCCGGGGCGAATCCCATCGCCCCGGCCCACACCGCGGCGCTCGGCCCGTGCATGATCAACGGAAACCGTGCGGTCCAGATGTCGGAGGGGGTCCCCACCCCGGCCGGCTACTCCCGCTCCACGGGCACCGTCCACGCCCTGACCCTGATGGTCGACTTCTCCGACGCACCCGGCCCCGGCAACGCCCTCGACCGCTTCCACGAGTTCTTCCCGAAGACCCGCCAGTGGTTCCGCACCGCCTCCTACGGCCGCCTGGACTACCGCCCCGAGATCCCCGTCCCGCACTGGCTGCGGATGCCGAAGGCGTTCAAGGCGTACGGCATAGAGCGCGGCGCCCCCTTCGACTCCGGCTACCGCAACCTGGTCCAGGACATCGTGAGCGCGGCCGATCCCAAGGTCGACTTCCGCGACTACGACTTCCTGAACGTGCTGATGACCCCGAACGCGGGCCCCTCCGCCCTGGACACGGTCCTGTCGGTGACCTTTGCCGGCAACACGGAGGCCCCCGTGGCGGACGGCGTCCCGGTCGCCAACGCGTCCTTCGTCTACTCCCGCCAGGACGACGGCTCCGGCTCCTACGCGCAGACCGGCTACCGGGTCCTTCCGCACGAGAACGGCCATGTCTTCGGCCTGCCGGACCTCTACACCCAGGAGGGCGGGGGCTCGGTCGGCCACTGGGACATCATGAGCGAGGACTGGGGGGCCAACAACGACCTGCTCGGCTGGCACAAGTGGAAGCTGGGCTGGCTGGACGCCTCCCAGGTCAGCTGCGCGGCGCTGCACGGCACCACGGAGTACAGGCTGACGCCGCTGGAGCGCGCGGGCGGCCCCAAGCTGGTCTTCGTCCCGCTCGGCGCCCGCACCGGATACGCCGTCGAACTGCGCACCCACGAGGGCAACGACGAGGCGGTCTGCCGCCCGGGCGTACTGATCTACAAGGTGGACGCGGACGTGGACACCGGCATGGGCCCGGTGAAGGTCTACGACTCCCACCGCGACAGCGGCGGCTGCACCCGCAGCCCCAACGTCCAGGCAGAACTCTCGGACGCCCCCTTCGCCCCCGGCGAGGTCTTCAAGGACCCGAAGAGGGGGGTCCGGATCGCGGTGGCGGGGGCGGATCTGTCGGGGGATTACCGGGTGCGGGTTACTCGGCGGTGAGGCGGGGGCGGGTGACGGGGTGGTGGAGTGGGTGGCTCGGCGGTGAAGCGGCAGGGTGGCTCGGCGGTGAATTGGGGGCCGGTGACAAGGCGAGGACCCAGGTGCGAGCGACGCAGCAGCAACCGGAGGCGGGGGGCTCGGCGGTGAATTGGAGGCCGACGACAGGGCGAGGACCCAGGTGCGAGTAACGCGGTAGCGGGCGGGGTGGGGGCGCGGCGATGTATCGGAGGCCGGTGACAAGGCGAGGACCCAGGTGCGAGCGACGCAGCAGCGACCGGAGGCGGACGGCGCGGCGATGTATTGGAGGCCGACGACAGGGCGAGGACCTAGGTGCGAGCGACGCGGTAGCGGGTGGGGCGGGGGGCACGGCGATGTATGGAGGCCGGTGACAAGGCGAGGACCCAGGTGCGAGCGACGCGGCGGAGCCCGGAGGCGGGGGGCTCGGCGGTGAATTGGAGGCTCGGGACGCGGCGGCGACCTGGCGGCCACGACGCGGAGACGACCGGGGACACGGCGGCGGGCGGGGCCAGGTGGCGCGGTCGTGATCGGAGGCGGAGGGCGCGGCGGTGAATTGAGTGCCGGGGACCGCGGCGACGAGGCCTGGCGCTGGCGACTGGGCGCCGAAGACACGACGACCGGGGACTGAGGACACCGTCGCGGCCGGGTGCCGATGGCACGGCGGCGGGCGGGGCCGATGGCACGGCGGTCACGGGACTGGGGACGCTGTGGCGACCTGGCGGCGACGACGCGGCTGCGGCCGGGCTTGGGGCAACGGCGGCGACCGGGAGCCGGTGACGAGGCGCTGCGCGGGCGGGAGGCACATCGCGGGACGGTCGTCGCATTACCGTAGGGCTGCCGTGACCGCCGTACCGGAGAACCGATGCCCGCGAACCCCGCTCTCGACGCCGCCTCGCCCGCCGTACCGGCGGAGGCGGTCACGCCGCTGATCCGCGGGGTCGCCGTGCTGCACCGGCTGACGGAGGCGGACGGCACCCTCAGCCTGAGCGCCCTGGAGCGCGCCACTGGCCTGGCCCGCTCCACGGTCGACCGCGTCACCTCGACGCTGGCCCGTATGGGATACGTCCGCCTCGACGGCCGGGACGCGGTCCTCACCCCCCGGCTGATGGAACTGGGCAACGCCTACCTGGCCGCCCTGCGCCTGCCCGCCCTGCTGGACGCGAGGGCCGACGCGCTCGCCGACGAACTCGACGAGTCCGTGTCGCTGGCGGTCGCCGACCGCGACGGCATCCGCTTCATCCACCAGGCCACCCGCCGCCGCGCCATGTCCCTCAGCTTCCGCATCGGCGACCTGCTCCCGGCCGAACGCACCGCCCCCGGACCGCTGTTCGCGACGGAGTGGACGAAGGAGCAGTGGCAGGCGTGGCGGGAACGCCGGGCGGCGGACCCGGAGGACCACGGCTTCCCCGCCGTACCACCTCGTCAATCCCCTTACCCGGATGAGGACTTCGAACGATCCGCGGCCCAATCCGCGGCGGACGGCTGGGCGTTGGACGACCAGCTGATCGAACCGGGCCTGGTCGCGGTCTCCGTTCCGGTACGGGATCCACGTACCGGCAGGATCGCGTGCGCGGCGAACGTGGTCAGCCACACCAGCCGGCACACGGCAGCCGATCTGCGCGATTCGCTGCTGCCGCGGCTGCGGGCGGCGGTGCGGGCGATGGAGGACGACCTGCGCACCACGGCGCCCGCGGAGCCCGGGGCGTCCCCCTCGGGCCTGGCGACCTGGACCGGCGCCTCGAAGCAGGAACTGGGCAGGGAGTTCGTCGAGTCCCTGGCCCGCGGCCTGACGGTACTGACCGCCTTCGGCGAGGGCCGCGCGGAGCTGACGCTGACGGAGGTGGCGAAGGCGACGGGCCTCGCCCGGGCCACGGCACGCAGGGCACTGATCACGTACGAGCACCTCGGCCTCGTACGCGCCCGGGACCGCGTCTTCGAACTGACGCCGCGCGTCCTGGCGCTGGGCTTTCCGCCCCTGTCACGGGTGTCCCTGCCCGAGATCGCCGCCCCGCACATGGCCGAACTCGCCCGCCGCGTCCACGAGTCGACGTCCCTGGCCGTGCTGTCGGGGGACGACATCCAGTACACGGCGCGGGTCGCCACGAGCCGCGTCATGAGCGTCAACGTCGCGGTGGGGACGCGACTGCCGGCGTACGCGACGTCGATGGGCCGCGTGCTGCTGGCGGACCTGCCCCCGTCCGACCGCCGCCTCCCGCTCCCCCTCCGGGCCCTCACCCCGCACACCCTCACGGACCCGGAGACCCTGGCCGGCCTCCTGGACGACGTACGGACGCAGGGCCACGCCCTGGTCGACGAGGAGCTGGAGGAGGGCCTGCGCTCGATCGCGGTCCCGGTCCGCGACCGCACCGGCCGCGCGGTCGCCGCCCTGAACGTGGCCATGCACGCGGCCCGGCACACGGTCGAGGAGTGCGTACGGGAGATCCTGCCGGCGCTGCGGGCGACGGCGGACGCGATCGAGGGGGAGCTGCAGGTGGCGGGGAGGTTCACGCGGGTGCCGGTGTCGTGAGCACGTGCCCAGGATGTCCCGAGGTGCCCCCGGCTTCGCGTCGCGCTCGGTGACGGCGCATGATCGGAGCAGTCATTACGAACGTGGAGAGGCAGGCAAAACCCTCATGGATGACCGCTTCGACGTCGTCGTACTAGGCGCAGGCCCCGGTGGCTACGTCGCCGCCATCCGCGCCGCCCAGCTGGGCAAGCGGGTCGCGGTGGTGGAGGAGAAGTACTGGGGCGGGGTCTGTCTGAACGTCGGGTGCATCCCGACCAAGGCGCTCCTGCGCAACGCGGAACTCGCCCACATCTTCACCCGCGAGGCCAAGACCTTCGGCATCAAGGCCGAGGGGCAGGTCACCTTCGACTACGGCGAGGCGTACCGGCGCAGCCGCCGGGTCGCGGACGGCCGGGTCAAGGGCGTTCACTACCTGATGAAGAAGAACAAGATCACCGAGTTCGACGGCCGGGGCACGTTCCTGGACGCCAACTCGCTGCAGGTCGCGCTGAGCGACGGCACGACCCGCACCATCGGCTTCGACAACTGCATCATCGCCACCGGCGCCACCCCGAAGCTGCTGCCGGGCACCCGCCGAAGCGAGCGCGTGGTCACCTTCGAGGAGCAGATCCTCGCCGAGGACCTGCCGGCCTCGATCGTCATCGCCGGCGCGGGCGCCATCGGCATCGAGTTCGCGTACGTCCTGCACAACTACGGCGTGAAGGTCACCGTCGTGGAGTTCCTCGACCGCATCGCGCCGCTGGAGGACGCGGAGGTCTCCGCGGAGCTCGCCAAGCAGTACCGCAAGCTCGGCATCGACGTGCTCACCTCGACCCGGGTCGACGCGATCGACGAGTCGGGCCCGCAGGTACGCGTCACGGTCACCGGCAAGGACGGCACCCAGCAGGTACTGGAGGCGGACAAGGTCCTGCAGGCCATCGGCTTCGCCCCGAACGTCACGGGCTACGGCCTGGAGAACACCGGCGTGACGGTCACCGAACGGGGCGCGATCGACGTCGACGGCCGCTGCCGCACCTCTGTCCCCCACATCTACGCCATCGGGGACGTCACCGCGAAGCTGATGCTCGCGCACGCCGCCGAGGCGATGGGCGTGGTCGCCGCCGAGACGATCGCCGACGCGGAGACCATGGAGCTCGAGTACGTCATGATCCCGCGGGCCACCTACTGCCAGCCGCAGATCGCCAGCTTCGGCTGGACCGAGGCCCAGGCCCGCGAACAGGGCTTCGACGTCAAGGTCGCCAAGTTCCCCTTCACGGCCAACGGCAAGGCCCACGGCCTGGGCGACTCCACGGGCTTCGTGAAACTGATCAGCGACGCCAAGTACGGCGAACTCCTCGGCGGCCACCTGATCGGCCCGGACGTGACAGAACTCCTCCCGGAACTGACCCTGGCCCAGCAGTGGGACCTGACGGTCCACGAGGTCGCCCGCAACGTCCATGCGCACCCGACGCTGGGGGAGGCGGTGAAGGAGGCGGTGCACGGGCTGGCGGGCCACATGATCAACTTCTGAGACGAGTGAGCGGGTGGGACGAGACGAGACCTCGCCCCACCCCCACCAAGCCGTCACCCCTTGAACGGTCACCCGCTACACTGACGACCATCCCGCCTTCGTAGCTCAGGGGATAGAGCACCGCTCTCCTAAAGCGGGTGTCGCAGGTTCGAATCCTGCCGGGGGCACCAGCGAAAAGGCCCCGGACCGATCATGGTCCGGGGCCTTTGACATCTACTTCTGACATCAACGGGGGCGGTCACTGACGACCGGGGCGCCTCTTCCTGAGGAGCCGGTCCATGTGGCTCATGGCCTCGCGCTGGGTGTCCTGGACGACGTGCGTGTAGACATCCATGGTGATGCTGATCTGGGAGTGCCCGAGGATCTCCATCACTACGCGGGGCGCGACTCCGGCCGCTGTGAGGAGGGTGGCCGTGCCGGGTCGATTGGCGTGCCAAGTGCCTCATCGTCCTGGTCGTGGTGCACGCCGCAGCGGCAAGGACGGCCGCTGGAGGGGCGGTTGCGGACCGGGCCGAAGCTCGGGGCGGTGAGGGTGCCGAACACGCGCGGGTGGGCGGCGACGTGTTCCGGGATGCCGTTGCCGCCGCGCAGGCCGGAGGTGATCAGCTGGAAGGTGTCGCGGCGGTAGACCTCGGCGCAGGCCGGGCAGCGAGTGGTGCGGCGGTTGTTGCAGCGGACGAGGAGTTGGCCGGCCGGGAGGCTGGTCGAGTCCAGGTGGTGGAGGACGTTGCCGATCTCGCCGGTGGTGGTGTCGACGTCGTACTCGGTGCGGTGGCCGTCCAGGCGGATCGGGTGGGTGCAGCCGCCGAGAGTGGAGAGTTGGCGGAGGATACCCGGGAGCGTGCCCTGCGAGGCCAGGTTCGCGAGTTCCGGGAGTGGGGCCGGAGTGGTGCGGGTGAAGATGGCGTTTCTCCTTCTGACTGGCTCGGTCGGGAGGGACAGGCCCCGGGGCGGCGTCTGCTTGGTCGTGTGCCGCCGCCCCGGCGGCCGGGGTCGGTTCAGCAGCGCCTGTTGTGGTCGCGCAGCATGGAGCGCAGGACGACGGCGGCCACGGCTACCGAGATGGCCGTACCCCAAGCGAAGAAGCCGAGGACGAAGACCAGCGGGAGGCTGACGGTCACGGGGCGGTGGGTCCTTTCAGCGGACAGGGCAGCGGTGGGTGCGGGCGGCCAGTTCAGCGGCGGCGCGGCTGTCGTAGTCGGCGGAGAAGCCGCAGCGCGGGGCGGTGTAGGCGGCGGTGTGCTTCTCGCGGTCCCGGTCGTCGTAGGCGGTGGCGACCTGGACGGGGCCGATACGGATGACGCTGCGGAAGCGGCGGTTGGCGGTCACGGATGATCTCCTTTTCGTTGATCACTCACCTGAGGGGCGCGATGGCATGTAGACAGGCGGCATGTCACGAAGAACACGGGGGCTCATCGCCTTCGGCGGGATCGCATTGATACTTGGGCTCGCGGCCGCAGGGGGACGGTGGTGGCTGGGCGAGTCCTGGGCCACCGTGATCACGATGGTCTGTTTTTCCGTGCTGCTCCTTTTCGCCACCGCAGGAATTCAGCGAGTCGGCGGAAGAGGTAGCGCCTCCCGGTGAAATCCGGCCTTCGGAGTTGGGCGGCGATGGCTTCGGCCATGGGTGCGGGAACTCCCAGGCGGGCGCGGAGGGTTGGGGTGTCGATCGGGGTTCCGGTGCGGGTGTGGTGTTCGGCAGCGACCTTGCGGGCGTGGTCGACCAGAGCGGCCGGGACCGACACGGCGGGCCGCTCGGGCGTTGCCTCGATGGGTGGTTGGGCAGGCGGCTCGGGGGTGGGTTCGGGCGTCTCCTTCTGGTCCTCGATGACGTCGGCTGCCTTGTCCGGTGTAGTGGGGGTGGTGTGGGCGAGGAGGGTTCCGCCGAGGAAGGCGACGGCGGGCCAACCCGCGACGAGGATGCGCAGATAGGCCAGCACCTGGGTCATGTCGAGCAGTCCGGCGGTGGCGACGTTGGCACCGAGGGACGCGGTCAGGGTGATGACGAACCAGCACCACGCGGCAGCTTTCGCCGTTCCGGAGCGCAATCGGCGCCAGGCCGCGACCAGCAGCAGGTCGACGCTGATCGGGTAGACCCATGCTTTCCAACCGTCCTGTCCGGCCGCCGACGCGATGTCGTGGAGGTGGGCGAAGGACAGTGCTCCGGCGATGACGGCCTGGACCAGGATGGCGTCGACACGGAGGGGCGAGCGGTCCATCAGGAGCCTCCGCCCGGGTAGCGGGTACCGGCGTTGGGGTCGCAACCGGACGGGAAAAGACCGGGCGGCGGGTCCGGCAGCGAGGCAGCCAGGGACCGGCCCGCGACCTCGATGAAGTCCTCATCAGCGCCAAGGTGGAGGCGTAGAGGGCGAGTTGGCCGAGCATCACGACGGTTCGGGCGAAGTCAGCGCAGCGAGTGCGCATCAGGGCCTTATGCGGGGATCCACGGGGAACACCGGGGAACCAGTCGTCCGCCCACGGGGCGCCGACACCGCTCCACCGCAGGTCAGATCCACAACCGACCCTAGATCACCTTAGCTTCCCAAGCTCAGGTTTCGGGGGGAGAGAAACGCGCCTGCCACCGGTCTGCCACCCTGCACCGTCCTCGTGGTCCGTGCTGACATGGCGTGCGGCAGGATGTCTAGCTATGAGCGATGTTCCTGTCCCTCCCGATAGAGCCGCCGAGTTCATCGAGCGAGGTCGGCAAGCCGCTGCCAGGGAGGATTGGAAGGCCGCCGTCACTGCCTGGATCGCTGGTTCCAATGCCGGCAGTGTGGAGTCAGCGAACCTGGTGCTCACGGGGATCGCGCCTCTGAAGGCTCTGGCCGATGCCGGGGACGTCGACGCGCAGGCCCTGGTGGCCGGAGCGCTGCTCGACTTCGTGGACGATTCGGCTCTGCCGATGGTGCTTACCTACGCAACAGCCGCGGCACGGGCCGGGCATCCGGCGGCCCAGCGCACTTTGGGCTTCCTGTACCGCACCGGCCGCGGAGTGCAGGCAGACAGATTCCAGGCCGAGGCCCTCTTCACAGCAGCCGCGAAGGCCGGCGACGCATATGCCGCTTTCAACTTGGCGGGCATGCACATCAACGGCGATGCCCGGGTGAGAGACCACGACGAGTGCCTGCGTCTGCTGCGCCAAGCAGTCGAAGGGGGCGTGACACAGGCCGCTGCCGTACTCGGTGATCGCCTCGCCGCGATCGACGAGGACACCGAAGCGCTGAGCTGGTACCTGCATGCCGCGGAGCGCGGCCACGCGGGTGCGATGTTCGCCGCCGCTTGCTGGTACCGCGACGGCCTGGGCACAGCACCGGACCCGGTCCAAGCCGTGCGGTGGTTCCTGGCCATGCTCGACCGCGGCAACGGAGACGGGATCCACGAAGCCATCCAGCTGGTGAAGCACGGCATGACCGAAGAGCAGATCCGCAGCGCCGGCGAGCTGGCCGACCGGTCCTCCGAGGCCGAAACGCTCATCACCATGGCCCGCGAGCGCGGCTGGTGAGCGTCCACCGACGCCGCCGCTGCCCGTCTCGGTTTCCGTCTCATTCAGCCCGGTTCACCTGCGTTCAGCCAAGACCCGGAGCCGATCCCAGCCTGGTGACGAGCCGCCGATGAACGCAGGTGAACGCCCCCGTACACAGCCCATCACCCCACCAACACAGTTGGAAAGCGTGTTGGTCAGCACGGAAGCTAGGGCCCAATACACCGCCAGTCCAAGCAGCTACGTTGAGGGCATGGACGAGGAAGCGATCACCATCAGGCTCACGCGCGATCAAGCGTTCGTGCTGTCGGACTGGCTCTACCAAGTCATGTTCCAGTCCGACGACCTTGAGAGGATCGTGCACGACCGAGCCGTCTGGTCGCCGATCTACGCGATCTCCGGAACGCTGGACAAGACGCTGAGCGAGATCTTCATGCCCGACTACGGCCCGCGTCTTGAAGCGGCCAAGGGGCGTCTCCGCGCCGATCTGTACGGCGGAGCCGGCGAGTCGACGGCACCAGGCCAGGGCGGGAACGGCCGCAGCCGTTCCCACTCCGCATCACTCAGATCACCCCGCCCATGACAGGAAGAACGACCCGGACACACGCTGGCCACAAGATCACACGAACGCTGACCCCTACTCCGTGACGAACGGTGCATATCCAACCGGGACCTCGCTCACCTGAAGGTCGGAGAAGAGCAAGGTCAGGTTGTGCGCGTTGGTCTCGATGCGTACCTCGTGGAAGTCGATGCCGAGGGCGTTCGACCAGCGTCGCGTGGCCTCCGACTCGGGGAGAAGCTTGGCTCCCGGGTAAAGGCAGTGCCACTTCACGCCCCAGACGTACCCGTCGAGGTCTGCACCAGTTTCGTGGTCGATGAGCCGGTCGTCCAAAGAGACCCGCCAGGTCTCCGCCAGCACTGACGTCTCGCACCTCGCCTCAACGCAGTACCTGAACAGATACCGCAGGTGGGACGGCGTGATGCCGGTACGGGGATCAGCCGTTGCGTAGACGATGACCTCGTAGTCGCGCATGTAGTTGGTGTATCCGTGGTGCACGACAGCGTGATCGAAGGTCCCATCCAGCATCTGTTCAAGCACGGCAGCATCCATGCCGCCCTTCTACCTCACTCGGCGAGAGCTTCGACAACGAGATTTACGAGTGTCAGGCGCCGTTGCGTCAGAGATCGCCCGGACAAGTCCTAACTGGGAAGCGGCGACTCGTTCGACCGAGCACTCGCCGCAATCGCCGAGGCCTACGCCGATCAGAACGAACGCGACCACCACCACCAGGCCCTGGTCGACGCCGTGCAAGCGGACCGGCTACCCGCGGAGGAGCACATCACCGCGACAAGCCGCCGGCCGGCTGCCCGAGCACGCCCTGGTACTGGTTCTCGCTCACGGCGAGGACCGGACACCGCGCCCCCGGTCGCCGTGGTGACGGTGGCGACCTAGCGTGGAAGTGCGCGGGGCGCACCCCAGCCGACGGGTGACCAAAGGGATTTTTGCCCGGCCATCCGATCGGGATCGCATGTCGGCGACAGGGCTCTGTTGTAACAGGCGCCTGCACACACATCACCGGTTCTCGCGCCGGCTGGTGGGACGGAGGCCGGAATGTCGCAGGCATCGTGGAATGAGTACAGGCCGGGGCAGGCGTTCCCGGGGGTGGTGGGGCGGACGACGGACGAGTCGAGCCCGGCGTGGCCGCAGCCGGTACGAGCGGTGCCGGGCACACCGAACGTGCTGCTGATCGTGTTGGACGACACCGGGTTCGGGCAGTTCGGCTGTTACGGGAGCCCGATCGAGACACCGAACCTGGATGCGCTGGCCGCGGGCGGGCTGCTGTACAGCAACATGCACACCACCGCGCTGTGCTCGCCGTCGCGGTCCTGCATCATGACGGGCCGCAACCACCACGCCAACGGCATGGCGGCGATCACGGAGCTGGCCACCGGCTACCCGGGCTACAACGGGCAGATCCCGTTCGAGAACGGGTTCCTCTCCGAGATGCTGCTGCAGCACGGCTACAACACGTACATGGTCGGCAAGTGGCACCTGATGCCCTCGGAGCAGGAGTCGGCGGCGGGCCCGTACGACCGGTGGCCGCTGGGGCGGGGTTTCGAGCGGTTCTACGGGTTCCTGGGCGGCGACACCAGCCAGTGGTATCCGGACCTGGTGTACGACAACCACCAGGTCGAGCCGCCGGCCACGCCGGAGGAGGGCTATCACCTGACGGAGGATCTGGTCGAGCGGGCGATGTCGTTCATCGCCGACGCCAAGCAGGTCGCCCCGGACAAGCCGTTCTTCCTGAACCTGTGCCCCGGCGCCACCCATGCCCCGCACCACGTGCCGAAGGAGTGGGCGGACCGCTACCGGGGCCGGTTCGACGACGGCTGGGACGCTTACCGCGAGCGCACCTTCGCCCGGCAGAAGGAGCTCGGTGTGGTGCCCGCGGACGCGCAGCTGTCCCCGCACGATCCGGACGTGCTCGCGTGGGAGTCACTGTCTCCCGAGGCTCGGCGGCTGGCCGCGCGGATGATGGAGGTCTACGCCGGGTTCCTCTCCCATACCGACCACCACCTCGGGCGGCTGCTGGACTTCCTGAAGGAAACCGGCGCATTCGACAACACGCTGATCATGGTGGTGTCCGACAACGGGGCGAGCGCCGAGGGCGGGGTGACCGGCACCACCAACGAGCTGCAGTTCTTCAACAACGCGCCCGAGACGCTGGAGGAGAGCCTGGCGCGGATCGACGAGATCGGCGGCCCGGCCACGTTCAACCACTATCCGTGGGGCTGGACATGGGCGGGCAACACCCCCTTCCGGCGGTGGAAGCGGGAGACCTACCGCGGCGGGGTCAGCGACCCCTTCCTCGTCCACTGGCCCGCCGGCATCCGGGCCCGCGGTCAGGTCCGCAACCAGTTCGCGCACATCATCGACATGGTCCCCACCGTCCTGGACGTGCTCGGCATCGAGCCGCCCCCGACCATCCGGGGCGTCACCCAGTCGCCCCTGCACGGGGTCAGCTTCGCCCACACCTTCGACGACGCCGGTGCGGCGTCCCTTCACCGCACCCAGTACTACGAGATGCTCGGGCACCGGGCGATCGACCACGACGGTTGGCGGGCGGTCTGCCCCTGGCCCGGCCCCTCCTTCGAGGAGGCCGAGCGGGCCTTCGGCACCCCGATCACCATGGCAGACCTCGACGACCTCGACGCCCACCACTGGGAGCTCTACCACGTCGACGAGGACATCGCCGAGACCAGGAACCTTGCCCAGGAACACCGCGGCAAACTGATCGAGATGATCGCCCTGTGGTACGTGGAAGCCGGCAGGTACAACGTGCTGCCGATCGACGGCAGCGTCCTGCAGCGCATCATGACCGAGCGCCCGCAGATCACCGAGGCCCGCACCAGCTACACCTTCCGGCCCGGCACGCAGACCCTGCCGGCCGCGGTCGCGCCCCGGGTCCTCAACCGCCCGTACAGCGTCACCGCGGAGGTCGAGATCCCGCCCGGCGGCGCGGAGGGCGTCCTGCTCTGCCAGGGCACCACCGCCGGCGGCTGGTCCCTCTACCTCAAGGACGGCCACCTCCACTACGCCCACAACTACGTCCAGCGGACTCTGCACCACGTGGCCTCCAGCGAGAGCGTGCTCGAGGGGCAGCACACCCTGCGCTTCGAGTTCGAGCCCACCGGCGCGCCGGACATCGCCCACGGCAAGGGCGCACCCGGCCGGGCCCAGCTGTACATCAACGGGCGCCTCGTCGGCGAGACCGACATGCCGGTCACCACCCCGATCGCCTTCAACCCAGGTGGCATGGCCTGCGGGACCAACCCCGGATCGGCCATCACCCCCGACTACCGGGCACCGTTCCGCTTCACCGGCACCCTTCACACCGTCACCGTCGATCTGTCCGGCGACCTCATCGTCGACGCCCCCAGCGAGATGCGCATGCACATGGCCCGCCAGTAGCCGTCCCCCCACGCATGGGCTGCGGATCTGCTCTGTCCTGGGGACGCCCTGAAGGGCGGGTGACTCGGGTGACAGGACGTCCCTCGCCGGCCTCCGGCCGTTGTGCCATCCGCTCGGCATCGTTGGTGGCGCGGCCGTTGGCGGCGAGGAGGGCGAGCAGTGCGAGCACGTCCAGCAGGACAATGACCGGCAGCAGGATGGTAAGAGCCGTCGGGTGGTTCCAGAGCGCGAAGACCAGGGCCACGATCAGCAGAGCGGCCCAGCCTCGATCGAGTCCACGGATGTTGCCGCGGCCACAAGCGGATCGCAAGCCATGCGTTGAGGCAGCGCCGCAGCCTGTGGTCTTCACGGCACGGCTCCGACCACCCGAACGGACGTCGGTGGACATACGAGTCATAAGCCGCCGCCCCCGCAACAACGAGTGCGCAACCACGTCGCAGACAGCCATCGAGATCGGGACGGCCGCCTGATCGCCGAGACTCACCGCCCGTGCGACGCCGAGGCTCCAACGGGACCACAGGGTTGGGAACACGTGACACCCTGCCCCGGCAGTCGGGACAGGGCGTCACGCGCGTTCAGGCCATGTCGAGTCCGAACTTGCAGTTCAGGGTCTGATGGTAGGTCTGCCCGGCCTGGGTGTAGTCCGCCTCGCAGCCCGTGATGGGCTTGGTCACCCTTCCGGTGACCCTGAGCCGTACCACCGCGTACTTGTCGCTGAGCACCCCCGGCTTGATGGTGTACGGGTGTCCGGCGTAGTCGGGGTACTTGTCGAGGTCCACGTCACCGGCGGTCGGATGTGCGGTCTCCTGGTAGCCCAGGCGGTAGCCGGGCGTGTCCTTCACCGAGTAGACGCCGTAGCCGAGGACCTTGGCACCCGCCGGGATGTCGAGGAGCTTGACCCCGGTGACGGAGACCGGCTGCTTGGACGTGTTCCTGGTGAGGGGGAAGGCCATGCGGTAGACGTCACCGACCTTCACGTCCGAGAAGCCGAGGGCGCCGGTCGTTCCCGGCCCCTCCGCCTGCAGCGCCGTCCCCGCGGCGACCCCGCCGCCCGTCTCGCCCGCGCAACCCGTCGCAAGGGCCAGCAGGGCCGCGACGGCGAGCGCCCGGGCACGGACGCGGCCGCTAGTACGAGTAGATGACACCGGGGTTCCCCGAGATCTTGCCCTTGGCGCCCCAGATGTCGTGCTCCGCACCGCCTGACCCCGCGCTGATCTTCTGGTAGTGCGAGGCGCCGTACTCCGTGTCGAGGCTGACCGTCACGCCGAACACCTTGGCGGCCACGCCGTAGGTGATCGAGGTTCCGGAGGTGATGGTCGCGTACTGCTTCTTGCCGAGGACCGCGCGATAGGCCGGCTTTGAATTCCGGTAGGCAGTCAGTCCGTCCTTGGAGCTGACGTCGGCGCCATACCGTGCCACGGCGCCCCCCGAGGGAATGTCGTACTTCACCGGAATGATGGAGTACGAGTGCTTGGTCTTTACGCCGATGCAGGTGGTCCGCTTGTCGACGTCCTGGTATTCGATGGGAACCTGGAAGCGCTTCGCCCAGCGAGGCCCTTGATTCGAGAAGCCGACCGCGTGGCCGGTGCTGTTCTTGCGGGAAATCTTTCCGGTGATCGACCAGTGCTCTCCGTCGACGCTGGTCGCGATACCCCAGGTGCTGGACAGCGTGTTGTTGTACTCGAAGGCGGCGGTGGTGTCGTAATAGGCGTGTGCCTCACCGATGGTCGTGTAGTAGTCGTGCTGCTTGATGACGTGCTTCTTGACGAGGCAACCGCCGCCGAGGTCCGGCTTCACAGCGCTGTAGTCGACCCCGTTGACCGTGTCGGGACGAAAACCGGTGGTGGACGCGCCGTCCACGGACTGCCAGGTGTTCGCCGAACTGTCGGAAGAAGCGTCGGAAGACGTGTCAGCGGCGGCGTCCGAGGTGCTGTCCGCGGTGTCGACCAGGGTCGAGTCCGCGGGCGTCACCTGAGCCTCGTCCACGTCGGGGTGTATCGCCACGGTGTTCGGCGTCTCGGCGCGGGCCGCAACCGATCCCTCCGTCGTCGCGGAGCCGGTGGCCACTCCGGCGTCCACGTAGTCGCTACCGGTCAGCAGCGTGCCGTCCGGAGCCAGTCCGTCGAAGGACGCCTCCAGCGACAGCACGCCTCCGTTGGCGTCCGCGTAGGTCTGCAGCTTGCTCGGCAGGGTCGAGGGCAGCGTGAACGACCAGCTGCCGTCCGATGCCGTCGTCGCCGTGCCCACGACCGTCGGCGTGATGTCGCTGCCGTCCTCCGGCACCTCATCCACCGGCGTCAGGGTCACGGTCGCGCCGGCCAGCGGTGAGCCGTTGCCCAGGGTGAAGACACCCTTGACCGTGGCGGCGCCGGACACAGGAGTCGGGGTGCCGGGGCTGGGTGCCGCGGTGATCGTCGGTCCGCTGGAGGGCAGCGCCCCGGAGTCCGTGGGCTTGACGTCGGTCGCCGTGGGCGTGGGAGTCGGGCTGCTGGTGCTGCCGCAGCCCGGTGAGTCCGTAGCTTGCGTGCAGGCGGCGCTGGCAGGTGACGACAGTCCCAGGCCGATCACTGC
Source organism: Streptomyces sp. NPDC001663 (assembly GCF_042893105.1). Lineage (NCBI taxonomy): Bacteria > Bacillati > Actinomycetota > Actinomycetes > Kitasatosporales > Streptomycetaceae > Streptomyces > Streptomyces sp. NPDC001663. The sequence goes on along the minus strand of NZ_JBIAUR010000007.1, from coordinate 349,863 downwards.
GGAGGTGGCGACGACGCTCAACGCGGTGGCCAGAGTCAGACGTCTGCCAGATATTCTGGTCATGAAGGAAATCCCCGATTCCCCGATTTCACCGGCGTTCCCCGCTCTTCCGGGTCGCCCGATGGGTCAATTGAAGCCGCATGAAGTACGGCTGTGGAATTCGGCGGGAATGGCCGGTCGCCGTTGATTTTCGCCCCCGCCTTGCGCCGCGCTGATCCGGCTTGGTCTGGCCGTTTGCGGCGTGACTGGAAGCTAGCGCGGCGAAACTTGAAAGGTCAATGATCTTTGGAATCGCTTTGCCATCGAACTCAACTCGCTTTGCCGTAGAGCTCAAATAATGCTCAAGTCGTGCCCGGCTTCACTGGCCTCGGCATTTCGTGACGGCTCGTCAGTTCAACTGGCGGACCGTTTCGGCGTGTTGGGGTGGTGGCGGGCAGACTGCGGACCCGGCTATCGCGTCGTGCGAAGGGCCAGTGCTGCGCGAGGCGGAGGATGCGGCGTCGTCCGGTGGTGACCAGCTGGGCGGCGGTGGAGAACTCGCAACTCCCGATGCCGGGCATCCACCCACCAAGCACGCTCCACCAGAGGATCGCCAACACCCCGATCGCCGTCGTCCTCGCCGCGCCACCGCCCCGCTCACCAGGACCCATCACCCTTGCAACTCCGACGCTCCAACGGGACCACCGCGGAAAGCGTGAGAACCCCGCCGAGAGCACAGAGAGAAGGGCCGGCCCTGGATGGGTTTCCTCTCGGGCTGGCCCTTTGTCGTGTTCGAGGCTACGACTCTGTCGGAGGCCGGGATATTCGCCCGTTTCATCCCGCAATGGAAGATCAGCACAACTCGCCCAGGTCATCTCGACGAAAAGACCCCGTACTACTCTGATCACCCTCTAACGGCTTTTCGAAGCACGGCGCATGCGAAAGGTGACCGGTGATGTCGCTGAGCCCCGGCGATCCGGAGTCCATAGGTGGCTATGCGGTCGTCGACCGGCTCGGTAGCGGCGGGATGGGTGTCGTCTATCTGGGCCACTCGGAATCGGGGCGGCGGGTCGCGGTCAAGGTCGTGCACGCGCAGTACGCGCAGGACGAGGAGTTCCGGACGCGTTTCAGGCAGGAGGTCGCGGCGGTCCGCCGGGTGAGCGGGGCGTTCACGGCCCCGGTGGTGGACGCCGATCCCGACGCCGTACAGCCGTGGATGGCGACGCTGTATGTGCCGGGCCGCACGCTGTCGGACATCGTGGCCAAGGACGGCCCACTGCGCGGACGCGAGCTGCGCACACTCGCGCTGGGCCTGGTAGAGGCGCTGCGGGACATCCACCGGGTGGGTGTCGTGCATCGTGACCTGAAGCCCAGCAACGTCCTGATGGCCGAGGACGGACCCCGTGTCATCGACTTCGGCATCTCGCACGCCGTCGACAACGAGGCCCTCACGGTGACCGGGCGGCTGATCGGCACCCCGCCCTTCATGTCCCCGGAGCAGTTCGCCACACCGCGGGACGTCACCACAGCCTCGGACGTCTTCTCGCTGGGGTCGCTCCTGGTGTACGCGGCCACCGGCAACCGTCCGTTCGACGGAAGCAGCCCATATCTGACGGGCTATCAGGTGATGTACGAGACGCCGTACCTGGACGGAGTCGCCGAACCGCTCCGGAGCATCGCCGAACGCTGCCTGGACAAGGACCCGGCCGCCCGTCCCGAACTCGCCGAACTGCAGCGGATGCTTCGGGCGTTGCGGGATTCTGCCGCGCCGGTCGCAGCGGTCGCGTCGGTCGCACCGAACCCGCCCGTCGTGCCAGTCGTGCCGAACGCGGCCGTCGCGCCCGGAGTGGTCGACGCAGCGGAAACCCACCACCGGATTTCCCGTACGCCCTCCGATCCCCGAGACCCGGCCACCGCCGTGGGGAGGAGGCGAACGAACAGGGCCCGCACCGGAAACAGACGCCGGGGGCGGCGCGTGCTCGTCGCCCTCGCCGCAGCCGTGGTCGTCACCGGGTTGAGCATCGCGGCCGTAAGAATCGGGTCGCACGAGTCCGCCGGCTCTCAGTCGCCCTCCGCCCACGCATCCACGCCCGCGCCCGCCACCGCGGTGGCCCTGCCGCCGAAGCACGTGCCGTGGGACTACCAGATCAGCGGCGCGTACCCCCTGCCGACCGGAGTGCGGGTGGTCGGTCGCAGCCACGAGGATGCGGCTGCCCCGCGTGCCTACAACATCTGCAACATCAACGCCTTTCAGGCGCAGGAGCACGCGGAGGGTGACTGGGATTCCGACCTGCTGCTGCGCGATGCCAACGGGGATGTCGTCTACGACAAGGACTGGGGCGAGGCGGTCCTCGACATCCGCACGGACGCCAAGCGGCAGCGCATCGCCGCCAAGCTGAACACGTGGATCGACGAGTGCGCGGCCAACGGGTACAAGGCCGTCGAGCCGGACAACTACGACTCCTTCACCCGCTTCCCGAAGTACCTCAAAGCCGACCAGGCCGAGGCGCTCATGAAGCTGCTGGTGGCACACGCCCACGCGAAGGGTCTGGCCGTCGCCCAGAAAAACACCGCGGAACTCTTGCGCGACCGAGCATCAGTGGGCCTGGACTTCGCCGTGGTGGAGGACTGCGGCCAGTGGGACGAGTGCGGCGAGTTCGCGGAGGCGTTCGACAACAACGTGTTCGTGGTCGAGTACACGGCGAAGGGCATGTCGAAGGCATGCTCCAACTGGAGCAGCCAACTGAGCATTGTCCGCCGCGACCAGGACGTCACACCCAAGGGCGCAAGCGGCTACCTCCGCAAGACCTGCTGATCGTTTCCCAGGTCACGCCGCGGGAGATCGCCGAAGAGGCGTTCGTGAACTTCGCGAGGGAGGCGAACTCGCCGACACTGCCCGGGAGTTTCGTCGGTGCCCCTGGTTCTGTGGCGAATGGCCCACGCCGCCTCGCGCTCGCGGCGCGGCCACACGGGTGGTCCTGCGCGGAGAACCTACGCCCGCGTTCGGCCTCGTAATGCCTTGACCGCACAGGGAAGTTGAGGCGGCCGCCGAGCCGACGCAGGCACTCGTTCATCGGACGATCCGGCGTGCCAACGAGCAGATATCAGGCATTTGCACATTAACCTCTCGTCACCTTATGACGTGGCGGATCGCCCACGCGTCCGCTTCAACGCTCGGAGAAGACATGCGCAAGACTCGCAAGACGGCTGTCGTAGCCGTCCTCCTCGGCACCGTCTGCCTCCTCGGCACCGGCACCGCCTACGCCCACGAGAACGGGAACGGGCACGACAAGGGGCACGGTCACGGGCACGGGAAGGGGCACGGCAAGGGGCACAAGCACCGCGGCGGGGAGACCAAGACGATCGTCATCACCCAGAGCACCACGTGCAGCACGACCGACGAGAACACCGACGTACAGGGCCAGACCGCGTCCGGCAACTGGTCCAACGGCGAGGTCTCACTCGGCCCGCAGACCACCAACATCGGCTCACACCTGGGGTGCGACAACACCCTCGTCCTCGGCAAGTAGCCCACTCGGGTCCCGGTGCCGAGCCACACGGCCGGCGCCGGGGCCCGGCCCCCGGGGGGTGCCCCTTGCCGGGGACCGGCTCACGCCGATGGGGGTTCGTCGTGGTGGACCACCGTGATGACGTGGTCGGAACCAGGGGTCTCGAGTTCGTCGAGCACGGCGACGGTCAGGTCCTCGGTGCTGATCCAGGACAGGAGGCGCGGCTGCCGATGCCGCCGCCGCGACCGGCGTGATACGGGGCCGGCTCGCCGTCGGCGTGATCATGACGACGGCTGCCGTCGACGTACCGGAGAGCGAGCCGCCGTCCGGTGTGGAGAGCGTTGTTCTCGATCGCGACGAGCATGTGCTGGTGGTGTCGGCCGGGCACCGGCTGGCGGGCGTCTCCCGGGTCACGCTGCGGGAGATCGCCGAAGAGACGTTCGTGGACTTCGTGAGCGGGACGCCGGCCCGGGCCCAGTCCGATCAGGCGTTCGCCGCCGCGGGCCTGGTCCGCGACGTCGCCCACGAAGCCGGCGGCGTGGAGCTGATCACCCGGCTGATCGCGCGCGGGCTCGGCGTCGCGCTGCTGCCGTCGGCGTTCATCCGGCCGCGGGCCGCCGACGACGCCGAGCTGGCGCCGGTCCCGGTGGTCGGCGGACCGCGGCGGATCGAGTACCTGGTGTGGAGCCGGTTCAAGCCCAGCCCGGCAACCCGGGCGATGCTCGACGTCCTCGAGGTGGGACCGCCGTCAACAGCGTCCTGACCCGCGGCCGCGCTGCGTACGTGGCTACTGGACGTCCACGAAGTCGCCGGTCGCGTTGACCGCCGGAGTCGTCGTCGTGCCCGCGAAGCTGTAGCGGAAGTAGCCGTCGGTGGAAGCGGTGACGGTCGCCTTGAGGCTGCCCGTCGAGTCGGACCTGATCGTCTTCACCGTGGTGTAGGTGCTGCTGCCCTTCTTGCGGAACTGCAGCTTCACCGGCTGGTTGGTGTAGCCGTGGTACTTGTTGTCCTCCCAGTTGGCGCGGGAGAGCTTGCCGGTGACCGTGATGGTCTTGCCCTTCTTCACCGGCTCCGGCGAGGCGTTGACCGTCAGCTGCGAGGCGCGCTGCACCTTGAACGTGGTGGCCGCGTCCCGGTGGATGTAGTCGAGGTCGTTGGCGGAGACCAGCGTGCTCAGGTCCCAGGTGGCCGCCGCGCTGTTGTAGACGACGCCGGTCGACGTCATCGGGTCGAAGGTCAGCGTGCCCGTGCAGGTCGACGTGGTGGCGCTCGCCTTGACGCACGTGATCTCGCCGTCGTCGTACCAGATCTGGGCGTAGTTCGGGTTCGGGCCGTATGCGCTGATGTACGTGGTCTCGGCGATGCCCGAGTCGTCCGACGCGGTCACGGTGACCTTGGCGGACACCGCCTTGGTGGTACCGACCACGACCGGCTTGCCGCCGTTGACGACGACCTTGTCGATCGTGATGTCGCCCGAGCCGCCGTCCTCCGCCTGGGCGGCGGTGGCACCGATCGCGGTGGCGACCAGCGCGAGGCCGGTGCCGAGCAGGGCAAGGCGCGTGGTTGCGCGCATGAATGTTCCCCCCGTGGAGTCCTTGATTGATCAGAGGGAGCGTACGGCGTTGGCCAACGGTTCACCACGTTGTTATTACGACACGTCCGCTTGAGCCGGTCGCGAGCCGGGGCCAGACTTCTCGTATGGCCGACCTTCTGGACCGGATCATGCGGTTGTGGATGGATCCGCCCGTCGACGACGAGGCCGCGGTCGCCGCCTTCCGGGAGCTGTACGCCGACCCCGTCCCGGTCAACGGCGAGCCGATGTCCGCGGCCGATCTGCTGGCCCGCGCCCGGGCCCTGCACAGGGCGTACGACGGCCTTCGGCACGAGCTGGTCAAAGAGGTTGGACGTACCCGGCACGCTGGTCGTCGCCTTCCGGATGCACGGCAGGCACACCGGTCCGCTGAGCACCCCGCTGGGTGACGTGGCACCGACGGGACGCGAGGTGGAGGTCCTCACCATCGACATCCTCACGGTCGCCGACGGCAGGATCACCGAGGTGTGGGTCGTCGCCGACCAGCTGGGCCAACTCGCCCGGATCGGTGCGCTGTTGCTCAAGTGACGGAACCCGTGGGAAACGGCTCTGTTTCACCCCGCGCGGCGCGTGGCTTTCGCACGCCTGAATTGGTACGACCTTGAACCAGTTCGAAAGCGGTTGCCCATTTCGAGCAGCCGTTCCCCGGGCTCCACAACTTCCATTGCGCCACGACCACTTACCGCGCCGCTCCGAAGGGACGCAACCCGATGGCTACACCCCTGTCCGCCGAAGAAACGCTCGCCGCGCTGCAGGCCGAGGGCCTCACCGTGCACGAGCACGCCGGCTGGGCGACCCACAACCGCGACGCGGCGACCGGCAAGAGCTTCGGTCCCGTGATCGGTGTGCTGATCCACCACACGGCCGGACACAACGACAAGGAGCTCTGCTTCAAGGGGAGATCGGACCTCCCCGGCCCGCTCTGCCACTCCTGGCTCGGCAAGACCGACGGACTGTGGATGATCGGCCACGGCCGCACCAACCACGCCGGCGCCGTCGACCTCGACGTACTCAATGCACTGCGCGAGGAGAAGTCCCCGCTCCCCCTCGACAACCAGGCCGACGCCGACGGCAACGACTGCCTCTACGGCCTGGAGATCGAGAACACCGGCAAGAGCGACGACCCCTACCCGGACGCGCAGTACCGCCAGGCCGTGCTGTGGGCCGCGGCCCTGTGCCGGGCGCACGGCTGGTCGGAGAAGTCCGTCGCCGGGCACAAGGAGGTCCAGCCCGGCAAGATCGACCCCAGCTTCGACATGGACGACTTCCGGGCGGAGGTGAAGAAGCAGCTCGACCTCACGGTGGGCAAGACCGCCCCGACCAAGCCCACGCCCACCAAGCCCACGCCCACCAAGCCGACTCCGACCAAGCCCACCACCGGCAAGGCGAGCAAGCCCCGCGTCGACCTGTCCCGTCTCGTCAAGGCCGCCAAGACCGACCCCGGTGCCAAGCAGGGCCACGTCTCCTACATGGCCGGCACCAACCTCACCGAGGCCGCCCTGGTCAAGCTGGGTTACCTCGCCAAGACGTACGCCGGCGACGGCTCCTTCGGGACCACCACCATCGCCGCCTACGCCAAGTGGCAGCGTCACCTCGGCTACACGGGCACCGAGGCCGACGGCACCCCCGGCAAGATCTCCCTCGGCAAACTCGGCGACACGACCGGCCTGTTCACCGTGGTCGCCTGAGCCGTCGCACACAGTCACCGCCTCCGCCGACCACGCGCGCAGTGCATCTGCGAGGTCGGCGGGGCGGTGCGACCATCAAATGAGGTGCCCCTGTGCCGTATGAATCGAATAGGTGCCCCTGTGTCGCCTGAGGCGCCAGGGAGGAGGCATGCCATGACCAAGCGTCTGGTCGTCTGCTGCGACGGGACCTGGAATCTCGCCGACCAGCCCAGCAAGACCAATGTCACCAAGGTCGCCCTGTCCGTGCTGCCGCGGTCCGCCGACGGGACGGAACAGCGCGTGTACTACCACAGCGGTGTCGGCACCCGCCGATGGGAACGCCTCGGCGGCGGGGCGTTCGGCGTGGGCCTGTCCCGGAACGTCCTGGCCGCCTACCGCTTCCTCGCCGAGAACTACGAGCCCGGGGACGAGCTGTACCTGTTCGGCTTCAGCCGGGGCGCGTTCACCGCCCGCAGCCTGGCCGGGCTGATCAACAACAGCGGCATCCTGCGCCAGCGCAACGCCGACCGGATCAAGGAGGCGTGGGCGCTGTACCGCAGCCGGATCGAGAAGCCGAACGGCGCGGCCTCCACCCTCTTCCGCCGGGCGTACGCGCACGAGGCGGACATCCACTTCATCGGGGTGTGGGACACGGTCGGCGCCCTCGGCATCCCCGTTCCCGGTCCCCGGTGGCTCGGGCCCGCCGTGAACCTGGTCAACCGCCGCTGGGCGTTTCACGACACCGACCTCGGACCCCACATCAGGACGGCCCGCCACGCGCTGGCGATCGACGAGCAGCGCGAGGCCTTCCCGCCGACGCTGTGGCACCAGAAGCCCGCAGCCGCCGCGGCGGGCCAGACGCTGGAGCAGATCTGGTTCACCGGCGTGCACTGCGACGTCGGCGGCGGCTACCCGCAGACGGGCCTGTCCGACATCACCCTCCTGTGGATGGTCGAGCAAGCCGCGCGGCACGGGCTGGAGTTCGACGCCGAGGCGTTCAGCGAGCACGGACCGGAGGTGATGACCCCGGAGCGCAGCAGCGAGTTCCGGGTGGACGCGAACCCCATGGGCAAACGGCACGAATCGCGCACGGCGCTGTGGCGCCTGTTCAAGCCCCTGCACCGGCCCATCGGCCACGAGCAGGACAGGCAGTTCGTGTCCGAGACCGCCCGCAAGCGCTACGACGCCGACCCGACGTACCGGGAGCAGTCACCGGAACTCGGCCGGTACCTCACCGCCGGGACGCCCCTCGACCTCGCACGCGTCCCGCTGACCACCGCAGAGGCGGGCCTGGCGCCCACGCCTCGCTCGTCCGAGGGAGAGCGCACCGAACTGCCCGTCCAGTAAGGGAGTTGCCCCGGTGACGCCGCGGATCGGGCGCGCTACGACGGCTTGCGCTGCTCCTCTGCGCCCTTGGCGTCGTTCATGTCCTTCGCGTCGTTCACGTCCTTCACGTGGAGCGTGATGCCCGCGAAGCCCCCCGTGCCCCAGAACACATAGCCCGCTCCGGCGTACCCCAGCACCGTGCACGCCACGAAGCCGAGCACGGAGAGGGTGAGGAGGACGGCGCAGACGCGGCGCAGCCCGCCGGCCGTCCAGGCGCGGCGCAAGCGGTCGTCCTTGCGCCACACCCGGGCCATGGCCAGGGTCATGACGATCAGCGCGAAGACCGCGACAGGCAGGGGCATGACCTCGTTCCGGTGGAACGAGCCGATCTCGCCCCGTGCCACCTGCACGACGCCCATGACCATGGTCGCCGCGCCCACCACCGCGAACACGCCGCCCAGCAGCCGGGCCAACGCGGGCCCGGCGGGGCGCTGCCCCGACCCCCGCGTCACGAAACGGTCTGCGAATCCGCGGAAGTTGGTGACCGTGAGCCCGCCCGCCGTCGCGAACAAGGCACCCGCGGCCAGGGTGTACAGACCCGACCCGCCGTTCTCGTCGGTGGCTCTCTCCGCCAGCAACCCGTACATCACGCGCCCCCCTCGATACGTCTCGGCAGCGCAGTGTGCGGCCGCCCGCCCCGGCGGCTCCAGAGCCGGGCCCCCGATTTGACGCGACCTTGATGGGGGCCGCCCGCCGTGCGGGACTTCTAGGTGGACGGAATGAACCTGAACTCTGAAGCGGCCGGCCGACGCGTGCGGTCCGCGTACTCCCCCATGTAGCCGGGCCAGTTGGCGACGTTGCGGCCGTCGGAGGTGCGGTACCACGAGGAGCAGGACATCCACGCCGTGCCCTCGAAACGCGCCCGCAGGGCGTCCAGCCCCGCCTCCTGGACCTCCGGACGGACGTCCAGAGCAGCCGCCCCGCTGCGGCGGGCCAGCTGCAGCGCCCGGCGGACGTACGCGGCCTGGGCCTCCAGGAAGAACAGGATCGAGCCGCCGGAGGTGTTGGTGTTCGGGCCGTACATCAGGAACAGCGACGGGAATCCGGAGACCATGATGCCGAGGTGTGCCCGGGGGCCCTGCGTCCAGTCCTCCTCGATCGTGCGGCCGTCGCGGCCGGTCACGCTCATCGGCAGCATGAAGGTGTTCGTGCGGAAGCCGGTCGCGTGGATCACGCAGTCGACCTCGTGCAGCCGGCCGTCCTCGGTCAGCGGGCCCTCGGGGGTCATACGGGCGATCCGCTCCGTCACCAGCTGCACGTTCGGGCGGCGCAGGGCCGGCAGGAAGTCGGAGCTGAGGAGCACCCGTTTGCAGCCGAAGGGATAGTCCGGCCAGGCCCTGCGGCGCAGTTCGCGGTCGGGCAGCTGGCGCCGCATGTGCGCGGCGGAGAGCAGGGCGCCCACGCGGCCGGCGGTTCGGGGGTGCCGTACGCAGAGAGTGATCAACTCGATGCCGTGGTAGAGGAGTCTGCGCCAGGCCCGGCGTGCCCACGGGCGTCGTAGGAGACGATCCAGGGCGGCCGGCGTCGGGCGGTCCTTGCGCGGCAGGAACCAGTTGCCGGTGCGCTGAAAGACCGTCAAGTGACCGACCAGCGGGGCGATTTCGGGGACCAGCTGGGTCGCGCTCGCTCCCGTCCCGATGACCGCCACTCGCTTGCCGCGCAGGTCGTAGTCGTGGTCCCAGCGGGCGGAGTGGAAGCTGCGCCCGGCGAACTCGGACAGCCCCGCCACGGCCGGGTAGGCCGGTTTGTCGAGCTGTCCGGTGGCGAGGACGACGGCGTCCGCGACCCACTCACGCCCCGATCCGCGCACCGTCCATGTCCGGGTGCTGTCGTCCCAGGTGCACGAGGTTACCGTCGTGTCCGTGACGATCCGCGGGGTGATCCCGAGGGCGTCCGCGGTCTCGCGCGCGTACCGGAGGATCTCGTCCTGGTGGGAGAACACATGGGCCCAGGAGGCCCGTTGGGCGAAGGAGTACGAGTACAGGTGGCTCGGCACGTCACAGGCGGCGCCCGGGTAGCGGTTGTGGTGCCAGGTGCCGCCGGGCTCCGGTGCCGCCTCCAGCAGGGTCACGTCGTCCATGCCGTGCCGCAGCAGTTCGGCTGCGACGGCGATCCCGCCGAAGCCCGCGCCCACGACGACGACCCTCGGTGCGGGGCCGTTTTCTTGGCGGCTTTCTTGACGATCTCCTGACGCCTGCGAGCGCATCCGGCCAACTCCGTCCGGTGTCTTCTTCCTTGTCTCAATCCTCTTTTGCTTTTTTCTTCGAGGAATGGAGTGCCGTGACTCCTCCCACGCGAAAGCGCGCGGGCTTCCTGCGTCGGTGGCTGGGCCACGTCGCAGAGGACCAGCCCGGCCCTGTTGAGGACGTTCGTCGCGCCGACGTGGTCGGCGTTCGCTGTGAACCCACACGTGACGCATTCGAACCTGGCTTGGGTGGCGCGGTTCTCCTTCGCGACGTGCCCGCAGGCGGGGCACGTGCGGGAGGTGTTGCGCGGGTTCACCGGGATCACGAGGCGACCGGCGCTCTCAGCCTTGTTCGCCAGGATTCCGAGGAACTGCGCCCAACCCGCGTCGAGAATCACGCGGTTGAGCCCGGCCTTCGCGGCGGCGCCGTTCGGCAGGAAGGCACCGGGCGCCTCGGGGGCGGGCTTGGGCTTGGGTGCGCGGGTCATGCCCGCGGTGTTCAGCTGCTCATGCGCGATCGCGTCGTGGTCGCGGACCAGGGCGAGCGCGGTCTTGTGGTGGAAGTCGAGGCGCCGACGGCGGATCTTCGCGTGCAGCTTGGCGACCTTGCGGGCCGCGGCGCGGTGTTTCTTGGTGCGCTGCCGGGTGTGCTTGGGGAACGTCGCCAAGTGCCGCTGCGCGTCGGCCAGCTCGGCGGCCGCCGTGTCGAAGAATCTCGGGTTGGCGATGTGTTCGCCCTCCGAGGTGGTCAGAAAGTGCGCGGTGCCCATGTCGATGCCGACCACCGCGCCGGTGGGCGGGAGCGGCTCGGCGGTGACGTCGTCACAGGAGAGGACCACGTACCAGCGGTTCCCCTCGCGCTTGACGCTGATCGTCTTCACCCGGCCCCGTACAGGCCGGTGCTGGTGCACCCGGACGTGCCCGACCCCCTGGAGCCGCACACGGGTACGTCGGTCGTGCGGCATGGAGTCCCAACGGCAGCCGTCGCCGTCCTTCGGGAACACCACGGTGTCGAAGTGTCCCACGCCCTTGAAGCGCGGGTAGCCGGGCTTCTCACCGTTCTTAACCCGGCGGAAGAACGCCTGGAACGCCTTGTCCAGGCGGCGCAGGGTGGCCTGCTGGGAGGAGAACGACCAGCGGCCCTGCCGCTGCGGGTCGAACGCCCGGATCTCCTTCAGCTGGGCGGACTGGTCCCCATATTTGATGCTCGTCTTGGAGCTGTGCCGCCAGGCGTCCCGGCGTTCCCGCAACGCGCCGTTGTACAGAGCGCACTGGTCGGCCAGCATCTGGCGCAGCGCGGCCGTCTGACGGGCCGTGGGGCGCAGGAGGAACTTGTAGGCACGGATCACCGCTTCCGCCTCCGCTCCGCGCGGAGGCCTTCGGCCAGGAGGATGCACGCGGCAGCGTTGATCGAGATGCCCGCCTGGTCGGCGTGCTCCTCGACTTGCCGCTTCAGATCCGGGGGCACGCGAAGATTCAGCGACTCCCGGCGATCACCTCTAGCCACAACCAAAATGCTACCACTTTTGACAGTGGCTCATGTTCAAGACCGGCTGCTGTGCTGCTCTGTAGCCCGCAGCTTCCATTCCCCCACCGGCTGAAACTGGTGGTCCCCTTGAAGGAGATCCTTATGGAAGGCACCGTCGTCGCGGTCGTGCTGGTGGCCGTTGCGGCCCTGCTCGTGCTGCGCAGTGGAATGCGGGTCGTCAACCAGATCGAGCGCGGGGTCGTGTTCCGGATGGGCAAGGCGCTGCCGGAGTACCGGCAGCCGGGAGTGACGTTCCTGATCCCGTTCGTCGACCGCATGCGCAAGGTGAACACGCAGGTCGTGACCATGCCGGTGCCCACCCAGGAGGGCATCACCAAGGACAACGTCTCGGTCAAGGTCGACGCCGTCGTCTACTTCCGGGTGACCGACCCGCTGCGGGCCGCCATCGAAGTGCAGGACTACGTCTTCGCCGTCGGCCAGGTCGCCCAGTCCTCCCTGCGGTCCATCATCGGCAAGAGCGACCTGGACGACCTGCTCACCGACCGTGAGCGGCTGCACGAGGGGCTGGCGCTGATGATCGACAGCCCGGCCGCCCAGTGGGGCGTCCACATCGACCGCGTCGAGATCAAGGACGTACAGCTGCCGGAGTCGCTGAAGCGGTCCATGTCCCGGCAGGCCGAGGCCGAGCGCGAGCGCCGGGCCCGGGTCATCACCGCGGACGGCGAGTTCCAGGCCGCGCAGCAGCTCGCCAACGCCTCGAAGATCATGTCGGACACCCCGGAGGCCATGCAGCTCCGGCTCCTCCAGACGGTCGTGGAGGTCGCCGCCGAGAAGAACTCGACGCTCGTGATGCCGTTCCCGGTGGAGATGCTGCGGTACTTCGACAAGGCGGCGCAGAAGATGTCGGCCGGTGAGGCCCCGATTCCGGCGGCCCCGCCGGCGGCTCCGGCGCCTGCCGTCGAACCGGCTGCTACGCCTGCCCTTGCGCCGGTTGTTCCGCCGGCGCCGGCGGTTCCGGCTCCGACCCCGGTACCCGACCCGCGGACGACGGCCGTCGAGCAGCCGTAGCCAGCGCGAGCGTCACGACGGCCGAGGCGGCCGCCATGACCGTCATCGCCGTGGCGGGTGAGGTGAGTTGGGCCACCGAACCCGCCACGGTCGCGCTCAGGCCCTGCATCGTGAGCATCCCGGCGGAGTTCAACCCGAGGGCCTGGCCCGCGAGTTCGTCGGGGGTGTGGGACATCAGGCGTTCCTGCAGCACCAGGCTCGCGGCGAACCCCACGGAGGCCACGGCCGACGCGACGGCCGCCAGGACCGCTCCCGGCCGCAGGAAGAAGAACAGATACGGCGCCGCCAGCAGCAGGCGCAGCGGGATGTCCAGACGGGGACGCAGGGCCGGCGGTACGAGACGACCCACGGCCAGGTCACCGGCGAACATGCCCACCGCCCCGCACGCGAACAGCGCACCGGCGTGGCGCGGGTCGTAGGAGACGAACAGGGAGTCGCAGCCGACGACGAGGCCGTTGGGGACCCACAGGCCCAGATAGGCCATCCGGCGGGGACGCGAGGACCACAGCAGGGCGTTGGTGCGCCAGGTCGCGGCGACGGACGGGCGGCCCGAGGAGCGCGGCGGCCGGGCGGTCAGGCCGAGGCGGGTGACGAGGGCCGAGGCGGCGTAGAGCGCCGCCGCCAGCAGCAGGCAGGTGCGCGGGGACAGGACGGTCAGCAGGACGCCGCCGATCGCGAAGCCGCTGATCTGGATGAGCCCCCAGAGCATGTTGAACATCGAACGCCCCAGTACATAGCCCTCCTTGGAGAGGATCTCGTTCATCAGGCCGCCGCGCACCCCACCGCCCAGCGAGGCGATCAGCCCCTGCAGGAGTACGACGCCGAAGACCGCCCCGACCGGTAATCCGGGCAGGGCCATCACCGCAGTGGCCGCCGCGAAGGCGAGCTCCATCCCGAAGAGCGTCGAGCGAGGCGGCAGCCGGTCGGAGCCCGACAGCAGGAAGGTCGCACCCAGCACCTGCGCGAGCTGCGGACCGAACATGCTCAGCGCCGTCAGCAGCGGCGAGTCGGTGGCCCGGTGGACCAGCGTGGCGAGCGCGAGGCCGCTGATCGTCTGGGCCGCGCCGTGGGCGGCGAAGGAGAGGAGGAACGGGGTGTACTCCGGGGTGCGGAAGAGCTGTCGGTAGCTGCGCATGAAGGGGAGTCTCGGAGCGGCCGGGAGAACGCCGTTATTGTTTCGCGCGTCGGCGAAACATCGGGGGTGTTGATGGGCTGGTGGCAGCTGAACGCCGACACCCTCGTCCGCAGCCGGTTCATGATCTGCCCGTTCACCGAGACCTTCGCGAGCCTGCGGCTGCTGCACAAGGGCACCGCCGCCCATCCGGGCGAGGAGGCCTGGCTGCGCGCCCATCTGCCCGGCTACCGCGCACTCCTCGCGGCCGACCCGGTGACCGGGCTGCTGGTGCGTTCCGCGGTCGGCACGTCCTGGATCGCCGACTTCCTCGCGCCGCTGCCGCGCGACGGGGCGCCCCTCGAGGAGACGCTGGCCCGGATCCGGGCGACCGACCCCGCCGGGGCCCGCGCCGATGTCGGCGTCTCCCTCCGCGGCCCGCTCCCCTCCGCTCTGGAGCGGGACGACCTCCCCGAGCGGGCGGCCGCGCTCCTGGCCCATGTCTGGACCCGGACCGTACGGCCGTACTGGGACCGTCGGCGGCGCATCCTGGAGGCGGACGTGGTCGCCCGGACCGCACAGGTCAGCCGGGGCGGCTGGGCGGCCGTCCTGGACTCCCTGACGCCGGGGCAGACGCGCTGGCTCGGCGACAACCGGCTCCAGGTGAACCGGCTCGAGCGCCCGCCCCGCGAGATCTCCGGCGCCGAACTCGTCTTCGTCCCGGTCACCCCGGGGCGCGGCTGGGTGACATGGGAGGAACCGACGCGGTACGCCATCGTCTACGGCTGCACCGGCGCCCTCGCCGACCCGGGCGCCCGGAGCGTGCCCGCGAGCCTCGGCGCGCTGCTCGGCGCCGCGCGGGCCGTGGTGCTCGTCCTGCTCGACTCACCGATGAGCACCAGCCAGTTGGTCGCCGTGACCGGCCAGGCCCTCGGCTCGGTCGGCCGGCATCTGCGCGTGCTGCTGGACGCCGGGCTGGTGGAGCGGCGGCGGGCGGGGCGGTCGGTGCTGTACGGGCGGACGGCGGCGGGAGACGTACTCGTGGAGGCCCAGCAACGGCCCGACACATACCGGAGTTAGCATCCGTTTCATGACGACCACTGACAGCAACTCCCCCCTCGCCGTCGACATCGACTCCCTCCAGGGCGGCTCCGCCGACCTCTCGCAGTACGCGGGCAAGGCCGTGCTCATCGTGAACGTGGCCTCCAAGTGCGGGCTGACCCCGCAGTACACGGGTCTGGAGAACCTCCAGAAGCAGTACGCGGACAAGGGCTTCACCGTCCTCGGCGTGCCCTGCAACCAGTTCCTCGGGCAGGAGCCCGGCAGCGCCGAGGAGATCGCCGAGTTCTGCTCGGCGACGTACGGCGTGACCTTCCCGCTGACCGAGAAGGTCGAGGTGAACGGCGAGGGCCGGCACACCCTCTACGACCGTCTGGTCGGCTTCGCCGATGCCGAGGGGCACAGCGGCGACATCCGCTGGAACTTCGAGAAGTTCCTGATCGGCCGGGACGGCACCGTCGTCGCGCGCTTCTCGCCGCAGACCGAGCCGGAGTCGGCCGAGCTGGTCGCCGCGCTCGAGGCACAGCTGGCCGTTTGACCTTGCCCCTGGGGCAGGGCTGAGCCTCCTCGTCACCGGGCGGAAAGGACCCGCCCGGTGACGGAGGATGTCCGCGTGGACGACGAACTGCTCACCATCGGCGCGTTCGCCGCACGGGCCCGGCTCTCGCCGAAGGCACTGCGGCTGTACGACCGCCTGGGCCTGCTCGCACCGGCACACGTCGACGGGGCCAGCGGTTACCGCTACTACCGCGCGGACCAGGTGGAACGGGCCCGGCTGGTCGCTCTGCTACGGCAGCTCGACATGCCGCTCGCCCGGATCGCCGAGGTGGTCGAGACGGACGGGGAGGCAGCCGCCGACCTGCTCGCCGCCTACTGGTCGGACGTCGAGACCCGCATCGCGGGACAGCGGACGCTGGCCGAGTACCTCCGTGGACGACTGTCGGGGAGGAGCTCCGAGATGTACGGGAAGTTCGTGGTCGAGACGGTGGACGTGGCCGAGCAGGTGGTGATCACCCAGTCCCGGCACACGCTGCAGGACGAGCTGCCCGCCTGGATCGGGGCGTCGCTGGATCGCCTCGAGGAGGCGGCGGGCGCCTGCGGAGGTGCCGTGGGAGCGCCCTTCGTCGTCTACTACGCCGAGGTGTCCATGGAGAGCGACGGGCCCGCCGAGTCCTGCGTGCCGGTCGCGGACGAGGTGGCTGCGCAGGCGTGGGCCGAGCAGCACGGGAGGGCCTGGGAGACCACCGTGCGGGTCGAGCCGGCCCATCGGCTGGCGTACACCCGAATCACCAAGGCCCAGGTGGCCGCCCCGCAGATCGGAGCCGCCTTCGAGGCGGTGGAGCAGTGGATCGCGGCCCAGGGGCTGAAGCAGGCGGGACCGTGCCGGGAGATCTACTTCGCCGACTGGGATGCGGCGGGCCCGGAGGACGCGGTGTGCGACGTGGCGTTTCCGGTGACGTGAGGCCTCACTTCAGCTCGTCCGGGCACGGCGTGCCCCGCGGCAGCGTGTAGGGCGCCGCCAGCCGGTAGGTCCCCGCCTTCGGCGCGATGAGCATCGTCCATTGGTCGCCGTTCGCGTCCTTCTCCGTCTCCATCAGGCAGCCGTTGGGGTTGTCGTACGTCTTCGGGGTGTCCTCGGCGCGATGCTTGGACTCCTCGGTCTCCTGGGGCGACTTGAGCTTCTTGCCCTCGGCGTCGACGATGCTCAGCCACGGCGAGTACGGGATGCGGATGAGGACGCGGCCGGCCGCCTTGACCCGCATCGTCATCTCGCCCTGCTCGGCCCGCTCGACCACGGCGTTGGGCTCGGCGAGCGGCGCCGGGTCGGTGACCTTGAACAGCTGCCAGCTGGCGTCGCCCCAGATCTGCTTCAGATACGGCATCCCCCGCTGGACGAGCTGCCGCTCGCGCTCGCCGCCGTCACCGTCCGGCTCGTCCTTCGGCAGGACGACGTAGTGGACCGCCCAGCGCTGCAGCCACTCGTGGTAGTTCGCCGAGTTGAGCGTGTCGTCGTAGAAGAGGGGGTTGCGCTCCATGTCGGCCTGGCGGTTCCAGCCGCGGGCCAGGTTCACGTACGGCGCGAGCGCGGAGGCTTCGATGTGGGAGCGGGCCGGCACGACCTCGACGCGGCCCTTCTCGGCGCCGACGTCCTGGAGTTCGTTGACGAGCGGCGCGAGTTCGCGCGCCCAGGCCGCCGCGGGCGTGGTGTGGAGGATGTCGTCGACCGACTTGAAGCCGATCCAGCCGGCGAAGCCGAGGAAGGCCAGCACCGTCACGTACCACTTCCGGGAGCGGGGGACCGTGAACGGAAGCGCCGCGATCAGCGCCACACCGGCGAACAGCATCGCCAGCCGCGAGATGTTGGAGCCGATCTGCGAGCTGACCAGCCAGACGCCGACGACCGAGAGGCCGTACACCGCGGACGTCAGGCGGACCGTCGTCCAGTCCTTCGGGACGAGCGCGAAGACGAGGACGGCGTACAGGAGCGGGAGGATGACGGAACCGATCACCATCGGCTGGGTGCCCGAGAAGGGGAACAGCCAGGCCGAGACCGCCACGACCGCGGCGGGGGCGAGGCCCAGGGCCCAGGCGCCGGGCCGGCGTCTCTGCAGGAACATCGCGACGGCCACCAGACCGACGAACAGCCCCGCCACCGGCGACGACATGGTCGCGAGCGCGGCGAGCGGCGCCGCGCACAGCGCCTTGGCCCAGCGCTTGTACCGCCACCGGTAGGGCCAGCAGAAGACGACGGCGACCGCGGCCAGCGCGAACATCGTGCCGAGACCGAAGGTCACCCGCCCCGAGGCCGCGTTGCACAGGAACGCGAACAGGCCCGCCAGCGACGCCCAGAGCGGGTTCTTCACCGCCCGGCTGCGGATGAGGATCATCGTCAGCAGACCGGCCGAGACCGTCCCCGCGATCATCATCGTCGTACGGACCCCGAGCACCGACATCAGATACGGCGACACCACGCTGTACGACACCGGGTGCATACCGCCGTACCAGGCCAGGTTGTACGCCGAGTCCGGGTGCCGGCCGACGAACTCGGCCCACGCGTCCTGTGCCGCCAGGTCGCCGCCGCTGTTCGCGAACGTGAAGAACCACACGATGTGGAGTGCGCCGGACAGGGCGGTCATCGAGAGCACCGGGTGCCGCAGGAGACGCTCACGCAGAGCGAGCACGACGCGCGTAGCCGCACGCTCCGGATGCGGAATCGTACGACCGCTGTCGCGGCTCTCCTCTCGGGGTGCGGGCACGCGTATTCGCGGGCCGGCTCCCCTGCCCGGATCGGCGTCGTCGGCGCGTGTCGGCTCCGCAGTGGCCACCTGAAGGCACTCCCCGTGCTGTCCCGTCTTTTGTTCTAGGACGCGTCCCGTTGGCCGCCCGTTGCCGCCACGTCCCCGGGGATTTCCCGCCCGCGTCCCGTGCGCGACGGCCTGCCCCGTTTCGTGACGCTAGCACGCACCCCGCCGGTGAGCGCCCTGGTGGGCACGCCGACGGGGTGCGGTGGTGTCGTACTCGTCCGGTACTCGGCCGGTATCAGCCGAGGCGCTTCAGCTTGGCCGTGAAGCCCGGTTCGGCCAGGTCCTTCTGCAGCGCGACGGGGACCTTGACGGCGCCGCTCGTGCCGTCGCCCACGGTGAGCGTGCCCACCCGGGTGCCGGCCTTCGCGGTGTGCGGTACGTCGTCGGCGACGAAGTTCAGCTTCACCTTGAAGCCGGCCCAGCCGACCGCCGTGACGTCCTTGGTGAGCACGATCGGGGTGTGGCCGCCGAGCTGGTCGTCCACGTACCCGACGACGTCGCCCTTCTTCAGGATCTTCGCCGACTTCAGCGCGTCCTGTGCGGCGAGCATCGCGGTCTTGCTGACCGCGTTCACCGTGTCGATGATCGGCGCCGTGTGCTGGCCGAGGATCGCGCCGACCACGGTGACGGTCTCGCCGCCGACCTCCTTGGTGGCGGCGAAGAGGAGGTTGCCGCCGGCCTTGCTGGTCGTGCCCGTCTTGATGCCGATGGCGCCGTCGTAGGGGACGAGGGAGTTGTAGTTGCGCCACTTCTGGCCGGACGGGTCCACCCAGTTGGGCAGCTTCGTGATGTCCATCAGGGCCGGGATCTTCACCAGCTCGTTGCCGAGCTTCACCTGGTCCTCGGCGGTGGAGACGGTGGACTCCTTGAGACCGGAGGCGTCGGTGTAGGTCGTGTTCTTCATCCCGAGTTCCTTGGCGGTGTCGTTCATCTTCTTGATGAACGCCGCCTCGGAGCCCGCGTCCCAACGGGCCAGCAGACGCGCAATGTTGTTCGCGGACGGGATCATGACAGCCGACAGCGCCTGCTTCTCGGTGAGGACGTCGCCCTTCTTGACGGTGTTGAGGGTGGACTCGTTGTCCTTGTCGTAGCCGCCCTCCTTCTCCGCCAGGGCGTCGACCGTGATCTTCTCGCCCTCCTGGCCCGACTTCAGCGGGTGGTCCTTGAGGACGATGTACGCGGTCATGGCCTTGGCGACGGAGCCGATGGGGACGGAGGTCTGCTTGCCGAAGTTCCCCATCGTGCCGATGCCGTTGACGTCCATCCAGCCCTGGCCCTCGCTCGGCCACGGAAGGTCGGCCTTGGTGCCGTCGAAGGAGTACGTGTCGTCGGCGGTGAGCGCGAGGGTGGGGGTCGGGAGCGGGCGTACGGCCTGCACGATCGCAAAGACGACCGCGAGGAGGAGGACCAGCGGGGTCCAGATCTTGACCCGCCGGACGATCGTGCGGACCGGGGTCTCCGGGGGCGGAGGCGTGTTCGTCAGCTCGGCGAGCAGGTCCAGCGGGGGCTTGGGCGGGAGGGGCTGCTGGGCGGTGCGCTCCGGGCCGAGCTGGGGGACGGGGGCCGTGACGTCCGGCTTGAGCGCTACGAATTTGCTGGTGCGCTCGGCTGCGGAGGGCTCGGCTGCGGAGGGCTCGGCGGGCTTGGTACCGCCGAGCTTGAGCATGGTCGTGGGCTGGTCGACCTGGGGCTTGGTGGGGCGCTTGAAGATGGCGGTGGGCTGGTCGACGGCCTTGGCTTCGCCTTCGGCCTTCTTGTTCCCACCCGCACCACCCGTGCCGCTTTCGTCGCCGGGTGCGGGTGGCCCCTTCGGGGCTTCCTCACCGTCGGCGGCTGCGGGTTCGTCGTCGGATTCGGGGGACGCGTCCGCTTCGGGATCGCCCGCTTCCTCATCGGCGTCCGCCTTGGGGTCGGCAGAGTCGTCGTCGGCGTCCACCTTGGGGTCGACAGCCTCGTCGTCGACGTCCGGCCCGGAGGCGGCGGCCTTGTCGTTGGCGCCCGGCCCGGGGTCGCCAGGCTCGTGTTCGGCATCCAGGCCGGAGGCGGCAGACTCCTCGTCGGCACCCGGCCCAGAGGCGGCAGCCTCGCCGTCGGCACCCGGCCCAGAGGCGGCAGCCTCGTCGGCGTCCGTGTCCGCGGCTGTGTCCTCGGGGGCCTCGTCCACCTCGGCCTCGGCGGCCGTGTCGGACTCCGGCTCGGCGTCGGGCTCAGCCTCGGCCTTCGTCTCGTCGTCGCCGGCCCCCGCAGCGGGCTCGTCCTCGGCGTCACCGTCGGCGTCGGTCCCCGCCTCCGCGGCAGCCTCCTCGTCGCCCTCAGCGGCCGTCTCCGCGTCCTCGGCGCCCTTGGAGTCGCCCGAGCGGACCCACGCCGCCACAGCCGCCCGGAGCCGCGCGTCACCGGTCTCGTCGCCCTCGGCCGTATCCGCGTCGTCGGTCGCAGTCGCGTCCTCGGTCGATTCCGCGTCGTCGGCCGGCTCCGCACCCTCAGCCACCGCATCGTCACCCGCAGTCGCCGAGGAACCCTCCGTCTCGGATTCCTCGGCCTCGGTCTTCAGATCCCGTACCGAGAACACCCGCGTCGCCGTGTCCACGCCGCCCCGGGACTCGGACTCCCGGGCCACCGCCAGGCGAGGATCGCTCGCTGCACGTTCCTGCGCGCCGGATTCGGGAACCGCGCCCTTGCTCCCCGACGTCGGTTCTGCCGACGACTCGCGCTGCTTCGACCTGTCGGGGGACTCGCCCGCCACCGATGCCTCCTCCATGCCGCACGTCGTCCGTGCGGCTACCGAACCGTGAACCGACGCCCGCAACACCGCTGAATCGCGCTGTCCGAACCATGTACCAGTGTCCTGTGTGCGGGCTTAACCCCTGCGGTAGACGAGAACGACATACCTACCGGTTCCCTCACAAACAGGTCACGCACCCTCGACAGACCAATGTGAGAGGGGTCACCCTGTCTTTCATCCACGCGGGGAGGCATGGATGGGCAGGAGCCGCAGAACACTTCCGGAGGAGCTTCTGCTGCTGGCATTGGACCCGGCCACGGGTACCACTGCACAGCCGCAGTCGCTCGACCTCGGTCTGGCCGGAGCGCAGCTAGTGGAGCTGGCGCTGGCCGGACGGATAGCCCCAGACGGGGATCGTATCGCCGTGGTAGCCCCACGGCCGACTGGAGATCCAACATTGGACTGCGCGTTGGAGTTGCTGCGAAGGCGTGGCGCTCCCGTGCGGGCAGTGAACTGGATTGGCGGGCCGCGTCTCGGGCTGCGCCAGACCTACCTCTCGCATCTGGAGCGGTGCGGCATGGTGCATGCCGTGGCGGGCCAGATGTGCGGAGTGCTGCCGACGACTCGCTACCAGGCGACGGACACCGAGATCAGCCGGGAGATCAGGGCCCGGCTGGACTCCGCGATCCGCACCGGCGTACCGCCGGACCCGCGGACCGCTGCGCTCGCCGCACTGGCACACGCGGTCGGCCTCGGCAAGCACCTGTATCCGGGGAACGAGGGACGGTCGTCCCGGTCCCGGCTGCGGGACCTGATCAGGCACGACCCCATGGGCGGTCTCGTCGCGCACGCCGTGATGGACGTCCAGAACGGTGTGGCCGCCCAGCCGCGCCGCAGCCCGGCCCCGGCCGGCCGACAGGCCGCCGCCGGACCAGCCAGGTCCGCACCGGAACCCGCTCGTGGTGTTCCGATGCAGCCGCGCCGAGGATCCATGGCGCGCGTCGTGGCCCACTGAGCCGCAGTCCCACGACGTCCCGAGACCCGGTACGGGAGCCGCTGGCCCGCGCGGGGTGACGGGACCGTACGTCGTCCGTCCTTACGGATGCCGTAACGGTTCCGCCGCCCCGCGCGGGCCGCTTTTCGTGGCCCGTTTTCCCCCGCACACCGCGATCCGGCGCGCATGCAGCGCATATCCACCGTTTCCCAGCGGTAGTAAGCCCCTTGGTGGCAGTCTGCTCAACAGCAGATACGCAAAGTGGCAAAGTACAGCCAGTCCAGGCACGCAGCCGGAGGTGCACGTTCCCGTGGCGTCCAATGTCAATCCCACCGTCAGGCGACGCCGGCTGGGCCAGGAGCTGCGCCGGCTCCGTGAGCTCAAGGGCATGACGGCCGAAGAGGTCGCCGAGCGGCTGCTGGTGTCGCAGTCGAAGATCAGCCGGCTGGAGAACGGACGGCGGAGCATCAGCCAGCGCGATGTGCGGGATCTGTGCGGGGTGTACGAGGTCGAGGACCACCGCATCGTGGACTCGCTGATGCAGATGGCCAAGGACAGCCGCCAGCAAGGGTGGTGGCATTCCTTCGGGGACATCCCGTACAGCGTCTACATCGGCCTGGAGACCGACGCGGCGAGTCTGCGGGTCTACGATCCGCAGGTCGTTCCCGGCCTGCTCCAGACCCGGCAGTACGCCGAGGCCCTCATCGCGGGCGCCCTGCCGGAGACGGCCGCCGCCGACGTCGAGAAGCGTGTCCAGGTGCGTCTGCGCCGGCAGGAACGAATCACCGCCCCGGAGAGCCCGCTCCGGCTGTGGACGGTGATGGACGAGGCGGCCCTGAAGCGCGTGGTGGGCAACCGCTCCCTCATGCGCGACCAGCTCGAGCACCTCGTCGAGCAGTCCCAACTGCCGCACGTCACCGTGCAGGTGATCCCCTTCGAGATGGGCGCCCACCCGGGCCTCAACGGCCAGTACGCGATCCTGGAGTTCCCCGACGCGGCCGACTCCAGCGTCGTCTACATCGAGGGCGTCACCAGCGACCTGTACCTGGAGAAGGCCAACGACGTCCAGAAGTACAGCGTGATGTACGAGCACCTGAGGGCGCAGGCCCTCAACCCGGACCAGTCACGGCAGTTCATCGCGGACATCGCGAAGGAGTACGCCCGCTGAAGCGCCGTACCGTACACCTTCCCGGGGGTGGACTGGAAGACTCACCTGGAATATGCCACCCGGTCGAGTGAATGGTCACTTCGTACGCCGAGGTTGGCGAGTAGCGTCGATCACGCCACCACACACCAAAGGTTGGCGCAAACCGCGCTGTGGGTTCGGAGTCGAACGCGTCGTGCGGTGACAGCAACTCAACAACTGGCATTCCGGAGCAAAAATGGCAATTCGTCAGGGCGCCACGGACACGTGGACCAAGTCCTCGTACTCCACGGGCAACGGCGCGTGCGTCGAGATCAAGTCACCGGTTCGCACGGCGATGGCCGTCCGGGACTCCAAGGTCCCCGAGGGTCCCGTACTGGCTTTCCCCGCCGACGCGTGGAACACCTTCGTCGGCTCGATCAAGGCGTAGGGGGAGGGTCCTTCCTGATCCTCGGCCGCGTTCACCGACCACAACGACAACTTCACAAGCAGCACAGGAAGAGCCCTCTCGTCCAGTTCGCCGTCCTTGCCGAGGGGGCTCGGCTTGTGCCCGGACGTCGAAGCCCCTGACCCGGACCCAAACGCCCTGAAGCGCCATGAAGCGCCCTACCGCAACCGGTCGACGTACTTGTCCGTCCCCGGCACGGTCGGTACGAACGGCGCCACCAGCTCCACCCTCCCCAGCCCCGCCTCCCGCACCGGCGCGTCCAGGTCCGCGTAGTACGCCTCCCAGCACTCCCGCGGATCCGCCTCCAGGAACCACAGCAGCGTCAGCCTCGTGTCCACGCCCTCGACCTGCTTCACGTACGTCATGCGGTCGCCCGGCAGCGGGGTCGGCCGGAAGACGGTCACCATCGCGGCCGGTGAGCCCGCCACCCGCTTCGGCAGATGGCGCGATCGCAGCCATTCCAGCAACTCGGCGCGCTGCTCGGCCGATTCGGCGTCGATCACCTCGACGACGAGGCCGGCGTAGGGATGGTCGAGGGCATGGAAGTCGCGGGGCCCGGCGGCCCCGTCGCGGTACACCGTCCCCTCGTGGTCCTGGAACGCCGTGAAGACGTGCGTACGGTCCTGGTAGACCCGCGCATCGCGGTTGAGCCGCTTGTTGATCGCGACGGTCCACTTCATGTGGTCGTCGTAGCGGCCGTCCGTGATCCAGTACGTCGAGATGTAGCAGCCGGCGGTGACCGGCTGGGCGATCGCCGACTTCTCGGGGTAGCGCAGGAGTTGGAGATCGCGGGTGGCCACCCAGCGGCGCCCGGCGTACATCCAGGGCATGGCCATCGCGCCGGCGTAGTAGTGGTCGTCCTCGTACCAGCGGTTGTAGGCGTACTCGTGGCCCGGGTGCGGCTCGACCATGGTGATCAGGGCATGGCCGGGGCGGACTCCGTAGGGCCCGACGGCGGCCAGCTCGGCGTACACGTCGCTGCGGGTTTCCTCACTCACGTCGTTCCCCTTCCGTCCTCCGTCGGTCGCCCATACTCTGACGCCCCGTCAGATAATTGGCCATACCCCCGGAGGCTCGGATGTCACTGCTCGCGGGCAAGACCGTCGTCGTCTCGGGAGTCGGCGCCGGGCTCGGTCATCAGGTCGCGGCGGCGGTCGTGCGCGACGGGGGCAACGCGGTGCTCGGGGCGCGCACGGAGGCGCATCTCGCCAAGAGCGCCGCCGAGATCGATCCGGACGGGGCGCACACGGCGTACCGCCCGACCGACATCACGGACGAGGCGCAGTGCGAGGCGCTCGCGGCGCTTGCACAGGAGCGCTTCGGCCGGATCGACGCGGTCGTCCAGGTCGCCGCCTGGGACAGCTACTTCGGCGGCGTGGAAGACGCGGACTTCACCACCTGGCAGTCGGTGATCGACGTGAACCTGCTGGGTTCGCTGCGGATGACGCGGGCGTGTCTGCCGGCGCTGAAAGTGTGCGGCGGCTCGGTGGTGTTCATCGGTACGCAGTCCGCCGTCGCCGCCCCCTCCCAGGTGCGCCAGGCGGCGTACGCGGCCTCGAAGGGGGCACTGACGAGCGCGATGTACTCCCTCGCCCGGGAGCTCGGCCCGCACCGGATCAGGGTCAACACCGTGCTGCCGGGCTGGATGTGGGGACCGCCGGTGCAGGCGTACGTCCAGTTCACGGCGCAGACGGAGAAGGTGCCGGAAGCCGACGTACTGAAGCGGCTGACCTCTCGCATGGCGCTGCCCGTTCTCGCCACGGACGGGGATGTCGCGGACGCGGCGGTGTTCTTGGCGTCGGATCGGGCACGGGCGATCACCGGACAGTCCTTGCTGGTCAACGCCGGGGAGCTGATGCGATGAGTTCACATAGGTGAACCAGAACCATCAATCCGAATACTTTTACCTCCCTTTGACCTTCCGCTCACTTGTCGTGTTCACGCGGCAACGCACACGATGAGCGCCGGGCTGACCCTTGGGAGGCGTACATGAACGGTCTCGACTGGGCCGTGCTCATCGGCTATTTCGGCGTGATGGTGGCGATCGGCGTCTGGTCGCACAAGCGGGTGGACGACGTCAGCGACTTCTTCACGGCCGGCGGCAAGATGCCCTGGTGGCTGTCCGGCATCTCGCACCACATGTCGGGCTACAGCGCGGTGATGTTCACGGGCTACGCGGGCATCGCCTACACCTACGGCGTGACGTCCTTCGTGACGTGGTCCTTCCCGATCGCGCTGGGCATCGCCATCGGCTCGAAGCTGTTCGCGCCGCGCATCAACCGGCTGCGCTCGCGGCTCCATGTGGCCTCGCCCCTCGAGTACTTGAAGAACCGTTACGACCTGAAGACCCAGCAGGCCCTCGTCTGGTCCGGCATGCTGCTGAAGATCGTCGACGTGGGCGCTAAGTGGGCAGCCATCGCAACGCTGCTGTCGGTGTTCACCGGCCTCTCCCTCAACCAGGGCATCCTCATCACCGGCGCCATCACCGCGGTGTACTGCACGATCGGCGGCCTGTGGGCGGACGCACTGACCGAACTCGGCCAGTTCGTCATCCAGTTGCTGGCGGGCGTCACGATGTTCGTCGCCGTCGTCCTGAAGCTGAACGACAAGGGCATCGGCTTCTTCGGCGCCTGGGACGAGCCGGCCCTGCACGGCCACGGCAAGCCGCTGGTCGGGCCCTACGGCACGGTCTTCCTGCTCGCCTTCCTCTTCATCAAGCTCTTCGAGTACAACGGCGGCATGCTCAACCAGGCCCAGCGCTACATGGCGACGGGCAGCCCGCGGGAGGCCGAGCGCTCGGCCCGTCTCTCCGCGATCCTGTGGCTGGTCTGGCCCGTGGTCCTGTTCTTCCCGATGTGGATGTCCCCGCTGCTGGTCCACGCCCAGAAGCCGGACGGCTCCGACTCCTACGGCCTGATGACCGAACAGCTCATCCCGCACGGCCTGTTGGGCCTGGTCATCGTCGGCTTCTTCTCGCACACGATGGCCATGTGCTCCTCCGACGCCAACGCGATCGCGGCCGTCTTCACCCGGGACGTGGCGCCGGTGATCTCGCAGCGGGCCCGGGAGTGGGGTCAGCGGTCCGGTCTGATCGCCGCCCGCGTCACGACCGTGATCTTCCTCGGTCTGTCGATGTCGGTGGCGACGCAGGTCAACTCGCCGACCTTCAAGGACATCATCACGGTGGTCATCAAGTGGGTCGCGGGTCTGATGGGCCCGATCGCGATCCCGATGATGCTGGGCCTGCTGCGCCCGTTCCGCCGCTCCGGCCCGACGGCGGCGCTGACCAGCTGGTCGATGGGTCTGCTGGCCTTCTGGCTGGTCAACTACCCGATCAACTGGAACGTCAAGGGCGGTGTCCCGCTGCAGTACCAGGTCTCGGTCCCGCTGGCCGTCTCCTTGATCCTCTACATCCTCATCGGCTACCTCAAGCCCGAGGACACCCCGGACCGCCTCGCGATCATCGACCGCGTCAACACGGACGACGACGGCACGGCGGCGGCCGCGATCCCGACTCCGGCTCAGGACGTGGAGGACGCGGTGGGCCGGACACCGGTGAAGGACTGACCGGGCCGACGCCCGGGCGGTGCTAGCCCTGGCCCCGCGGATACCTCGCCAGCCAGCCCGGTGAGGAGCCCGCGGGGCCGTGCAGGGCCGGGCCCTGGGTCATCTCCATGGCGAAGTCGTCGGCCAGTTCCAGCAGGGTCGGGCGGCCCTCCAGTTCGGCCAGCCAGGCCGGCGGGAGGGCCGTTTCGCCGTGCAGGGCGCCGAGCAGGCCGCCGGTCAGGGCGCCCGTGGCGCCGGAGGGGCCGTCGTGGTTCACGGCGAGGCACAGCCCGTGCCGGACGTCCTCGCCGACCAGCGCGCAGTACACGGCGGCCGCCAGCACCCCCTCCGCCGTACCGTCCCCCGCGAGTTCGGCCACCCGGACCGGCGTCGGCATGCCCTGCCGTACCGCACCCAGTGCGTGCTGCAGCGCGTCCGAGACCGACTGGTGCACCGGCCGCGCGGCGAGCAGCGCGAGGGCCCGCTGGACGGCGCCGTCGAGGCTCTCGCCGCGGGCCAGCCCGTGCACGACGACGGCGTACGCGCCCGCCGACAGGTAGGCCATCGGGTGCCCGTGGGACTGCGCCGCGCACTCCACCGCCAGCTGCATGACCAGCTGCGGCTCCCAGCCGACCAGCAGCCCGAAGGGCGCGGACCGGGCGGCCGCCTCGGGCCCGACCTCGGTGGGGTTCTTGGGCGCGTCCAGGGTGCCCATGTTCTCGTCCCCGAACCCGAGGAGCAGCGGGCGGGTCGGGTCCCGGCGGGCGTACAGCCACTCCTCCCGGGCGAGCCACCCGTCGTCCTTACGGCGCTCGTCGGGCCCCCAGTCGCGCTGCGTGGCCGCCCAGCGCAGATACGCCCGGTGCAGATCGGTGGGCGGATGCCAGGCCCCCGTGTCCCGTCTCACCTGGGCGCGTATCAGCCCGTCGACGGAGAAGAGGGTGAGCTGCGTGAGATGGGTGACGGCGCCGCGTCTGCCGTACGCGAAGGCGAGGTCCACGACGCCCTCGGCGCCGTACGCCTCCCGGATCCCGTCGAGGTCGAGCCCGTCGACGGGCGCCCCCAGCGCGTCCCCGACGGCAGCGCCGAGCAGGGTCCCGCGCACTCGGCTACGGAAGTCCTGCTGTTCGACACGGCCCCATATGGCCCCGGTTGTCGCACTCACCAAGACCTCCCCGATGGCACCGCCCGACTCATGACAGCTCAGCACTGTAATCGAACAGGAACGGTCCGTTCAGGGGGCGATTTGGTATGGGGCATGTGGCCGGAGTGATCACGAGTGGTCGGTTGTCGACGGATGTCCGGCTCGTACCCTGAAGAAATGACGCGGGATCTGTCCGACCGGCTCCGCGCCGTCGTCGATGCGCTGCCGCTGCGCGCGGGGATGCGGGTCCTGGAGATCGGCTGCGGGCCCGGCGCCGCGGCCCGTGAGGTCGTCCGCAGGATCGGGGACGGCCACGTCCACGCCATCGACCGTTCGCCCCGCGCGATCGCACAGGCCGTAGCGGGATCCGCGGCCGAGATCTCAAGCGGCCGTCTGGCCTTCGAGCAGGTGGCCGCGGAGGACTTCACGCTCCCGGCGGGCCGGCCCCCGTTCGACCTGGCCTTCGCGGTCAGGGTGGGAGCCCTGGACGGCCGCCATCCCGAAGCCGGCCGCCGGGCCCTGTCCCGGATCGCGGCCGCCCTCACGCCTGCGGGACGGCTGATGGTCGGGGACGGGGCGGCCATGGCCGAGCTCCGACTGCCACGCTGACATGCGGCTCTACTGGACGGCGTCCCGGGCCTGGGTGACCGTCGTCAGGTAGGGGGTGAGGCGGGTTCCGTCGGCCTCGGGGCTCTGGAGGAGTTCGGTGAGGATGCCTGCGAGCTCCGCGAGCTCGTCCCAGTCGGGGGCCAGGGCCAGGAACTCCGCCAGGCCCTGGTCGGCCTCCGCCCAGTCGCCGAGGGCACAGGCGATGAAGCATCGGCCCTCCGCACGCTCCAGCTCGCTCAGTTCACCGCCCTCGCGCACGAGCCGGAGCAGCTCCCGCCACTGCGGTACCGCGGCCCGTAGTCCCTCGGAACGGCCGATGGTGAGCGCCAGTTGGAGGGCCCCGAAGGGCGGATGGGACTCGCACAGTGCCTCGGCGATCCGTCGGGCCTGTGCCCACTGCCCGCTGTGGCGGTGCACTTCGGCGCGGAGGTCGTCCAGGTCGTCCTCGGGCCTCGCCGCCCGTTCCGCCTCGGCGAGCCGGGTCGTCGCCTCGTCCCAGCGGCCGGACAGGATCAGCACCTCCACGGCCCTTCGGCGCGCCCAGACCGGCGATTCGTCCAGGGCGACGCACCGGTCCAGATCGGCCACCGCCTGCTCGCTCCGCCCGATGGCCACCAGGACTTCCGCCCGCCGGTGGTAGGCCCACCCGTACTCCGGATCCAGCTCCACGGCCCGGTCCAGACACCGGAGAGCCTCCTGGTTCTCCTTCCGTTCGCGGTGGACCGCTCCGAGACTGGCCAACGCGGGTTCGTAGTCGGGATTCCGTTCCAGGACGCGGCGGAAGACGGCGATCGCGTCCTCGTACCGGTCCTCGATCCGGTACTCCTCCCCCAGGTCGTGGCTGAAGGACTCCACATCGGGAGCCAGGCCGACCGCCCGGTGCAGGTCCTCGAACATGCCCTCCCGGTCGCCCAGCCGGCCGCGCACGCGGGACCGCATCCACACGGCCCAGGCGTAGTCGGGCTTCAGCTCGACGGCACGGTCGAGGTCGGCCGACGCCTCCTCGTCCCGGCCCAGTTCGTGGAGGGCCGCTCCCCTGCTCGCGAGGGCCGAGGGGTAGTCGGGCTCGAGCGCGACGGCCCGGCCCAGCTCCGCGACGGCGTCCTCGAACCGGCCCGCGAGGCGGTAGACGTCGCCCCGTTCCGACGCGATCCACGCCACGTCCGGTGCCTGCGCGACCACCCGGTCGAACTCGGCGAACGCCTGGTCCAGTTCGCCCCGGGAACGGCGCAGGCGGGCCCGGCGCACCAGCGTCCACAGGTCGTCCCCGTCGATGCTCAGCGCCCGGTCGAAGTCGGCGAGCGAGGCGTCGTACTGCCCGAGAGTGTGCCGGCACACGGCTCGCCCGGTCAGCGCAGCGGCGTCGGTCGGGTCGAGGGCGATGGCCCGGTCGAAGTCGGCGAGGGCCTCCTCGAAGCGGGCCGCCAGCCGATAGGTCTCCGCCCGCTCGGCGAGGATCCACCCGGTGTCGGGGGCCAGTTCGGCCGCCCGGTCGAAGGCGGCCAGCGCCGCCGGGAAGTCGTCCATCAGCTGGAGGGTGAGACCGCGGCCGTAGTGGACCAGGTGCTGCTGCGGATCGAGCTCGATCGCGTGATCCAGCTCCGCCAGGGCCCGTGCGTACTCCCGGCCTCGGCGCAGTTCCCTGGCCCGCAGCACGTGCGCCAGCGCCCGGCCGTCGGCATCGAGTCCCGGACGGGCCAGAAGCAGGTCCATCGCCCTGGTCGGCCCGGACTCGTCGTCCGCGAGCGCCTCGCCCAGTTCCCGGCCCCATGCGAGCAGGACCTGGTGCTCCGTCGCGGCGCCCGCGTCCTCCAGCATCCGCGCCCAGCCGCGGCAGACGACCTCGTCCGCGTCATGGCAGGCCTCGACGAACCGCCGCAGCGCGTCGGCGAGCGCCGCGGGCGGGCGGGCACAGAGCAGGTGGTACGTCTCCTCCAGCAGGAGTGTGCGCCACTCCTCGTCCGACCACAGGCTCTCCTCCTCCCGGCCGGCCTCGGCGTCGGCGCGCCACTCGCCATAGGCCTCCGCGAGCTTCCGGTGCCGCGGCGCCCAGGTGCGCGGGGACTGGCGTCGCTCCAGCCGCAGCATCTGCGCCCGTACGACGTCGTGGTACTGCGTCCGCTCCCCGCCCTGGTCGACGAAGGGCAGCCCCGTCAACCACTCGTACAGCTCGTCCCGTTCGTCGTCGGGGCGGTCGACCAGGACCCGGAACACGTCCGCGTCCAGCCACCGGGGCAGTGCGCAGAGCGTGGCGACGTCACGGCGGACCTTCGGCTCCCGGTCCAGGAACCGGCCGACGGCGGTGGTGCTCGGGTCGCGTACGTTGTCCGGGCCGCCGGGGCGGTTCTCCGCGAGCGTCGACACGAGCACCGGCAGGCCGCCGGTGAGCCGCAGGACCTCCTCGACGACCGGCTCGGCCACGACCCCGCGCCCGGCGAGCAGCCGCCGCGCCTCCGCCTCGGTGAACGGCTCCAGCGGCACATCCGCCACGGAGTGCAGGCCGCCTCCGCGCACGGGGTCCAGGGGGCGCTGCCCGGCGGTGACCACGACGAGGGTGGCGGGCAGCCGCCGGTCCGCCTCGTCCGCCATGAGCATCTCGTGCAGCCACGGCTCGAGATACGGTCCGGTGCGCTCGTACGTGTCGAAGAACAGGACGATCCACGGGGCCGCGGAGGCGGCGTCCCGCAGTTCACGGAGCAGGAGCGGGGTGAGCACCTTCTCCGGTGTCACCACCAGGTCCGCGTCGTCCTGGTTGCGGAAGCGTGCGCCGAGCCCGGCCCGCAGCCGGTCCGCGCCCTGGGCGAGCCGGTCCGCGGGGACGGCCCTGGTGACCATGCCGGCGAACGGCACGGTCGCGTCCAGCACCCCGATGCCCAACTCCACCGCGGCCATGCTGCCCGCCGACGGTGTCTGCGGCTCGGGGGACGACGCGGCGAGAGCGGCCGCCTCCGCCTCGCGCCGCCGGTCACGGTAGGTGGCGAGCCTCCGCTCCAGCGCCTTCAACCGCCGCCCCTGACCGGCGAACTGACGGCACATCACTTCCAGGGCTCCGGGCACGCTTCCGGCGCCGTCGCCGACGTACACCGTCAACGCCCCGCGCTCACGCGCCAGATGCCTCCACTCCCGGACCAGGGAGGTCTTCCCGACCCCGGCGGGACCGTGCACATGGAAGCGGAAGCGATGGCGGCCGTCGTCGAGCGGGATGTCGAAGTTGCGCAGGAACGCGGCACATTCGGCCTCCCGGCCGACGAACCCGGCCCGTGTGCTCCGCCGGTCCAGCTCCTGCATCGACGGATCCGCCTGCGCCATGTGTACGTCCGTCCCCTCGTCCCGGCCCGTCCGCGCACCATTCTGGCTCAATATGCGCCGCCGCACTGATCACCAAGGGGAAGATTGCTGTCATGTCCACCAACGCAACTCCCCCCACGCGCGCACTCACCCTCACAGCCGCGCTCCTCACCGCCGGCGTCGCGCTCTACATAGCGCTCGTCGCCTTCGGGAACATCACCGACTTCGGGACGAACCAGGCGTTCGTCCAGCATGTCCTGGCCATGGACACCACGTTCAAGGACGACGACCTGATGTGGAGAGCGATCACCAACAAGGGTCTGCAGAACGCCGCTTACATCGCCATCATCGCCTGGGAGACCCTCGCCGCGCTCGTCCTCATGTACGGCACCTGGCTCTGGGCCCGGCGCGACTACGCCCGTGCCCGCAGCATCTCCACCTACGGGCTGCTGATGCTGTTGCTGCTCTTCGGTGCCGGGTTCATCGCCATCGGCGGGGAGTGGTTCTCCATGTGGCAGTCGAAGACCTGGAACGGGCTCGACGCCGCACTGCGGGTGTTCGTGTTCAGCGGGATCTCGCTGCTCGTGGTGCTGCTGAGCGACCGGCGGACGGACAGCAACTGACCGCCTGTGGCGGCTACTTGACCACTGCCACCTTCGTGCCCGCCGTCCCGAACGTCCACACGGCCGCCCCGTCCGCCGTCCGCATCCGGATGCCGCCCGTCTGCGTACCGGACGCGGGCGGCGGGGACGAGCCGTCGACCGCGTTGGAGAAGGCGATGTTGACGCCGGACTTGGCCGAGAAGTACACGATGTGCTCGATCTTCACGCCGTCCGAGCCGGTCA
The DNA here is from genome assembly GCF_042893105.1 of Streptomyces sp. NPDC001663. Classification (NCBI taxonomy): domain Bacteria; kingdom Bacillati; phylum Actinomycetota; class Actinomycetes; order Kitasatosporales; family Streptomycetaceae; genus Streptomyces; species Streptomyces sp. NPDC001663. The sequence continues at coordinate 316,771 of NZ_JBIAUR010000007.1, read as the reverse complement.
GCGGGCCCTCGGCGCGCGTGCCGACCGTGTACGTGCCCGGTTCCGGGCTCACCGTCCCCGGCCACACCGCGAACGTACGGCGGGCCGCGTCGCTCCCGTCGACCAGCCACACGGTCTTCTTCCCCAGGGAGTAGACGATGCGGCGGCCGGTGCCGGAGCCGTCCGGCACCGCCGCCGGCGGCGCGGTCTTCGTGGGCGTGGGATGCGCGCCCGGCGACGCCGACGAGCCCGGCCGGGCGGCGACCGCGTGGGGCTTCGTTCCCTTGTCGGCCTGCACGGCCAGGACGACGACAGCGGCGATCGCTCCCACCGTGAGACCGGTCACCCAGACCTTCGGGGCTGGCACGGCACGCATCTCCTCAGCTAAGGGTCCCCGCCGAACGGGGGCCCGATCATCGTACCGGCCCCCGTCTCGACGCCCTTCCCCTCAGGCCGGCTCTCAGTCCAGCACCGGCAGCAGCTCCGGCAGGTGCCCGTCCGACACCGACGCCGCCCGCTGCCGCTCCTGGGGCACCTCGCCGTACAGCGTCGTGCGCGGCTTCGCCGGGCGGCCCGCCGCGTCCGCCACCGCGATCAGGTCCTTGACCGACTTGTACGAGCCGTAGGAGGAGCCGGCCATCCGGGAGATCGTCTCCTCCATCAGCGTGCCGCCCAGGTCGTTCGCGCCGGAGCGGAGCATCTCCGCCGCGCCCTCCGTGCCGAGCTTCACCCAGCTGGTCTGGATGTTGGGGATCCAGGGGTGGAGCAGCAGCCGCGCCATCGCCGTCACCGCGCGGTTGTCGCGGGTCGTCGGGCCCGGGCGGGAGATGCCCGCCAGGTACACCGGGGCGTTGGTGTGGATGAAGGGGAGCGTCACGAACTCCGTGAAGCCGCCCGTGCGTTGCTGGATCCCGGCCAGCGTGCGCAGGTGCCCGAGCCAGTGCCTCGGCTGGTCCACGTGGCCGTACATCATCGTCGACGAAGACCGGATGCCCAGCTCGTGCGCGGTCGTGACGACCTCGATCCAGGTCGCCGTCGGCAGCTTGCCCTTGGTGAGGACCCACCGGACCTCGTCGTCGAGGATCTCCGCCGCCGTGCCGGGGATGGAGTCCAGCCCGGCCTCCTTCGCCGCGCTCAGCCACTCGCGGATGGACATGCCGGTGCGGGTCGCGCCGTTCACGACCTCCATCGGCGAGAAGGCGTGGACGTGCATGCCGGGGACCCGGGACTTCACCGCCTTCGCGATGTCGAAGTACGCCGTACCCGGCAGGTCGGGGTGGATGCCGCCCTGCATGCAGACCTCCACCGCGCCCAGGTCCCAGGCCTGCTGGGCGCGGTCGGCGACCTGCTCCAGGGAGAGCGTGTACGCGTCGGCGTCCGTGCGGCGCTGCGCGAAGGCACAGAAGCGGCAGCCCGTGTAGCAGACGTTGGTGAAGTTGATGTTCCGGGTGACGATGTACGTCACGTCGTCGCCGACCGCCGACCTGCGCACGTCGTCCGCTATCCGGGTCAGCGCGTCCAGCGCCGGGCCGTCCGCGTGCAGCAGGGCGAGGGCCTCGTCGTCGGTCAGCTTCGTCGGGTCGTCGGCCGCCGTCGCCAGCGCCGCCCGTACGTCCGTGTCGATGCGCTCGGGCACCATGCCGGGCGCGGCCGCCTCGCGCAGGGCGGCCCAGTCGCCGTACACCTCGTCGAAGTCGTCGCGGCGGTCGGACGTACGGCCCTCGGTGTCGATGGTGGTGTGCAGATCCGTACGGCCGGAGGAGACGAACGCCTCCTCGGGCTCCTGCCACGGGTGGCCCTCGACGGTCGCGTCCGGTCGCGCAAGGCCGGTCTCCGGGTCCGCCAGTGCGCGTACGTGCGGGCGCAGCCGCGGGTCCAGCCAGGGCTCGCCGCGCTGCACGAACTCCGGGTACACGCAGAGCCGTTCGCGCAGCTCGAAGCCGGCGGCGCGCGAGCGCTCGGTGAGCTCCTCGATCTGCGGCCAGGGGCGCTCGGGGTTCACATGGTCGATCGTCAGCGGGGAGACGCCGCCCCAGTCGTCGATGCCGGCTCCGATCAGCCGCTCGTACTCGCTGTCGACCAGGTTGGGCGGGGCCTGCAGACAGGCCGCCGGGCCCATGATGAGCCGTGCCACCGCCACCGTCGCGACCAGCTCGTCCAGCTCCGCGTCCGGCATGCCGCGCATCGCGGTGTCCGGCTTGGCGCGGAAGTTCTGGATGATCAGCTCCTGGATGCCGTGGTACGACCGCGACACGCGCCGCAGCGCGAAGAGGGACTCCGCGCGCTCCTCGTACGTCTCGCCGATGCCGATCAGGATCCCGGACGTGAAGGGGACGGAGGAACGGCCGGCGTCCTCCAGCACCCGCAGCCGTACGGCGGGCTCCTTGTCGGGAGAGCCGTAGTGCGGGCCGCCGGGCTCGGACCAGAGGCGGGTCGCCGTCGTCTCCAGCATCATGCCCATGCTCGGGGCGACCGGCTTGAGACGCTGGAAGTCGGTCCAGGACATGACCCCGGGGTTGAGGTGGGGCAGCAGCCCCGTCTCCTCCAGGATCCGGATGGAGATGGCACGGACATACGCGATGGTGTCGTCGTACCCGTGCGCGTCGAGCCACTCCCGGGCCTCCGGCCACCGCTCCTCCGGCTTGTCGCCGAGGGTGATCAGGGCTTCCTTGCAGCCGAGCGCGGCGCCCTTGCGGGCGATGTCGAGGACCTCGTCCGGCGACATGAACATCCCGTGCCCGGCGCGGCGCAGCTTGCCGGGGACGGTGACGAAGGTGCAGTAGTGGCATTTGTCCCGGCACAGCCGGGTGAGGGGGATGAAGACGCTCTTCGAGTACGTGATGACGCCGGGGCGGCCGGCCGCCTCGAGGCCCGCGTCGCGCACCCGGGCGGCGGACGCGGCGAGGTCCTCGAGGGCCTCGCCGCGGGCCTGGAGCAGGACGGCCGCCTCGGTGACATCGAGGGCGACGCCGTCCCGGGCGCGTTTGAGGGCGCGACGCATGGAGTTCTCGGTGGGGCCGGTTCCGGTCGCGGAAGTCGTCATTCTTTGAGCATACGTTCGGGTTGATCAGGCCAAAGAGGGCACCGGCTCATCCACCGGAACCCCATTCGTCACACGGTGTCACTGGAATCGGTCAGGAAGGTCCCGTACTCGTCCAGCACCCGCAGCACCTCCGTCTCCCCCGCCGGCGGCAGTTGGACGACGACCTCCTCGATGCCCAGCTCCGCGTAGTGCGCGAGCTTGCCGGGAGTCGGGAAGACGGCGTACGGGACGATCTGGAGGGCGGACGGGTCGCGGCCCGCGTCGGTCCAGGCCGCGCGCAGCACCGGCAGCGACTCCGTCAGGCCGCGGCCACCGATGGGCATCCAGCCGTCGGCGTACTCGCAGATGTGGGCGAAGAGCTTCGGGCCGGCCGCCCCGCCGACGAGCGTGCGCGGGCCGACGACCGGGCCGCGCGCCTTCTGCACCGGCTTCGGGTGGGCGTACGAGGCCCGTACCCCGCCGAACTCCCCCTCGTACGCGGTGGGTTCGTCGCTCCACAGCGCACGCATCAGTGCCATGCGGTCCCGTACCAGCTCCCGCCGCGTACGCCACTCGACGCCGTGGTCGTCGGCCTCCTCGACGTTCCAGCCGAAGCCGAGGCCGAGGGTGAAACGGCCGGCGGAGAGGTGGTCGAGGGTCGCGATCTGCTTGGCGAGGTCGATCGGGTCGTGCTGGGCGACCAGCGTGATGCCGGTGCCGAGGCCCAGGCGCTCGGTCACCGCGGCGGCCTGGCCGAGCGCGACGAAGGGGTCGAGGGTGCGGCCGTACTCGGGCGGCAGGTCGCCGCCCGCCGGGTACGGGGTAGCACGCTCCACCGGGATGTGCGTGTGCTCGGGCAGGTAGAGGCCGGCGAAACCGCGCGACTCCAGCTCACGGGCGAGCCGGACGGGGGCGATGGTCTCGTCGGTGAGGAAGATCGTTACGGCGATTCGCATGTCTCATCTGTACCGGCGGGAGGGCGAGATGTCCATACCAACCGGTTGGTTGTCCTTTGTCGGTTCCCCGCACCCCTTGGTGCGGTCTACGTTGAGGGGGTGACGACGTTGCGCGGCACTCTGCTTCCCGGCTCCCCGGACTACGTGTACGTACCCTTCGAAGTTCCCTCCGGCGTCCGCGAGTTGAAGGTCTCCTACACCTACGACAAGCCGTCCGTCCCGCCCGGCACCCCGGGCAACGCGCTCGACATCGGCGTCTTCGACGAGCGCGGCACGGAGCTGGGCGGCGAGGGGTTCCGGGGCTGGTCGGGCGGGGCGCGCTCGGAGTTCTTCATCCGCGCCGAAGAGGCCACGCCGGGGTACGTCCCCGGGCCGGTGCGGGAGGGCACCTGGCACATCGCGCTGGGCCCGTACACGGTCGCTCCGCAGGGGCTGTCGTACGAGATCACGGTCACGCTGACGCAGGGTGAGCCCGGCGAGACGCCCGCGCCGGTGTATCCGCCCTCGCGGGCGGCGGGCCGGGGGCGGGCCTGGTACCGGGGCGACTGTCACCTGCACTCCTGGCACTCGGACGGCCGCCGGACGCCGGCCGAGATCGCGGCGCTCGCCCGGTCGGCGGGCCTGGACTTCATCAACTCGTCGGACCACAACACACAGGCATCGCACGCCCATTGGGCCCCCGAGGCGGGCGACGACCTGCTGATCCTGCTCGGCGAGGAGGTCACGACCCGCAACGGGCACGTGCTGGCGCTGGGCACGGACCCCGGCACCTTCGTGGACTGGCGCTACCGGGCCCGGGACGGCCGGTTCGGGCACTTCGCGCGGGGGATCCGGCGGGCCGGCGGCCTGGTCGTCCCCGCCCATCCGTACGCCACGTGCATCGGCTGCGCCTGGAAGTTCGGGTTCGGCGAGGCGGACGCCGTGGAGGTGTGGAACGGTCCCTGGACGCCCGACGACGAGGTGGCGCTCGCGGCGTGGGACGGCGCGCTGGTGGCGGCCGTGCGGGACGGCGACCGGGAGTGGCTCCCGGCGATGGGCAACAGCGACGCGCACCGGCCCCCGGACGCGGTGGGGCTGCCGCAGACCGTCGTGTTCGCCGAGGAGCTGACCCGGGAGGCGATCCTGGCCGGCATCCGGGCGGGGCGGTCGTACGTCGCCGAGTCGAAGAACGTGTCGCTGTCCTTCACGGTGAGCACGGAGGGCGGTGAACTCGCCGGTATCGGGGAGCGGTTGGCGGTCGAGGACGCCGAGACGCCGGTCACCGTGCGCGCCGAGGTCACGGGCGCCCCGCGCTGCGTGGTGCGGTTCGTGACCGACCAGGGGGTGCTGTTCGCCGGCGAGCCGCTGCCGGTGACGGGTGCGGGGACGGTGGAGTGGCGTACGACGGCCTCGTACGCGGCCTATGTGCGGGCGGAGGTACGGCACGAGACGGCGATGGGGCCGGTGCCGGGGAGTATGGCGGCGTTCACCAATCCGGTCTTCCTGGGGCCATGACGCTGCGGGCTCCCGAGAGTTCGTAGGTGATGTCCGACTCACGCCGGCGTCAAGGCAATTGAGGGAATTCCAGATCGGCTACGACCGCCGCGTGGTCGGACGGCCAGACCCCGTCCACCGGCCCGTCCCCGGCCCGCCGTACGCCCCGCACCGTACCGATGCCGTCGGGCCCGGCCGGACCGCCCACATGGATGTAGTCGATACGACTGCTCGGCCCCAGGCCCGGATGCACATACGGGTTCGTGTGGTCCCAAGTGGCCGACGGGGCCGCCGGATCGGCGTAGTCCCACGCGTCGAAGAACGCCTGCCCGGGTACGACGGGCGCCGTCCGGGTCCCCCCGAACAGCCGGATCTCGTCCGCATCGGGTGGGGCGTTGAAGTCGCCGGTGACGACGGGCGGGAAGTCGGTGCCGTGGCGGTGGGCGGCGACGAACTCGGCGAGGGCGGTGACCTGTGCGCGGCGGACGGCCGAGGCGTGCAGGGGGGAGGTCAAGTGGACGGTGAAGAAGGGCACTTGGTGACCGGGGGCGTCGAGGCGGGCGTAAAGGGCGAGCCGTCCGTCGTCGAGGTCGGCGGGGGCGGGCAGCCGCAGCACCTCCTGCTCGGCGACGGGCCAGCGGCTCAGCACGGCGTTGCCCACCTCGACCCCGGGCTCCCCGATCCGCCGCTGCCATCGCTCGGAGGCGTGGGAGGCGGCCCATGTCCAGTGCAGGCCGAGTTCACCGGCCAGCCATTCGGCGAGGTTCTCGCCGTCGGCGGCCCACACCTCCTGCAGACCCACGACATCGGGCCGCAGGTCGCGCAGCGCGGCGAGGATCGCCTTCTGCCGCTCCTGCCACGGCCCGAACCGCCACCACAGGTTCCAGGTCACGACCCGCATGGGCCCACCGTCTCTCCTCGGGGGAACGTGCGAGACATTGAAGAGCACCGTCACCGCCGAAGAACAGGAGCTACGTCACCATGCCCCGCCACTCGGAGACCAAGTACCGCTTCGCCACCGCGTTCCAGCGCCGCCTCAACCCCGTCATGCGCCGTCTGCCGCTCCAGACCGTGCTGGAGACGACGGGTCGCAGCTCGGGACTGCCCCGTCGGACGCCGGTCGGCGGGCGCCGGGTCGGTGACTCCTTCTGGCTGGTCTCCGAGTTCGGGGAGCGGTCCCAGTACGTCCGCAACATCAAGGCCGACCCGCGGGTACGGGTCCGGCTCCGGGGCCGCTGGCACACCGGCACGGCCCATCTCCTGCCGGACGACGACCCGATCGCCCGTCTGCGGGCACTGCGCTCGATGAACAGCGTGGCGGTACGGGCGATCGGGGCGGGGCTGCTGACGGTGCGGGTGGACCTGGAGGACTGACGTTCCCTCGAACGCCTTCCGGCAACCGGCGGAAAGCAGGCGATCCGGAAGAAGACACCGCACCCTGGAGTCGGCCTTCAAGAAAGCACACGCGACGAACGGGAGCAGCTGATGGCGGGAGCAGTGATCATCGGAGCCGGCCCGGGCATCGGCCTGGCGGTGGCGCGGCGGTTCGCGCGCGAGGGTCTGCCCGTCGCACTGCTGGCCCGTACCCAGGAGACGGTCGAGTCGGCGGCGGAGGCGGTACGTCCCCTCGGTGTCCCCGCGCTCCCCCTGACCGCGGACAGCAGCGACGAGGCCGCCCTGTGCGCCGCCCTCGACACCGCGGCGGCGGAGTTCGGCGTGCCGGACGTCCTCGTCTACAACGCCGCCGTCATCCGCCCCGACACCGTCGGCGAGCTCCCCCTCCCCGACCATCTGCACACCTACGCCGTCAACGTCCTGGGCGCCCTGACCGCCGCCGCCCACACCGCGCCCGCGATGGCCGCGCGTGGCGCGGGCACGTTCCTCGTCACGGGCGGCATGCCCGAACCGGATCCGGCGTACGTGAGCCTGTCGCTGGGCAAGGCCGGCGTACGGTCCCTGGTTTCCCTGCTCGACCTGGAGTACGGCCCGTCCGGAGTCCACGTGGCCACGGTCACCGTGACGGGAGCGGTGGCCCCGGGCACGGCCTGGGACCCCGACGACATCGCCGACCGCTACTGGCGCCTGCACACCCAGCCGCGCACGGAGTGGGAGCGCGAGGTGCTGCACTGACGGCCGGTCAGCCCGGCCACACGATCGCCTGCACCTCGCTGTACGCATGCAGCGCGTACGACCCCACGTCCCGCCCCACCCCGCTCTTCCTGAACCCCCCGAACGGCGCCTCCATGTTGCGGCCGACCGTGTTCACCCCGACCCCGCCGGCCCGCAACTGCCGCGCCACGCGGAAGGCGCGGGCCACGTCGCCCGACCAGACGTAGTCGATGAGCCCGTAGTCGCTGTCGTTCGCCAGGGCGATCCCCTCGTCCTCCTCGTCGAAGGGGATGACGACCACGACCGGTCCGAAGATCTCCTCGCGGGCCACGCGCATGTCGTTGGTGCAGTCGGCGAGGAGGGTCGGGGCGACGTAGAAACCCCGGTCGTGCGGCGGGCGTTCGCCGCCCGTGACCAGCACCGCGCCTTCCTTGCGGCCCAGTTCGACGTACGACTCCACGCGCTCCCGGTGGGCCGCCGAGATCACCGGGCCGACGACCGTGTCCGGTCGCCTCGGGTCGCCGATCTTCAAACGGCCCGCGTATGCCGCCAGTTGCTCGACAAGTCGGTCGTACACACCCCTCTGCGCCAGCACCCGCGTCGGCGCCGTACAGATCTGGCCGCTGTAGAAGGAGAAGGTGGTGCCGATCCCCGCCACCGCGGACCCCACGTCCGCGTCGTCGAAGACGACCGCCGCCCCCTTCCCGCCCAGCTCCATCAACTGGCGTTTCATGGACCGCCCGCACACCTCGCCGATCCGCAGCCCGACCGCCGTGGAGCCGGTGAAGCTCACCATGTCGACGTCGGGGGAATCCACGGCCGCCTCGCCCACGGCGGTCGAGCCTCCGGTGACGACGTTCACCACGCCCGGCGGTGCGCCCGCCGCCTCCAGGGCCTCCGCCATGCGGTAGACGGACAGCGGGTCCTGCGGGGCCGGTTTCACGACCACCGTGTTGCCCATGGCGAGGGCGGGAGCGATCTTGCCGGCCGGGTTCGCCCACGGGTTGTTGTACGACGTGATGCAGGTGACGACCCCGACCGGCTGCCGCACGGCCAACGCGCCCATCACGCCCGCCCTGCCCATCGGCCCGGCCTCGTTGATCTGCGGCGGGATCGCCCACTCCGCGGGCTCCACGCGCGCGTACCGCCGGAAACGGGCCACGCCCACCCCGACCTGCATCGCCCGAGCCGTCCCGGTCGTCGCCCCGGTCTCCGCCTGGGCGAGTTCGGCGTACGGCACGAAACGGCTGCCGATGATCTCCGCTGCGCGCCCCAGCACCGCCGTCCGTTCCTCGGGCGAGGTCCTCGACCACGGCCCGAAGGCCTCGCGGGCCGCGGCACAGGCCGCGTGCACCTGATCCCGCGAGGCCTCCGGTGCCCACCCGACGGTCTCCTCGGTCGCCGGGTCGACGACGGCGTAGCGGCCACCGTCCGGCTCGACCCACGAACCGCCGACGAACAGCCGCTGACCGTCGGCCACTTGGCTCACCTGGTGCTCACCGTCCTCGTGTCCCGCCCGGAGCGCAGCACCTTCCCCGGTACGGCCCCGCTCACCACGTCGTCCCGGATCGCCTCCACCCCGTTGACCCAGACCGCCCGCACCCCGACCGCCTTGGCGTCGAGTCGCGGACTGTCACCCGGCAGGTCGTGCACCAGAGTGGCCGAGGCCGCGTCGATCCGTTCCGGGTCGAAGAGCACCAGGTCCGCATGGAACCCCTCCTCCACCCGGCCCCGCTCCCGCAGCCCGAACAGCCGCGCCGGGTCGTCGGTCAGCATCTTCACGGCCTGCTCGAGACCGACCAGCTTCCGCCCGCGCAGACAGTCACCGAGGAAGCGAGTCGTGTACGGCGCCCCGCACATGCGGTCCAGATGCGCCCCGGCGTCCGACCCGCCCAGCATCACGTCCTCGTGCTGCCAGGTCTCGGCGCGCAGGGCCCAGGACGCGGGGTCGTTGTCGGTGGGCATGGGCCACAGGACCGTACGGAGTTCGTCGGCCGCGCAGATCTCGACCAGGCAGTGGAAGGGGTCCTGCCCGCGCTCCTGTGCTATGTCACGTACCACCCGGCCCGTGAGCCCGGCGTTCGCCTCGCTGTACGTGTCCCCGATGACGTACCGCCCGAAGTTCACGAGCCGCCGGAAGACACCGGCCTCCTTCGACTCGGCGCGGCGCAGCATCTCCGCCCGTACGTCCGGGTCGCGCAGCCGGGCGATCCGCTCCGGCACGGGGAGTCCCAGGATCGGCCCCCAGCCCGGTATCAGGTTCAGCGCGCAGAAGGTGCCGAGGGACATGTTCATCGGAGTGAGGATCGGCATGGTCAGCGCGACGACCCGCCCGCCGGCCTTCCGCGCCTGCTCGCTCGCGAACAACTGCCGGGGCACGCGCTCGGGGACGGCCGCGTCGATGGTCAGCACGTTCCAGTTCAGGGGACGCCCGGCCGCCGCGCTCATCTCCACGAACAGATCGATCTCGGCGTCACTGAACTGATCCAGACAACCCGCGACGATCGCCTCGATCTGCGTCCCCTCGTGCTCACCGACGGCCCGGGACATGGCCAGCAGCTCCGCCGGCTGCGCGTGCCGCGAGGCGACCGGCTTCCCGTCGCCGTCGGAGTGGGTCGACGACTGGGTGGTGGAGAACCCCCAGGCCCCGGCATCCATGGCCTCGTGCAACAGCCGTACGATCGCGGCCAGTTGCTCTTCAGTGGGCTGCCCACCGACGGCATCGGCCCCCATCACATACCGCCGAAGCGCACAGTGCCCGACCATGAACCCGGCGTTGACGGCGATCCGCCCCTCAAGGGCGTCCAGATACTCCCGGAACGAACTCCAGCTCCAGGGCGCGCCTTCCTCGAGGGCGACCAGCGACATGCCCTCGACCTTGGACATCATGCGCCGCGTGTAGTCGGCGTCGTCGGGACGGGACGGATTCAGGGGCGCGAGCGTGAACCCGCAGTTCCCGGCCGCGACCGTGGTGACCCCGTGGTTGAGGGAGGGCGTCGCGTACGGGTCCCAGAACAACTGGGCGTCGTAGTGCGTGTGCGGATCGACGAAACCGGGGGCGAGGACGAGCCCGGCGGCATCCTCCCTCGTCCGGGCCTCCTCGGTGACGATCCCGATGGCGGCGATACGGCCGTCCCGGATGCCGACGTCGGCGGTGTAGGCGGGCGCGCCGGTCCCATCGACAACGGTGGCGCCCTTGATGAGGTGATCAAGCATGGGGTGACCTCCTGACTCCGGGGGATGTCCCCGCAACGGCGATCAAGCAGCAGCCCGGAACCGGCTCGTCCGGTGAACAGGATCCGTGTCGATCTTCGGAATCACGTGCTCCCCGATCAGCCGGATCGTCTGCAGCGTCTCCTCCTTCGGCACCCCCACCGGCAACCCGAAGCTCAACTGATCCGCCCCGGCCTGCTCCCACCGCTTGCACTGCTGGAACACCTCGTCCGGATCCCCGCAGATCAACAGCTCCTCTTCAATGAGGAGTTCGACGAACTCGGCGGTGTACTCGGGCAGCGTCTCCGGCCAGACAGGGAACCCCTCGGGCCGCGGGAACGTGTCGTGGTACCGGAAGACGAGTGACGGCAGGTAGTGCAGGCCGCCGTTGACGGCGATCTCGATCGCCTCGGCATGAGTGGGCGCACAGATCGCCGTCGTCGTCACCATCACGTTGTCGTTGACGAACTCCCCGACCGGCTCCGCGTTCACGACCGCCGTCTTGTACTGCTCCAGCACCCACTCCATGTCGGACACCTTCTGGATGCTGAACCCGAGCACCCCGAGCCCCTTCCGGGCGGCCATGGCGTACGAGGGCGGCGACCCCGCCGCGTACCACATCGCCGGATGCGACTTCCCGTACGGCTTCGGCAGGACCTTCCGCGGCGGCAGCTGCCAGTGCTTGCCCTTGAAGCCGACGTACTCGTCCTGCATCCACATCTTCGGGAACTCGGCGATCGTCTCCTCCCAGATCTCCTTCGTGTAGTTCATGTCGGTGATGCCGGGAAGGAACCCGAGGATCTCGTGCGAGCCGGCACCCCGCCCGCTGCCGAACTCGAACCGGTTCCCGGACAGGTGGTCGAGCATCGCGACCTTCTCGGCCACCTTCACCGGGTGGTTGACCTGGGCGAGGGGGTTGAAGATGCCCGACCCCAGGTGAATGCGCTCCGTCGCGTGGGCGAGGTACCCGAGGAACACATCGTTGGCGGAGAGATGCGAGTACTCCTCCAGGAAGTGGTGCTCGGAAGCCCACGCGTACTTGAAGCCCGACCTGTCCGCCTGGATGACGTACTCGGTCTCCTCCATCAGCGCCTTGTGCTCGGCGAGCGGGTCGGTCTCGGCGCGCTTGCCCACGTATCCCTGTACAAAGAGCCCGAATTCCAAGACCGTTCACCGTCCCCGGTTCCGATGGTTTCTGACGCTCCGTCAGTTTCGATGGCCAGACTGTCGCACCACCCGCTTGGCGGGTCAATAGCTGATGGGCAGTCAGATATGTCGTCGTCCGTGTTCAGAAGACGCTGACCCCCGCCAGCCACCCGCCGTCGATCACGAACGGCTGCCCGGTGATGTAGGACGAGTCGTCGGAGGTCAGGAACAGCGCGAGCCGGGCCACCTCCTCCGGCCTCCCGATCCGCCCGAGCGGCACGAGCTTGCGGTACAGCTCGTCCAGCGCCCGGCCCGTCTCCTCGGCGTCCGCCCTCGGGTCCAGCTGGGCCGGGTTGGACATCGCGGTGTCGATCGCGCCGGGGCACATGGCGTTGACCCTGATGCGTCGGTCGGCCAGTTCCAGCGCGGCGACGCGGGTGAGGCCGAGGATGGCGTGCTTGGTGGCGGCGTACGTGCCGACGGCCGCCATGCCCGTCACGGCCGTGTAGGAGGCGGTGTTGACGATCGTGCCGCCGTCCTCCATGACCGGCGCGACGGTCTTGATGCCCAGGAAGCAGCCGACCTGGTTGACCCGTACGACCTGCATGAACTCGTCCAGAGGCGTGTCGACGAGGGAGTTGAAGCGCAGGATGCCGGCGTTGTTGACGAGGCCGTCGATGCGGCCGTACGCGTTCTTCACGGTGCTCACCGCGGACCGCCACTGGCCCTCCTCGCCGACGTCGAGGTGGACGTAGCGGCCGCCGATGTCGTGTGCGAGGGCCTCGCCCTGGTCGTCGAGGACGTCGGCGACCACGACCTCGGCCCCTTCCGCTCTGAACAGGCGGGCCTCCTGCTCCCCCTGTCCGCGCGCCGCTCCGGTGACGAGGACGACGCGTCCGTCCAGCTTGCCCATGCCGTAACTCCTCAGAGGTCGGGGGCCACTTCCGCCCCGAAGGCCGCCATCTGGTCGGTGAGCTCGGTCCGGCTCCGGCAGCGGAACCGCACCTGGATCTGGTGCACGCCCATCTCCCCGTACGCCCGCAGGGACTCGGCGAGTTGCTCCGGACCGCCGGTGAGGGTGCGGCGGCCGACGTCCCACGTGGGCGCGCCGAGGTAGAGGGGTTCGGTGATGGCGCCGATGGTCGGCGGGTCATCGATGCCGGCCTCGGCACGGAGCCGTTTCAGCCTGGCGATCTGATCGGGCAACCGATCCCGCGGATCCCCCTGCGGCAGCCACCCGTCCGCCTTCAGCGCGGCCCGGCGCACGGCGGCCGGCGAGGAGCCGCCGACCCACAGGGGGACGTGCTCCTGGGCGGGCCTCGGCCGCTGCCCCAGGCCCTCGAAGTCGTAGAGCTTGCCGTGGTGTTCGGGGAACTCCTCCGGGCCGAGGGCGGCCCGCAGCGCGTCGATGCACTCGTCCAGCACGGCCCCGCGCCGCTCGAAGTCCACCCCGAGCGCCTCGAACTCCTCCTGTACGTGCCCGGCCCCGACGCCGAGGATCAGCCGCCCTCCGCTGAGGTGATCGAGGGTGGCGTACTGCTTGGCGGTGACGAGCGGGTGCCGCAGGCCCACGACGGCCACATGGCTGAGCAGCCGGACGCGCTCCGTCACGCCCGCCAGGAAGGCGAGGGTGGCCACGGGGTCGTACCAGACCGTGCTCATCGCGGCGGCCAGGCGGCGCGGGACGGCGACGTGGTCGCAGCTCGCGACGTAGTCGAAGCCGGCGCGGTCGGCGGTGCGGGCGATCTCGGCGAGGTCGTCCGGGCCGGCCGTCGCCTCCCAGGGCTCGGCGTAGATCGTGCTCTGGGACTGGACGGGCAGTTGTATGCCGTACGTCAGGGCGGTCATGGCCGCCAGAGCCCTTCGGGGGTGAGCCCCAGCAGGTCGATGGCGTTGCCGCGCACGATCCGCTCCACGACCTCCGGGTCCAGGTGGCCCATCTGCGCCTCGCCGACCTCGCGGGACTTGGGCCAGGTGGAGTCGGAGTGGGGGTAGTCGGTCTCGTAGAGGACGTTGCCGAGGCCGATCGCGTCGAGGTTTTTCAGCCCGAAGGCGTCGTCGAAGAAGCAGCCGTAGACGTGCTCGGCGAAGATCTCGGACGGCGGGCGGTGGACCTTGTCGGCGACGCCGCCCCAGCCGCGGTTCTCCTCCCACACCACGTCGGCGCGCTCGAGGATGTACGGGATCCAGCCGATCTGGCCTTCCGCGTACATCACCTTGAGGTTCGGGAAGCGCTCGAACTTGCCGCTCATCAGCCAGTCGACCATCGAGAAGCAGCAGTTGGCGAAGGTGATCGTCGAACCGACCGCGGGCGGGGCGTCCTTGGAGGTGGACGGCATCCTGCTGCTGGAGCCGATGTGCATCGCGACGACCGTGCCGGTCTCGTCGCAGGCGGCGAGGAAGGGGTCCCAGTCGTCCGAGTGGACGGAGGGGAGGCCGAGGTGCGGGGGTATCTCGGAGAAGGCGACGGCGCGGACCCCGCGGGCGGCGTTGCGCCGTACCTCCGCGGCCGCGAGTTCGGCGTCCCAGAGGGGGATGAGGGTGAGGGGTATCAGCCGACCCTGCGCGTCCGGGCCGCACCACTCCTCCACCATCCAGTCGTTGTAGGCCTGGACGCAGAGCAGGCCCAGTTCGTGGTCCTTGGCCTCGGTGAAGGTCTGGCCGCAGAAGCGCGGGAAGGTCGGGAAGCAGACGGCGGACTGAACGTGGTTGACGTCCATGTCGGCCAGGCGCTGCGGGACGTCGTAGGAGCCCGGGCGCATCTGCTCGTAGGTGATGACCTCGAGTTTTATCTCGTCCCTGCTGTAGCCCACGGCGGTGTCCAGGCGGGTGAGGGGCCGCTGGAGCTCCTCGTACAACCACCAGTCGCCCAGCGGTCCTTCGTCGCCGGGGGCACCCATCACGGGGCGGAAGCGGCCGCCGAGGAAGGAGATCTCCTTCAGCGGGGCTCGGACCACGCGTGGGCCGGTGTCGAGGTACTTCTTCGGCAGGCGGCTCTGCCAGACGTCGGCGGGCTCCACCGTGTGGTCGTCGACGGAGATGATCAGTGGGAACTCGGTCTGCACTGTCGTCTGGGTGTCCATGGCGGCCACGGTAGCGCCGATCTGACGGTCCGTCAGCTATGCGGATGCGGGCTTCTTTCTGCTCGGGTCTGTGCGGCTGCAGCCATCAGCGGCTCCGCCGCGGGGTGCGAAGACCACGTGAGGGCCTTGTGATATCCCGCGCGCCTGCCTGTGACCGTGCCCTCCACAGCTGACGCATCGGCCGTCGACAAGGCAGACTGACGGAGTTGCTCACTGTGTCTAAAGGGGACGGCGATGGACGTACCGCGAGTGCCGGAACAGAGGCAGCGTCCTGACTCCTCTGCGGAGTCGGAGGCGCTGCGCTTCGGTGTGCTCGGTCCGGTGCGTGCCCGGCGGGGCGAGGAGCAGCTCAGCATGGGCTCCCCGATGCAACGTGCGCTGCTCGCCGCCCTGCTGCTGCGCGAGGGCCGGATGGCGACCGCGGCCGAGCTGATCGACGCCCTGTGGGGCGAGGAGCCGCCCTCGCAGGCGCTGGCGGCGGTGCGGACGTACGCCTCGCGGCTGCGGAAGGTACTGGACCCCGGCGTCCTGGTGAGCGAGTCGGGCGGGTACGCGGTGCGGGGTCTGGCCGAGGGGGCCCTGGACCTGGCGGTCGCGCAGGAGCTCGCCGCCGAGGCGGAGAAGGCCCGGGGCGCCGGAGACCTGTGCCACGCCCGCGAGGTGCTCGGCCGCGCGCTGGCGCTGTGGGACGGGGAGGTGCTGGCCGGCGTACCGGGGCCGTACGCGGAGGCACAGCGGGTCCGCCTGGAGGAGTGGCGGCTCCAACTCCTGGAGTCCCGCCTGGACATGGACCTGGAGCAGGGCTGCCATGCGGAGGCGGTCTCGGAGCTGACCGCGCTCACCGCGGCCCACCCGCTGCGCGAGCGGCTGCGCGAACTGCTCATGCTCGCCCTGTACCGCAGCGGCCGCCAGGCGGAGGCGCTCGCGGTGTACGCGGACACGCGCCGGCTGCTGGCGGAGGAGCTGGGTGTGGACCCGCGGCCGGGGCTCAGGGAGCTGCAGCAGCGGATCCTGCAGGCCGACCCGGGTCTCGCGGAGCCCTCCGCCCCGCAGGCCGAACCGGCCGCCGCCCCCGTCCGCCCGGCCCAACTCCCGGCCACCGTGCCGGACTTCACGGGCCGCAAGGCCTTCGTCAAGGAACTCAGCGAGGTGCTCGCCACCGCCGAGGGCCGTGTGATGGCGGTGTCGGCGCTCGCGGGCATCGGCGGCGTCGGCAAGACGACCCTGGCCGTGCACGTGGCCCACCAGGCCCGGACGTCCTTCCCGGACGGCCAGTTGTACGTCGACCTGCAGGGCGCGGGATCGCGGGCGGCGGAGCCGGAGACGGTACTGGGCTCCTTCCTGAGAGCCCTGGGTACGGCCGACTCGGCGATCCCCGACTCCCTGGAGGAACGGGCCGCGCTGTACCGCTCGGTGCTGGACGGCCGCCGGGTCCTGGTGCTGCTGGACAACGCGAAGGACGCGGCGCAGGTTCGTCCGCTGCTGCCGGGCACCGAGGGCTGCGCGGCCCTGGTGACCTCCCGCGTCCGCATGCTCGATCTCGCCGGTGCGCATCTGGTGGACCTGGACGTGATGTCCCCGGACGAGGCCCTGTCCCTCTTCACGAAGATCGTGGGCGAGGAGCGGGTGGCGAGCGAGCGCGAGGCCGCCCTGGACGTGGTCGCGGCGTGCGGCTTCCTGCCGCTGGCCATCCGGATCGCCGCGTCCCGCCTGGCGGCCCGCCGCACCTGGACGGTCTCGGTGCTCGCGGCCAAGCTCGCGGACGAGCGCCGGCGCCTGGACGAACTGCAGGCCGGCGACCTGGCGGTCAAGGCCACCTTCGAGCTGGGCTACGGCCAGTTGGAGCCCGCCCAGGCCCGCGCCTTCCGCCTGCTGGGCCTGGCGGACGGCCCGGACATCTCGCTCGCGGCGGCCGCCGCGGTCCTGGACCTCCCGGTGGAGGAGACCGAGGACCTGCTGGAGTCCCTCGTCGACACCTCCCTGCTGGAGTCGGCGGCGCCCGGCCGCTACCGGTACCACGACCTCGTACGGCTCTACGCGCGTGCGTGCGCCGAGCGGGACGAGTGGCCGCCGAGCGGGCGGGACGCGGCGATGTCGCGGCTGCTGGACTTCTATCTGGCGACGGCGGCGGGGGTCTACCTGATCGAACGGCCGGGGGACCGGCTGGTGGACCATCTGGAGCGCGCCGAGTACCCGGGACTGACCTTCTCCGACCGGCACGCGGCCCAGGACTGGCTGTACTCCGAGGCCGTCTCCCTGCTCGCGTGCGTACGCCAGTCGGCGCGGCCCGAGACGATCCGGCGCGCCGTCGACGTCCTGTGGGCTGCGGTCGACCTGGCGGAGTCGGGCGCCAACTCCAGGGAGTACGAGGCGGTCGCCGAACGACTGCGGGAGGTGGCGCGCGAGGCCCAGGAGCCGCGCGCCCAGGCCCGGGCGCTGATCACCCTCGCCTACGCCCACAGCCTCACGGGCCGTTTCGACTCCGCCGACGAGGGGGCCGCCCAGGCCCACGAACTGGCCACCGGCTCCCAAGATCGGCTGGCCGACTGCTGGTCGTCGAACATCCTCGGCGTGATCGCGATGTACCAGAGCCGCTATGAGGACAGCGAGCTGCACTTCACCCGCGCCGTGGAGAGCTTCCGTGCGGTGGGGGACCGTTCGGGAGAGGCGAGCGCCCTGTGCAACCTCTCGCGCACGCACCTGGCGACCGACCGCACCGAGAGCGCGGTGGCCCTGGCCGAGCAGGGCACCGCGATGTACGACGACATGGGGCACGACCTGAAGGGCGCCAACGGCCGGTATGCACTGGGCCTCGCGCTCACCAGCAGCGGGAAGCTGGCCGAGGCGACCGAGTGCCTGCAGCAGGCCCTGCGGGTGTTCCAGGAGAGCCGGCAGCGCCTGTGGGAGGGGATGACCCTCTTCCGCCTCGCCGAGCTCGACCTCGCGGCCGGACGCCCCGCCCAGGCGGCGCCGAACGCCGAGACGGCGCTGACGCTGTTGCGCGGTATCGGCGGCGAGTGGCGGCGCGGCAACGTCCTCACCGTCCTCGGGCGCGCCCTCAACGGCATCGGCCACCTCGACCGGGCCCAGGTGTGCTGGCGTGAGGCGCTGGACATCTTCGAGACGCTCGGGGCGCCGGAGGCGGACGAAGTGCGGAGCCTGCTCAAGCCGCAGGCGGTCGCCTGAGCCGCCCGGGCGGACACGTTCATCGTTCGTTTATCGCGGCCAGGCATTGTTTTCCGTGCCGGGCCGTCGCGTCGGGGGGCAGACGGAACGGCAGGTGGCCGCGCCGTAAGGTGAACCGGCCTCAGGATCCGTCCGGCAACCCTCGGGGGAGTTGCCGGGCGGGTCTTGCCATCCAGGGCACGACTTCAGGGGAGACCGCGAGATGAGCGACCAGAACAGCACCGACAACATCCACGTCACGGACGAGCCGCTCACGGCGGCGGCCACCGAGGACACCGGCACGGTCACGACGGACAACATCCACGTCACGGACGAGCCGCTCACGGTGACGGCCAAGGACACCGGCAAGGTGACCACGGACAACATCCACGTCACGGACGAACCCGCCTGATCGGACCACCTCCAGACGGGGATCGGCCGCGGTGGCTCGGAGGGGGAGCCACCGTGGCCGCCGTGTCTCAGGAGCCCCGCAACTCCCCCTTGACCACCTTCCCGCTCGCGTTCCGCGGCAGCTCCCCCACGAACTCCACCTCTCTCGGCACCTTGTAGTTGGCCATCTCCCGCCGGGCCCAGGCGATCAGGTCGTCCGAGGTCATGGACGAATCCGCCCGGCGCACCACGTACGCCTTGCCGACCTCGCCCAGCCGCGCATCCGGTACGCCGATGACCGCGACGTCGGCCACGTCCGGGTGCAGGCCCAGGAGTTGCTCTATCTCCGCCGGGTAGGCGTTGAAGCCGCCGACGATGTACATGTCCTTGATGCGGTCGGTGATCCGCAGGTTCCCGGACTCGTCCAGCACACCCACGTCCCCGGTGCGCAGCCAGCCGTCCTCCGTCAGCACGTCCGCGGTGGCCGCCGCGTCCTCGTAGTAGCCCCGCATGACGTTGAAGCCGCGCACCAGGACCTCGCCCGGCTCGCCGGCCGGCGCCTCGACCCGGACCTCCGTGCCGGGGATCGCCCGCCCGGACGTCGACGCGATCACCGGCAGCGGGTCTCCGCGCCGGCACATCGTCACGATGCCGCTCGCCTCCGAGAGGCCGTACGCGGTCAGCACCGTCTCCACGCCCAGCTCCCCGCGCAACTGCTCCACCAGCCTGAGCGGCACCACCGCCGCGCCCGTCACCACCAGCCGCAGGGCCGACAGATCGTGCGTGTCCCGCGCCGGGTGGTCCAGCAGTGACTGGTGCAGGGTGGGCGGGCCCGGCAGCACCGACACCCGTTCCGCCGCGATGTTCGCGATCGCCGTGCCGACGTTGAACACCGGCTGCGGGATCATCGTCGCGCCGCGCATCAGACAGGCGATCACCCCGGCCTTGTAGCCGAAGGTGTGGAAGAAGGGGTTCACGATGAGATAGCGGTCGCCCTGCCTCAACCCGGCCAGGTCGCACCAGACTTCGTACGCCCGCAGCGTCTGCGCGTGGGTGATCACCGCGCCCTTGGGACGGCCCGTCGTACCGGACGTGAAGACGATGTCCGACGGCCAGGAGCCCTGCACCGCCGAGGCCCGCGCCCGGACCGCCGCCTCCCCGACCCCGTCCCCGCTCGCCAGGAAGTCCTTCCAGGTGCGGTAGTCGGCGGGTGCGTCGTCCGACAGCACGACCACCTGCTCCAGGTCCGGCAGCCCCGGCCCCTCCGCGACCGCGCGGCGCAGCGAGGCCACGTACGAGGTGCCCAGGAAGGTGCCGGTCACGAACAGCAGCCGGGCCCCGCTGCGGCGCAGCACGTCGGCCGCCTCCGTGCCCTTGAAGCGGGTGTTGAGCGGGACCAGCACCGCCCCCGCCGAGACCGCGCCCAGCGCGGACACGATCCAGTCCAGCGTGTTCGGGGCCCAGATCCCGACCCGGTCGCCCGGCGCGATGCCGTTCGCCATGCACGCCGCCGCCGACCGCTCGACGCGGGCGCCGAGTTCGGCGTACGAGATCCGGGTACGGCCCTCCACCACCGCCTCGACGTCCGGGTACCGCTCGACCGCCGACCGGACCAGTCCCGGAATGCTGCCCCACTCCAGATCACCGCGCACAGCACGCCTCCCAACCCCGGAGCTGACTACCCGTCAGATTAGCTGTACCCTGACGGCCTGTCAGCAGCCCTTCAGCAGCGTGGAGGTGTGCGCATGGCCGCGATCAAGGACGCCACCGCGATAGTCGGCATAGGCCGGACCCCTTTCGCCAAGCACCTCCCCGAGGACGAGAAGACCCTCGCCTGCCGCGCCGTCCTCGCCGCCCTCGACGACGCCGGCATCGCACCCGGCGAGGTCGACGCGCTCGCCTCTTACACCATGGAGGAGACGGACGAGGTGGAGCTGGCGAAGGCGGTCGGCTTCGGCGACCTGACCTTCTTCAGCAAGGTCGGCTACGGCGGCGGCGGTTCCTGCGCCACCGTCGCGCATCTGGCCGCCGCCATCGCCGCCGGCCAGGCCACGGTCGGTGTCGCCTGGCGCTCCCGCAAGCGCGGCAGCGGCCCCCGCCCCTGGACCAACACCACCGTCCAGCTCCCCACCCCGGCCCAGTGGACCCGCCCCTTCGGCCTGCTCCGCCCCGCCGACGAGATCGCCATGCTCACCCGCCGCTACATGCACGAGTACGGCGCCACCCGCGACCACCTCTTCAACGTCGCCCTCGCCTGCCGCAACCGCGCCAACCAGAACCCGGCCGCGGTGATGTACGAGCGCCCCCTGACCCGCGAGATGTACATGACCTCCCGCTGGATCAGCGAGCCCCTCTGCCTCTTCGACAACTGCCTGGAGACGGACGGGGCGTTGGCCTGCGTGGTGGTCAGCAGGGAGCGCGCGCGGGACTGCAGACAGTCGCCCGTCTATGTCCACTCCGCCGCGCAAGGGCTCCCCGCCCAGCACCACGGCATGGTCAACTACTGGAACGACGACCCGCTCACCGGCCCCGCCTGGACCGCCGCCCGACACCTGTGGAAACACGCGGACTTCACGCCCCAGGACGTCGACGTGGCCCAGATCTACGACGCCTTCACCGCCCTCATCCCGCTCTCCCTGGAGGGCTACGGCTTCTGCGGTCGCGGCGAGGGCGGGGCGTTCACCGAGCAAGGGGCGCTGGAGATCGGCGGCCGACTGCCGATGAACACCAGCGGCGGCGGACTCAGCGAGGCCTACGTCCACGGCTTCAACCTCATCAACGAGGGCGTCAAACAGTTGCGCGGCACCAGCACCGCCCAGGTCCCGGGCGCCGCCACCTGCCTCGTCACCGCCGGTGAAGGGGTCCCCACCTCCGCCCTCCTGCTGAGGAGTTGAGCGACGATGCTGACCCCCGTCACCGACACCGACGGCGCCCCCTTCTGGGGCTACGCCCGCCAGGGCGAACTCCGCGTCCAGGCCTGCGCCGACTGCGGCGAGCTCCGTTTCCCGCCACGGCCCTGCTGCCCACACTGCCAGTCCTTCGAGAGCGAGTGGCGCCCGGTCTCCGGCCACGGCCGCATCTGGTCCTACGTCGTCCCCCACCCGCCCCTGCTCCCCGCCTACGCCGAGCAGGCCCCGTACAACGTGGTCGTCGTCGAACTCGCCGACGCCCCCCGCATCCGGCTCGTCGGCAACCTGGTCGCCGAGGCCGGCGCACGCCTCGACTCCGTCCCGCCGGAACGCATCCGGATCGGCGCGAAGGTGCAGGTCGTGTTCAGCGGCGACGGTCTCCCCCAGTGGGTCCTGGAGCGACCGTGACGACCACCGTGGACCTCACCGCCGACAAGGACACCGGCGTCGCGACCGTCACCCTCGACCGGCCCGAACGCCTCAACGCGATCGACCTCACGATGCGCGACGAACTCTGCGAAATCTGGCGGGAGTTGCGGTTCGACGACACCGTACGAGCCGTCGTCCTCACCGGCGCCGGAGAGCGAGCGTTCAGCACGGGCCTCGACCGGGACTCGGTAGTGCCTCAGCCCAACTCCCCCTATATGGCGGACGATCCGCTCCTGCGCGTCGGCCCGAAGTCCAACGACCTCTGGAAACCGGTGATCGCCGCCGTGCGGGGCATGGCCTGCGGAGGCGCCTTCTACCTCCTCGGCGAGTCCGACTTCCTCGTCGCCGACACCACCGCCGTCTTCTTCGACCCGCACACCTCCTACGGCATGGTCAGCGCGTACGAGTCCGTGCTGATGGCCCAGCGGATGCCGTACGGCGAGGTCGCGAGGATGATGCTCATGGGCACGGCGGAACGGCTCTCCGCCGGGCGCGCCCACGACATCGGCCTGGTCTCCGAACTCACCGAGCCCGGCGGAGCGTTGGCCGCGGCGACCGAGTGCGCGACCGTCATCGCCGGTTACCCGCCCGAGGGCGTCCAGGGCACCGTCCGCGCCCTGTGGGCGGCGAAGGAGGCCGCCCTGGCCGCCGGGTTCGCCCAGGCACCGCACCTGGTCTCCCTGGGCAATCTGCCGGCCGGACGGCAGGCGGAGCTTTTCAACGGGCGGCGGGCCGGGGAGTTCCGGGTGCGATGACTACGAGCCGTACACCTCGGGATCGACCTCGCAGTGGTCGACCTGGTCGATGAGGCTGGAGTAGAGGTGGACCTTGACGGTCGCCCTCCCCTTGGCGGGCACCTCGACGTCGGCGGTCTTCTGGACGAGCTCGTTGTTCTGGGCGTCCTTGAAGGTGACGTCGACCCAGTAGTCGACCTCGCGGCCGTTCGGGTTGCTGACCTCGACCGTCGCGTAGGGCTTCTTCTCGGTCGCGCAACTCAACAGCTTCGCCGTGCCGTCCAGCGTGCTGCTGTTTCCCGTACTGGACGAAGTGGGCGTGGAACGGTACGTGGGCCGGCGGGTGTACGAACTCCCGCCGCTGCTGCTGCCACTGCTGCCGCTGCTGCCGTAGCTGTCGTCGTCATCGTCGTCGTAGGAGCTGTCGTACGACCCGCCCCCGGACGTCGACGACGAGGAACTGTCGTGATCCTGGCTGGAACTGCTGCACCCGCCCCCACCGCCGCTCCCGTGCCGGCTGCTGCTGTGGTGCCGCCCCTTCGAGAACCCGGTCAGAGCCAGGACCACCAACGCGATGACAGCTGTGAACTTGAGACTGCGCCCCCGTGCGATCATGCCGCAACCCTAGGCCCTGTCCGGCGGATCATGTCGGCGTCGCGGGCCCTGGCACGCACTCCCCCACTGCCCTAAAGGCGTGGGGGGACCCCCAGCCGCGTTGTCGTCAGTCGCCGACGCTCCGCGTCGACGCCCTCCTCCGCCTTGCAGCTGCACGCACCAGACCCCGCTCGGGGCGGTCGAGAGGCACTGTCTCCTGCAAGCCGACCTGATCCGCCGGACAGGCCCTAGCCATCACCTGTCACGGCCATGTCACCGCATGGCGACCACCGCGCCCCCGGCGTAGCGTCGGGGTGGGCGGCCGCCGTCCGCACCCTTCCGTGCACTTGGTACGACGGCCGTCACCAGCGGCCAGGCCCTAGGCGGTCCGGGCGGTTCCCGTCCCCTTCTCCGCGTCCAGCGCGTACACGCAGCGGTCCTTGCTGCACGCGTACACGACGCCGTCCTTGACCACCGGCGCCCCGGTGATCTCGCCGCCGGTCGCGAGCTTCCAGCGCAGTCGGCCGTCGTCGGCCTTCAGCGTGTACAGCAGGTGGTCCGTCGAGCCGAAGTGGATGCGGCCCTCTGCCACCGCGGGCGCGCCCACGATGTCGCCGCCCGCCTGGAAGCGCCACTTGGGCGTGCCCGTGACCGCGTCCAGGGTGTACAGCCCCTTGCCGCTGCCCACGTGCACATGTCCCGCGGCGACCAGGACGGGGTCGATGGACGACCGGGACTCCGTCGCGATGCGCCAGCGGTCGCGGCCGTCGGTGGCGTCGAGGGCGTAGACCGTGCCGAGGTAGTCGGCGAGGTAGATGCCGCCGCCGGTGACCGCGGGGCCGGGGGCGAAGGCGGGCGGGGAGAGAAAGACCGCCGGGGCCTCGAAGTGCCACTTCACATGGCCGCTCGCGATGTCCAGGGCCAGGACCCGGGTGCCCGCCGACACGTACACATAGCCGTCCGGCGCGGGCGACACCCGTACCGGAACGCCGCCGCAGGAAGCCGCGTCGCCGATCGGGTAGGACCAGCGCTCGTCGCCCGTGCGGGCGTCCAGGGCGCGCAGGCGGGCGTCCTGCCAGACGTACACCGTGCCCTCGTGGACGGCGGGCCCGGCCTCCGGGGACTCGAAGTCGGTCTGGGCGCCGGTGAGCTCCCACAGCTTCTGGCCGTTCGAGGCCTCCCAGGCCTGGACACCGCCGCCGCGCGTGCCGGTGACGACCGTGCCGCGGTCGGCCTGGAGCGAGTACACCCACGCGTCCGTGGACAACCGCCACAGGTCCGCGCCCTCACGGCAGTCCAGCGCGAACAGCGTCGGCCCGTCCGAGGCGTGGATACGGCCGTCCGCGACCGCCATCGACCAGGCCACGTCCCGCGTCTTGAAGCGCCGGCGGCCGGTGCCGACGTCCAGGGCGTGCACCTCGAAGGAGGTGACGTAGACGAGGTCGCCGGCGACGGAAGGCGTACCCCACACGTCGTTCGACATGCGAAAACGCCACGGGCGCCAGCCGCTCGCCGTCTCCGGGGGCACGGGCGACGGCGACGGTGCGACGGCGTCGGTGCCGTTGACACCGGGGCGCGGCTTGGACCAGGAGGCGGCCAGGGCGGCCTCCGGCGGCGGCGCCTTGACCGCGGCGGCCCGGACGTCGGAGACGCGGGGGCCGGGGCCGATGGGCACCTGGGCGCCGGCCAGCCGGACCGGGCCGGAGTCGGGGCCGCCGACGGGGACGGGCGCCGGGACGACCGGGTCGTGCGAGGGCGGGGGCGGCACCGGAGCGGGGCGGGCACCGCCGCCGCTGCGGCCGCCGCCCTGGCCGGGCTTGGCCGCAGGGCGGCCGTTGCGGCGCGACTCGATGAGGCCGACCGCCTTCTCGGGCAGCCACGCCGACGCCGTACCGCTGTCGTCGGAGCCGGAGCCGAAGAGGTGGGGGGCCAGCTGGGCCTGGAGGTCGGCGGGGTTGGGGCGGCCCGTCGCCTCCATCTGCATCAGGGACTCGATCAGCGGGCGCAGCTCGTCCGGGAGGCCCTCCAGGTCCGGGCCCTCGCGCAGCAGCATGAAGACGGTCTCGACCGGGTTGGCGCCGTGGAAGGGCGGATGCCCGGTGGCGGCGAAGACGAGCATCGAGCCGAGCGAGAAGACGTCGCTCGCGCCGGTCACGCTCCGGGAGTCCTTGGCCTGCTCCGGCGACATGTAGGCGGGCGTACCGACGGCGACGTTCGTCATCGTCAAACGGGTGTTCGAGACGCCGGACGCGATACCGAAGTCGATCACCCGGGGGCCGTCCTCCACCACGAGGACGTTGGACGGCTTGAGGTCGCGGTGGACGAGTCCGGCGCCGTGGATGGACTGCAGCGCCTCCGCGACACCCGCCGCGAGCCAGCGCACCGCCTGGGCCGGGAGCGGCCCGCACTCGTTCACTATCTCCTCGAGGGAGGGCGCGGGGACGTACGCGGTGGCCAGCCACGGCACGGCCGCACGCGGGTCGGCGTCCACGACGGCCGCCGTGTAGAAGCCGGAGACGGCGCGGGCCGCCTCCACCTCGCGCGTGAAGCGGACGCGGAAGAGCTGGTCCTCGGCGAGCTCGGTCCGGACAGTCTTGATCGCCACGCGCCGGCCGGACGCCGAGCGCGCGAGATAGACCAGCCCCATGCCGCCGGCACCCAGCCGTCCCAGCACCTCGAACGGCCCGATACGCCGCGGATCGTGCTGCGTCAGCTGATCCACCACTTGCCTGCCACCTCCCCGTACAAGCCGCGCCATTCCACATATGTACGCGACCCCGTGCAGCGTCTCACCACCGCACCGCCATGGCGGCACGCACCCCGATTCTTCCTGTCCCGGGCACTGGTTGCGAACCCGGGGGCGAATCAGGGTGTCTCATGCCAAAAACGGATGTTTCACCGCTCGACCGCCCACCTGACCCGCTCCAGTACGGCGAACGACGCCCCTTGATTGTCCGTGACGACCGCCACCTTTCCGTACGACGTCTCGAATGGTGGTGCCTGGACGCGCCCGCCGAGCCGGTTCACCGTCCTGAGGGCGGTCTCACACTCCTCGACCGCGAAGTGGACGAGGAAGTGGGGCGGCATTTCGGCCGGGAAGACGTCCGAGACCGCCGCGCGGCCGAAGTCGGGCCTGGCGTCCGGCCCGAACAGGGCGTCGTGGAAGAGGTCGCCGTAGAAGGTGTTGGCGGTCTCGGTGTCACGGGCGTACAGCTCGGCCCAGCCGAAGGTGCCGATCTCGTGCCGCTTGCCGAAGCCGGGGTGGCTGCCCGGCTCCCAGAGACCGAAGACGGCGCCCTCTGGGTCGGTGACCAGCGCGGCCAGGCCCAGGTCGCCGACCGGTACGGGTGCCGTGACGACCTGGCCGCCGGCCGCCCAGACCCGGTCGGCCAGCGCCTCCACGTCCGGCGTCGCGAAGTACACCGTCCATACCGTGGGCAGCCGCCCGTCCGTCTTGCGCGCCAGCGCGGCGACGGGCTCCCCCTCGCGATGCGCCCACACGGAGCCGCCGTAGGCGTCCTCGAAGGTCCACCCGAAGAGCTCGCCGTAGAACCGCTTGCCCGCCTCCACATCGGGAAGCTGCGCGTCCACCCAGCAGGGGACGCCCTCTCCGTATGCGGATGCCCTGTTTTCGGCCATACCGCCAAACTAACGGCGACTCACGCACCCCGCAGGACCAGGCACACCCGCCCCTCCTCACTCATGCACCCCATTTGCAGTCGGCCGAATCGCGCTCCGATCACCCCTCGGTAAGCTGACGGCATGACAGGACAAGTGCGTACCGTCGACGGCCGCGTGGCCGGTCGGCGTGGGCAGGCGACCCGGCAGAAGCTGCTCGACTGCCTCAGCGAGATGCTCAGCTCCTCCCCCTATCGGGACGTCAAAGTCATCGATGTCGCCCGGAAAGCGGGTACTTCACCCGCGACCTTCTACCAGTACTTCCCGGACGTCGAGGGCGCCGTCCTGGAGATCGCCGAGCAAATGGCCACCGAGGGCGGGCAGTTGACCGCACTGCTCGAGGGCCGGTCATGGGTCGGCAAGGCCGGCTGGCAGACCGCGCAGGAACTCGTGGACGGTTTCCTGGAGTTCTGGCGCAAGAACGACGCCATCCTGCGCGTCGTCGACCTCGGCGCGGCCGAGGGCGACAAGCGCTTCTACAAAATTCGCATGAAGATCCTCAACTCGGTGAACAACTCCCTCACGGACTCGATCACCGAGCTGCAGGCCAAGGGCAGGGTCGACAAGGACGTGAACCCGGCGGCGGTCGCCGGTTCGCTGGTCGCGATGCTCGCCGCGGTCGCCTCGCACCAGAAGGGCTTCCAGACGTGGGGCGTCAAGCAGGCCGAACTCAAGCCCAATCTGGCGCTGTTGGTGCACCTGGGTGTGACCGGCAAGAAGCCGACCAAGTAATCCGGCGCCAGTCCTGTCTGGCAGGCGGCGGCTCATCCGACGTGAGCCGCCGCCTGCCGCTCTATGCGGGCAGCGGCCGGTCCCGCACCACGTGCTTCATCACAAGCGTCGAGGTCAGCCGTTGCACGCCGGGCAGCGTCGCCAACCGCTCGTCGTACAGCCGCTGGAAGGCCGCGAGGTCGGCCGTCGCCACGCGCAGCAGGTAGTCGGGTTCGCCGAACAGCCGTTGCGCGTCCAGCACATGGGGAATCTCCGCCAGCGCCCGCTCGAACTCCGCGACCGTGTCCCGGTCCTCCTGCCGCATCGACACGAAGACCAGCGCCTCGAAGGTCAGCCCCACGGCGGCCGGCTCCACCACCGCCCGGTAGCCGCTGATCGCCCCCGACCGCTCCAGCTCCCGCAGCCGCCGGTGGCACGGCGAGACGCTCAGCCGCACCCGCGCGGCCAGCTCGGTCACGGTCAGCCGCCCGTCCTGCTGCAGCTCGGCAAGAATTTTCCGGTCCACGTCGTCCATGAAGAAGATATTTGCTCAGAACCAGCGATCACGAGCAAACTTCGACAACATTTTCGGGCCATTCACGCCTAATGTCCCCCACATGGACACCGCACTGCTGCTTTCCTTCCTGACCCTCGACCTCCTGCTGGTCTGTGTGCCGGGCGCCGACTGGGCGTACGCGATCTCGGCCGGTCTGCGCGGACGTTCGGTGGCGTGGGCGGTGGGCGGCCTGGTCGCCGGATACGCGCTGCACACGGCACTGGCGGTGGCGGGCCTCGCGGTGCTGGTGGCCGGGGAGCCGCGGCTGCTGACGGCACTGACGGTCGCGGGAGCCGGATACCTGGTGTGGCTGGGGTGGGGCGTGCTGCGCCGGCCGGGCGTGCCGGGGGCGGCCGAACAGCCCGTGGAGGAGGCGTCGCGTGCCCGGGTCTTCCTGCGCGGCGCGACGATCAGCGGCCTGAACCCCAAGGGCCTGCTGCTCTACCTGTCGGTCCTGCCGCAGTTCCTGACCACCCACGGCGCGCTCCCGGTCCCCGTCCAGACCGCCGCCCTCGGAGTGCTCCACATGGCGTGCTGCGCGGCCGTCTACCTCACAGTCGGCCTGGGAGCCCGGGCCGTACTGGGCACCCGCCCGTCCGCGGCCCGCGCGGTGACGCGCACGTCGGGGGCGGCGATGCTGGGCATCGGCGCGTTTCTGCTGGTCCAGCGCTTGGCGACGCTGTAGGCGTGTTGAACGACTGCCGCACCCTTTGCGTATGTATGGGCAGGTACTCCGCGAAAGGAGAGGCGATCATGAACCTCCTGAAGCGTGCGGCCCCGGCCCTGGTGACGGTCGCCCTGATGTTCGGTGCCGCGGGCCTCGCCGCCGCCCCGGCCCTCGCAGCCCAGCCCGGCGTGGAATGCGACGAATTCCCCAACAGCCCGGGACACGCGTCGTCCGCCCCCGGCTCGGCCTTCCACGAAGGCGGTGTCGCCGGTCAGCACTACGCCGGCGAGCAGCCGCAGAACTCCAACAACACGCACTCGGTGTCGCAGTACGACGTGGCCTGCGAGAAGGTCTCGGCGCACTGACACCCCACTTCATCTCCGTACGATCCTGAAGAGCCGTATCTCCCGCTCCACCCGAGCCTGATACGTCGCGTACGGCGGCCAGAAGGCCAGCGCCGTCTTCCAGGCCGCCGCCCGCTCCTCCCCCTCCAGCAGCCGGGCCCGCACCGGAATGTCCGCACCCTTCCAGCTGACCTCGGCGTCGGGGTGGGCGAGGAGGTTGTGGGTCCAGGCCGGGTGGTCCGTACGGCCGAAGTTGGAGCCGATGAGGATCCAGCTGCGCCCGTCGTCCTCGGGCATGCAGGCGAGTGGCGTACGGCGGGACAGTCCGCTCCGTGCGCCGGTGGACGTGAGGATCACGCCCGGCAGCATCTGGGCGCTGAGCAGGACCTTTCCGCGGGTGAGCCGATGGACGGCCCGGTCCAGCGCGGGCACGACATGCGGGGCGACCTTCACGAACCCCCGCGTCGACGAGACCTTCTGCACCAGCCGTGCGCCGATCACACCGTCACCTCCAGGCCCGGTCCGAAGAGCCGCGCCGCGTCGGCGGCGTGCGCCCGCAGCCGGTGCACCGGCCCGAAGAGCAGCTCGTCGCCGGAGGCGCGCTTGAAGTAGAGATGCGCCTCGTGTTCCCAGGTGAAACCGATGCCGCCGTGCAGCTGGATCCCCTCGGCGGCGGCCCCGCGCAGGGCCTCCAGTGCCTGCGCGAGGGCGAGCCCGCCGACGCGCTCGCCGCTCACCGCAGCCCAGGCCGCGTAGTACGCGGCCGAACGCGCCGCCTGCACCTGGACGTACACATCGGCCAGCCGGTGCTTGACCGCCTGGAAGGACCCGATCGCCCGCCCGAACTGCTCCCGCTGCTTCACGTACTCGACGGTCCGCTCCAGCACCCGATCGGCGGCCCCGACGGCCTCACAGGCCAGCACGGCGGCGGCGGTGTCACCGAGGGAGCAGAGGGCACCGAGGACGTCACCGTCATCGTCACCGAGCAACTCGGCCCCGACATCGCGGAGTTGGAGGCGGGCTTGCGGCCGGGTGGCGTCAAGGGCGGTCTGCCGTACCCGCACCACCCCCGCCGCGTCCCCCGGCACGAGGAACAGCAGCGTCCGCGACCGCGCGAACCCCCCGGTGTGCGCGGCGACCACCAGCAGCCCCGCACTGTGCCCGTCGAGCACCTGCCCGGCCTCCCCGTACAGCCGCCACCCCTCCCCCACGCGCCTGGCCTGCACGCCACCCGCGCGACCGCCGCCCGCCCACTCCCCGCCGTTGTCGCCGGTCAGCGCGAGGGCGGTGGCGAGTGCGGTGCCTGGGACCGCGAGGGCGGCGGTGAGTGCACCGGAGGCGAGGCGGGGGAGCAGGGCGCTGCGCTGGGCTTCGGTGCCGAGGGCGAGGATCAGGGGGGCGGCGAGGACGCAGGTCGCGAGGAGCGGGGAGGGGGCGAGGACTCTGCCCGACTCCTCGGCGGCGAGGGCGAGTTCGGTGATCGAGCAGCCGACGCCGCCGTACGCCTCCGGGAGGGCGAGTCCGGGCAGGCCGAGCCGGTCCGCGAGGGCGGTCCACAGGGCCGGGTCGTGTCCGGCGGGGGCGTCGAGGGCGGTGCGCAGCTCCTCGGGGCCGCAGTGCTTGCGGAGCAGTTCGCGCAGGGTGCGACGGATCTCGTCCTGCTCGGCGGTGAAGCCGGCGTCCATGGCTGTCCCCCTCTTCCCTCCGGATCTGACGGTCCGTCATATTAGGAGCGCCGGAACGAGATGCACAGGGGCAGGAGGCCTCTCATGACTCCCATGGCTCCCCGGGGCCGGAAAGTCGCCGTGGTCGGTGTGTCCCTCTCCGACTGCGGCCGGGTGGACCACGCGACGCCGTACACACTGCACGCCCAGGCGGCCCGCCGCGCGCTGGCCGACGCGGGGCTCGGCCGCGAGGTGGTGGACGGCTTCGCCTCGGCCGGCCTCGGCACGCTCCCGCCGGTCGAGGTGGCCGAGTACCTGGGCCTGCGCCCGACCTGGGTCGACTCCACGGCGGTAGGCGGCTCGACATGGGAGGTGATGGCGGCGCACGCGGCGGACGCGATCGCCGCCGGGCATGCGAACGCGGTCCTGCTGGTGTACGGCTCCACGGCCCGTGCGGACATCAAGGCGGGCCGGCGCACGGGCAACCTCTCCTTCGGCTCCCGCGGCCCGCTCCAGTTCGAGGTGCCGTACGGCCACACGCTCATCGCCAAGTACGCGATGGCGGCCCGCCGCCACATGATCGAACACGGCACGACGATCGAGCAGTTGGCGTCCGTGGCCGTGCAGGCCAGGGCGAACGCAACGCTCAACCCCGAGGCCATGTTCCGCGACCCGATCACGGTGGACGACGTGCTCGACGGGCCGATGATCGCGGACCCGTTCACGAAGCTGCACTGCTGCATTCGTTCCGACGGCGGGGCGGCGGTGCTGCTGGCCGCCGAGGAGTACGTACGGGACTGCCGTACGGCTCCGGTGTGGGTGCTCGGGACCGGGGAGCACGTCTCGCATTCCGCGATGTCGGAGTGGGAGGACTTCACGGTGTCGCCGGCGGCGGTGAGCGGGCGGCTGGCGTTCGAGCGGGCCGGGGTCGGGCCCGCGGAGATGGACTTCGCGCAGATCTACGACGCGTTCACGTACATGACGCTGGTGACCCTGGAGGACCTGGGGTTCTGCGGGAAGGGGGAGGGCGGGGCGTTCGTGGAGAAGGGGCGGTTGCGGGTGGAGGGCGGGGAGCTGCCGGTGAACACGGACGGGGGTGGGCTGTCGGCCCAGCATCCCGGGATGCGGGGGCTGTTCCTGCTCGTGGAGGCGGTGCGGCAGTTGCGGGGAGAGGCGGGGACGCGGCAAGTCCGGGCCGCGGATGGTGAGTTGCCGCGGCTGGGGGTGGCGTCCGGCACCGGCGGCTGGTTCTGTTCGTCGGGGACGGTGGTGCTGGGCCGGGGCTGAACCGGCCTCACTTGCCGATCGTGATCACGGCTTCGTCGTTGGCGGGACGGGGGTCGCGGCGGACCGTGCCCGCCTTCGTCGCCGCCTCCGTGTCCTGGACGCTCACGCTGCCCGTTCCGGGTTCGCCGAGGCGCAGGGTGAACTCGAAGGTGCGGGTCTGGCCGGGTGCGAGGTCCTCGATGGGGCAGACGTAGGTGAGGATGCCGTTCTCGCAGTAGGGGCCGTACTCGCCGTCGTCGATCTCCGTCATGGGCTGCTTCAGGACGCCGCTGTCGTAGGGCTGGTTGAAGACCAGCTCCGCGACGTCGCCCGGATCGCCGGGGCCGTTGTTGCGGACCGTGAGGCGGAGCTTGCGGACGTCGCCGGGGTCGCCGTGCAGGTCGATGCCGGTGACCTCGTAGTCGGCGCGGGTGTCGAGGGTGAGGCGGGTCTCGCTGCCACCGGCCGCGAAGGTGCCGCGCGCCGCGGGCCGGGCCTCGGCCTCCAGGGACGGCCCGTCTCCGAGGTCGCCGTTCTTGGACTCCGGCTTGGTGTCGAGCGGCCAGACCTGCGACACGACCGCCCCGTGCATCACCGTCTTTGAGGCCCGCACCCGCACCCCGCCCTTCAGAGCGACGGACTCCCCCGGCGCGATCCGCACGTCCGGGATGCGGCAGACGGCGATGTTGCCGTGGTAGAGCTTCGGGTCGGGGTAACGGCAGTTGTCGTACCGCTCGACGAACTCGGCCGCTCCGACGCCGAGTTCGATGCCCAGCCCCCGCACGGGCACGGTCCCGGTGTTCCGTACGACGAGCGGTTCGGTCACCTCGGCGCCGGGGCGGACGTCCTTGAACACCTTGGGCGCGGCCACCTCCACGACCGGCTCACCGACGACGACCTTCGTACGGGCAGTGAGCTTCTTGCCGTCCTTCGTGGCGTACGTGAAGCGCACGACCGCCGAGTCACCGGCCTTGGCGCCCTTCGCGGCGACCGGGACGACACGTTGCGACCCGCCGCCATTGATGAAGATGCCCGAGATGTCACAAGTGACGTGCGCGGCACCGCCCTTGCAGTCCGGTCCGCTCCAGCGCAACCAGACGACGTCCACCGACCCGCCCACCACGTCCACGGTGACCCGCCGGGTTCCGGTACGGGGGTAGGGCTCATCGCCGTCGACGCGGACCTGGAACTCCGGCTTGTTCTCGACGGCGGTCTTCTTGCCGTCCGGCGGGAGGTAGTACACCTCGGGCGCGGAGAGGGAGGTGGGCTCCTCGCTGGTGCAGGCGGTGAGGACGCCACCGCCCAGCAGGAGGGCGGCGAGGAGGACGGGTGGGCGCCTCACACTGCCGCCTCCTTCGTCTCGACGATCGTCAGGGACTCGCCAACCTACTCCCGTCCCGCCTCGCCACGAACGGTGAGTGACAATTCGGGGCATGGGAACCGATCTCCACGACCTGCTGAGGTCACTGCGCGTGTGGGACCCGGCGGTCACCGAACTGCCGCCCTTCGACCCGGCGAGCGCCCCCGCCGAACCGCTCGCCCTCTTCACCACGTGGTTCGCGGAAGCGGTGGCGGCCGGCCAGACCGAGCCGCACACCATGTCGCTGGCCACCTCGGACGAGGCGGGCCTGCCCGACGTACGGATCGTGATGCTGCACGGCGCCGACGCCGACGGCTGGTCCTTCGCGACGCACGCGACCAGCCGCAAGGGCACCCAGCTGGCGGCCCGCCCGTACGCGGCCCTCGGCTTCTACTGGCCGGTCCTGGGCCGCCAGGTCCGCGTCCGTGGCCCGGTCACCGCGGCCCCGGCCGCCGACTCCCAGGGCGACCTGCACGCCCGCTCGACCGGCGCGCTGGCCGCCGCCCTGACCGGCCACCAGAGCGAAGTCCTGGGCTCGCTGGAGGAGTTGGCGCGCACATCGGAGGCGGCCTGGGAACACGCCCAACGCGAACCGGACGCCCCGGTCCCCACCTGGACCCGCTACCACCTCCAGCCGGACGAGGTCGAGTTCTTCCAGGGCGACGAACGCCGACGGCACGTACGGCTGAACTACTGGCGGGAGAACGGGGGTTGGGTCAAGCAGCTGCTGTGGCCCTAGTCGCCCTAGGCCGGCTGGTCAGCTCACCGCAAGAAGCAGGGACCACAGGACGGCCCCGAGCAGGGGGATGCCGTAGGCGATGAACACCGCCGACCTGGGCCCGCGCAGACGCACGGCCGCCAGTGTGTCGGCGTAGTCCGGCACCTGGGCCGTCAGCCGACTTCGCAGGTTGCCGGTGTACCGGATCTGGCGATGGCCCACGTAGAACCAGATGACAGCCAGCGTGATGCCGAACGCGCCTATCACGCGGGCGGTGAGGAGGCTGCTGTCCGTGGTCCGGTCTCCCATGGCTCCCGTGCGCCCGACGGACAGGATCGCGGTGTAGGCGACGAGTTGGAGCGACTGGGCCACGAGAAACAGATTTCCGCGCTGCATGATCATGCTGTCCTCGTGGAGGTAGTACTCCCACAGGCGGGCTTGCGCGGCCGTCTGCTGGAGCGCCGCAGGATCACCTGCCCGTCGCGTCATGCACACGTCTTGCCCGGACCACCCCTGGAATACTCGGCTCCGCCCCGCCCTGGTCTCTAGGAACCCGCGCCGTCCGCAAAGTCGTACACCGCGAAATCCGCCACCGCCCGATACCCGATCCGCTGGTACAGCGCGTTGCTGGTCGGGTTGGCGAGGTCGGTGAACAGCAGTACCTCGTCGGCGCCGGAGGCGAGCGCGGCCCTGCTGACCTCGGCCGTCACCGCGCCGGCGTATCCGCGGCCGCGCAGGTGGGACGGGGTGTAGACGGGCGCGACCCGCACCTGACCGGCGACCATCGGTGTCGCCCCGGCCATGGAGACCGGGCTGCCATCGGCGTCCTCCCAGAACGTGATCCCGCCGTAGGCGATGCGCGAGTCGGCCCACTCGTCCGCACGAGAGTCCGCCGTCCCGCCGACCGCCACCGAGAACTCGTCCTTCCAGCGGACCAGTTGGGCGCGGTCCCGCTCCCCCACGACCCTCGGCCGCCCCTCGGGAACGGGGCCCGGAATCGTCAGCGTGCCCAGCCGGTACAGCCGCTGGCGCTCGTGCAGTCCCGCCGTCGCCCCGGTGTACTGCTGCCAGGCCTCGGCGAAGGCGGCGGCCGTGGCGTGCTCGCCGGTGACGCCGGGCAGGGAGTGGTCGACGGCGGCCAGGTGGACGGCCAGGGCGTAGGCCTCCTCCGGGGTGAGGCGGGTGAGGTACAGACGGAACGGCGGGGTGCGGAAGTAGGCCGCGCGCACCTCACCCTCCCGCTCCAGCACACCGAAGACGGGCGCCGAGTCACCGTACGTATGCGGACCGCGCGTCCGTATCGCCTCGGTCACCGTCAACGGCACGGTGTGCAGGGCGGGTTGAGCATGCAGGAAGGCCCCGGCGCGGGAGAGGAAGAGGTCGAGGTCGTCGATGCGGTGCCAGTCTCCGGGGTGCATGCTCCATGATCCCGCGCGCCCGGTCCGGACGCCGCCGGATTTACGAGAGCTTCGGCTCCGGGTCCGTCCCCAACCGCCCGTGCAGATGCATGTCCCGGAACGCGTCGTGCCGCCCCGCCTCGAACATCGCGCCCCGCAGCGTCCCCTCGTACCGGAACCCGCACCGCTCCGCGATCCGGCACGAGGCGTCATGCCCCACCGCATGGTCGAGCTCGAGCCGGTGCAGCCCCAACTCCCCCAGCGCCCACCGCGACGCCACCGCCAGCGCCCGGGTGGCAACCCCTCGCCCGCGCGCCTCGGGCAGCACCCAGTACCCCACCCGCGCACTGCTCAGCACGAAGTTGATCAGGTTGACGCCCATGTGCCCCAGCGCCACCCCGCTCACCGCATCGGTCACGCAGTACGAGGCCGCCGTCCCCTCCACCGCGCCCCGCACCTTCGACCGCAACGACTCCCGCGCCGTCCCGACATCCGCGACCGGCCTGAGCGGTGTGTTCCAGAGCCGGAACTCCGGGTCCGTGAGCCCGCGCAGCCAGGTCGCGACATCCGCATCGGAGTCCGCGTCCCACAGCCGCAGCCGGACGCCGTGGCCGTACAACTCGGGGAAGGGGGAAGGGAGATGCTGCTCGTCGACAGAGGCCATCAGACCATTCAAACCCGTACGGCTCACCGCCGCGGCCGGAACACCGGCGTCCCCTCCCGGAACACGACGTCCAGCTCCATCCCCGCCCGCAGCTCCCCCTCCCCGCACTCCACGACCTCGGTCATCATCCGCGGCCCCTCCGCGAGGTCGACCACGGCGGCGACGTACGGTGTCCGCTCCCCGAAGGGCGGCAGGTCGTTGCGGTGCACGACCGACCAGGTGTAGAGCACGGCCCGCCCGCTCGCCCGCTCCCACTCCACGTCCTCGCTCCAGCAATGCGGGCAGAACTCACGCGGGTAGTGGTGCGCCCGCCCGCACGCCCCGCAGCGGCGGATCAGCAGCCGGCCCTCGGCGGCGGCGTCCCAGTAGGTCCGGGTGAAGGCGTCGGTCTCGGGGACGTCGTGGCGCGCGGTCATCCGAACCATCCCACCGCGGCGTCCAGCGACCACACCTGCCACGACATGCCGAACAGCGCGACCACCGACATCAGCGCCATCATCGAGTTCTGGCCCTGCTCGGCCACCTCGTGGATCATGAGCGTGAAGTAGAGGACGTTCAGGAGCAGGCCTCCGACCAGGGCGATCGGGGTCAGGAACCCGGCGATCAGGCCGAGGCCGACCGCCAGCTCCGCGTACACCACCACGTACGCCATCGTCCGCGGCCGCGGCGCCACCATGACCTCGAAGCCGGACCGCACGGCGTTCCAGCGGTGCTTCGCCGCGATCGAGGCAGCCCACGTGATCCCGGTGCCGCGCTCGAACCAGGCCTTGCGGTCCTTGTGCCGCCAGCTCTCCAGCCACCACAACCCGAGGCCTATGCGCAGCACGGCCAGCCACTCAGCGCCACTGAGCCAGATCGAGTCCATGAATCTGACGGTACGTCAGATGACGGCATCCGGGAACCCCGAGCTGTGCGCCACCCATGAAGCTGTGCATCCCCCGTGAATCCCGCGGATTGTTGGCAATTTTGTCTGCAACATCGCTACCTTCGCAGACGCAAGCCCATAACCCGAGGGAGCCGAACCGTGAAGCACAGGGCAGTCAAGCGCAGGACCGTAGTGATGGGCATGGGCGCCACCGCCGGTGTCGCGGCAGTCGGCGGCATCGCTCTCAGCGCGCAGGCGTCCAGCGACTCGTCGTCCTCCACGGACTCCGACTCGCTGGTCTTCGACCCGGACGGCTACACCAAGCTGACGACCACGGTCACCGACACCGACGGCGACGACCACTCCGTGACGTACCACTTCTGGAAGGCGATCACCTACGTCGCCAACCCGGTGGACGAGACGTACCAGTCGCTCATCGTCAGCGCCCCGGTCGAGATCGACGGCGAGACGGTCGACCCGACGAACGCACCGATCCTGTTCGCGAACTCCGTCGGCGGTTACATGCCCTCCTCCGTCGCGGATGCGACCGGTGTGGGCGCCGGTGGCATGTCCGGCGGCGGTGCCCCCGGCGGCGCCCCCACCGGCAGCGCCGCGCCCAGCGCCTCGGCCTCCAACGCGAACGGCAACACCAACGCCACCGGCGGTGCCACGGCCTCCAACCAGCTCCTCGCCCTGGCCGCCGGCTACGTCGTCGTCGAGCCCGGCGCCCGCGGCCGTACCCTCAAGAACTCCTCCGGCGAGTACTACGGCACCGCCCCGGCCGCGATCGTCGACCTCAAGGCGGCGGTGCGGTACGTGAAGGCCAACAAGGGGCGCATCCCCGGGAACGTCGACCGGATCGTCTCCGCGGGCACCAGTGCCGGCGGCGCGCTGTCCTCCCTGCTCGGCGCCTCCGGTGACAGCCCGATCTACGACAAGTACCTCAAGGAACTCGGCGCCGCCGAAGCCTCCGACGCGATCTTCGCGGTCGGCGCCTGGTGCCCGATCACCGACCTCGAGCACGCCGACGGCGCCTACGAGTGGAACTGGGGCTCCAACGTCACACAGTCCACCGGCAAGGTCGTCGACCAGACGGTGTCGAAGGAACTGCAGGCCCAATTCGCCGAGTACCAGGCGTCGTTGAAGCTGCGGGGCCTGAACCGCTTCGGGGCGCTGACCGCCCGCAACTACGACGAGTACCTGGTCAGGCAGTACCTGGAGCCGTCGGCGACCAAGTACCTCACCGACCTCTCCGACTCAGAGCGCGAGACATACCTGGCGAAGAACACCTTCATCACCTGGTCCGCCGGCAAGGCCACCTTCACCTGGGACGACTTCCTCACCCACGTCGGCGCCCGCAAGAAGACCACCCCGGCCTTCGACGCCTTCGACCTGTCGGCGGGCGAGAACAACGAGTTCGGCGCGGGCACCACCGCGAACCGCCACTTCACGGCGTACAGCGCCAAGAACGACACCACCGGGCTCAGCAGCAAGCGGGTCGCGAGCGACATACCCGAGAAGCTGCACCTGATGAACCCGATGTTCCACCTGGTGGACAAGGTCAACGGCCGCCGCTCGAAGCACTGGTGGATCCGCCTCGGCACCAACGACTCCGACACCTCGCACGTCGTCTCCGCCAACCTCGCCGCCGCCGCGTCCGGCCTCGGCGACGAGGTCGACCACCTCTACTACTGGGACCAGGGCCACGGCGCGAACACCGACCCCGGCGACTTCATCAAGTGGATCGCCAAGGTGACGGGCCACAAGGCCAAGAAGTAGGGCCGGGAGGGTGGGGTGGGACTGATCGCCGTATCACCACAACCAGGTGGCCTACGTCACAAGCCCCACCCACTCCTCCTACACGCGTGATCAATCCGAAACCAATTCCCCTCTTGACCGAGACCCATCAACCCGGTGCGTGATTACGCTCGCGCACATGGCCGACTCCACATCGTCAGCGAGCCCCCCGGAGCGCCCCGTCTACGTGATCGGCGGCGGTCCGGGCGGGCTCTCCGTCGCGTACGCGCTGCGCGCCCGGGGCATACGCGCCGTCGTACTGGAGAAGTCCGACCAGGTCGGCGCGGCCTGGCGCGGCCACTACGACCGCCTCCACCTGCACACCACCCGCCGGCTGTCGGCCCTGCCCGGCCTGCCGATGCCGCGCCGCTTCGGGCGCTGGGTCTCCCGGGACGACGTGGTGCGCTACCTGGAGAAGTACGCCGAGGTCCACGAGCTGGAGATCGTCACCGGCGTCGAGGTCTCCCGCGTCGAGCGCACCCCCGACGGCACCGGCTGGCTGCTGCACGCCACCGGCGGCCGCGAACTGACCGGCGCCGCGGTCGTCGTGGCCACCGGGTACAACCACACGCCGTACGTGCCCGACTGGGCCGGGCTCGAGAAGTACTCCGGCGACTTCGTCCACGCCGGCGACTACCGCGCCCCGGCGCCCTATGCCGGCCGTGACGTCCTCGTCGTCGGCGTCGGCAACACCGGCGCCGAGATCGCCGTGGACCTGGTGGAGGGCGGCGCCTCGCGGGTCCGCCTGTCGGTTCGCACAGTTCCGCACATCGTGCGCAGATCCACCGCGGGATGGCCCGCACAGTTCACGAGTGTCCTGGTACGGCGGCTGCCGGTCGGGCTGGTCGACCGACTCGCCAGGCCCATGGCGAAGCTCAGCGTGCCGGACCTGTCGGCCCAGGGGCTGCCGCGCCCTGACACCGGTCTGTACAGCCGGGTCAAGGAGGGGGCGATCCCGGTCCTCGACGTCGGACTCATCGACGCCGTACGCAAGGGCCGGGTCGAGGTGGTGGCCGCCGTCGACGGCTTCGAGGACGGCAAGGTGATCCTCGCCGACGGCAACCGCATCTCGACGGACGCCGTCATCGCCGCCACCGGGTACGTCCGTGGGCTCGAAGGCCTCGTCGGCCATCTCAACGTACTGGACGCCTCGGGCAGACCGGTCGTCCGCGGCGTCCACACCTCGGAGCACGCGCACGGCCTCTACTTCCAGGGCTACACCAACCCAATCAGCGGAAATCTCCGCGAAATGGCAATCGACGCCGAGAAGATCGCGAAGTCCGTCGAGAAGAACGGCGGAAGCGCCCTCTCGCGGCTCCCCGGCTGACGTAGAAGTCCTCAACTCCCTGCAGTACACCTCCTTTTACTCCTGAGTCAGATGTGGCAGGAGCGTTGAAGCGTGCCCTCGCACGGGGCCAGAATGTGAAACCTGCTCACCTTTCTGGCTCCACCGACTTCTCTCCCCCGACGGAGGATGCACGTGGCACGCGAAAGACAGCCCCACCCCCGCACGCTCTCCCGACGCTCCCTGCTCGGCGGTGCCGCCGCAGCCGCAGGCGCCGTAACCCTCACCACCACCGCGGCCGGCACCGCGGCCGCGGCATCCACGCGTGACGTGGACGTCGCGATCGTCGGTGGCGGTCTCGCCGGACTCACCGCGGCCCGCGACCTGGTGGCCGGCGGCAAGACCGTCGCCGTCCTGGAGGCCCGCGACCGCGTCGGCGGCCGGGTGGTCAACCTCGCCCTGGCCAACGGCGGTGTCACCGAGGGCGGCGGCGAGTTCATCGGCCCCACCCAGGACCGCATCAAGGCCCTCGCGGACTCGCTCGGCGTCGCCACCTTCACGACGTACAACACCGGCAAGAACCTGCTCTACAAGGACGGCACCAAGACCCCGTACGCCACCGACGGCATCCTCGGCTCGGTCCCGCCGATCGACGTGGCCGGTCTCGCCAACGCCGCGATCGTGCAGGCCTCGCTGGACGACATGGCCAAGACGATCCCGGTCGACGCGCCCTGGACGGCCGCGAAGGCCGCCGAGTGGGACAAGCAGACGTTCGAGAGCTGGCTGAACGCCAACGCGGTGATCCCGTCGGCCAAGTTCCTGCTGGATGTGGCCTGTACGTCGATCTTCTCGGCGCAGCCCCGTGAACTCTCCCTGCTCTTCGTCCTCTTCTACATCGCCGCCGCGGGCAACGAGTCCAACGTCGGCACCCTGGAACGCCTCACCGACACCGCGAACGGCGCCCAGGAGTCCCGTTTCGTCGGCGGCTCCCAGCAGGTACCGATCAAGCTGGCCGCCAAGCTCGGCGACAAGGTGGTGCTGAGCGCGCCGGTGCGCTCGGTCGTGCAGTCGGGCAGCAAGTACGTCGTGACGGCCGACGGCATCACGGTGACCGCGAAGAAGGTCGTCGTCGCCGTACCGCCCCCGCTGGCCGCGCGCATCGTCTTCGACCCGCTGCTCCCGGCCTCCCGCGACCAGCTCAGCCAGCGCCTCCCGATGGGGTCGATCGGCAAGGCGATCGCCGTCTACAGCACCCCGTTCTGGCGCGCCGACGGCCTGAACGGCCAGGTCGTCAGCGACTCCGGCGTCGTCCGCTCGACCTTCGACAACTCCCCGCCGGACGCCTCCTACGGTGCCCTGATGGGCTTCATCGAGGCCGACGAGATGCGGGCGTACGACGCCTCGAGCGTCGACGAGGTGAAGGCGGCCGTCCTCAAGGACTACGCCAACTACTTCGGCGACAAGGCCAAGTCGCCCACCTCCTTCGTCCTGCAGCGCTGGGACAACGAGGGCTTCTCCCGCGGCGGCCCGGTCGCCTACGCCCCGCCGGGCGTCCTCACCGAGTACGGAGCCGCCCTGCGCAAGCCGGCGGGCGGCATCCACTGGGCGGGAACGGAGACTTCGACGTACTGGAACGGGTTCATGGACGGGGCGGTGCGGTCGGGGGAGCGGGTGGCGAAGGAAGTCATCGCAGCCCTGTGAGCATGGCGAAGGCCCGGTTCCGAGCGGAACCGGGCCTTCGTCATCTGCCTTACCGGGTACGTCAGTTACCGAGTACGTCAGTCGCGCTGGAACCGTGCCCGCAGCCGCGGAGCGAACCGCACCGCCGCCACACCCACGGCCCCCAGACCGGCCGCGAACGCCAGCAGCATGCCCATGCCGCCCGCGCCCGTGGAGGCCAGGATGCCGCCGTCGGTCGAGGTGCCCGAGTCGTCCCCGCTCGTGCCGGTGCCGTCCGAGCTCTCCGACGGGGACGGCGACGGCGAGGCCGACGCGTCCGCGGCGACGACCTCGACCGTGAAGGTGGCCGTGGCGCCCGCAGAGGTGGCGGTGACCGTGTAGGTGCCCTTGCCCTGGCCCGCGATCAGCGTCGGCGCGGTGGCCTTGCCGTCGGAGTCGGTCGTGATGTGGACGGTCTGGTCCTCGCCGTCGAAGCGCGGGGCGTCCTCGTCGCCGTCCTCGACCTTGAACTCGACGTCCTTGACGGCGGCGGGCTTGCCGTCCGCGGTCACCAGGGCCTGCAGCGCGTCCTCGAAGGACTCGCCCTGCCCGGCCTGCTGGCCGTCGCCCGCGGCGGTCTCGACCTGGTATCCCGTCTTCTTCACCTGCGCGGTGAAGACGGTCGAGGCGCCCTCGGTCTCCGCACGGACGGTGAACTTGCCCTCCTTGGAGGACCCGGAGATGTACGGCGTCTCGGCGCGCCCCTTGGCGTCGGTGGCGACCACGACCTGCTTCTGGTGGTACGCCTTCTCGAACTCGACGCCGAGCTTGTCCGGGTCGTCGATCGTGAACGTCACGCTGACGTCCTCGATCGGGTTGCCGTCCTTGTCCTTGACCGCCACGGCCATCGGTACGAACTCGTAGAGGGGCGCGACGGTCTGGTCGGAACCGGCGACCTGGGTCAGGTCGGCGACCGCGGGGGCGTCCCACTGGATGACGACGCGGCCGTCACCGCCGGGCGCGTTGACGCCGCCCTCGGCCACTCCGGAGTTGACCGGGTCTCCCGCGGGGGCCCAGAACGGGTCCGTCTTCTCGGGCGCCTTGTAGCTGTCGCTGCCCACGAGGCGCGCGCCGCTCACCCGGTCGGCGTCGACGTGGCTGCTGCCGCCTCCGCCGCTGCCGGAGACGCCGGTGCTGGGGCC
Source organism: Streptomyces sp. NPDC001663 (assembly GCF_042893105.1). NCBI lineage: Bacteria > Bacillati > Actinomycetota > Actinomycetes > Kitasatosporales > Streptomycetaceae > Streptomyces > Streptomyces sp. NPDC001663. The sequence goes on along the minus strand of NZ_JBIAUR010000007.1, from coordinate 273,736 downwards.
GGCCGACTTGTCCGCACCGGCGCCACCGCCGCCGCCCGCGTAACCGGCACCGCCGCCACCGCCTCCGATGCTCGCCTTGACGCCGTCTCCGCCCGCGCCGCCCGCGGACTGGTCGGCGCCCGCCTCGGCACCGGTGCCCGCCGCGCCGCCCTTGTCGCCCTTCGCGCCCTTGCCGCCGAGGTCCTTCTCGGAGGCGTCCTGCCCGTTCTCGGCGCCGCCGGAGCCCGCGTGCGCGGTCACCGTGTCGCCGCCCGCACCGCCACCGCCGGCGGCGATGAGCAGTGCCTTTCCGGAACTGGTACGGATACCGGTGCTGTTGCCGCCGGCCTCGGCGAAACCGCCCCCGCCCGCGCCGCCGAGCGCGTCACCGCCGTAGGCGCCGCCGACCTTGAGGGTCAGCGTCTCGCCCGGGGTGACCTTCACCGTGCCGGCGGCGAAGGCGCCCGCGCCGCCGGTCACCATGGAGTTGCCGGCCCCGCCCTGCCCCCACGCGCGAACGTCCAGCTTCGTCACGCCGCCCGGCACCGTGAACTCCTGCGCGGCCTTCGTCGAGACGAACAGCCGGCAGCTCTCGAAGCCCGCCGTCGGCGTGCACGCCTCGCCGTCGGCCGAGGCCGCACTGCCGACGGCGGCCGCGGACGGCATGCCCGCGAGCCCGAAGCCGGCGCTCAGCGTGGCGGCGGCCACGACGGCGGCGGCCTGCCGCCGTCTGTTCCGGCGCAGCACGGCAGAACCCTGATTCATTTATTGATCCCCCCACCCGGGTCAAGCTCCCCCCTGGAGCTTGCAAAAACAGTGACCAGAGTGACTGATCTATACATTCAAGTCCAGTGAGGCAAGTGATTTAAGTTCCGACCAGTTCCTGACACCGCGTCAGTTCAGTAATCTGACAGTGCGTCAGTTATTGGCTGTCTCACAGGAGCGGGCGGACGATGCTTGGATCAACCCACGGCACCCTCACCACCGACTCCCGCCGGGCCAGGGTCATCGCCTGCGGCGAGCAGCCCGGCCCCGCCGTACACGGCAGGCCGGCCGAGGTCGACGACCTCGACGTCAGCGGTCGGCCGCTCTACGCCGACGTACCCGATCTGGACCGGTTCTTCCGCCCCGAGTCCGTCGCCGTGGTCGGCGCCTCGGACGCCGAGGGGCGGCCCAACACCGGTATCACCCGCCAACTGGTGGCCTGGGCCGAGCGCGTGGGGGCACGTCTGCACCCCGTGCACCCCACCCGCCCGTCCGTCTTCGGCATACCCTGCGCCCCCTCCGTCGCCGACCTGCCCGAGCAGGTCGATCTGGCCGTACTCCTGCTGGCCGACCCACTCCCCCTGATCGAGGAACTGGCCGAGGCCAAGGTGAAGTTCGCGGTCGTCTTCGCCTCCGGGTTCGCCGAGACGGGTCAGGAGGGCGCGGCCGCGCAGGAGCGCCTCGCCGCCGCCGTCGCCCGCTCCGGGATGCGCCTGCTCGGCCCCAACACCAACCTCAACGCCTTCGAGCGCTTCCGGGACGACCTCGACGGACCGGCCATCGCCCTCATCACCCAGTCCGGCCACCAGGGCCGCCCCGTCTTCTCCCTCCAGGAACTCGGCATCCGCCTCTCGCACTGGGCACCCACCGGCAACGAGGCCGACCTGGAGACCGCCGACTTCCTCTCCTACTTCGCCGAGCAGCCCGAGGTCGGCGCCATCGCCTGCTACGTCGAGGGGCTCAAGGACGGCCGCTCCTTCCTGCTCGCCGCCGACCGGGCCGCCCGCCGCAAGGTCCCGGTCGTCGCCGTGAAGGTCGGCCGCACCGAGACCGGCGCCCGTACGGCCGCCTCGCACACCGGCAAACTGACCGGCGCGGACACGGTGGTGGACGCGGCGATGCGGCAGTTCGGCGTGATCCGGGTGGACGGGCTCGACGAACTCCAGGACACCGCAGCCCTGTTGGCCCGCGCCCGGCCGCCGCGCGCCGACGGCGTGGTCGTCTACTCGATCTCGGGCGGCACGGGCGCCCACTTCGCCGACCTGGCGACGGAGGCGGGGCTCACCCTCCCGGTCCTCTCGGAGACCAAACAGGCCGAGCTGCACCAGTGGATACCGGAGTACCTGAGCGTGGCCAACCCCGTCGACAACGGCGGGCACCCGGTCGGCGACCACCGCGGCCGGAAGATCATCGACGCCATCCTCGACGACCCGGCGGTGGGCGTGCTGATCTGCCCGATCACCGGCCCCTTCCCGCCCCTCAGCGACAAGCTCGTCCAGGACCTGGTGGACGCGGCCGAGCGGACGGACAAGCTGGTCTGCGTGGTCTGGGGCTCCCCCGTCGGCACCGAGCCCGCCTACCGCGAGGTCCTCCTCGGCTCCTCCCGCGTCGCCACCTTCCGCACCGTCGCGAACTGCATCACCGCCGTCCGCGCCTACCTCGACCACCACCGCTTCGTCGCCCACTACCGCTCCCCCTTCGACGAGGCCCCGCGCACCACCTCGCCCTCCTTCCGCAAGGCCCAGGCACTGATGCGCCCGGGCCAACAGCTCAGCGAACACGCGGCGAAGCAGCTGCTGCGGGCGTACGGCATCCGCGTGCCGCGCGAGCAGCTGGTGACCAGCGCGGCGGCCGCCGTACGCGCGGCGGGTCTGGTCGGCTACCCGGTCGTGATGAAGGCGTCCGGCGCACAGATCGCCCACAAGACCGAGCTGGGGCTGGTGAAGATCGGCCTGACGTCCGCCAGTCAAGTCCGGGATGCCTACCGGGAGTTGACGGACATCGCCCGCTACGAAGGGGTCACTCTGGACGGCGTCCTCGTCTGCCAGATGGTCGAGCGGGGCGTCGAGATGGTGGTGGGCGTCACCCACGACGAGCTCTTCGGGCCGACCGTGACCGTCGGGCTCGGCGGGGTGCTGGTCGAGGTCCTGCACGACGTCGCCGTACGCGTGCCGCCCTTCGGCGAGGACCAGGCGCGGGACATGCTCCTGGACCTGCGCGGACGGGCCCTGCTCGACGGGGTCCGGGGGCGCCCCCCGGCCGACCTCGACGCGCTCGTCGAGGTCGTCCTGCGGGTGCAGCGGATGGCACTGGAGCTCGGGGACGACCTCGCGGAGCTCGACATCAACCCGCTGATGGTGCTGCCCAGGGGGCAGGGAGCGGTGGCGCTGGACGCGTTGGCGGTCTGCCGATGACCGAGGTGCTGCACACGGCCGACGGCCAGGTCTCGTACATCACCCTCAACCGGCCGGAAGCGCTCAACGCGATCACGCCCGAGCAGCGGGAGTACGTCATCCGGTTGCTCGCCGAGGCATCCGCGGACCCGGGCGTGCGGGCCGTCGTCCTCACCGGAACGGGGCGCGGTTTCTGCGCGGGAGCCGACCTGCGGGGCGGCTCGGGCGGCGGTGAGCGGGCCGCCGGTGATGTGGCCCGCATGCTCCGGCTCGGCGCGCAGCGTCTGACCGCGGCCGTCCTGGACTGCGAGAAGCCGGTGATCGCTGCGGTGAACGGCACGGCGGCGGGCCTCGGCGCGCATCTCGCCCTGGCCTGCGATCTCGTACTGGCCGCGGAGTCCGCGAAGTTCATCGAGGTGTTCGTGCGACGAGGGCTGGTCCCGGACGGCGGTGGGGCGTATCTGCTCCCCCGCCTGGTGGGCCCACAGCGCGCGAAGGAGCTCATGTTCTTCGGCGACGCACTGTCCGCCTCCGACGCCGAACGCCTCGGCCTGGTCAACCGGGTCGCCCCGGACGCCGAGTTGGACAAGACGGCCCGCGAGTGGGCGCAGCGCCTGGCCGCCGGGCCCACCCGCGCCCTCGCCCTCACCAAGCAACTCGTCAACGCCTCCCTCGACTCGGACCGCGCGACGGCCTTCGCCGCCGAAGCCGCCGCGCAGGAGATCAACATGACGACCGAGGACGCGCAGGAGGGCGTACGGAGCTTCGTCGAGCGCAGAAGCCCCGAATACAAGGGCCGCTGACCTTCCAATCTGACATACCGTCAGCTTCAATGGAGAACGTGATGGGACACGCAGGGGCGGCCGCCGCCGCCGTCCGCTACCTCAGGTCGGCCGGGACCCCGGGCCCCGTAGAGGCGCTGCCGCGGCCGGAGTTGCGGTGCGTCGGCGAGGACGAGCGCGCTCCCGTCGACCAGGGCGAGTTCCGGCGGGTGCTGGGCAACTTCGCGACGGGCGTCACCGTCATCACCGCACCCCCCACCGACGACTCCCCGACCCCCGCCGGCTTCGCCTGCCAGTCCTTCTCGTCCCTCTCCCTCGACCCGCCCCTGGTCGCCTTCATGGTCGGCCGTACGTCGACGACGTGGCCGCGCATCGCCCGCGCCGGCGTCTTCTGCGTCAACGTCCTGGGCGCCGGGCAGGGCGAGTTGTGCCGGGGCTTCGCGGTGAGCGGCGCGGACAAGTTCGCGGGGGTCGCGTACGACACGGCGCCGGTCTCCGGCTCCCCGCGGCTGGCGGGCGCGGCGGCCTGGATCGACTGCACGATCCACGCCGTCCACACCGGCGGCGACCACCTCATCGTGGTCGGCCGGGTGGACGCCCTGGGGGCGGGCGATGCCCCCGACGGGCCGCTGGTCTTCCATCGGGGGCGGTTCGCGCAACTCGGCGGAGGCTGACGCCCGACGGGGTTCAGGACACGGCCAAGGCGGGAGCCGCCGGCTTCCGCCGGATCACCAGCGCCATCAGCGCCGCCGCCGCGCACAGCGCGCCCGACGCGTACCAGACCATGTCGTACGAGCCGAAGACGTCCCGGGCGACACCGCCGAGGAAGGCCACCAGTGCCGCGCCGACCTGGTGGGAGGCGAGGACCCAGCCGAAGACGATCGCGCTGTCGTCGCCGTACTGCTCCCGGCACAGGGCGACGGTGGGCGGGACGGTGGCGACCCAGTCGAGGCCGTAGAAGACGATGAAGAACAGCATCGGCGGGTGCACCGACGGGGCCAGCAGCATCGGCAGGAACAGGAGCGAGATGCCGCGCAGGGCGTAGTAGACGGCGAGCAGGCGGCGCGGTTCGAAGCGGTCGGTGAACCAGCCGGAGGCGATCGTGCCGACCACGTCGAAGACGCCGATGACCGCGAGCAGCGAGGCCGCCGCCTGGATGGGCATGCCGTGGTCGTGGGCGGCGGGCACGAAGTGCGTCTGGATCAGGCCGTTGGTGGAGGCACCGCAGATCGCGAAGGTGCCGGCCAGCAACCAGAAGGTGCCGGTGCGGGACGCCGACGCCAGGACCTTGAGCGTGCGGCGGGCGGCGCCGGTCGCGGGCTCCGGCTTCGGTACGAACTCCTTCGCGCCGTACGGCTTCAGGCCCACGTCCGCCGGATGGTCGCGCAGCAGCAGCCATACGAAGGGGACGACCGCGAGGGCGGCGAGGGCCACCGTGACGGCCGCCGGGCGCCAGCTGTGCTTCTCGACGATCCAGGACAGGAGCGGGAGGAAGATCAGCTGGCCCGAGGCGGAGGCGGCGGTGAGGATGCCCGTCACCAGGCCGCGGCGCTCGGTGAACCACCGGTTGGTGACCGTCGCCGCGAAGGCCAGCGCCATCGAGCCCGAGCCCAGGCCGACCAGCAGGCCCCAGCACAGCAGCAGCTGCCAGGCCGCCGTCATCCACACCGTGATGCCGGAGCCGAGCGCGATCACGGTCAGCGCGACCGCCACCACCCGCCGGATGCCGAAGCGGTCCATCAGCGCCGCCGCGAAGGGGGCGGTGAGGCCGTAGAGCGCGAGGTTGATGGAGACCGCGGCGCCGATCGTGCCGCGTGACCAGCCGAAGTCCTCGTGCAGCGGGTCGATGAGCAGTCCGGGCAGGGAACGGAAGGCGGCGGCACCGATGATCGTCACGAAGGTGACGGCGGCGACGAACCACGCACGGTGGATGCGGTGTCTCTTGCCCGGCTGGGTTTCCTGTGCGGTGGCTGCGGCCTCGGTTGTCTGGGTCACGACATAGAGCATCCGATGAGCGAATTCCGCGAACGAGTGGCCCGAAGGACAGCATTCGTTAGGATCGGGCCATGACCAGTGAGCCAGGTGGCCCGGAGTTCCGCCCGCACCGCGTCGTCGTCCTCGCCCTCGACGGCCTGCTCCCCTTCGAGCTGGGCATCCCGCACCGCATCTTCGGCCGCCCCAGGGACGCCGCGGGCCGGCATCTGTACGAGGTGGTCACCTGCTCGATCAGGCCACCCGGCCCGGTGCAGACGGATGCCGACTTCGCGATCACCGTCGAGCACGGCCCGGAGGCCCTGGCCACGGCGGACACGGTCATCGTCCCGGCGCTGTACGAGTCCGGCCCGCTCTTCGAGGAGGGCGTCCTGACCGACGAGCTCGCCGCCGCCCTCGCGCACATCCGCCCCGGCACCCGGCTCACCTCCATCTGCACGGGCGTGTACGTCCTCGCCGCCGCCGGCTACCTGGACGGCCGCCCGGCGACCACGCACTGGGCCGACGCCGAGCAGTTCCAGGCGCTCTTCCCGCAGATCGACGTCGACCCGAACGTCCTGTTCATCGACGACGGCGACCTCCTGACCTCGGCCGGCGTCGCGGCCGGTATCGACCTGTGCCTGCACATGGTGCGCCGCGACCACGGCACCGCCGTCGCCAACGACATCGCCCGCCTCACGGTCGTACCGCCGCACCGCGACGGCGGCCAGGCGCAGTACATCCAACGCCCGGTCCCCGAGGCCCAGCTGGCTACCACGCGAGGAGCCCGCGCCTGGACCCTGGGCCGTCTGCACGAGCCGATCCAGCTGCGGGACATGGCCGCCCAGGAGTCCATGTCCGTACGCACCTTCACCCGCCGCTTCCGCGAGGAGGTCGGCGTCAGCCCCGGCCAGTGGCTCACCCAGCAGCGAGTGGAACGGGCCCGGCATCTGCTGGAGTCGACGGACCTGTCGGTCGACCAGGTGGCGCAGGACGCGGGGTTCGGTACGGCGCAGTCGATGCGGCAACACCTGCAGACGGCGCTCGGGGTCACGCCGACGGCGTACCGGCGGACGTTCCGGACCGGCGTGAAAGCCTGAGCCGCCGGTACGTGGCCCTTGGAAGGCGCCCTCAGAACGTGAGCACCCCGCGCGCCACCCGCCCCGCCTCCGCGTCCCCCACCGCCTTCTCGAAGTCCTCGACCGGGTAGGTCTCGGTCACCAACTCGTCGAGGAACAGCTGCCCTTGGCGATACAGCTCCGCGTACAGCGGGATGTCCCGCTGCGGCCGCGAAGACCCGTACCGGCACCCGAGAATCGACTTGTCCAGGAACATCGACGAGACGAGGAAGGACGCCTCCGCGGTGGCCGGCGCCGTACCGAGCAGAACCGCCTGCCCATGGCGATCCAGCAAGTCGATCGCCTGCCGGACGAGTTCGACCCGCCCCACGCACTCGAAGGCATGGTCGACCCCCGTGGGCAGCAGGTCCCGCACCCCTTCCGTGGAGCCCAGGAAGTCGGTCGCCCCGAACTGCCGGGCCACCGCCTCCTTCGCCGGGTTCGCGTCCACCGCCACGATCCGCGTCGCTCCCGCGATCCGGGCGCCCTGAATGACGTTGAGCCCGATGCCCCCGGTCCCGATGACCAGCACGCTGTCCCCCCGGTCCACACGCGCCCGGTTGAGCACGGCCCCCACCCCGGTCAGCACCCCGCACCCGATGAGCGCGGCGGAAGGCATGGGAATGTCCTTCGGAATCCGCACAGCCTGAACGGCCTTCACCACGGTCCGCTCCGCAAAAGCGGAGTTGGAAGCGAACTGGTAGACAGGCCGCCCGCCCTGCGTGAACGGCCGCCCCGGCCGCCCGATCGCCTGCCGGCACATCGTCGGCCGCCCCCGGTCGCACTCCGCGCACGTACCGCAGTTGGCCAGCGTGGACAGCGACACGTGATCCCCGACCGCGACATGCGTGACACCGGCCCCCACGGCCTCCACCACCCCCGCCCCCTCATGCCCCAGCACCACAGGAACGGAGAAAGGTATGGTCCCGTCCACCACGGCCAGATCGCTGTGACACAACCCGGCCGCGGAAACCGCGACTTGCACCTCCCCGGGCCCCGGATCCCGCACCTCGAGGTCGTCCACGACCTCGACCCGCTTCCCGTCGAACACCACTCCGCGCATCAGACGACCCCCTTGGGCTCCCTCGGCAGGCCGAGCACACGCTCGGCGATGATCGTGCGCTGAACCTGGTCCGAACCGCCGTAGATCGTGTCGGCCCGGGAGAAGAGGAACAGGTGCTGGTCACGGTCGAGTTCGTACGGTGCCGAGGGCGACCAGTCCCCGGGGCCGACGGAGGCGCCCGCGCCCCGGACGAGAACCGCCAACTCCCCCAGCCGCTGGTGCCAGTTCGCCCACAGCAGCTTGGCCACGCTCGGCGCGCCCGCGTCACCGGAGCCCCCCAGCGTGCGCAGGGCGTTCCAGCGCATGGTGCGCAGCTCGGCCCACTGGCGGACGAGCCGGGCACGTACGACCGGGTCGGCGGCGGCGCCGGTCTCCACGGCCGTCCGGACCACCTGCGTCAGCTCCTGTGCGAAACCGATCTGTTGGGCCAGCGTCGACACCCCGCGCTCGAAGCCCAACAGGCTCATCGCAACCCGCCAGCCCTGCCCCTCCGCACCGACGACATGCTCCACACGCGCCCGCGCCCCGTCGAAGAACACCTCGTTGAACTCACTCGTGCCGGTCATCTGCCGGATGGGCCGCACCTCGATCCGCCCCGGTTGGTCCATCGGAACGAGAAGGAAGCTCAGCCCGTGATGACGCCGCGACCCGGACTCCGTCCGAGCAAGCACAAAACACCAGTCGGCTTCATGAGCCAGCGACGTCCAGACCTTCTGCCCGGAGATCCGGTAGTACGCCCCCTCGCGTACAGCCATGGTGCGCACACCGGCGAGGTCGGACCCGGCATCGGGCTCGCTGTATCCCTGACACCACAACTCGTCCCCGGCGACGATCGGCGGAAGGAAGCGGGCCCTCTGCTCCTCCGTCCCATGCGCGAGGAGGGTGGGGGCAAGCAGGTTCTCCCCGATGTGGCCCGAGCGCGGAGGCGCCCCCGACCGCGCGTACTCCTCGGCCCAGGCGACCTGTTGGGTGAGCGTGGCGATCCGATTGCCGTATCCGCCTTCGCTCCACCCGAGCCCGATCCAGCCGTCTTTCCCGAGGGTGCGTTCCCAGCTACGACGGTCCGTCGCCTCCGAAACGTGCGCCGCGAGCCAGCTCCGAGCCTCACCACGAAACGCCTCGTCTTCTGCGGTGAACGCGAAGTCCACGGGATCTCCTCTCAACACCGGTTATCGCAACGGCTTTTAGGGGCGCGGGGCTGTATCGATTTGCGGCTCCGCCGCGTGGGCGCGACCAGCCACAACAAACCCGCACCCGCCACACGACAGAACCCCGCGAGCTACTGGGCGTTCGGTCGCTCCCCCGCTCGCGCCGCCCTCTCCATGGCCTCCAGCCGCGACAGCATCGGCATCGGATCCACCCCCACCGACCCCGGCAAGAACTCCGCAATCGTCTCCGGCGTCCACCCGCCGGAGGCATACGCCGCCCGCAGCTCCCGCGGCTGAGCCCAAACCGCCAGCTTGGGCCCCGCGATCGTGTAGACCTGCCCGGTGATCCCCTGCTCCCGAGCCTTGTCGGACAGCAGATAGACGACCAGCGCAGCCACATCCTCCGGCTCCCCGATCTCCGCCAACTCCGTCGGCACGTTCGCCGACATCCGCGTACGAGCAACAGGCGCCACCGCATTGGCGCTCACCCCGTACTTGTTCAACCCCAGCGCAGCGCTCCGCACCAGCGAGATGATCCCGCCCTTCGCCGCGCTGTAATTGGCCTGCGAGACCGACCCCTGATGGTTCCCGCTCGTGAACCCGATCAACGTCCCCGCCCGCTGCTGCCGCATCACCGCGGAAGCCGCCCGAAAGACAGTGAACGTGCCCTTCAGATGAGTGGCCACGACCGGATCCCACTCGTCTTCGGACATGTTGAACAGCATCCGCTCCCGCAGAATCCCGGCAACGCAGACGACACCGTCCAGCCGCCCGTACGAGGACAACGCGACGTCGACAACCCGCTGCCCGCCCGCCATCGTCGACACATCGTCGGCCACGGCAACCGCGTCCCCGCCCGCCGCCTCGATCTCCTTGACGACGCCCTCCGCGACCTCACTCGTCGGGGACGCACCGTCCACCGACACCCCGTAGTCGTTGACGACGACCCGCGCTCCCTCCCCCGCCGCCGCCAAGGCCACCGCCCGCCCGATCCCCCGCCCCGCACCGGTCACGGCGACGACCTTGCCTGCCAAGAAGTTCCCCACGCCCGGCCCCTTCCCGCGGTTTCTGACGGACCGTTAGATTTTATGACCCGTCAGATACTCGGAGACAAGCCCCGGGGAGGGCCGATGTCACTGCCGACGCTTCATCCGGAGTTCGACGAGATCGCCAAGCGCGTGAACAACTGGGGCCGTTGGGGCGCGGACGACGAGATCGGCACGCTCAACCTGATCACGGACGAGGTCGTCCGCGAGGCCGCCGCGACCGTCCGCAGCGGCCGCCGCATCCCCCTCGCCCTCCCCCTGCAGCAGGACGGCGTCCAGACCGGGATGATCCCGGGCCGGGTCAACCCACTGCACGTCATGGTGCAGATCAACCAGGAGCTGTTCGGCCCGGGAACCGTGGCGTGCAGCGACGACGCGGTGACCATGGGCCTGCAGGCGGCCACCCATTGGGACGCGCTCACCCACGTCTCGCACTCCGGCAGGCTCTACAACGGCCGCCCCGCGGACACCATCACCCCGCACGGCGGCGCCGGGTTCAGCGGCATCGACAAGGCGCGGCACGTCGTCTCGCGCGGGGTGCTGCTCGACATCGCACGCGCGCACGGCGTCGACCGACTGGAGGGCGGCCACGCGGTCACCCCCGAGGACCTGGAGGCGGCCGAGGAGTTGGCGGGTACGCGCGTGCGTGCCGGCGACATCGTGCTCGTACGGACCGGGCAGATCCAGGTCTGTCTCGCCGGGGACAAGCACGCGTACGGCTACCCCTCCCCGGGCCTGTCGATCCGCGCCCCGGAGTGGTTCCACGCGCGCGATGTCGCCGCCGTCGCCAACGACACCCTCACGTTCGAGATCTTCCCGCCCGAGATCGAGGATCTGTGGCTGCCGGTGCACGCGCTCGACCTGGTGGAGATGGGGATGCTGCAGGGCCAGAACTGGAATCTCGAAGAGTTGTCCACAGCCTGTGGAGAAACCGGCCGGTATGCATTCCTGCTGTCCGCGATGCCCGAACCCTTCGTCGGCGCGACGGGAACTCCGGTGGCTCCCGTGGCCGTTCTGTGAGAGTCGCCGTTGTGTGAAGTGTGTCGGCCGGCGGCGCGCCGCTCCCGCCCCGAGCACGGCACCACGCACCGCCGACCGACTCGGCGCTCCCGCCCCGACTCCTCCCGGCCCTGAGGGAGCCGACGCCGAATCACGACCCACACTCGTCGAGGGCTCCCGTCACCGAAGCCCTCGTCGTCCCCTCGCGGCGAATCGCTGCCCACAAGCGTGATCAAACGGGCACGGCGCGTCAACACCTGTACGGGGATTTATTACTTACGCCCTATTTTCCATGGGTGCGCACGGAAGCACACCCGGGCGCATCGCACCTTGCCAGGCAGGACATGACAGCGGTTTCTGCACCCATGCACCGGAGCTGACGGGCTTTCCGGCAGGCCCCGAACCCGCGCGCCGGTCACACCGCCTCGAACGCCAGCCCCTCGTACGCCGAAGCACCGGCGACACACGCCTCCGCGGCCGCTCCGGACCCGTCGATGCGGTCGAGTTCGCACCAGATGCGCTTGCCCGCTCCTTCGGGGCTCCAGCCCCAGCGGTCGGCGAGACCGTCGACAAGTGCGAGGCCGCGACCGCCGGTCGCGTCGCCGTCCACACAACGCGGCACCGGGGCGCGGTCACTGGAGTCGGCCACCTCGAGGCGGACGGTGGCCGACTCGCCCGCCACTCCGGGCAGGGACAGACGCAGCACGGCCGGACAGCCGGTGTGCACCACGGCGTTGGTGACCAGTTCGGAGACGAGCAGGATCAGCGTCTCGGCGAGCGGCTCGTCGGCCTCTATCCCGGACCCGGCGAGGCGCGAACGGGCCCACCTCCGGGCTCGCCCCACCTCCGCGGGGTCGGGCCGCACTTCCAGCTGCACCTGAAGCACCTGCACCGCTCACACCATCCGAACCGGCCGACACATGACCTCGCGCCACGCGCGCACCGCAACGAGGGCCACGATCGTAGCCATTTTCTGCATGACCAGAACAACAGCCAGTGCAGAGCCCAGAGCCAGGGTCACGGAACGTGAATCCCTTAAGAGACAGCATGGTTGACGTACAGTCACCCCAACAAGCGCTTCGGGCATATTCCAGCGCGAAGGAGTACCCGTGCGGCATACTGTGCGACGCTCATTGCGGGGACTCGAACAGGCCAGTTCCGGCATCACCCCGGGGGCAACACCGGCACGGCTCGTGCTCGGAACCACTCGCATCCCACAGAAGGTACCGGAGCGGGACGCCGACTCCAGGACGTGACGGGTCACGCGTAGGACACAACCCGATATCAACGCTCCGTAATTCCGGTATGCCACAATCCGCGACATCTGCGAGAGCGGCCTCCGCAACACCGCAGGCCGACGCTCTCAGGCGACCAGATCGGCAGCGAGCAGCTCCTCACTCTCCGTGTTGGCGCCGCCACGTTGCGCTCGCACCCAGGCCCGCTTCAGCAGCAGATGCACCTCGCTCTCCCAGGTGAAGCCCATACCGCCGTGCACCTGAAGGCAGTCCCGGGCGCCGCGCACGGCGGCCTCGTCGGCGAGCAGCCGGGCCGCGGCGATGTCGGCCCGGTCGGCGGTGACAGCAGCCGCGTAGACCGCGGCACGGGCCACCTCGACGCGCACCAGCAGCTGCGCGCACAGATGCTTGACCGCCTGGAAGGCCCCGATCGGCTGCCCGAACTGCTCACGCGTCCGGGCGTGTTGCACGGCCAGCTCGCACGCGCGCGCGGCCGTGCCGAGCTGCTCGGCCGCGGTGAGGAGCACGGCCACGGGGTCGGTGCGGCCCGGCGCCGGCACCCGATGCAGCGGCGTGAGCGGGTCCACCGACCGCAGCGGTACGGCCCCCTCGGCGCCCGGCCGTACGACGTCGGCCTCCGCCAGCCACTCCACGAGCCGTCCGTCCACGGCGGCCACGACGACCTCCCCGGTGGCCGCACCGGGCACTTCCCCGGCAGCGAGATGCGTCGCCACGAGCGGCCCCGGCACGAGCGCCCGCCCCGCCTCCTCGAACGCCAACACGGCTTCCGGAAGCCCGAGTCCGGCCCCGCCGTCGGCTTCGGGCAGCCGCAGGGAGAAGAACCCGAGGTCCCCGAGATCCCGCCACAAGCCCCGATCAAGACCGAACTGAGAACCGCCGGGCTGCACACTGCCGGTAAGGGGCGCGGGGAACTGCGCGACCAGCCACGACGGCGCCGCAGCCGACCGACGACCGACCACATCCCGCACAGCACCCCGCAACGCCCGCTGCTCCTCGGTCAATTGAAACCGCACCGCTCACCTCCCCTTGGGCAGCCCGAGAATCCGCTCGGCCACGATGTTCCGCTGAATCTGCGAGGTACCGGCCGCGATGGTGTACGACAGCGACGACAGCCGATCGAGCGTCCAGGGCGCGTCCAGGTCCAGGGATCCCGGCCCCAAGACCTCCGCCGCGGCGTCGTACAACTCCTGCCGCGCATGCGAATACCGCAGTTTGAAAACCGAACCGCCCACCCCAGGAACGCCGCCGCCGGCCTCCGCCTCGCTCACGTTCCACTGCGTCAGCCGCCACAGCGCCCGGAACTCGGCGTTCAGCCTGCCCAGCCGCCGCCGGAGCACGGGGTCGTCCCAGCGCCCGTTCCTCCGCGCCTCGGCGGCGAGTTCGCCCAGCACGCGCCGACAGGCGACCACCTCGCCGACGAACGCCGTACCGCGCTCGAAGGACAGCGTCACCATCGTCACGCGCCAGCCGTCGTTCTCGTCCCCGACCCGGTTCGCGACCGGCACACGCACGTCGTCGAGGAACACCTCGGCGAACTCGGCCGATCCGGCAAGGGTTCGCAGCGGCCGCACCGTGATCCCCGGGGCGTCCATCGGCATGGCGAGCCAGGTGATGCCCTTGTGCTTCGGCGCGTCGGGGTCCGTGCGGACCAACAGCTCGCACCAGTCGGCCACTTCGGCATGGGAGGTCCAGATCTTGGACCCGCTCACCACATAGTCGTCGCCGTCCCTACGCGCGCGCGTGCGCAACGCCGCGAGGTCGGACCCGGCGTCCGGTTCGCTGAAGCCCTGGCACCACACCTCCTCGCCGCGCAGGATCGGCGGCAGCCAGCGCGCCCGCTGCTCGGCGCTCCCCTCGGCGGCGATCGTCGGCCCGGCGTGCAGCAGGCCGACGAAGTTCGCGCCCACGTAGGGCGCGCCGGCCTTCTCGGTCTCCTCCAGGAAGATCAGCCTGGTGGTCGGGGAGGCGTCCCAGTGGACGTCGGCGTACCCGGCGTCGTACAGCATCCGCTGCCAGCCGAGGTCGTACGCCCTGCGCCCCGGCCAGTCGTCCGGGGACGGTTTCGGCGGCAGGGTCGGCAGCACCTTGCCGAGCCACTCCCGCAGCCGCGCCCGGAACTCCTCCTCCTCGGGCGAGTACGACAGGTCCATCAGCGGTCGAACTCCAGGTCCAGCATGCGGATCGCGTTCCCCCGCATCAGCTTGTAGACCGTCTCGTCGTCGAGGCCCTTCACATGGTCGAGGGCGACCTCCTTGGTGTGCGGGAAGGTCGAGTCGACGTGCGGGTAATCGGTCTCGAAGGTGGCGTTGTCGCGGCCCACCACGTCCAGCGAGGCGACGCCGTGCTTGTCGCGGAAGAAGCAGCAGAACATCTGCCGGTAGTAGTACGTCGACGGCGGCTCCGGGATCAGGTCCCGTACGCCGCCCCACGCGCGGTGTTCCTCCCAGACGTCGTCGGCGCGCTCCAGGGCGTACGGGATCCAGCCCATCTGCCCCTCGGAGTAGGCGAGTTTGAGGCGCGGGAACTTCACCAGGACCCCGCTGAACAGGTAGTCCATCATCGAGGCCATGGCGTTGTTGAAGCTCAGCGAGGCCTGCACCGCGGGCGGTGCGTCGGGCGACGCGGCCGGCATCTGCGAGCTGCTGCCGATGTGCATGTTGACGACCGTGCCGGTCTCCTGGCAGACCGCGAAGAACGGGTCCCAGTAACCGGAATGGATGGAGGGCAGGCCCAGGTAGGTGGGGATCTCGGAGAAGGTCACCGCCTTCACCCCGCGCGCGGCGTTGCGCCGGATCTCCGCGACCGCGAGGTCGACGTCCCACAGCGGGATCAGGCACAGCGGGATCAGCCGGCCCTCGCTGTCCCCGCACCACTCCTCCACCATCCAGTCGTTGTAGGCGCGCACACAGGCCAGCGCGACCTCCTTGTCGTGCGCCTCGGCGAAGGTCTGCCCGCAGAAGCGCGGGAAGGACGGGAAGCAGAGGCTGGCTTCGACATGGTTGAGGTCCATGTCCTCCAGCCGGGCCTTCGGATCCCAGCACCCGCGCCGCATCTGCTCCCGGGTGATCCCCTCCAGGGTCATCTCGTCGCGGTCGAAGCCGACGGCGGCGATGTTGCGCTTGTACGGGAACTTGAGGTCCTCGTAGATCCACCAGTCGGTCGGCGGGCCCGCCGGGTCCATCGTGATCTGGTACTTGCCGGCGACGTAGGCGAGCTCGCCGATCCCGGCGGTGAGCGGCTGCGGGCCGCGGTCCCGGTACTTCGCCGGCAGCCAGGTCTCGAAGAGGTGCGCGGGCTCGATCACATGGTCGTCGACGCTGATGATGCGGGGCAGTTCGGTCATGGTCCCCTCCGCCGGCACTGGCCGTTATCTGATGGGTCGTCAGATTACGATTGTGCCTAGCAGGCTAGCTCCGAGCCTCTGGACCGACAAGGCGCCGGGCCCTACGCTCTGCCCACGATCTGACTGTCCGTCAGCTTCAGGAGGCGCCGCCGTGAACGACACCGCCCGCGCGCTCAGCTCGTCCCGCACCCTCTGGGACCTGGTCTCCCGCCGCGCCGACCTCACCCCCGACCGCCCGGTCCTGCTCCAGGACGACCGCTCCCTGAGCTTCGGCGAGCTGCGCGCGCGTGCCGAGCGGGTGGCGGCGGGCCTGTACGACATGGGCGTACGCCCCGGGACGGTGGTCGCCTGGCAGCTGCCCACCCGTATCGAGACGGCCCTGCTGTCCTTCGCACTGGCCCGCCTGGGCGCCGTACAGACGCCGGTCATCCCGTTCTACCGGGACCGCGAAGTCGGCTTCGCGCTCCGGGAGTCGAAGGCCGAGTACTTCGCCGTACCCGGGCGGTGGCGGGGCTTCGACCACACGGGGATGGCGCGGCGGCTCGGGGCGAAGGGGATCTTCGAGGCGTACGACGGCGCCGACCTGCCCGACGGTGATCCGGGCGTGCTGCCGGCCCCGCCCGCCGACGGCACCGCCGTCCGCTGGATCTACTGGACCTCGGGCACCACCTCCGACCCCAAGGGCGTACTGCACACGGACCGTTCGCTGATCGCGGGCGGCTCGTGCCTCGCTCATGCGCTGCACCTGTCGGCGGACGACGTGGGCTCGATGGCCTTCCCGTACGCCCACATCGCCGGGCCCGACTACACGGTGATGCTGCTGCTGTACGGCTTCCCGGCGGTGATGTTCGAGCAGTTCGCACTGCCGGACGCGCTGGAGGGCTACCGCAAGCACGGCGTCACGGTCGCGGGCGGGTCGACGGCGTTCTACTCGATGTTCCTGGCGGAACAGCGCAAGCAGCCCGGGCAGAAGGTCATTCCTTCGCTACGACTGCTCGCGGGCGGTGGGGCGCCGAAGCCGCCGGAGGTGTACCACGCCGTCGTACGCGAGATGGGGGTGCAGCTCACGCACGGGTACGGCATGACCGAGGTGCCGATGATCACCATGGGGTCGCCGGACGACACCGTGGAGAACCTCGCGACGACCGAGGGGCGGCCGCCGGAGGGGATGGAGATACGGATCGTGGACGGGGAGGTGCGACTGCGTGGGGAGGCCGTGTGCCAGGGGTACCTGGATCCGGCGCAGACCGCGGAGGCCTTCGACGAGGTGGGGTTCCTGCGCACCGGCGACCTGGGGCAGCTGACCGGCAGCGGGCATCTGGTGCTCACCGGGCGGCTCAAGGACGTGATCATCCGCAAGGGCGAGAACATCTCGGCGAAGGAGATCGAGGACCTGCTGGCCGCGCACCCGGCCGTCGGGGACGTGGCGGTGATCGGGCTGCCGGACACCGAGCGCGGGGAGCGGGTGTGCGCGGTGGTGGAACAGCCGGAGGGGGCCGAGGAGTTGACCTTGGGCGCGGTGACTTCGTATCTGCGGGCGGAAGGGCTGTCCGTGCACAAGCTGCCGGAGCAGCTGGAGGTGGTGGACGCCCTTCCGCGCAATGAGACGCTGCGGAAGGTGCTCAAGTACAAGCTGCGCGAGCGGTATTCGGGGAGCGCTACTCAGGGACCGTGAAGTAGCGGGCGAAGGCGGGCACGATCTCCGCCTCGCCGATCCTGCCGTCGCCGTCCGCATCCAGCGCGGCGGCGGCCGCCTTGGCGATCTCGTCGTCCGCTCCGAGAATGCGCAGTACGCGCGCGGTGTCCTCGACGGTGGCCGTTCCGTCGCCGCCGGTGTCCGCGAGGGCGATGGCCGCGTGCAGGAAGGGGCGGGCGATCTCGGCGAACCGGTCGGGGTTGTCGCGCAGGCGCTTGACCGCGCCGTTCACGAACTCGTCGCGGTTGATGCGCTGGTCGCCGTCCCGGTCCGCTATCCCGGCCATACCCTGCCAGAACGCCTCGGCGCCGGCGTACAGCGCCTGGCCCTTGTCGGAGCGGGCCGCGACGCCGAACTCGGTGAGCAGCGCCTTGGCCGCCCCGCTGAAGTCCTCGCGGTCGATGTAGCCGTTGCCGTCCTGGTCGAAGGTGGCGAACCGGGCCGCGATCCGGCGCTCGTACTCGCTGCTGACCATGTCTTTCGGGCCGCCTTACGTCATCTCGGGTGCGTCTCGTCGGAGCGTACGACGCGAGGGGGCCTCCGGGCGCGGGAAAGCGACGCTTGTGCCAAGACCGGGGGAATTTCGGGACAACGGTGTGGCACACAGGAGCGATCTGTAACTCTCCGGTAGCTGCAGCC
The DNA here is from genome assembly GCF_042893105.1 of Streptomyces sp. NPDC001663. Taxonomy (NCBI): domain Bacteria; kingdom Bacillati; phylum Actinomycetota; class Actinomycetes; order Kitasatosporales; family Streptomycetaceae; genus Streptomyces; species Streptomyces sp. NPDC001663. The sequence continues at coordinate 255,538 of NZ_JBIAUR010000007.1, read as the reverse complement.
CAGGTCAGGCCGACAGCGGGTCGGCCTCCTCCGCGACGGCCGCCTCCAGGTCGGCGTACACGTCGAACAGGCGGCGGACACCGAGAGCGCCCAGCACGCGGTTGACGTGCGAGCCCTCGACCGCGCCCCGGGCCGGGAGTATCAGGCGCAGCCGGCCCTGGCAGGAGCGGATCAGCCGGCGGGCCGCTATCAGCACGCCGACGCCGCTGGAGTCGCAGAAGAAGACCTCGGAGAGGTCCAGCACGAGGCAGTGGCCGCCCTCCGCCACCACGTCGTGCACTCGTTGCCGCAGCGTCGGCGACGTCACCAGATCCAGTTCGCCCGACACCCGGAGAACGTCCCACTCACCCTGCTCCACGCAGGTCACCTTGAACGCCACCACCATGCCCTTCGCTCGCCGGACCCCCCGCAAACGGAAGTCATCCCTACGCTTCCTTGCAGCGCGGCTGCCCAGCGGCCGTTCCCTGAAACACGGCGACAGAAACGGAAACCGATCAGAAGAGGCTTGTTTTAGTCGCCTTCGATCCTGTTCGATCAGATCTGAACCGGGTAGGCGAAGGTCCACTATCACCTGCGGATCGGCCGGGGGCGCGCATTGCCACAAAGGGGCGTGCGCTGTCGCAGGTGCCGACTACATTCGAGGAGACGGTGGACGCAGGCTGGTCAGGGCACGCGCAGAGGCAGGGGTGAGGGGGCCGTATGGCGAAGAAGGACGCACCGCCCCGCTGGGACCGCAAGATGCAGCAGCGACTTGCACGCGGTGAGGCGGCCGCCCTCGGCGAGCTCTACGACCGGTTCGCCTCGCTCGTGCACGGCCTGGCCCACCGCGTCCTCGGCGACGAGCGCGCCGCCGACGGCATCACCCGCGACGTCTTCGTCCATGTCTGGGAGCACCCCGAGGCGTACGACCCCAAGCAGGGTCCGCTGCGCTCCTGGGTCGCCACGCTGACCCACCGCCTGGCCGTGCAGCGGCTGCGCGCCACCGAGACCGCCGCCCTGGCCCAGGGCTCCGGCGGCTCCGCCGAGGAGCTCGAGCGCAAGGTCCGCCGCGCCTCGGTCGCCGCCCGCGCCGACTACATCGTCCAGTCCATGCCCGTCCCGCTGCGCGCCGCCCTGGAGCTCGCCTACTTCCAGCGCCGCGACTACCGCCAGACCGCGGCCGACCTCGGCGTCACCGAGGACGAGGCCCGCCGCCGGCTCCGCCTCGGCCTGCAGCTGCTGTCCACCGCCCACGACGCCGGCGCACCCGGGGCACCGCCCGGCTACGGGGGTGCGGCGTGAGCGACGCGGACCGCTTCGACCACGGGGGATTCGAGGGCGAGGACGAGCAGAAAGAAGACAAGGAAGAGCAGCAGGAGGGATACGGCGCCCCGGGCGGACCGTCGGGCCCCGGTGGTCCCGGCCTTTCCGGTCCCGGCGGTCCCGAGAACGGCGACGGCAATGGCAAGGGCCAGGACCCCGACCGATCGCCCCGCATACCGATGCCCCGCGCCTCCGTGGAGGACGGCGGACGGCCACTGCCCGCGCTGGAGGACCTGGGGCACCTGACGCCCCGGCCGGCCCCGCTCGTCCTGGAGCACCGGGTCCTCAAGTCGCTTCTCGGCGCGTGGGCGCTCGCCGCCTGCTCGCCCGAGGAGGCGACGGCCGTCGAGGAGCACCTCGGTGACTGCGGCTCCTGCGCCGACGAGGCCCTGCGGCTGCGCGACGCCGTGGGCCTGCTGCACCCGCAGGAGAGCCTCGACCTGGACCCGGCGCTGCGCACCCGTGTCCTCGACGGCTGCCTCGGCCGACGCCCGCCGCGCATCCCGGTGCCCGACTGGGCGGCTCCGTACGACGCGGAGACCGCGCGGCTGGACGCCCTGCTGCAGGACATCGGGGACGCCGAGTGGCACGCGCCCGTGCGGCTGCGCTGGTTCGAGGGCGAGGGCCCGACGAGCCGTCGTACGACCGTCGCCGGCGTCATCGCCCACCTGCTCACCGTCGACGGGCTGGTCGCGGTGGCCCTCGGCCTGGACGACCCGCTGGGCAAGGCCGCCGCGGAGCACCCCACGCCCGAGGCCCGCACCGAGGCGTACTGGCGCGCCTCGTACTTCCCGCCGACCCGCGGGGTCCGGGGGCCGTGGCGCGAGCAGAGCCACGACCTCGTGCGCACGGTGTCCTTCACGGGCGGCGGCTCCGGCTCGGCACGCCCCGCGGTCTCGTACGGCGACTTCGAACTGCCGCTGCGCGACGCGATGCTGGACCGGGCCTTCGAGTGCTGGGTGCACGCGGAGGACATCGCCGAGGCGGTCGACTACCCGTACGGGCCGCCGTCCCCCCGCCACCTGCACCGCATGATCGACCTGGCGGCCCGCGTCCTGCCGAACGTACTCGCCGCCCGCCGCCAGGCCGGCCTGGCGGCCCCGCCCCACCACCACCTCGTCCCTGCCGGCGAGCCCGGCCGCAGCCTCCGCCTGGAGATCGAAGGCCTCGGCGGCGGCGAGTGGCTGATCCCCCTGGACTCCCCCGCGGCCCTGGGCTCGGCGGACCGGGAGGTGGCCCACGTGGCCCTGGACGGCGTGGAGTTCTGCCGCCTGGCAGCCGGCCACGTGTCTCCTGCGGAAGCGGCAGCGGGGCAGGTGGGCGACCGCGAGGCGATCAGGGACGTACTGTTCGCGGCGGCGTCGTTGAGCCGGATGTAGGGGTGGGTTTCGGATTCGTCGGCGAGCGCGGGTGTGTGGGGGTTGCTCGCGCAGTTCCCCGCGCCCCTAAAAAAGCCGGGCTCGCTGCAGGCTTTTAGGGGCGCGGGGAACTGCGCGACCAGCCACAGACAACCCGCACCCGCCCGACGACTGAAGAACCCGAGCTCCTAGGCGAACACAACCGTCCGTCGCCCATTGAGCAAAATACGACGCTCGGCATGCCACTTGACCGCCCGCGCCAGCGCCTGGCACTCCACATCCCGCCCGATCGCAACAAGCTGATCCGGCGTGACATCGTGCCCGACCCGCTCGACCTCCTGCTCGATGATCGGCCCCTCATCAAGGTCGGCGGTCACATAGTGCGCCGTAGCCCCGATCAGCTTCACACCCCGCGCATGAGCCTGGTGATACGGCTTCGCACCCTTGAAGCTCGGCAGGAACGAGTGATGGATATTGATGATCCGCCCGCTCAACTGCTTGCACAGATCGTCGGACAGCACCTGCATGTACCGAGCCAGCACCACCAGCTCGACATCGTTCTCGCGGACAATCTCCAGCAGCTGCGCCTCCGCATCCGCCTTCGTGTCCTTCGTCACCGGAATATGGCGGAAGGGAATCCCGTACGACCCCACCAGCTCGGCAAAGTCCGTGTGGTTGGACACCACGGCCGCGATCTCCACCGGCAGCGCCCCGATCCGCGCCCGGAACAGCAGGTCGTTCAGGCAGTGCCCGAACTTGCTGACCATCAGCACGACCCGCATCTTGTCCTCGGCCCGGTTGATCTGCCAGTCCATGTGGAAGGAGTCACCGATCGCCGCGAAGCTCGCCCGCAGCTTGTCCACCGTCACCGGCGCCTCGGCGGAGAAGTGGACGCGCATGAAGAACAGACCCGTGTCGTGGTCGCCGAACTGCTGGCTGTCCTCGATGTTGCAGCCGGTCATGAAGAGATAGCTCGACACGGCGTGCACGATGCCCTGCTTGTCGGGGCAGGACAGAGTGAGGACGTACTGATCGGCGGGGGCCGACGCGGCTCGGCCGGACTGCTCATTCATGCAGGACAGCGTCCCATATACGGCAGCCCGCGCGGACCGGCGTCCGTCAAGCGGACCGGGTCATGATCCGCAGCACCTCGAGGGTGCGCGGCGGTGTGTCCGGGTCCTCCCCGTCGGCCGCGGCCATCCGCACGTGCGCGTCCCGCGCCGCCCGCACCGCCTCCGGCCAGGCCTGGTTCTCCAGATACGCGGAGACCGGGGCGTCGGGCCCGACCGTGTGCATGATCCGCAGCACCCGCAGCACGGCGGTGTCCACGAGGGCCGCCTCCTGGGAGTCCCGGAAGATCGTGCCGACGTACTTCTCGGCGGACCAGTTGTCCAGCCAGGTGTCCTCGACCAGGCGGTACACGGCGTCGGTGACGTCCCCGTACCCGTCGACACCGGCCAGCCAGACGTCGCGCTGGAACGCCGGATCGGAGAGCATGTGCAGCGCGGAGCGCACGTTGCTGCGCCAGCGCCACCATGGCATGTCGTTCAGGGGCATGCCGCCCATGGTGGATGAGCGACGGCCGCGACGGGAAGAGTTCTCCGAACCTTGCACGGTCATCGATCGTACGTTCTCCCTCTCCTCCGTCTCACCGACCCCCGCAATTCACCTTTACGTCACCGCTCCATAACCAAAGGTCACCCCCGGGTTGGCGATGTGGCGGAAGCGTGTGTGTCCATGACCGGCAGGCGACGCATCCGCAGCACCTTCCTCCCCACACGCACCCGGCCCGTCAGAGCCACCGCCCTCTCGGCGGGGGCACTGGCCGTCTGTGCGTCGCTCGCCGCCGGTTGCGGGGTCATCCCCGGTGCCACGGGGGGCTCCGGGGATGACTCGATCACCGTCATGACCTGGGCGCCGGAAGAGACCAACGCGACCAACAAGCCCGGCATGCCCGCCTTCGCGAAGGCCTACGCCCGCTGGATCAACTCCCGCGGCGGCATCAACAGCCGCAAGCTGAAGGTCCTGACCTGCAACGACCACAACGACAGCGTGGCCGCCGCGAAGTGCGCCACGTACGCCGTCAAGGAGAACGTCGTCGCGGTCGTCGGCTCCTACAGCCAGTACGGCGACTCCTACCTGCCCGAGCTGGAAGGCGCCGGCATCCCCTTCATAGGCGGCTACGGCGTCACCAACTCCGAGTTCACCAGCCCGCTGTCCTACCCGGTCAACGGCGGCCAGCCCGCCCTGCTGGCCGGCCTCGGCAAGGAACTCGCCGGCAGTTGCGGCCCCGTCGCGCTGATCCGGCCCGACAGCATCGCGGGCGACGAACTGCCGCCCATGCTGGACTCCGGTCTGAAGGCGGGCGGGCACGCGGACGCGGTCGACCAGCGGGCGGCGGACGACACCACCGAGTACTCGGCGCCGTCGCAGAGGGCCCTCGGGGCAGCGACCGGCAACCCGGCGAAGAAGGGGTGCGTGATTCCCGCGCTCGGGGACCGCACCGACACCTTCATGGACTCCTTCCGGCGCGCCCGCGAGGACTACCCGACGGTGCGCACCGCGGCCACCCTCGACAGCGTCGACCAGACGGTGATCAACGAGTCCGGCGGGCAGTCGGGGCCGTACGAGGGCTCGTACATCACCGGCTGGTACCCGCCCGCGAGCGATGCGCGCTGGGACGGCATGAAGAAGGTGATCCAGCAGCAGGCCTTCGGCGACAACCGCATCGACGCCGCGGACGCCGGAGTGCAGACGACCTGGATCGCCTACACCGTGTTCAAGGCCGTCGTCGATTCGCTGGGCGGCGGCGAGGTCACCTCCCAGACCGTGCGCAAGGCCCTCGACGACGGGCTGAAGGTCGACACGGGCGGACTCACGCCGACGCTGCATTGGGGTTCCGAGGGCCGGCTGGCCGGCATCGGCTTCTCCCGCCTGGTCAACGCCGACGTGACCCTCCAGGTCGTACGGCAGGGTCAACTCGTGGCGGCGCAGGAGGGGTTCGTCGACATGACGAAGACGCTGGAGAGCGCGGACGTGAACTGACAGAGCGCGGACGCGGACCGAGGCCCACGCCCGCGCTCACGTCCGCGGCTCAGTCGCGGGTCACAGCTGGACCGGCTGGCGCTGGGTCAGGCCGTACGTCTTCGCGATCGCGTTCCACAGCTGTGCGGCCTTGACCTTCTGCTGGCTCGCGGTGCCGCTCGCCCGGTTGCCGGCCTGGGTCTGGCCGGTGCCGCGGGCCTGGCCCTTCCTGCAGCTCTTCTTGTTGCCGGCGACCTGGTCGGCCCAGGCCGCGTAGTGGTTGTCGGCCGACGCGGACGCCTGCCACGCCTTGGTGAGGGCGTCGGTCAGCGCGGCGTTGTTCGGCAGCTTGTCGACGGACAGCCCGGACAGCCGGGTGACCAGCTGGTTGCGCTGCTTGGCCGCGTCGCGCAGGTCGGAGGCGGCCGTGTCCAGGTTGTTGCACCCCTTCACGTTCGCCACCGCGCGGATCACCGAGGCCCGGCTGTCACCGCTGTCGGCCAGCAGCTTGTCCAGGGCGACCGCCTGCTGCTTCGCCGGGTCGGCGGACGGCGAGGCGGAGCCGTCGGTCGCGGGGGCCGTGGCGGACACCGGCTGGTTCTTGTCACCGCCGTCGTCGCCCCCGCCGCCGGCGAGCAGCGCACCGGCGCCGACACCGAGGACGACGATGCCGATGCCGACGGCTGCGATGAGCGGCACCCGCGACCGGGGCCGGCCGCCGCGGCCGCCGTCGCCCGGCGGGGCGTAGGAGGGGCCGGGCTGGGCGTACGAGGCCTGCGGGGCGGGCTGGCCGTAGGGGGCGGCCTCGGGCTGCTCGAAGCGCGGCAGATACTGCGTGGCCGCGGCCGGGCTCTCGCCGCCCGGCCCGCTGCGGAAGAGGTTGTCGAACTCCGCTGGCGGCTGCCGGTCCCCGCCCTGCGGCATGCCGTACGGCGCCCCGGCGCCGGTCACGGGCGGGATGTACTGAGTGGCCTCGGCGTCGGGTCCGGAAGCCGGCGGCAGCGGACCGGCACCGGCGTACGGCGCGCGCCCCAGGAACTGCGTCGCCTCGGAGACGGACTCACCGCCCTGCACCTCGGGCGGCAGCGCGCCGGGCGCGACGGGCGGTATGTACTGCGTCGCCTGCTCGTCCGCCGCCGCGGCGACGGGCGGCAGATACTGCCCGGCTCCCCCGGGGCCGGCGACCGGCGGTATGTACTGGGTGGCGCCCTCGTCGACGGCCGGGGGCAGCGGCAGGCTCTGGCCGCCGTCGGCAGCGGCGGGCGGCAGCGGCATGTTCGCCGCCGGCTGCGATATCCGGGGCGGGCCCCCGTACGGCTGCGCCGGGGTGCCCTCCGGGGGCAGCGGCTGGGACGGCTCGGGTGCTCCCCACGACTGGTCCGGCGGCGCGGGCCAGCCCTGGCCCGGCTGCGGGGCCGGGCTCTGGGGCTGGTACTGCTGCTGTTCGGGACCCCACGGCGTGCCCCAGGCCTGGCCCTCGGGCGGGGCCGAGGCGCCGGTCTGCTGGCCGCCGTACGTGCCGCTCTGCGCCCCGCCGTACGGACCGCTCTGCTGACCGTTGTAGGGGCCGCTCTGCTGGCCGGCGTACGGGCCGGCCTGGTGGCCGGTCTGTCCGCCCAGCATGCCCGGCAGCAAGGGCTCGCCGCCGTCCGAGGGCAGCACGATGCCTTCGCGCGCCTGGCGCTGCGAGGGCTCCTCGCCCTGTCCACTCTGCGTCACCGGGACTCCTACTAATGGGGGACCTTGTGAATCGTCGGCTCACGCTACCGGGTCCCCCGAGCCGGGTGCCACGCAGCTCAGGCCGCAACCTCCCTACCTGTGACAGCGGTAACAGAACCGCTCTACAGACCGCTGTATATGTCACCCTTCCCGACCGTTTCTGCGCGGCAACCGGCCGTTTCCCGCAGCTTCACGCAACGGCCGGTCGCCCGTTTCACGCCGCCGCCTGCAGCTCCACCCGCGCCCCGAACTCCCGCACCACCGGCTCGTCCCGGAACGGCTCCAGCCGCTGCTGGAAGTCCTCCAGATACTCGGCGCCCCGGTTGGAGCGTAGGGACTCGAGCAGCTCCACGGCCTTCAGGCCCGTGTTGCAGGCCTGCTCGATCTCCCGCTGCTGCACCTGCGCGCTGGCCAGCAGCACATAGCCGATGGCCCGCCTGCGCGCCTTCGTCTCGGGCAGCCCGGTCAGGGACTCCTGCGCGCATCGCGCCGCCGCCTCGGCCTGTCCGAGGTCCCGGTGGCAGTGCGCCAACTCGTCCGCCAGATACGCCTCGTCGAAGTGCGTGATCCACGCCGGGTCGTCCCCGGACGAGGCGTCGGCCGACTCCAGCGCGGTCACCGACCGCCCGGACGCCACCTGGGCCGCCCGCGCGTCGCCCATCAACGCGTGCCCGCGTGCCTCCGCGGCATAGAACATCGCCTCCGCGCGCGGTGTCACGCGCCCACGCGCCCCCTCCTGCGCCGCCCGCGCCAACTGGGCGATCTCGCGCGGGTTTCCGAGCTGTGCGGCGAGGTGGCTCATGGAGGCGGCGAGCACATAGCCGCCGTAACCACGGTCGCCGGCGGCCTGTGCGAGCCGCAGCGCCTGGATGTAGTACCGCTGGGCCAGGCCCGGTTGACCGGTGTCGACGGCCATGTAGCCCGCGAGCTCGGTCAGTCGGGCCACCGCGGCGAAGAGATCGCGCCCGACGGCCTCCCGGTACGACCCCGCCAGCAGCCCCGAGACGACGCTGTTGAGGTAGTGCACGACGACCGGCCGCACATGCCCGCTGCCGTACTGGTGGTCCAGGTCCACGAGCGCCTGGGTCATCGCCCGCACCGCCGCCACGTCGGACTGCCCGACCCGCGGGCCCGCCGAGCGCGCCACCTGCGAGTCCGGCGAGGAGATCAGCCAGTCGCGGCTCGGCTCGACGAGCGCGGACGCGGCGACGGACGAGCCGGACAGGAAGTCCCGCCGGCCCACGTCGCTGCGCCACAGCTCGCAGACCTGCTCGATGGCCCCCAGCACCGTCGGCGAGAACTGGAGACCGACACCCGAAGCAAGGTTTTTGCCGTTGGCCATGCCGATCTCGTCGATCGTGACCGTACGGCCGAGCTTGCGGCCCAGCGCCTCCGCGATGATCGCGGGCGCCCGGCCCCGCGGCTGCTGGCCGCGCAGCCAGCGGGCCACGGACGTCTTGTCGTAGCGCAGGTCGAGGCCGTGCTCGGCGCCGCACATGTTGACCCGGCGGGCGAGCCCGGCGTTCGAGCACCCCGCCTCCTGGATGAGCGCCTGCAGCCGTTCGTTCGGCTGCCGCGCGACGAGAGGCCTTGCGGCCATGGCGTACCCCCTGTGGCTGCGGTGCCTGCCCACGCACCGAGTTGGCGTGCCTTACGTGACCGAACGCCCTGCTCCTCCGAGCGAAAAGATCGGCCTCGAAGATCAATGCCCCGCGGACATACCGAAAATGCGAGGCATGCGAGGATTGCCGGGGTAAAGGCGGAAGCCGACCCCAAGCGTGGCTACCCAGTCCGGGCCGAGGTTCCTCCCGCGCGCCCCCACAGATGCATCCATGCGCCCCAGATACGGAATCGATGCCCCTCCCCCGCGCGCGTTACCCCCGTAACCCGAGGTGGATGCGGGAGTTGAGTTCACCGTGGAAGAGACGATCGCGGGCACCGAAGCCGCTCAGATTCCGAAGCAGCGCGGCGAATCGCTGCTGGAGACCGCCGTACGCTACGCCGAGGAGCGCCACTGGGACGTCTTCCCCGGCACCTGGCTGGAAGCCGTCGACGGGGTGCAGTGCTGCTCCTGCGGCGATGCCGCGTGCGCCGCGCCAGGCGCGCATCCGGCGCGGGAGGACTGGGCGACGCAGGCCACCGGCAGTGCGACGGTCGCACGGCGGATGTGGCAGAAGCAGCCGACGGCGTCGATTCTGCTGCCGACGGGCCTGACGTTCGACGCGATCGAGGTGCCGGAGACCGCGGGGTTCCTCGCGCTGGCGCGCATGGAGCGCATGGAGTTGACGCTCGGTCCCGTGACTTTGACGCCGGACCGGCGGATGCACTTCTTCGTGTTGCCCGGTGCGTCGGTGAAGGTACCTGAGCTGGTGCGCAAGTTGGGCTGGTCGCTGTCGTCGCTGAGTCTGGTCGCGCTGGGCGAGGGCTCGTACGTGGCCGCGCCTCCCACGCGCTTCGGGTCGCGAGGTGCCGTCCAGTGGGCGTGCCGTCCGACGCCGGCGAACCGGTGGCTGCCGGATGCGGAGGAGTTGATCTCGCCGCTTGCCTACGCCTGCGGACGGGACCGCTGATCCTGCTCTCGGCAGCCCGGCCCCTTAGTGTTTTCGCATGACGTCAGCCGCCGTACGTGTACAAGGCCTGTGGAAACGGTTCGGGCAGCAAGTTGCCGTCGCCGGAATCGATCTGGAACTGCCCGCGGGGAAGTTCATCGGGCTGGTCGGACCGAACGGTGCCGGGAAGACCACCACCCTCTCCATGGTCACCGGGCTGCTGCGGCCCGATCAGGGGAGCGTCGAGGTCGTCGGGCACGACGTGTGGCGGGACCCGGCGGCGGTGAAGGCGCGGATCGGGGTGCTGCCGGAGGGGCTGCGGCTGTTCGAGCGGCTGTCGGGGCGTGAACTGCTCGGCTACAGCGGCCGGTTGCGCGGCCTGCCCGGCGCCGAGGTCGACAAGCGGGCCACGCAGCTGCTCGACGTGCTCGACCTGGCCGGCGCCCAGCACAAGCTCGTCGTCGACTACTCGACCGGCATGCGCAAGAAGATCGGCCTCGCGGCCGCGCTGCTGCACAATCCCGAAGTCCTGTTCCTGGACGAGCCGTTCGAGGGGGTCGACCCCGTCTCCGCGCAGACCATCCGGGGCGTCCTCGAGCGGTACACGGCCTCCGGCGCCACCGTCGTCTTCTCCTCCCACGTCATGGAACTCGTCGAGTCGCTGTGCGACTGGGTCGCCGTCATGGCCGCCGGCCGCATCCGCGCCCACGGCACGCTCGCCGAGGTCCGCGGCGAGGCCCGCTCACTGCAGGAGGCGTTCCTCCAACTCGTCGGCGCGGGCGCCCGGAACACCGGCTCCGACCTCGACTGGCTGGGCGGCGGGGCCCGATGACGGGCGACGCCGGCCCCGTGCGCAACATCACCCCCGTCGTCGTACGGCTGAAACTGTCGCTGCTGAAGAACGGCCTGAAGCAGTCGGGCGGGCGGCGGGCCGCCTACGTCGTGTCGGCCGCCGTCGTGCTGCTCTTCGGGGCGCTGCAGCTGCTCGGCCTGATCGCGCTGCGCGGGCACGCGCACGCCGAGGCGGTGGTCGTGCTGCTGGTCGCCGTGCTGGCGCTCGGCTGGGCGGTGATGCCGCTGTTCTTCCCCGGCGGGGACGAGACCCTCGACCCGACCCGCCTGGTCATGCTGCCGCTCCAACCACAGCCTCTGGTACGGGCGTTGCTGGCGGCCTCACTCGTCGGCATCGGACCGCTGTTCACCCTGCTCCTGCTGACCGGCTCGGTGGTCACTCTCGCGCACGGCGGGGCGGCGTTCGCCGTCGGTGTCGTCGCCGTCGTCCTCGCGCTGCTGGTGTGCGTGGCCCTGGCGCGCGCCGTCGCCGCCGCCAACATCCGCCTGCTGACCAGCCGCAAGGGCCGCGACCTCGCGGTGCTGAGCGGCCTGGTCATCGCGATCGGGGCACAGCTGGTCAACTTCGGGGCACAGCACCTGGGTTCGAGCGGGCTGGCACAACTCGACCCGGTCGGCGACGTGTTCCAGTGGGTGCCGCCCGCCTCGGCGATCGCCGCGGTGCACTCCGTGAGCAAGGGCTCCTACGGCGTCGCGGTCGCCCAACTGGCGCTGAGCGCAGGCGCGTTGGTGGCCCTGATCGCCGTGTGGTCGCGCCACCTGACCAAGCTCATGACCTCGCCCGACGGCTCCACCCTCCAGGCCGCCACCGAACCGGGCGCCCGCGAGCGGACCTCCTCCTCCGGCCTCGCCCGCCTCCTGCCCGCCGGCCGCACCGGCACGGTCATGGAACGCAGCCTGCGCTATGTGTGGCGCGACCCCAAGACCAAGGCGGCCTGGGTGACTTCGCTGGCCATCGGCCTGATCGTGCCGGTGTTCAACGCCCTGCAGGGCACCGGCTCGGTCTACTTCGCGTGCTTCGCCGCGGGGATGCTCGGCATCCAGATGTACAACCAGTTCGGGCAGGACACTTCCGCGTTCTGGATGGTCGCCACGACCATCTCGTCCGCTCACGACGCCTACGTCGAACTGCGCGGCCGGGCCCTCGCACTGCTGGTGATCACCCTGCCGTACGCCACCCTCGTGACCGTCCTGACGACCGCGATGCTCGGCGACTGGCCCCGCCTCCCCGAGGTCCTCGGCCTCTCCTTCGCCCTCCTCGGCGCGATGCTCGCGACCGGCGCCTGGACCTCCGCCCGCTTCCCGTACTCCATCCCCCAGGAGGGCTACAAGAACGTCGCCCCCGGCCAGACCGGCCTCGCCTGGATCTCCATCTTCGGCGGCATGGTCTCGGCAGCCCTCCTGTCCGCTCCGATCATCACGGCAACGATCTGGGCGAACGTGGCAAAGAACGGCGACGACTGGGGCTGGCTACTGCTCCCGGCAGGCGCGGCATACGGAGCGGCCATCACACTGGCGGGCCTACGCCTGGCAGCACCACGAACGGCAGCCCGCCTGCCGGAGATCCTGATGGCCGTGAGCAAGGGCTGACGCTCCCCTCATGACGCGGGGACACCTGCAACGCGCCCTCAGGGGCGCGGGGAACTGCGCGACAAGCCACACACAACCCGCACCCGCCACACAACAGAACCCCCCGAGCGAACAGGCGCACAACTCACACCATCACGCCGTCAAGAAACGGCTCAATAGCCGCCCTCCACGCCTCCGGCTGGTCATAGTGCACAAGATGCCCCGCATCAGCCACCTCCGCGTACTCCCCCCGGGGCAGCACCCGCACCATCTCCTGCGCCTCCGCCCGCCCCAACTCCCCGTCCAACCCCCGCACCACCAACGCCGGACACCTGACCTGCGCCAGCTCCTCCCAGTGCGCGTCGTACACCCACGTCTCCCGGGACTTCAGCATCTGCTCGGGATCGAAAACGGGCCGCCACCCGTCGGGAGACTCATGCATCACCTCGGCGTAGAACTCCCCCCGCGCCGCATTCGGCCGCTCCACCCAGGGATCGTCCTCACCGAACCACTTCCGTACGTCGGCGAGCGTGGCGAAGGGAACGGGCCAGGCCTTGAACCAGTCCGCCCACTCCCGCTGCGAGGCGGCACCCAGCGCGGAGGCCCGCATGTCGCAGATGATCACGCCCCGAACCAGGTCGGGCCGCTTCGCGGCGAGCTGCCAGGCGGTCAGCGCACCCATCGCATGGCCGATGAGGACGGCCGGTGCGAGGCCGAGCTGTTCGAGAGCGGCCTCCGCGTCCTCGACATACGCCTCGCGGGTGAAGGAGGCCTGCGGGGGCTTGCCGCTCTGGCCGTGGCCGCGCTGGTCGAGTGCGACGGCGCGATGCCGCTCGGAGAGCCAGCGGGCGGTGGACGCCCAGTGCGAGGCGCGGCCCATCAGGCCGTGCAGTAACAGCACGCCGGGAGCGTGGTCCTGGTGGCCGGGCGGGGCGGCCCGCTCACCCGTGAACTGCGACGGAATCGCGGGCTCCGCCACGCTGATCGCCGGGTCGGTCTTGGGAGGGTCGCCGAACTCCCACGCCGCAAGTCGTACGCCGCCCGCCCCGGTCACGTCGATGCGTCGCGCCATGGTCCTGGCACCCCCCTAGCTCCGCTCGGACCGCTCGCTCCCGCTCGAGCCGGCCGGTCCTGTGAACCGTGTCCTGCCGTTGCCGTGCAGCTGCCTGTGCTGGGCACTCACCTGAAGCCCTGTGTACTCACTCCTGAAGCGCACATTCCGCGTGACTCGTCACCCGGAGACTATCGAATGGGTATTCGAGAATGCTGTTTGTGCGGGCAACACCCCTCGTACGAGTGACCTCGCTCAAGGAATGATCGCCGCCGCCGAGGGGAGATCTTCAGCGGGAGGCGGACCGCTCGGGGAAAACGGTCCGAAGGGGATGACCCTGAGAGCTCGGGGCTCCGGGTCAGCACAGGGGAGGACAGGCCCCGGCGCCACACGGCGCCGGGGCCCTCCACACGTCTGCGGCACATCCTCCCGCCCCCTCCGGTCATATGCCTCACGCGACAGCCTCGCACGCGAACCGTCCGAGCGCTCCGATTTCGCCGCACAGAATTCTCACCCCGGCCCGCCCCCGCCCCGCCGTGCAGAAAACCGGCGGGACACCCCAACTGCCCCCCACGTCCCGGAAGTTGACGGCTCGAAGTCGACGGCTCAGCGCTTGGCGACGAACACGTGAGAGGCGACGTCCGCCTCCAGCTCGGCGGCCTCGCCGCCGCTGCCGACCAGCACACCGCCCGCCGACTCCGTCACGCTCACCACCGAACCGGGCTGCACACCCGCCCGGCGCAGGGTGTACATCAGCTGCGCGTCCGTCTGGATCGGCTCGCCGATACGGCGCACGACGACCGTCTTGCCCTCCACGCCCGGGTCGAGGTCGGCCAGCGACACCATGCCCTCGTCCAGGAACGGGTCCGCGCCGTCCTTCTCGCCCAGCTCCTCCAGACCCGGGATCGGGTTGCCGTACGGCGACTCGGTCGGGTGCCGCAGCAGCTCGAGCACGCGCCGCTCCACGGCCTCGCTCATCACGTGCTCCCAGCGACACGCCTCCGCGTGCACCTGCTCCCACTCCAGACCGATCACGTCGACGAGCAGACACTCCGCGAGCCGGTGCTTGCGCATCACGCGCGTGGCGAGCCGGCGGCCCTCGTCCGTGAGCTCCAGGTGGCGGTCGCTGGCGACGGACACCAGGCCGTCGCGCTCCATCCGCGCCACCGTCTGGCTGACGGTCGGCCCGCTCTGGTCGAGCCGCTCGGCGATCCGGGCGCGCATGGGGACCACACCTTCCTCCTCCAGCTCGAGGATGGTGCGGAGATACATCTCCGTGGTGTCGATCAGTCCGGACATACGTGCCCCTCGATGAGATCTGCCGGAAGCACGAACGGCTTCCCGGCGCGTGCGCTGGCCCTGGATTCAATTCTGACGCATACCACTGACAACCGTGCCGCGCCGTTGGAACCAGGGGGTTACGCGGGTGTACCCGCGAGTATTCGGCCGTATCCGAGCAGGTGTGCGGGCCCGGCCGGACGCCCGTATTGACAGCGCACTGGTCCAGACCGCACGGTGATCCGCGACACAGCACAGACACCGACACCGACGCCGCCCCCGGAAGGACCCGCATGAGCGAGGGCAAACTGGCCGGCCAGTTCTTCGACGCCGCGATCGACCTCCTGCAACGGGTCCGCGACGAGGAGGCCGACAGCATCGCCGCGGCCGGCACCCTGATCGCCGACACCGTCGCCGACGGGGGCCGCCTCTTCGCATTCGGCGCCGGACACTCCTCCCTCGCCGCCCAGGACGTCGTCTACCGCGCGGGCGGCCTCGCCCTGATGAACCTGCTCGCCGTACCCGGCGTCGTCGGCGTCGACGTGATGCCGGCCACACTGGGCTCCGCCCTGGAGCGGGTCGACGGACTCGCCAGCGCGGTGCTGGACACCTCCCCGCTGCGCGCGGGCGACGTCCTGGTGATCATCTCCCTCTCCGGCCGTAACGCCCTCCCCGTCGAGATGGCCATGAACGCCCGCGCACTCGGCGTACGGGTCATCGGCGTCACCTCGGTGGCGTACGCGACGGAAACACGTTCCCGCCACGTCTCGGGCACGTACCTGAAGGACCACTGCGACATCGTCCTCGACTCCAAGATCGCCCTCGGCGACGCGACCCTCACCCTCGACACCATCCAGGCCCCCTTCGCCCCCGCCTCGACGGTCGTCACCAGCGCCCTCCTCCAGGCAGTCATGGCCACAGCAGCCGGCACCCTCGCGGAACGCGGCATCGAACCACCGCTCCTGCGCTCGGGCAACGTGGACGGCGGCCACGAGTGGAACGGCCGCGTGATGGAGGAGTACGGGGACCGGATCTTCTACCGGCGGTAGCGAAGGGCGACAGGGACCGGATCTCCCAGCGGCGGTGGCGGAGGGCGGCAGGGCCCGCTATTCCCGCCCCACGACCCCCGACAGATCCAACGCCGCCGCGATCCTCACCGCGACATCCTCCGCGTACGCCGCATCCACCCGCTCGAACTGACTCCGCCCAGCCCCACGCAAAAACGTCACAACCCCCAAAGTCCGCCCCCGGCTCCGCAACACCGCACACAACGCATGCACCGCATCCGACGGCCACTGCCGAGCCCGCGCCCACTCCCGCGCCTGATCGGCCGGCACAGACCCGACACTCGCCCGCACGGACCCCGTCCGCTCCACGCACTGCAACGCCGGATGCCCCTGCCCGTACCGCACCGGCAACCCCGCCTGCCCGGTCAGCAGACTCGGCCCCGGCGCCCCGGAAGGCGTCGCGGCGACCCGCACCAGCCGTACCGGCCCCTCCGCCTCCCCGTCGGCCACCGCACCGCCCGCCACCCGGTCGATCAACGCATGATCGGCGAACCCGGCGAGCGCGAAGTCCAGATGAACCGTCGCAGCCTCCCGCGGATCCTCACACTCGGCCGCCGCCCGAGCCGCCCGGTGCAACTGGTTCGTCCGGAAGCGCAGCAGCGCCGCCTCCTGCTCCCCCTGCTTGCCCTCGGTCACGTCCTGGAAGAGCCAGCCCACACCCAACGGCACCGGCTCCTCCGCAAGCGGTGAAGCCAGCCGCACGAACCCGCACCGCCAGCACCGCCGCTGCTCGCCCTCCGGCGTACGCACACTGACCCAGATCTCGGCCGGCGCAGGCGGCGCCCCCTCCGCCAGCACATGCGTGAGCGCGCTCTCCAGCTCCTCCACACCCTGGGCCAGCAACTCCCCGAGCGGCCGCCCCAGCGCCGACGTACGCCCGATCCCGAGCGAACGCGCCGCATGAGCATTCACCACAGCAGGCCGCAGATCGGCATCGACAAGCACCACGCCCCAGCTCGCGTCCTCGAACAACGCCTCGCTCAGGGCAATGGACCGCTCCAGATCGATCTGCGCATGCACCTCGCTGAAGGCGCAGTACAGCCCGGCAGGCTTCCCCTCGGGCCCACGCACGGCCGCAGACTGCGTCCTGACGAGCACCCGCCCGCCGTCCTTGGTCAGCAACGCGAACTCATGCACCTGCCGCCCGGGCGACTCCATGGCGGACATCAGCCGCCCCTCGACCTCCTCGGCGTCGGCCTCCCGCACGGCCCACCCGGCGAACCCGTGCCGCCCCACCGCCTCGGCAGCGGTCCACCCCAGAATCCGCTCCGCCTCACGGTTCCAATGGGTCACGACCCCGTCCGCATCGAACGCACACAGCGCCGCGTCCATCCCGTCGAGCAGCGCGGCCAGCAGATCGGAGCCGTCAGGACCCACCGGGCCGACCCGCTCGGGCTCATCGGGCCCCAGCTCGTCGGTGGTCCCACTACGCCGGGAAGCACTCACCTGGACCCCCTGCCAAGCTGCGTCCGCACGTACGGCGCGTCGGTTCGCTCACTCGCAATCATCTAACTGGAACGTGACGCAGCACACACCGAGTTCCCCAAGATTGAAGGAATCGTTGTACGCCGTGCACCTGTGTCCTGCTCTCTCTCCTATGATCCGCCCGCGGACAGCCGAAGATCAATCCACAGATCGCTTACCCCGTCCAGCACATACCGCTCGACCTCGTCGAAGCCGTGCTTCCGGGCGAAGAGCAGCCCGTCCTCATTTGCGGCCAGCACACACGTCTCAACGACCCGCGCACCCAGCACACGCGCGTGGGCGAGCCCCCGCTCGTACAGGGCCGCCCCGAACCCCCGCCTCCGGTACTCGGGCAGCACGCGCGCAATAACGGTCGCCACGGCGTCCTCCCCCGCGGGCGGCCGCACAGTGGAACACCCGACGAGTACGTCCCCGAGGTACGCGTTCTCCAGCCGATACCGCCCGAGCCGCTCCCGCGCCTCGCCCAGCGACATCGCGGCAGGCGGCACAACGGCGTTGTGCACGTACCGCCACTCCTCCAACATGCCCTCCCCGTGCACGGCCTCGATCCGCAGCCCCCGCCGCCGCGCATACACCTCGATCTCGATCTTCATACGAGGATCAGCCAGCCCACACACCAGCATCGTCGCCGCAGGCCGCACCTCCCCGAACGCCCGCCGCAACACCGGCCAACAAGGCTCGAAGTCCGCCCTCTCAGGCAGCAGATACCGCACCCGCACCACATCGGAGAACCCACACCCCGCCTCCGCGAGCGCCGCCCCGACATTCCGCAGACACTGCTCGGCCTGCTCCACCACGTCGTCGGAGATCGTCATGGCCCCGTAGTCGAACCCCGTCGTCCCCGACACATGCACCCAGTCCCCGTCGACCACGGCCCGGGCATACCCGATCTGCTCCTCGAACACCGAACCACTGAGAATCGCACGCCGCTCCGTCATGCGCGGAACGCTAACGGAGGTCCCGGACGATCACCCGTCTAGCAGCAAGATCGGGTACGCGTTCGAGGATTTGGGATTCTTCGCACGAATGAGCGCCATCTGTCGATTCGACCTTGCGCGGACCATGTTGATCACTAGCGTTTCCTTCACGTGCTGAAAGGAGGTCACTCGCTTCACCGATCGCGAATCGGGGCCTGCCTTCTTAAGGAAGCCGGGTCGAGTGACCAGCCCAAGTCATCACGATCAGAGAGATCAGGGAGGTGCACCGATGACTACGTTTCCTGCAGGCGAGCAGACCCACCAGGCTGTGCTTCCTCAGCAGCCTGCTCTGGAATCCGTGGGAGCAGACACCCCTGGGAGCAGGGACGAAACGGCCTATGGACACCCCGCCACCGTGCGGGACACCGGCAGGGAACATGGGCGAGGGGAGACCGGCGGGCGCGGCACCAGAGCCCGTCGGCGTCACGCCAAGAACGCTGCTCCGGCAGCGGAGGCGGCAGAGAATGGGAGCGGTGACGCTCCCACGTACAAGCAGTCGTACACAGGCGGTGTCGGCGCGAGCAGGGTCTTCGTCCTCTCCAAGGACGGCCGGCCGCTCATGCCGTGCCACCCCGCTCGAGCCCGCGAACTGTTGGGCAAGGGACGGGCAGTAGTCGCTCGACAGGTGCCGTTCACCATCCGCCTGAAGGACCGCACTCTCGCCGAATCAGAAGTCGAAGGCGTGCAACTGCGCATCGATCCCGGCTCCAAAGGCACCGGACTCGCCCTCACCGACGAGAAGAAGGAAGTCAACGAACACGGCGCCACCGTCACCGTCCGACGCGGCCTCGTCTCGGTCGAACTCCAGCACCGCGGCGACCAGATCCGTAAGTGCATGCAACAACGCGCTGGCTACCGACAAAGGCGACGCTCGGCCAACTGCCGTTATCGGGCGCCTCGTTCACACAACCGACCGCGCGCCGCGGGATGGCTGCCACCCTCACTTCGCCACCGCGTCGACACGACCCACTCCCAGGCAGCCAGCCTCTGCCGATATGCACCCGTCACCGAAATCCACGTGGAAAGCGTCGCCTTCGACACCCACGCGATGAGCACGGGCAGACCTCTCACCGGTGCCGAATACACGCAAGGAACACTCGCCGGAACCGACGTGCGCGCCTACCTGCACGCCAAGTGGAACAGCGCGTGCGCCTACTGTGGCGCCGCTGGAGTACGCCTGAACATCGAGCACGTCAGACCCCGCAGCCGAGGTGGTTCAAGCCGCATCTCCAACCTCGTCCTCGCCTGCGTCCCGTGCAACGAAGCAAAAGGCAGCACCCCCGTCGAGGTCTTTCTCGCTGATCGCCCCGACCTCCTCGCGAAGATCCTCCAGCACATGATGGCGCCACTCCATGACGCCGCCGTCATGAACGCGACCCGCTGGCAGCTCAAGGACGCGCTCTCTACCCTCAGCAGCCCCGTACACACCTGGCCCGGCGTGCGCACCAAGGAAAACCGCACTGCCATGGGACTGGGAAAGACGCACACCCTCGACGCTTTATCCGTCGGATCCCTGGACTACGAGAACGGCGACGCGATCGTCCGATTGCCTCGCCAGGTGCTCGTAGTCAAGGCGACAGGGCGTGGCTCGTACGCCCGCACGACCCCGGACCGCTTCGGCTTCCCTCGCCTCCAGCGAGCTCGGACCAAGCAGCACTTCGGATACGTCACCGGTGACCTCGTACGAGCCACGGTCCCGATCGGCAGGTGGGCGGGCACGTGGACTGGGCGCATCTCCGTCCGAGCCAACGGGCAGCACAGCCTCACCACACCGGAAGGCCGGTTCAACGTCCGCCACCGGAATCTGCGGCTCCTCCAGCGGGGCGACGGATACGGATACTCCTTCCGGCCGGAAGGAGCTCCGTCAACATCTCGAAAAACCGGTTGATCCGTGCCCTACGGCTTCCTAGTGTTGCTGTTACTTCAGAGAGGGGGTGGTTCGGCAGATGTATGCATACCGGACGGAAGAGGTGGCTGCGGGCTAGTGGCCCGCCGTCGTACTCGGTTCGGCGCCGGACCAGCGTGTGCGAGATACACGCAGCCGGCCCAATCCAACGCAGTCACCCGACCCGCGAGCTCGCCGGTACGTCCGGCCGGCTCCTCCGCTGAGGCGGAGGAACCCGAGCTCGCGGGTCGTCTGCGTTCTCGGGGATTTCCAGCGGGCCCTCAGGGACTCAGCCGCTCCACCCGCCAGCCCCCGTCCGTCTCCGCCAGGTACCGCAACCGGTCGTGCAGCCGGTTCTCGCGGCCCTGCCAGAACTCCACCGTCTGCGGGGCCACCCGGAAGCCGCCCCAGTTCGGGGGGACCGGGACCTGTTCGCCCTCCGGGTAGCGGGCCTCGAGTTCGGCGTACGAGGCGTCGAGTTCGGCGCGTGAGGGGATGACCGTGGACTGGGCGCTGGCCCAGGCGCCCAGCTGGGAGCCGTGCGGGCGGGTGCGGAAGTAGGCGGCGGTCTCGTCGCGGCCGGTGCGGCGCGCGATGCCCGAGACGATGACCTGGCGTGCCATCGGGTGCCAGGGGAAGAGCAGCGAGACGTACGGGTTCTCCGCGAGGTCGCGGGCCTTGCGGGAGTCGTAGTTGGTGTAGAAGACGAAGCCCTGCTCGTCGAACTGCTTGAGCAGCACCGTGCGGGAGCTGGACCGGCCCTCGGCGTTCGCCGTGGAGACGACCATGGCGTTCGGCTCGAAGAGGTGGGCCTCCGTCGCCGCCTGTTCGAACCAGTGCGCGAACTGCGCCACCGGAGTGGCGGCCAGATCGGACTCGGCGAGACCCTCGGCCCGGTACTGCTTGCGCATGGCGGCGGGGTCGAGGGGGTGGGCGTCTCGATCGTTCACGCGGTCATCTTGCCGTATGTGCAGGTGCCGTTCGGCATGATGTCGGTCATCATCGAAGAGCCGGATGTGGCACTGAGTGCCGCGCACTCTCCCCAAATGTGGCACTCGGGGATATCGTGCTGATGCCGTTCCGGTTGAGTGAGCAGCCGTACGGGGCATCACCAGGGTGGCCACCCAGGACCGCGAGTCGCACGACCGACCGGGGATCCAGCGGCCGAGCCGCCAGCCACTTCTGTCGTACACATCACGAGGAGCCGCCTGATGTCCGACTTCGTACCCGGACTCGAGGGAGTCGTCGCGTTCGAGACGGAGATCGCCGAACCGGACAAGGAGGGCGGCGCCCTTCGGTACCGGGGCGTCGACATCGAGGACCTGGTCGGTCACGTCTCGTTCGGAAACGTGTGGGGGCTGCTGGTCGACGGCGCCTTCAACCCCGGTCTGCCGCCCGCCGAACCGTTCCCGATCCCCGTGCACTCCGGCGACATCCGGGTGGACGTCCAGTCGGCCCTGGCCATGCTGGCGCCCGTATGGGGCCTGAAACCGCTGCTGGACATCGACGCCGAGCAGGCGCGCGCGGACCTGGCCCGGGCGGCCGTCATGGCGCTCTCCTACGTCGCCCAGTCCGCCCGCGGTCAGGGGCGGCCCATGGTTCCGCAGCGCGAGATCGACAAGGCGCAGTCGATCACCGAGCGCTTCATGATCCGCTGGCGCGGCGAGCCGGACCCGAAGCATGTCGCGGCCGTAGACGCCTACTGGACCTCGGCCGCCGAGCACGGCATGAACGCGTCCACCTTCACCGCCCGCGTCATCGCCTCCACCGGTGCGGATGTGGCCGCGGCGCTCTCCGGTGCCGTAGGAGCCATGTCCGGTCCGCTGCACGGCGGTGCCCCGTCCCGTGTGCTCGGCATGATCGAGGAGATCGAGCGGACGGGGGACGCGGAGGCGTACGTCAAGCAGGCCCTCGACAAGGGGGAGCGGCTGATGGGCTTCGGGCACCGGGTGTACCGGGCCGAGGACCCACGCGCGCGCGTGCTGCGGCGTACGGCTCGTGAGCTGGGCGCTCCGCGGTTCGAGGTGGCGGAGGCGCTGGAGAAGGCCGCCCTGGCGGAGCTGCATGCGCGGCGGCCGGATCGGGTGCTCGCGACGAACGTGGAGTTCTGGGCGGCGATCGTTCTCGACTTCGCCGAGGTCCCTGCGCACATGTTCACGTCGATGTTCACGTGTGCCCGTACGGCGGGGTGGTCGGCGCACATTCTGGAGCAGAAGCGGACGGGGCGGCTTGTCCGGCCGTCTGCGCGGTATGTGGGGCCGGGGTCTCGGTCGCCTCAGGAGATCGAGGGGTACGGGGACATCGCCCACTGAGGGGTGACGGCAGGAGCGCGGGCGACTGCGGGCTGTTGTGGCTGGTCGCGCCCAGGCGGCGGAGCCGCAAATCGATGCAGCCCCGCGCGCCTGGCATGGCGTTGATCACGCCGGGGTGAGCAGGTTCCCGTGGTGTCGCTCGGCCACTGGCGGGTGGGCCCTCAGTTTGCCCTTCAGCTCGTTGTAGCCGTATTCGGCGAACAGGGGGTTGGCCGGGTCGTCGGTGACTCCGGGGGCCGTTGTCGCGTGCGGGAACTGCAGGGGCTCGACCTTCGCGTCCAGCCGCGGGTTGTAGAAGAAGGGCACGGAGAAGCGCTCTGTGGCGCCGGGCGGGGACACCACTCGGTGGCTGGTGGCGACCAGGTAGCCGTTGGTCGCCACCTCCAGCAGCTCGCCGAGGTTGACGACGAAGGCGCCCTCCAGTGGCGGCACGTCATGGAACCGGCCGTCCTCGCGCTCCACCTGCAGGCCGCCGACCCGGTCCTGCAGCAGGAGGGTCAGGAAGCCGTAGTCCTTGTGGGCGCCGACGCCCTGGTCGGCGCCGTCAGCGGCAGTTCCCGGGTAGCGCACGAGCTTCAGGTGCGGGTGGGCGTGGGCGCCGAAGATCCCGTCGTAGAAGTCGGCGGGTGCGCCGATGGCGGTGAGCAGCTCGTGCAGGAGCCGCTGGGCGACCGCGCTCAGCCGGTCGATCCAGGCGAGCGCGGCGGTGCGCAGTTCGGGGAGGGCGGCGGGCCACTGGTTGGGGCCCTCCAGCCACCAGTAGGCGGGCTCGCCGGGACCGGGTGTCCGCGCCGGCCGCTCGGCGCCGATGTCGAGCTGGTCGCGCCAGTCCCTGCTTCCGCCCGTGCGCTCGTCGCCGGTGCGTGTGTAGCCGCGGAAATGGGGCGAGTTGACGTTGTCGAGGGCGAGCCGGTCGGCCTCGGGCAGCCGGAAGAAAGCATGCATGGCCTGCACGAGCCGCTCGGTCTCGGCCTGGCTCACGCCGTGCCCGACGAGCTGGAAGAAGCCCACGTCGTGGGCGGCGCTGTGCAGCTGGGAGTGGAGCAGTGCACGGGCCTGGGGGCCGCGGTCGGCGGCGGAGAGGTCGATGATCGGGAGCAGGTCGTACGACGGGGTCGTCGAAGTGTGCGTCATGAGGTGCGTCCGCAGGGTGTACGGGGCAGGGGCGGCCGCCGGGGGTGGGGCGGGGCCCCGGGTGCCGGAAGGAAGAAAGGAAGTACCGAAGTACGGCAGAGGGGGCTGGGTCAGGCGGAGCGCCGACAGCCCATGCTCGTCACGCGCACGTAGTCCACGTGGCGGCGTCGGACGAGCATCAGAAGCATGGGGGAAAGGGTAACGCTCTTCAGGCCCGCACCTTCAGCCCAGCGTCTCGTCCAGCAGTGCCGCCCACTGCGCCACCACCCGCTCCCGCCGCCCCCCGTCGTCCGTGAGCAGGTTCGCCAGGCCCAGGCCACGGGCCATGTCCAGCAGGCCCTGGACGGTTTCGCGGACGCCCGGGCGGGATTCGTCGGCGGAGAGCAGGTCGACGGCGATGCGGTGGGTCTCGCGGCCGACGCGGGCCTCCAGTTCGGTGACGCGTGGGCGGAGCTGGTCCTCGTTGGAGGCGGCGACCCACAGGTGCAGGGCCGCCCGGAACAGGGGGCCCGTGTAGAGGTCGACGAGGGCGGAGACCACGGCTCGGCGGTCGCCTGCCGCGCCTTGCGGGAAGAGGGCGCGTATCGCTGTGGAGCGTTCCTCGGCGACGTATTCGACGGCTGCCGTGAAGAGGTCCTCGCGGGTCGGGAAGTGGTGCTGGGCAGCGCCGCGGGAGACGCCGGCGCGTTCGGCGACGACGGAGACCGTGGAGCCCGCCCAGCCGTGTTCGGCGAGGCAGGACACGGCGGCTTCCAGGAGTCGCTGCCGGGTGGCCCGGCTGCGGTCCTGTTTGGGCACGCGGTCGACGCGGTCGTCTGCGGTCACAGCACCCATGTGGGATCCCGTCGTTCCAGGAAGGCCGTCATCCCCTCGCGGGCCTGCGCGGAGGCGAACAGTCGGGCCGAGAGCGCGGTGAGGTCGGCCGCGTCCCGGTCGAATGTTTCCAGCACCTTAGCTGTGAGCAGCGCTTTCGTCTCGGCCAGGCCCTGGGGGGCGGCTCGGCGGAGGCCGTCGAGGATGGGTGACAGTACGGCGTCGACGTCGTCGCCCGCCACCGTCAGGAGGCCGATGCGGGCCGCCTCGGGTGCCTCGAAGCGTTCGCCGGTGAGGTAGTAGCGGGCGAGGGCGCGGGGATCCGTGCGGGGCAGCAGCGGCAGGGAGATGACCGCGGGGGCCACTCCGATCCGTACTTCTGTGAACGCGAAGGTGGACTCGGTCGAGGCCGCCGCGATGTCGCAGGCGGCCAGCAGGCCCAGGCCGCCCGCCCGGACGTGGCCCGTCACGCGTGCCAGGAGCGGTTTGCGCAGTTCGACGATCTGCCGCAGCACCCCGACGAGTGCGTCGGGGTGGGGTGGGTCGCGGAGGTCGGCGCCGGCGCAGAAGGTGTTGCCGGTGTGGGTGAGGACGATGGCGCGTACGTCGGTGTCCTTGGCGCAGTCCGTGAGCGCGTCGGCGAGCTCGCCGACGAGTGCTGCCGAGAGTGCGTTGCGGTTGGCCGGGGAGTCGAGGCTGAGGGTTTCGACGCCACGCGCGCGCGTACGTCCGATCAACGTCATGTGCGCTCCCTCAGTTCCCGGCGGAGGATCTTGCCGGAGGCGGCCCGGGGGACGCCGTCGATGAAGGTGACCTGGCGGACGCGTTTGTAGGGGGAGACGCGTTCGGCGACGTACATCATGACCTCGCCTTCGGAGAGGTCCGTTGCGGTCGGCTGGCGGACGACGTAGGCGTGCGGGACTTCGTTGTTGTCCTCGTTGTAGACGCCGATGACGGCCGCGTCCGCGATGCCCGGGTGGGTGAGGAGGAGGGCCTCGAGTTCGGCGGGGGCCACCTGGAAGCCCTTGTACTTGATGAGTTCCTTGACGCGGTCGACCACGAACAGCCAGCCGTCGGCGTCCACATGGCCGACGTCCCCGGTGTGCAGCCAGCCGTCCTTGTCGATCATCGCGGCGGTGGCGTCGGGGCGGCCGAGGTAGCCCTTCATGACCTGGGGGCCGCGGATGAGGATCTCGCCGGACTCGCCGGCGCCGAGGTCCTTGTCGGGGTCGTCGAGGGAGACGATGCGCATCTCGGTGCCGGCGATGAGCCTGCCGACGGTGCCGGGAGGGGCGTCGTGCATGGCGTCTCGCGGTACGACGTGGGTGCCGGGGGAGAGTTCCGTCATGCCGTAGGCCTGGGCGACCGGTGGCAGGCCGAGGCGCTGGGAGCAGGCGGCGGCGAGTTTGGCGTCCAGGGGGGCGGCCGCGCTGAGGATGTACTGCAGGGACGACAGGTCGTAGTTCGCGACCGCCGGGTGCTTGGCGAGGGCCAGGACGATCGGCGGGGCGACGTAGAGGCCGGTGATGCGGTGGTTCTGGATGGCCGCGAGGAAGGTGTCGAGCTCGAAGCGGGGAAGTACGACGACCGTGGCGCCGAGCCTCAGGGGCGCGTTCATCAGGGCGGTGAGGCCGTAGATGTGGAAGAAGGGCAGGACGGCGAGGATGCGGTCGCCGGGGCCGGCCGGCATGACGGGTTCGAGCTGGGCGAGGTTGGTGGCGATCTGGCGGTGCGTGAGCATGACGCCCTTGGGGATGCCCGTGGTGCCCGAGGAGTACGGGAGGGCTGCGACGTCCTCCGCCGGGTCGATGTCGACGACCGGCTCGGGGGCGGCGGAGGCCAGCATGTCGATCAGTGACCGATGCCCCGGCGCGCTGTCGCAGACGAAGATCTCCTCGACTCCGCCGGCGAGTTCGGCCGCCCTGCGCGCGGTCTCCAGCAGCGGACCCACGGTGACGATCCAGCGGGCCGCCGAGTCCTTGAGCTGCTTGGCGAACTCCTCCGCCGTGGCCAGCGGGTGCACGGTGGTGACGGAGGCACCCGCGCGCGTGGCCGCGTAGAAGGCGGTCGGGAAGGCGATGGTGTTCGGGCTGTGCAGCGCGAGCACGTCGCCCTTGCGCACGCCCGCCTCGGCGAGCGCGGCCGCGATGCGGCGGTGGAAGCGGTCCAGTTGTTCGTACGACAGGGTGGTGCCGTCGGTGCCGTCGATCAGGGCGGGTGCGTCACCGAACTCGGCGGCCCGGCCCAACACCGCGTCATGGATGGGGAGTTCTACGGGCTGGACGTCTGCGTACTCGCTGCGGAACACGGTTCCTCCAAGGCGGCCACGACGGTCTAGTACGACTTGGGAAGGCCCAGAGTCTGGTGGGAGACGTAGTTGAGAATCATCTCCCGGCTCACCGGAGCAATACGAGCCACGCGTGCGGCCGTTATCAACGAGGCGAGCCCGAATTCGCGGGTGAGGCCGTTGCCGCCGAGGGTGTGCACGGCCTGGTCGACGGCCCGGACGCAGGCCTCGCCCGCCGCGTACTTGGCCATGTTGGCGGCCTCGCCTGCGCCTGCGTCGTCCCCGGAGTCGTAGAGGTATGCCGCCTTCTGCATCATCAGGCGGGCGAGTTCGAGGTCGATGTGGGCCTGGGCGAGGGGGTGGGCGATGGCCTGGTGGGCGCCGATGGGGGTCTTCCAGACGGTGCGTTCCCGTGCGTAGGTGATCGCCTGCGCGAGGGCGTAGCGGCCCATGCCGATCGCGAAGGCGGCCGTCATGATGCGTTCGGGGTTGAGGCCGGCGAAGAGCTGGAGGAGGCCGGCGTCCTCGTCGCCCACCAGGGCGTCGGACGGCAGTCGTACGTCGTCGAGGGTCAGCTCGAACTGCTTCTCCTTGGCGTGGAGTTCCATGTCGATCTGGCGGCGCGTGAAGCCTTCGGCGTCTCGCGGGACCATGAACAGGCAGGGCTTGAGGGTGCCTGTGCGTGCGTCTTCGGTGCGGCCGACGATGAGGGTGGCGTCCGCGATGTCGACGCCGGAGATGAAGACCTTGCGGCCGGTGAGGAGCCAGTCGCCGGTGTCCGGGTCGCGGCGGGCGGTGGTGGTGATGCGGTGGCTGTTGGAGCCGGCGTCGGGTTCGGTGATGCCGAAGGCCATGGTGCGGGTGCCGTCCGCCAGGGCGGGGAGCCACTCCTGTTTCTGGGCGTCCGTGCCGAAGCGGGCGATGACAGTGCCGCAGATGGCCGGGGAGACGACCATCATGAGCAGGGGGCAGCCTGCGGCGCCCAGTTCTTCGAGGACGATGGAGAGTTCGGCTATTCCGCCGCCTCCACCTCCGTATGCCTCCGGCAGGTTGACGCCGAGGTAGCCCAGCTTTGCTGCCTCGGACCAGAGTTGCTCCCGGTCGAAGTCGCGGCCGTGGCGGTTGCCGAGGGCGGCCACTGCGGATCGTAGGGCCTTGTGTTCTTCGGATTCGATGAGGGCCATCTGGTCTCCTTCGGGCTGCGGGTTGTCCGTGGCTGGTCGCGCAGTTCCCCGCGCCCCTTAGGTCTCCTCCACTACTGCCAGCAATGAGCCGACCGTCACCTGCCGGCCGGGTACCACGTGCAAGGCGCTCAGCGTCCCTGTGACGGGCGCCGAGACCTTGTGCTGCATCTTCATCGCCTCCAGCCAGAGCAACGGCTCTCCGGCCTTTACGGCGGCTCCGACGGCCAGGCCCTCGGCCACCTTTACGACCGTCCCCGGCATGGGGGCCAGGAGGGAGCCCGGTGCGTGCTGGGCCGTGGGGTCCGGGAAGCGGGGTAGTGCGGTCAGGGCGGTCGCGTTCACGAACACCCGGTCGCCGTACCTCGCCACCTTGAACTTCCGCTGTACGCCGTCCACTTCGAGTACGACGAGATCGGCCGCGGCGTGCACGACCCGGACCCCGTCCGCCTCCAGGCCCGCGCGTGTGTGCCGGTAGCGGACCTCGTGTTCCTCGCCCGCCGCCGTCTCGTACCGCTTGGTCTGCGGCTGGGAGGGCAGGTTGCGGAAGCCGCCGAAGCGGGAGCGGCCCTGGGCGGCCTCGGCGAGGGCTGCGGCCAAGGGGGCGTGCGGGTCGGAGGTCGTGGTCGTCAGCTCGTCGAGGTGGCGGTCGTAGAAGCCCGTGTCCATGCGGCCGGTGGTGAACTCCTTGTGCCGCAGGGAGCGCAGGAGGAGGTCGCGGTTGGTCGTCGAGCCGTGGATCGTGGCGCGTTCCAGGGCGCCCGCGAGTTTGCGGATCGCCTCCGCGCGTGTGGGGGCGTGGGCGACGGCCTTCGCGAGCATGGGGTCGTAGTGGACGCCGATGTCGTCGCCGTCCTCGTAGCCCGTGTCCAGGCGGACGGAGTCCGGGACGGAGAGGCGGTGCAGGTGGCCCGTCTGCGGGGCCCATTCGCTCGCCGGGTCCTCGGCGTAGAGGCGGGCCTCGACGGCGTGGCCGCGCGCGCGTGGGGGTTCTTCCTCCAGTGCGTGGCCCTCGGCGACCCGGATCTGCAGGGCCACCAGGTCGATGTCGAACACGGCCTCCGTCACCGGGTGTTCGACCTGGAGGCGGGTGTTCATCTCCAGGAAGTGGGCCTTGTCGCCCGCCACCAGGAACTCCACCGTGCCGGCGCCCACGTAGTCGACCGCCTTGGCGGCACGTACGGCCATCTCGTGGAGGGAGTCGGTCAGTCCGGAAGTCAAACCCGGTGCGGGGGCTTCCTCGATCACCTTCTGGTGGCGGCGCTGGAGTGAGCAGTCACGCGTGCCCAGCGCCCACACCGTGCCGTGCGTGTCCGCGAGGATCTGCACCTCGACGTGGCGGCCGCCCTCCACGTACGGCTCGACGAAGACCTCGCCGTCGCCGAAGGCACTGGCGGCCTCGGCGCGTGCGCCCTCCAGGGCGGCGTTCAGCTCGGCGAGGCGGCGCACGATGCGCATGCCGCGCCCGCCGCCGCCCGCGGCCGCCTTCACCAGCACCGGAAGGTCGGCCTCGCCCACCTCGGCCAGGGTCGCGATCCCCATCAGCTCCTTGGCGCGCGTCTTGGACGCCATCGCCTCGATCGCCTCCGGGGGCGGCCCGATCCACACCAGGCCCGCATCGATGACCGCGCGCGCGAAGTCGGCGTTCTCCGAGAGGAAGCCGTAGCCGGGGTGCACGGCGTCCGCGCCGGACGCGACCGCCGCCTTCACGATCAGGTCGCCGCGCAGATACGTCCGAGCGGGCGCCGCTCCCGGCAGCCGTACCGCCGTGTCGGCCACGCGCGCGTGGAGGGCGTTTTCGTCGGCGTCGGAGTGCACGGCGACCGTCCGGATTCCCAACTCACGGCAGGTGCGGAAGATCCGGCAGGCGATCTCGCCCCGGTTGGCCACGAGGACAGAAGCAATCACTGGATCCCTCACATCCGGAAGACGCCGAAGCCGCCGCGCGCACCCTCGTACGGCGCCGTATGGATGGCCGACAGGCACAGGCCCAGGACCGTGCGGGTGTCGCGCGGGTCGATGACGCCGTCGTCGTAGAGCCGCCCGGACAGGAACATCGGCAGGGACTCGGACTCGATCTGCTGCTCCACCATGGCGCGCAGCGCGGCGTCCGCGTCCTCGTCGTACGGCTGTCCCTTCGCGGCGGCCGACTGCCGGGCGACGATCGACAGGACTCCGGCGAGCTGCTGCGGGCCCATGACGGCGGACTTGGCGCTCGGCCAGGCGAAGAGGAAGCGCGGGTCGTACGCCCGCCCGCACATGCCGTAGTGACCGGCGCCGTAGGAAGCGCCCATCAGCACCGACAGGTGCGGGACCTTCGAGTTGGACACGGCGTTGATCATCATCGCGCCGTGCTTGATGATCCCGCCCTGCTCGTACTCCTTGCCGACCATGTAGCCGGTGGTGTTGTGCAGGAAGAGGAGCGGGATGTCGCGCTGGTTGGCCAGCTGGATGAACTGGGCCGCCTTTTGGGACTCCTCGGAGAAGAGGACCCCTTGGGCGTTCGCGAGGATGCCGACGGGATAGCCGTGCAGCGTCGCCCAGCCGGTCGTGAGGCTCGTCCCGTACAGCGGCTTGAACTCGTCGAAGTCGGAGGCGTCGACGATCCGGGCGATGACCTCGCGCGGGTCGAAGGGGGTCTTGAGGTCCTCCGGGACGATGCCCAGCAGCTCGTCCTCGTCGTACTTGGGCGGTGCCGCCGGGCCCGGATCCTCGTACGCCTTGCGGTGGTTGAGCCGGGCGACCACGCGCCGGGCCTGTCGCAGCGCGTCCGGCTCGTCGACGGCGAAGTAGTCCGCGAGGCCCGACACGCGCGCGTGCATCTCGGCGCCGCCGAGCGACTCGTCGTCGCTCTCCTCGCCGGTGGCCATCTTGACCAGGGGCGGACCGCCGAGGAAGACCTTGGCGCGCTCCTTGACCATGATCACGTGGTCGGACATGCCGGGGATGTACGCGCCGCCGGCCGTCGAGTTCCCGAAGACGACGGCGATGGTCGGGATGCCGGCCGCCGACAGTCGCGTCAGGTCGCGGAAGATCGCGCCCCCGGGGATGAAGATCTCCTTCTGGGACGGCAGATCGGCGCCGCCCGACTCCACCAGGCTGATGCAGGGCAGCCGGTTGGCGAGGGCGATGTCGTTCGCCCGCAGGGCCTTCTTCAGCGACCAGGGGTTGCTGGCGCCGCCGCGGACGGTCGGGTCGTTGGCGGTGATCAGGCACTCCACGCCCTCGACGACCCCGATGCCGGTGACGAGCGAGGCGCCCACCGTGTAATCGCTGCCCCAGGCGGCGAGCGGCGACAGTTCCAGGAAGGGGGTGTCCGGGTCGAGGAGCAGCTCGATGCGCTCGCGGGCGAGCAGCTTGCCGCGCTTCCGGTGCCGTTCGACGTACTTCTCGCCGCCGCCCGCAAGCGCCTTCGCGTGCTCGGCGGTCAGCTGGTCCAGCTTGTCGAGCATGGCCTCGCGGTTGGCCCGGTAGTCGGAACCCGCCCGGTCCAGGCCGGAGTCGATGACGGTCACAGGAGGGCCTCCGGGATGTCCAGGTGGCGGGAGCGCAGCCATTCGCCGAGGGCCTTGGCCTGCGGGTCGAAGCGGTGGTGGGCGGCGACGCCCTCGCCGAGGATGCCCTCGACGACGAAGTTCAGGGCGCGGAGGTTCGGCAGGAGGTGCCGGGTGACGGGGAGCTCGCGGCTCTCGGGGATCAACTCGCGGAACCGGTCCGCCGTCAGCTCGTGCGCGAGCCACCGCCAGGCTGCGTCTCCCGCGGACGACCGCACCCACACCCCCACGTTGGCGTTCCCGCCCTTGTCACCGCTGCGGGCCCCGGCGACCAGGCCGAGAGGAGCGCGCTTGAGCGGCCCGGCGGGCAGCGGCTCCGGCAGCGGCGGTTCCGGAAGATCGTCGAGTACGAGGGTCTCGTGGGCCGGCGGCACGGGGATCCGGCGTCCGTCGTGGAGGACGGCCACATGGTCTACGGCGCCATGGGGGACGTACACATCCTCGAAGACCCCATAGGGCGCGCCCTTTCCAGGTGGCGCGAGCACATGGAAGCCCGGGTAGCTGGCCAGCGCCAGCTCGACGGCGGCCCCGCTCAGCGCCCGCCCCACGACGGCCTCGTCCCGGTCCCGTACGACGAGCCGCAGCAGTGCGCTCGCCGTCTCCTCGGTCGGGGCGTCGGGCCGGTCGGTGCGGACGAGGTCCCAACGGACGTCGGCGGGCGCGGACTTGGCCTCCCGGAAAGCGGCGTCCATCTGTTCCCGCACCAGCGCGGCCTTGGCCTCGATGTCGAGGCCGGTCAGGACGAAGGCGACCTCGTTGCGGAAGCCGCCGAGCCGGTTGAGTCCGACCTTGAGGGTCGGGGGCGGGGCCTCGCCGCGGACGCCCTCGACGCGGACGCGGTCGGGGCCGTCCTGGGTGAGACGGATCGTGTCGAGGCGGGCGGTGACGTCGGGGCCCGCGTACCGGGCGCCGCCCGTCTCGTACAGGAGCTGTGCGGTCACCGTGCCGACGTCGACGAAGCCGCCGGTGCCGGGGTGTTTGGTGATGACCGCGGTGCCGTCCTCGTGCAGCTCGGCGAGCGGGAAGCCGGGCCGCCGGATGTCACGGCCTCGTTCGGCGAAGAACGCGTAGTTGCCGCCGGTGGCCTGCGCCCCGCACTCCAGCACATGCCCGGCGACGACGGCACCCGCGAGCCGGTCGTACTCCCCCGGCTGCCAGCCGAAGTGGGCGGCGGCGGGCCCGGTGACCAGCGCCGCGTCCGTCACCCGCCCGGTGACGACGACGTCCGCGCCCTCGCGCAGACAGGCCGCGATACCGAAACCGCCGAGGTAGGCGTGGGCCGCGAGACTGCCCGGGTGGGCGGCGGTGAGGTCGTCGCCCTCGACATGGGCGACGCGGACGGGGATGCCGAGCCGGTCGGCCAAGTTCCGTACGGCGTCGGCGAGTCCGGCCGGGTTGAGGCCACCGGCGTTGGTGACGATGCGAACCCCGCGCTCGTGGGCGAGGCCGAGGCACTCCTCCAGCT
The DNA here is from genome assembly GCF_042893105.1 of Streptomyces sp. NPDC001663. Taxonomy (NCBI): domain Bacteria; kingdom Bacillati; phylum Actinomycetota; class Actinomycetes; order Kitasatosporales; family Streptomycetaceae; genus Streptomyces; species Streptomyces sp. NPDC001663. Next base: position 222,676 of record NZ_JBIAUR010000007.1, on the reverse strand, counting down.
GACGGAGGAAGGTGCGGGCGTATCCGGCGGAGGGGTCCTTCAGTCGGTCCCGGCCCAGGATCAGCATGGTCAGCTCGGCGAGGTAGTCGCCGGTCAGGACGTCGAGCTCGCCGCCGGTGAGCATCTCGCGCATGGCGTCGAACCGGTCGCCGTAGAAGCCGGAGGCGTTGCCGATACGGAGAGTCGTCATCCGGCGGCTCCCTTCGGCGGGCGGCCGTCGCCCGGAGGTCCGGCGAAGGCCTGGGCGATGTCCAGCCAGCGGTCGGCGTCGGGGCCCGTCGCCTGCAGGGCGAGGTCCTCTCGATGCGCACGCTGGGTGACCAGGAGGCAGAAGTCGAGGGCGGTGCCGGTGACGCGGTCGTCGGCGTCCTCGGGCCCGTAGACCCACAACTCGCCGGAAGGAGCGGTCAGTTCGACGCGGAATTCCTCGAACGGCGTGGGCAGTCCGTGCACACCGAAGGCGAAGTCGCGGGTGCGGACGCCGAGGCGGACGATGTGCCGGAGCCGGTCGGTGGGGGTGCGGGCCACGCCGAGCGCGTCCGCCACGTCCAGGCCGTGGGCCCAGGTCTCCATGAGGCGGGCGGTGGCCATGGAAGCGGTGGCCATGGGCGGGCCGTACCAGGGGAAACGGGCGCCGTCGGGTGCGGCTCGCAGCGCGTCGGCCAGCGCCCTGCGCCCGGCCCGCCAGTCCGCGAGCAGTTGCGCGGGCGGCTTCCGGGCGCCCTCCTCCGCGCCGTTGTCCACGAAGTTGCCGGGCTGGGCCAGGGCCTTCTCGACCTCGCGGGAGAAGGCGTCCTGATCGGTCACCGCCAGCAACGAGGAGTGGTCGGTCCAGGCGAGGTGCGCGATCTGGTGGGCGACGGTCCAGCCGGGCGCCGGGGTCGCGAGCGCCCACTGCTCGGGGCTCAACTCGGCCACGAGCAGGTCGAGTTCCTCGCTCTCCGCGCACAGATCGTCGATGACGGGCGTCGGGTCAGCCATGGGGCGAGCATGGCAGCGGTACCAGAAACAAGCAAGCGTGCTTGCATTAATTTGTGGGAAGGACCGCGAGCATCTGTGGGGGCGGAAATTCACGCGCACCGGTCACTCCACTCGCAGTACGTTCGGCCGATGCTGGATGAGGACGGTTACTTCGGAGAGTCCATTGCGGCGGCGTACGACGAGTCGTCGTCGGAGATGTTCACGTCGGACGCGGTGGAACCCGCCGTCGACCTCCTGGCGGAGCTGGCCGGGGCCGGGCGGGCCCTGGAGTTGGGCGTCGGGACCGGGCGCATCGCGTTGCCGCTGGCGCGGCGCGGGGTGGAGGTGCACGGCATCGATCTGTCCCGGGCGATGGTGGAGCGGTTGCGCGCGAAGCCCGGCGGTGACGCGATCGGGGTGACGATCGGGGACTTCGCGTCGACCCGGGTGGACGGCGGCTTCTCGCTCGCCTACCTGGTCTTCAACACGATCATGAACCTGACCACGCAGGACGCCCAGGTCGACTGCTTCCTCAACGCCGCGGCCCATCTCGAGCCCGGCGGACACTTCGTCGTCGAGGTCATGGTCCCCGACCTGCGCAGGCTGCCGCCGGGGCAGAACACGGTGCCGTTCCATGTCGGCGAGACGCGGATCGGTTTCGACACGTACGACCTCACCACGCAGGCGATGAGCTCGCACCACGTGAAGGTCGAGGACGGCCGCGGCTCGTTCTGGTCCGTGCCGTTCCGGTACGTGTGGCCCGCGGAGCTGGACCTGATGGCCCGGCTGGCCGGGATGCGGCTGCGTGACCGGTGGGCGGGCTGGACGCGGGAGCCGTTCACCGGCGAGAGCCGGTCGCATGTGTCCGTATGGGAGAAGACGGCCGGCTGAGCGGCTCTCCCGGCGGTCAGGCGTTCCCGGAACCCGCCGCCCCCGGCTCCGCCGCCTTCCTCCGCCCCACCTGCGTCCGTACCGCCCCCATGCTCGCCGCGATGACCAGGGCGATCGCGGCCGCCTGGACGGCGGACAGGGCCTGGTCGAGGATCAGGAAACCGGCCGTCGCGGCGAGGGCCGGTTCCAGGCTCATCATGATCGCGAAGGTGGAGGCGGGCAGGCGACGCAGGGCGAGGAGTTCGAGGGTGTAGGGGAGGACCGAGGACAGGACCGCCACCGCCGCCCCCAGGCCCACGGTCACCGGGTCGAGAAGCTTGCTGCCGGACTCCGCGACACCGAGCGGGAGAAACGCCACCGCACCGATCGCCATGGCCAGCGCCAGCCCGTCGGCCTGCGGGAACCGTCGGCCCGTACGCGCACTGAAGACGATGTACGCCGCCCACATGGCGCCCGCGGCCAGGGCGAAGGCGACGCCCAGCGGGTCGAGGTCGCCGAAGCCCCCGCCGCCGAGGAGGAAGACGCCGGCGAGGGCGAGCGCGGCCCAGACGGCGTTGACCGCGCGCCGGGAGGCGAGGACGGAGAGCGCGAGCGGGCCGAGGACCTCCAGGGTGACGGCGGCACCGAGGGGGATGCGGTCGACGGACTGGTAGAAGAGGCCGTTCATCCCGGCCATGGTGAGGCCGAAGACGGTCACTGTGCCCCAGTCGGTGCGCGAGTGGCCGCGCAGCCGGGGGCGGCAGAACACCAGCAGGACGACGGCCGCCGCGAACAGGCGGAGCGTCACGACGCCCAACGCGCCGGCCCGCGGCATCAGGCTCACCGCCAGCGCCGCGCCGAACTGCACCGAGACACCGCCGGCCAGGACCAGTCCGGTCGGGCCGAGGGAACCCCAACGGCCTGGCGCCACAGAGGTGTGCACCGCCGAGGGCGAGGCGGTCGTGGTCGTGCTGGGCGTGGTCACGGGCGGTCCAGGTTCGGCTCGGGGTTCGGGTTCGTTCATCGTGATGCACTGACGAGTCCACGGTAATGGACTCGGACAGGCGCGTAAACCCGTTATGCAGCTGTCCCGAATCGTGGACTCAGATACCGGGCCAGGGCTCCTCGTCGCGGAAGAGGGGGCGCCCGTCGGGGAGCGTGGTGGGGACCGTCGCCACATGGGCTGCCTGGGCGTACTGGTCGTGGGTGTACTGGTCGTAGGCGCCGTAGTCGTAGGTGTACGCCGGTGCCTGCGCCTGCCAGGTCCCGTACGCCGCCGCGTCGTATGCCTCGTATCCCTGCACGGGCTGGGGCGCCGCTTCCGTCGCCGCCTCCACGAACAGCGGCAGCCGCAGCTCGCCGGTGTCCATCACGGCGTTGTTCTGCGAGCGGTGCAGTCGCGAGTACGCCCCGCCGCGCGCCAGCAGCTCCTCGTGCCGGCCCGTCTCGACGATGCGGCCGCGGTCGACGACGAGGATGCGGTCGGCGTCGGGGGCGAGGTTGAGGTCGTGGGTGATCATGATGGTGGTACGGCCGGTCATCAGGCGCCGCAGGGGCTTGACGACCCGGCGGGCGGCCATCGCGTCGAGGCCGGTCGTCGGCTCGTCGAGGACCAGTACGGGTGCGTCGCGCAGGATGGCGCGGGCGATGGCGAGGCGCTGGAGCTGGCCGCCGGACAGACGGGCCGAGTTGGGGTCGACCCTGGTGTCGTAGCCCTCTGGTAGTCGCATGATGAAGTCGTGCGCGTCGGCCGCCCGCGCCGCGTCCTCGATGGCCTGGTCGCTGGCGCCGGGGCGGCCGCAGGCGATGTTCGCGCGGACCGTGTCGTGCAGGACGAGGGTCTCCTGCGGGAGCAGCGTCACGTATCCGCGCAGGCGGGCGAGCGGGAAGTCGCGCAGCGGGACACCGTCGAGCAGCAGCTCGCCCGCGTCCGGGTCGTAGAAGCGCAGCAGCAGCTTGGAGACCGTCGACTTGCCTGCGCCGCTCGGGCCGGTGACGATCACCAGCTCGCCGGGGCTGACCGTGAAGGACAGGTTCTGCAGGGCGGCGGTGTCGGCGCCCGGGTAGCTGAAGGAGACGGCGCGGACCTCGACCGTGCCGTCGGGGCGGCCCACGTCGGCGCCGCGCCGGGGGTCGGCGACGGACGGTTCGACGTCGAGGACCTCGATGAGCCGTTCCGCGCCGGCCGTAGCCGCGGTGACCGTGAGGCCGAGCTGGGCCAGGCCGCGGACCGGCGGGTAGAGGTAGCCGAGGAAGGCGGCGAAGGCGAGGAGCTGGCCGAGGGTCATCCGGCCGGTGGAGATCTCCCAGGCGCCGATGCCGATCACCGCGAGCACGCACACCGTCTCGATGACCTGCACGAGCTGCTCGTAGGCCTCGTTGAGACGGGTCGAGCGGACGGAGGCGCGGAACCAGGCGCTCGCCTCCTCGTTCAGACGGCGGCGCTCGGCGTCCCGGCGGTCGTAGGCCTGGGTGAGCACGATGTTGCCGAGCGACTCCTCCACGACGGAGGTGATGGCGCCGTCCGCGACCCGGCCCTCGCGCGAGACGTCCTTGATGGAGCCGGAGAAGCGGCGGGCGGCCAGCCAGAAGAGAGGGGCGAGGACGAAGGTGGCGGCGGCCAGGTCCCAGCGCAGCCAGAAGGCGGCGGCCGCGTAGAAGAGCGCGGAGAAGGCGGCGGAGGCCGCGCCGACCAGGCCGGACACGACCATCGTCTCGATGGCCTCGACATCACTTGTCAGCCGGGACAACAGGTCGCCCTGGCGGTGGCGTTGGAAGAAGTGCGGGGGCAACTGCTGTACGTGGTCGAAGACATGCTCGCGCAGTCTCATCACGAAGCGTTCGGTGACCCAGGCGGCAAGGGAGTTCCCGGCGTACGCGACGATCGCGCCGACGACCGCCACGGCCAGCCACTTCACGGCCGGGGTCCAGAACGCGGCCAGGGACCCCTTCTGCAGGGCGTTGTCGGTGAGGTCGCTGAAGACCAGGATGGCCTCGGTCTCGGCGAGCGCGGCGAGGACCGTGCACACCCAGACGAGTATCAGCCATTTCCGGAGGCCTTTGGTCAGCGGCCAGAAGCGGCGGAAAGCGGTGCGGGCCGGAATGGTGGGAGTTTCCTCGTATTCGAACTCGTCATCCTCGTCCACTTCCATCTCGCATTCCCTCCACCAACCGTCACCGGAATTCGCGAATACCAAGAATTCCACGAAGGAAGAGGGTCGACGGCATGCCGTCGACCCTCTGTCGGCTGTCTCAGCTGTCCGCGCCGGGGATCGGCTTCGGAGCCGGGGGCTTGGGGTGGTGCTTCTTCTTCGGCTTCGGCGGCGGCGGGGGAGGCAGCTGCTTCGACTTGGGCTTCGGGGGCAGCGGGGCGAGCTTCTTGAGGCTCATTTCCGACTCCTTGGTTCGCACTGTACTTGTGATGCCGGTTCTGCTGAATTCCGCGTCCGGAACCCGACATCGAAGAACGTACACGGCCCGGAACTCAAGGAACGGCAAAGTCGGCGACCTAACGGCAAACAAGCGCTGTGAATACCTGGGTGAAACCTGAGTGAGGCCGCCGAACCTGAGAGTTCTCTTATGAACCTGAGAGTCAGCTGATGAAACCGGCGGTGTTCATCGACGTGCCATGTAGAGGTCGAGCGCCTTGTGCAGCAGCCGGTTGAGCGGGAAGTCCCACTCCCCGAGGTACTCGACGGCCTCTCCGCCGGCCCCGGCCTTGAAGCGCAGCAGCCCCAGCAGATGGTTCGACTCCTCCAGGGTGTCCGTGATGCCCCTGAAGTCGTATACGGCAGCGCCGAGTTGATGGGCGTCGCACATCATGCGCCACTGCATGGCGTTGTTGGGCTGGACCTCGCGCCTGCGGGCGGTGGAGGCGCCGTAGGAGTACCAGACGTGCTCGCCGACCGTCAGCATCGTGGCCGCGGCGAGGACGTCGCCGTCGTGGCGGGCGAGGTAGAGGCGCATACGGTCGGGGTCCTCGGCGGTGAGGGCGGTCCACATGCGCTGGAAGTAGGGCAGGGGGCGCGGGAGGAAGCGGTCGCGCTCGGCGGTCTCGGTGTACAGGACGTAGAAGGCGGGCAGATCGTCGTAGCCGCCGCGGACGATCTCGACGCCGGCCTTCTCCGCCTTCTTGATGTTGCGCCGCCACTGCTGGTTGAGGCCGCGCTGGATGTCGTCCAACGACCGCCCGGCGAACGGGACCTGGAACACGTACCGCGGCTGCCCGGCCGCGAAGCCCTCCTCGCCGCCGGGCTCCGTCTGCTTCCACCCGGCCGCGCGCAGCCGGTCGGCCACGTCGAGCGCGCCCGGTTCGGTCGAGGTCGCCTCGGCGTCCCGCAGCCGCCGGGCCGCCGGATCGGCGATCGCCGCCTTGACCGCGTCCGCGCTCCAACGCCGTACGACGACGGGCGGCCCCATCTTCACGGAGAACGCGCCTTGCTTCTTGAGGTACGCGAGCATCGGCTCCAGCCAGCGCTCGCGGAGGTCGGCCGCGGACCAGTCGATCAACGGCCCCTCGGGGAGATAGGCGAGGTACTTCTTCAGCTTGGGCAACGGCCGGTACAGCACGAGCCCCGCCCCGACGAGCCGCCCGTCCGCCTCGAACCATCCCAGGCTCTCCGCCCGCCAGTCCGGCTTCACCTCGCCCCAGGAGGGGACCTGCATATGGCTGGCGGAGGGGCGGTCCGCGACGAAGGCGAGGTGCTCGGCGCGGGTGAGGGGGCGGAGATGGAGGGGCATGGGGCTCCTTCGGGTGGCTGGTCCTGCCATCTAATGAGCTCGCCCGTGCGTGCGCCGGTTCCCGCGCCCGGCGGTGACACGGGCGGGCTCATGCGTTCCGTCCGTCTCCCCCGGACTCCAGCGCCTCCGCCAGCACCTCCGCCAGGTGCCTTCCGCGCACCCCGCCCAGCTGCTCCAACTGCGTCCGGCAGGAGAACCCGTCCGCCAGGACCACCACCCCCTCCGGGGCCTCCCGCACCGCCGGCAGGAGCTGGTCCTCCGCGCACGCCGCCGACACCTCGAAGTGGCCTTTCTCGAAGCCGAAGTTGCCCGCCAGGCCGCAGCAGCCGCCGGACAGCTCACCGGTCAGGCCCGCGGCCTCGCGCAGCCGGCGGTCGGCGGTGTCGCCGAGCACCGCGTGCTGGTGGCAGTGGGTCTGGCCGGTGACCGGGCGGTCGAGGCGCGGCGGGGTCCAGTCGGGGGCGTACCGGTCCAGCGCCTCCGCGAAGGTCAGGACCAGGCCGGCGAGACGCTTCGCGCGCGGGTCGTCGTGCAGCAGCTCCGGCAGGTCCGTGCGCAGGGCCGCGGCGCAGCTGGGCTCCAGGACGACGAAGGCCGGGGCGTCCTCGCCCAGCCCGGGGTCCAGGAACAGGTCCAGCAGGTCGAGGGTGCGGCGCAACACCTTGCGGGCACGGTCGAGTTGGCCCGTCGAGATGTACGTCAGCCCGCAGCAGACGCGGGCACGGCGGGACGTCAAGGGATTCACGCTGTACCCCCACGACCCGTCGTCGGGAGAGTGCTCCGCCTTCCACTTCATCCACGGCGTCGGCATCACCGACATCCCGGCCGCCTCCAGCACCCGCAGGGCCGCCTTGCCGACGTCCGGTGCGAAGTACTCGGTGAAGGTGTCGGGCCACAGGGCGACGGAGGGCGGGAAGCCGCCGGTTTCGGTGTCGTCCTCCTCGTCCTCGATCCCGCCCTCGGGCAGGGCTTCCATGGCCTCGTCCTCGTCCGCCGCAACGCCGAACCACGGACGGCGGCCCAGCTGCCCCTCCTTCTTCAACTCGTCCAGCAGCCGCCGCGCCTGCGCCGCCGTCCTGCGCCGCCACCACCGGCTGAACGTCTCGGACGCCACCCGAGGAAGCTCCCGCTCGGGCGCGATCCCGCCCAGCCGCTTGGCGACCGCCGTCAACGGGCGTACGGACGCGAGGGAGTTGACCAGCCACGCCGTTCGCGTACGTGTCACCCAGCGCAGCCACACCGGCAGCCACCCCATGCTGTAGTGCGCGGCCGGGCGGCGCCGCCCCTCGTAGTGGTGGTGCAGGAACTCCGCCTTGTACGTGGCCATGTCGACCTCGACCGGGCAGTCGGAGCGGCAGCCCTTGCAGGACAGGCACAGATCCAGCGCGTCCCGGACCTCCGTCGAACGCCAGCCGTCGGTCACCAGCTCGCCCGCGAGCATCTCGTGCAGCAGCCGGGCACGCCCGCGCGTGGAGTGCTCCTCCTCGCCGGTCGCCCGGAAGGAGGGGCACATGACGGACGCCCCGGACGCCGCTGTCGTACGGCACTTCGCGACCCCCACGCACCGCCGCACCGCCGCCGAGAACTCGCCGCCGTCCGCCGGGTAGCCGAAGGCCACGTCCACCGGTCTGCGGGGCAGCACGGAGAAGCGGAGGTTGGCGTCCAGGGGCGCGGGGCGCACCAGCATCCCGGGGTTGAGCAGGTCGTCCGGGTCCCAGACGCCCTTCACCCGCTCGAAGAGGGCGACCATCTCCTCGCCGTACATTTTCGGCAGCAGTTCGGCCCGCGCCTGCCCGTCCCCGTGCTCCCCGGAGAGCGACCCGCCATGCGCCACGACCACCTCGGCGAGCTCCTCCGAGAACCGCCGGAACCGCCCGATGCCCGACGCGGTCAGCAGATCGAAGTCGATCCGCACATGGATGCAGCCGTCCCCGAAATGCCCGTACGGCGTTCCGCGCAGCCCGTGCTGTGTGAGCAGCCCCCTGAAGTCCCGCAGATACGCGCCGAGTCGGGCCGGCGGCACCGCGCAGTCCTCCCAGCCGGGCCAGGCCTCGGACCCGTCCGGCATCCGGGTCGCCGTACCGCTCGCGTCCTCCCGGATCCGCCACAGAGCCCGCTGCTCACCCGCTCCGGTCACCACGAGCGAGTCCACGACATCCGCGGCACGCACGATCGCCTCCGCACGCGCGCTTGCCTCCGCGGCCGACTCCCCGCCGGTCTCCACGAACAGCCAGGCCCCACCCCGCGGCAAGACACTGATCGCCGCCGCGGGCACGAGATCGGCCGCCATCCCCTCCACCGTCAACGGCCCGTACGGCAGCAACCCGGCCGCCGCCTCCGCCGCGGCGCTCTCGTCGGCGTACGCCAGCACGGCGAGCGCACGCGCGCGCGGCGCCTCGACGAGCCGTACGACGGCTTCCGTCAGCACCCCCAGCGTGCCCTCGCTCCCGCAGAAGGACCGGGCGACATCGGCCCCCTTCTCCGGCAGCAGCGCATCCACCGCATATCCGGAGATACGGCGGGGCAGCTCCGGAAACCCGGTCCGCAGCCGCGCCAACTCCCCCTCCACCAGCCCCCGCAGCCCCTCGGGCGCCCCGGCCCACCCCTGCCCGAGCCGCAGCCGCTCGCCCCGCGCGGTGACCACGTCCAGCTCCCGCACACTGTCCGCGGTCGTCCCCCACGCCACCGAGTGCGAGCCGCACGAGTTGTTCCCGACCATCCCGCCGAGCGTGCACCGACTGTGCGTGGAGGGATCGGGCCCGAACCGGAGCCCGTGCGATGCGGCGGCCTCCTGCAGCCGGTCGAGGACGAGCCCCGGCTGGACGACGGCGGTACGCGCGTCCACGTCGAGGGACACGAGCCGGTTCATATACCGGGTGAAGTCCAGTACGACCCCGGTCCCGGTGGCCTGCCCCGCGATGGACGTACCACCGCCACGGGCCACGACGGGCACCCCGCCCTCCCGACACACGGCCAGCACCGCGGCGACATCATCGCCGTCCCGCGGCGCGACGACGCCCAGCGGGACCCGCCGATAGTTGGACGCGTCCATGGTCATCAACGCCCGGGCAGTGAGGTCAAACCGCACATCACCCCGGACAACCTCGCGCAAACGTGCCTCGAGATCCGCCATGGGGACAGCAAATCAGCCCACGATCGCCATCATCCAGACCACGCCCGGCACCATCCAGCCCGTCCGGCGTTTGAGGACGAGGCCCTTCAGGCCGAAACGGGGGTCTGGGGGCGGCAGCCCCCAGGGACGGCCACCGAGACACGCGTCTCAGCCGACGGACGAGGTTTCACCCACGTTTCCTCCACCGGCTAACCTCACTGCGTGGCTGAGATCCAGATTCCCGCTGACATCAAGCCCGCCGACGGACGTTTCGGCGCGGGCCCCTCCAAGGTGCGGACGGAAGCGCTGGACGCGCTGGCCGCCACCGGAACCTCCCTCCTCGGCACCTCCCACCGCCAGGCCCCGGTCAAGAACCTGGTCGGCAAGGTGCGCGAGGGCATCTCCGAGCTGTTCTCCCTCCCCGAGGGCTACGAGGTCATCCTCGGCAACGGCGGCTCCACGGCCTTCTGGGACGTCGCGACCCACGGCCTGATCGAGAACAAGTCGCAGCACCTCAGCTTCGGTGAGTTCAGCTCGAAGTTCGCCAAGGCGTCCAAGCTGGCCCCCTGGCTGGCCGAGCCCACCGTCATCGCGAGCGACCCCGGCACGCACCCGCAGCCGGAGGCCGAGGCGGGCGTCGACGTGTACGCCTTCACGCACAACGAGACCTCGACCGGTGTCGCCATGCCGATCAAGCGCGTGGCCGGCGCCGACGAGGGCGCCCTGGTCCTGGTCGACGCCACGTCCGGCGCCGGCGGCCTCCCGGTCGACATCGCCGAGACCGACGTCTACTACTTCGCCCCGCAGAAGTCCTTCGCCTCCGACGGCGGCCTGTGGATCGGCGTCTTCTCCCCGGCCGCGATCGAGCGCGCCGAGCGCATCCACGCGTCCGGCCGCCACGTCCCGGAGTTCTTCAGCCTGCCGACGGCGATCGACAACTCCCGCAAGAACCAGACGTACAACACCCCGGCCCTGGCCACCCTCTTCCTGCTGAACCAGCAGCTGGAGTGGCTCAACGGCCAGGGCGGCCTGGACTGGTCGGTCCGCCGCACGGCGACCTCCTCGCGCACGCTCTACGGCTGGGCCGAGGACATCAAGTACGCGAACCCGTTCGTCGCCGACCCGGCCAAGCGTTCCCAGGTCATCGGCACGATCGACTTCACCGACGAGGTCGACGCGGCCGCCGTCGCCAAGGTCCTGCGCGCCAACGGCATCGTCGACACCGAGCCGTACCGAAAGCTCGGCCGCAACCAGCTGCGCGTCGCGATGTTCCCGGCGATCGACCCGGCGGACGTCGAGGCACTGACGAAGTGCGTCGACTACGTGATCGAGAAGCTGTAGTCGTATCCGGTACGACGGTGAAGGGCGCCCGGCGACCACCGGGCGCCCTTTCTCATGCCGCGGTGCAGCTCACGCTCGGCACTCCCCCACCGCCGGGCGCACCCCCGAACCCGAAGCTCGCCGAACCACCCACCGGCACACTCCCGTTGTGCGAGGCGTTCACCGCCGTCACGGTGGCCCCGCTCTGGGTGTACGACGCGTTCCACATGGACGTGACCTGCTGCGAACCGCTCCAGGTCCACGTCACCTTCCACGAACTGATCGCCGTACTGCCCGAGTTGGTCACCTTCACATCGGCGTTGAACCCGCTCCCCCAGTCGCTGCTGACGGTGTAGGCGGCCGAGCAGGAAGCGGTACTCCCACCACCGCCACCACCGCTTCCCCCGCCCGTACTCGGAAACAACGGCGCCTTGACGCTCGCCAGATACCCGTCCTTCACGGTGTCCACGGTCGCCCAGTCGTCCTTCAGAATCCCGCCGGTGTCACCGGAGTTGGGGTTCCAGGACCAGTAGGTCCAGTGGAAGGAGTCCGCGCCGTACGTCGACGTGGGGCGCAGGTAACTCACCAGCGCCGCCAGCCACTTCTGGTCCACGGTCGAGGCAAGCGTCGTACCGAACTCGCCCACCCACACGGGCGCGATGTTCTGCTTGAAGATGTAACCCCAGTACCTGTCCCAGACACCCGGCATGTTGTCGGGGAAGGACGGATCGCTGAACCAGGGCTGCTGGGCCACGCTGGTCGCGTAGTCGTGGGCGGAGTACACGACCCGGCCCGCGACATCCAACTGCACCGGGTACTGGGCCACACCCATCAGGTTGCCGCCCCACCACCCGGACACACCGCCGTACGTCTGCACGCCCTCCACGAAGATCAGCAGGTCCGGGTTGACGGAGAGCACCGCGTTCCCGGCCCGCTGCGCGGCCAGCCGCCAGTCGGTCGCCGTGTCGCCGCAGCCCCAACAGGCGGGATCGTGCGGCTCGTTGTGGAGATCGATGCCTACGACCGTGTCCTGGCCCTTGTAACGGGCCGCCAGCGCCTTGAGGTCGGCGATCCAGGTCGACTCGGGGACGGCGGCGGTGTACCAGAGCGCCGACTGCCCGCCCGCGTCGGGGCGGTGCCGGTCCAGGATGACCTTGAGGCCGTCCTGACCGGCGTAGGCCACCAACTTGTCCATGATCTGGAGGGAGTTGAGCCCCTGCAGGTCGGCGTTCTTGCCGCTGCTGAAGTCGATGCTGTTGGGGACGGTCGAGGACTTGAGGATGTCGTCGCTGTAGGGCAGCCGGATGGTGTTGTAGCCCAGGGACTTCATCTGGTCGATCATGGACTTGTAGTCGCGGGACCACAGGCCGTGGACGACGTGGTTGCCGGTCTCGAAGCCGAACCAGTTGATGCCGGCGATCCGGACCGGCTGCCCGGCCGCGTCCAGGATCTGACGGCCGCTGGTGTGCCAGTAACCGGCCCCGGCGGCGTCGGCGGCGTGCGCCGTGTGGACACCCGCCAGCGGTAACAGAAGCGCCGCGGCAACAGCGCACAGCGCTCTTCGCAGGCTGCGGAACATGTCGCTGCTTCCTCTCGGGAGGCGCGGGCCCGGAACGAGTGGGAGCGCTCCCACCGCACCACGCACCACCCAGGAAACAGATGCGACATGACCTCGTCAATAGAAGGAGCGGCGAGGGAGACGGGTGAAGCGGCGACAGGCGGCTAGCCGCGCCGCCGCAGCAGCCGGAAACCGAACACCGCTGCTGCCGCCACGGCGACGGCGAGCGCGCCGACCTTGAGGTTGCCGCCGGAGCCGGTACCGCCGTCGCCCGAAGCCGCCGAACTCCCGCCCGCAGAAGGCGACTTGGAGCCGCCGCCCCCGGGCACGCTCTCCGCCTGCACGGAGCTGCCGTTGCCCTCGCTGCCGTACATGAGCGTGGTCCCGTCGGCGGAGTAGGTGACGGACTCGCCCTGCCCCTGCAGGGGGACGTTGAGGCGCCCCTTGCGCTTGATCCTGCCGCCGTTCCAGTCGTAGTAGATCCCGCCGAAGTAGCCGCGCACGGCGAGCTGTTCGTCGTCCGGGGAGATGGCGGCGTCGGTGACCCAGAGGTCGACGGCTGCGATGGGCTTGAAGATGTTCGTCCCGGAGGCGGAGAGCTTGGCGGGGCCCTCGTAGAGATGCCCGCCGTCCTCGTTCTTGTCGATGATGTACGCGCGCCCGGTCTTCGGATCGACGACGAGCGACTCGGCGTTGCGGGCCCCGTCCGAGTACTTCACGACGTACTGCGTGGCCCGGATCGTCTGGTCGACGAGCTTCTTCGGCTCGGGCAGCTGGTAGATCCAGACGTACGGCCACTTGCCGCCGAGGTTGTCGCCGATGTCGCCGACGTAGATCTGGTTGTCGGGGCCGATGGAGATGGCCTCGACGTCGCGGGGCGAACCGACGCCGCTCAGCGTGATGCGGGCGACGGTCTTCCCCGAGCTGCTGTCGACGGCGTAGATGTACGGGCCGTCGTTGCTGTCGTTGTGGGTCCAGTAGATGCCGGGGTGGAGGTGGGAGGCGGCGAGCCCGCTGGACTCGGTGATCCGCGGGTCCTTGATCGTGAAGCCCTCGTCGCCGTCGGCGGCGGAGGCGGGTGCGGCGAAGGCACCCATGAGCAGGATCCCGGCGAGAACGGCGAACGGTCGGCGCATGCCGCCAAGCCTGCCATTGGCTCCGCACCAAAGCCGACGCAACCGGTCACAGGCTCGGCACAAGTGCTCACGGGGCGGACCAACGACTCCAAATGTACGGATAACGCCCCGAAGACCCGCCGACGTGGTGATGCTCACAGCACCCGTGGACGACTCCCCTCCTACCGGCCGGTAATGGTCGTCCATGATGAGCGGATGCTCAGGTTCATGCCCGTCGGCGACTCCATGACCATCGGCAGCGCAGGCGAACACACATGGCGCTACCGGATGTGGGAGCACCTGCGCGAGACGTACGGCGGCCCGTTCGCGCTCGTCGGCCCGCGCGAGACGCTGTACGACAAGGCGACGGACTCACCGACGTCGTACGAGTACGCCGACCCTGACTTCCCCCGCGCCCACCTGGCCGGCTGGGGCGAGGGCTGGCTGCACATGGCACCGCTGATCGGCGAGGCGGTGCGCGCGCACCGGGCGGACGTCCTGCTGGTCTCGCTGGGCCTGATCGACCTGGGCTTCTACACGAACGCGGAGCAGACGGCGGAGAACGCGCGCCGATTCGTGGCGGAGGCGCGGTCGGCCAACGCACGCATCCGCATGGTGGTACTGCCGGTGATCCCGAACGTCCGCGCTTCCGACGACGCCCCCTTCGCGGCCCAAGTGACCCGCTTCAACGAACTGTTGGCAAAGGCGGTGGCAGACCTGGACGAACCTCGCTCGCCCCTGCTCCTTGCCTCACCCCCGCCCTCGTACGACATCCACCTCGACACGTACGACGGCACGCACCCGAACGCGAGCGGTGAGCACAAGATCGCGGCGGCCTACGCGGACGCCATGCACCAGGCGTGGGACGTGGGGGAACCCTACGGGGAGTGACCCGCGCGTCCTGGTCACCGTGCGTATCGTTGTACTGCGCGGCTGTGCTCGTGCATGGGGCAGCCGGGGAGGAACAACGCCCCCTCAGAACCCCACGTCCGCCGGCCGATACGTCGGCGGCCGGCGCACCCGGCTCGCACGCTCGTAGGCGTACGCCAGCCGCAGCAGCACCGGCTCGCTCCACGCCGTACCCATGAAGGTCAGGCCGACCGGGAGGCCGAAGGCGAAGCCCGCCGGGACGCTGATCGCGGGGTAGCCGGCGAGGGCGGCCGGGGTGGAGGCGCCGCCGCCGTAGGTGTCGCCGCGGATCAGGTCGATCTTGGCCGGGGGGCCGGTGGTCGGCATGACCAGGGCGTCCAGGCGGTGTCGGCGCAGCACCGCGTCGATGCCCTCGGCGCGCGACAGCCGGTGGTTGGTGGCCAGCGCCTCGCGGTACTCGCGCTCGGTGAAGTCCAGTTGCTGCACCGCCTCCAGCCCGTCCTGCCGGACGTAGCGCAGCTCGCGGTCGGCGTGCGCGCGGTTGAAGGCGATCAGCTCCGCCAGGCTGCGGGGGTGGTCGCCGGGGGCGGCGGCCAGGTAGGCGTTCAGGGCCCGCTTGAACTCGTAGGCCTGGACGACCATGGAGCTGGGCAGGTCCTCCAGCCGCTCGGCGGTCGGGATGTCCGCCGGGTCGACGACGGTCGCACCGGCCTCGCGCATCACGGCGATCGCCCGTTCCGCGATCTCGTCGGCGTGGGCGTCGTAGCCGAAGTAGACGGTGCGCGGTACGCCGATACGTGCGCCGCGCAGTCCGTCGGCGTCCAGGAAGCGGGTGTAGTCGCGGTGGAAGCGGCCACGGCTCGCCCCGGTCGCCGGATCACGCTCGTCGACCCCCACGAGCGTGCCGAGCAGGATCGCGGCATCGCGCACCGTACGCGCCAACGGACCGACGCTGTCCTGGCTCGGCACACCGGGGATCACCCCACCCCGTCCCACCAGTCCGACGGTCGGCTTGACCCCGACGACGCAGTTCGCCGAGGCCGGGTCGATGATCGAGCCGTTGGTCTCGGTACCGATCCCGGCGACGCACAGATTGGCGGCGACTGCGGCCCCCGTACCGGAACTGGACTCGTTCGGCGACCGGTCCAGCTTGTACGGGTTGCGGGTCTGACCGCCGCGCGCACTCCACCCGGCGTGGTGGGTGAGCGACATGCCGCCCGCCCACTCGCTCAGGTTGGTCTTGCCGAGGACGACGGCACCGGCGGCGCGCAGCCGCGCGGCGACCGTCGCGTCCTGCGCAGGCCGAAGCCCCTCCAGGGCGAGCGAACCGGCCGTCGTGTGCATCCGGTCCGCGGTCTCCACCAGGTCCTTCAGCACAACGGGCATGCCGTGCAGCGGCCCCCGGGGACGCCGCTCGGCATCCAGCCGCCGGGCCTCGCGCAGGGCGTCGGGGTTGACCTCGATCACCGAGCGCAGGAGCGGGTCGATGCGCTCGATCCGCTCCAGGTAGTAGCGGGTGAGGCGTACGGCGTCGAGCCGCCCTTCGGCCATCAGGTCGCGCAGCTCCGCGATGCCGAGCTCGTCGAGTTCGCCGGGGGCGGTGTCGTGAGCCCGGGCTTCGGCGGGGACCGATCCGAGCCCTGCCGTGGCCGCCGCCGCGGTGCCGAGCGCGAGCACGCTGCGGCGGGTGGTGTGAATCCGCTCCGTGTCCTCCATGTATGTCGACGCTATAGATCCGACGGCCGTGACTCGCCCCGGCTGTCCCCCTGTTCACCAGGGGAGACACCCCCCGCACGGCGCCGGGGGACAGCCGGAGGACGGCCCGGAAAATCCCCCGCTGCGACACGCGTCAACTGACAGAATCCGGTCCCATGGCCCTCATCCACCACACCACCCTCAAGCCCACCAAGCTGGAACTGCTCACCACGTGGCTGCCCACCCGCCCCTGGTACCAAGACGGCCCGGCCACACCGGAGTTGACCAAGGCCGGCGGTTTCCGGCTGGACGACCCGGAGGGCGAGGTCGGCATCGAGTTCATGGTCGCCACCGACGCGTCGGGCCCCGCCCCGGCCGCCTACCTGGTCCCGCTGACCTACCGCGGCGCCCCGCTCGACGGCGCGGAACACGCCCTCGTCGGCACCATGGAACACGGCGTGCTGGGCAAGCGCTGGGCCTACGACGGCTGCCACGACCCGGTACTCCTGGCCGAGCTCCTGGCCCTGTTCGAGGGCCGGGCCCAGGCCATGGCCCAGAGCATCACCGACATCCCCGACCACGAGGTCACCCGCTCCTACACGGCCGCCACCTCAACGATCGAGACCCCCCTCTCCACGCCCACCGACACCGCCGAGAGCACCGAACTCCACACCGCCGACGGCAAGTTGCTGCGCGTGCACCGCGTCCTGAGCCCGACGCCGCTCCCTCCGGAGGGCGTGCTCGGCCACGTCACGGGTGCGTGGCAGGCGACGGTCGACACCCGCGCCAGGGCCGTGTTCGTCACCCTGCACAACTGACGACCGCGTCCGCCAACAACCTCTAGAACATCCCGTTGCCGTTCGCCGAAGTCGCCGGCACGTCCTGGATCACGTCCCAGTGCTCCACGATCTTCCCGCCCCGCACCCGGAACAGATCCACGATCGCCTGCCCCCGCTCCCCCGGCGCGTTCACGTAGTGGCTGTGCACCGCCACCAGGTCACCCTCGGCGATGACCCGCTTCGGCGTGACCGTCAGCTGCGGGAACTGCTTGAAGTACTCGCCCAGCCCTGACTTCACGCCCTCCACACCGTCCGCGATGTTCGGGTTGTGCTGGTGGTACTCGGCGCCCCAGTACCGGTCGATCGCCGACAGGTCCTTCTTCACCAGCAGTTGGTCGAACGCCGCCGTCACCAGCTTCTTGTTGTACGCGGTGAGAAAGCCCGGCCCCGGCTGCTCCGTCCGCGGCCAACTCACCGTCGAGAACATGTCGTTGCCGTTGGCGGACTTCTCCGGCACCGTCTGCCCCACGTCCCAGTGCTCGGCGATCTTCCCGCCCTGGAAGCGGAAGATGTCGAACACCGCGGAGCCCCGCGTGCCCGGCGTCAGCACGACGTTGGAGTGCACCAGGACGAGGTCGCCCTCGGAGATCACCCGCTTGATGTCGTACTCGGCGTCGGGGAACTGCTTGTGCACCGAGACCGCCAGGTTCTTCAGCGTCTCCGCCCCGTCCGGCGCCAGCGGGTTGTGCTGGATGTAGTCCGGCCGTACGAACCGGTCCACGACCTCGGTGTCACCGCGCTCGAACACCCCCTTGAGGACACCGGCGGCAACGGCCTTCTGATAGCCGAGGCGGGCGGAATCCCCGTAACCGCCGTAACCGGCGTAACCCGCGGAAGCGCTGTGCGGCGCCGCGACGGCCGGGACGGCGGCGGCGCCCAGCAAGACGGCGGAGGCGGCGGCAGCGAAGGCGACGAGCGCCCTGCGGACAGAGGTGGTGGGGGGCATGGGGCTCTCCGGAAATAGATATTGAAAGTTCAAGCTCACGCTTCCCACAGGAAAGCACTAACCATCAGTTAGCGTCAAGATCTCCCTTGCCTAGAGCGCACTCCACGCCGTTGGCTAGGTGGTCATGAGGTACACGCAGCTCGGACGCACAGGACTCAAGGTCAGCCGGCTGGTCCTCGGCACGATGAACTTCGGACCGCAGACCGACGAAGCCGCCAGCCACGCGATCATGGACGCAGCGCTGGACGCCGGCATCAACTTCTTCGACACCGCCAACGTGTACGGCTGGGGCGAGAACAAGGGCCGTACCGAGGAGATCATCGGGAACTGGTTCGCCAAGAGCGCGACCCACCGCGACAAGGTCGTCCTCGCCACCAAGGTGTACGGCAACATGGCCGCCGACGGCGACGCCTGGCCGAACCACGACAAGCTCTCCGCGCTGAACATCCGGCGCGCGGTCGACGCCAGCCTGAAGCGGCTGCAGACCGACTACATCGACGTCTACCAGTTCCACCACGTCGACCGCCGCACTCCCTTCGAGGAGATCTGGCAGGCCATCGACGTGCTGGTGCAGCAGGGGAAGATCCTTTACGTCGGGTCCTCCAACTTCCCCGGGTACAAGATCGCCCAGGCCAACGAGATCGCCGCCCGTCGCGGCGGGACCATCGGCCTCGTCAGCGAGCAGTGCCTCTACAACCTCGCCGAGCGTCGCGCCGAGATGGAGGTCATCCCGGCCGCGGAGGAGTACGGCCTCGGGGTCATTCCCTGGTCGCCGCTGCACGGCGGACTGCTCGGCGGCGTCATCAAGAAGGAGGTCGAGGGCGGTCGCCGGGCGAGCGGCCGGGCCGCGGACTCCCTCGCCAACACCACGATCCGCGCCCAGATCCAGGCGTACGAGGACCTGCTCGACAAGCACGGCGTCGAGCCCGGCGAGGCCGCCCTGGCCTGGCTCCTCACCCGCCCCGGCGTCACCGGCCCGATCGTCGGCCCGCGCACGGCCGAACAGCTCGAGTCGGCGCTCAGGGCGGTGGAGCTGGAGCTGAGCGAGGAGCTCCTGTCCGGCCTGGACGAGATCTTCCCGGGCCCGGGGCCCTCCCCGGAGGCTTTCGCCTGGTAGAGCCGGCGGCCCAGGGCCTGTCCAGCGGTGGCGGCGGTCGGCTACTTGCCGAGCGCCGCCGCCAACGCCACCACCACGAACAACAGCACAAGTACACCGGCCATGATCCGGTTGCGGGTCTTCGGGTCCACGTACCCGAGCCTAACCGGCGCCCCCGAGCGGCCAACGAGCGACCGCCTCGTACCGCGGCTGCTCCCCCGGCACCCCGGACTTCGGCAGGTTGCTCTGCACGAGCACCAGCTCCGCCACCGTCCACGTCCGGCTCGCGAACCCCCCGAGCGCCTCCACATACGGCCGCGCATCCACCGCGTCCCGGCTGCGCGCCACCGTCAGATGCGCCTTGTAGCGCCGGTGCTCCCCCATCGGCACCCCCGCCTTCCGCGCCGCCGCCTCCGAGCGGTCGGCGAGCAGCCGCAGCGCCTGCACATCGCCCTCGGCCCCCGCCCACAGCGCTCGCCCGTGCCCGAACTGGCCCCCTCCGCGCACGGCCAACTCGAAAGGCCCGGTCCGCCGCGCCGCCCGCTCCAGCCGCGCCGACAGATCCGCTACGACGCCGTCGTCGACCTCGCCGTAGAAAGCGAGCGTGAAGTGCCAACCGGGGCGCCCGGTCCAGCGGAGCGCCTCCGCGCCCGGCAGTTTCCTCAACTCGGCCACTTCCGCGGCGAGTTCGGCGACGACATCCTCCGGCGGAAGCACGGCGGCGAAGAGTCTCATGTGCCCCACCCTGCCACCATGGGGGGATGGAGATCACCATCAGAGAAGGCGGACCCGACGACGTTCCCGTGATACTCGGCATGCTCGACAGCTGCGTGGAGTGGCTGGTCGCGCAGGGGCGGACCGGACAGTGGGGGGCGAAGCCCCTGTCTCAGAGCCCCGGGACGGTCGAGTCGGTCACCCGCTACCTGGACGAGGGCGACACGTACATCGCCGAGGCCGACGGCGTACCGGCCGCCACCCTCACCCTCACCGACTCGCCCGGCGCCTACCTGTCCCACCTTCCTCCGGTGGGCGAGCCGGAGCGGTACATCCACTGGCTCGCCTCCGACCGCCGCTTCAAGGGCCACGGCGTGGGCAGCGCCCTGCTCTCGCACGCCGCCAAGGAGACCCGCCTCGCGGGCATCTCCCTGCTGCGGGTCGACTGCTACGCCGGCGACGACGGCAAGCTCGTCCGCTACTACGAGAGCAACGGCTTCGCCCGCACGGAGGCCTACGTCGGCACCAACGACTGGCCGGGGCAGGTGCTGGCCCGGCGGGTGTGACCCCCGGGCCGGCACAGCTGTCACGCCGCCGCGGCCAGCTCCTCCTGCCGCTCCCGCGGCACGAACCGGACGTGCGGGTGGCCGCGGTTCCAGCCGACCGACAGGCGCAGTCCGCCGACCCGGGCCAGGACCAGGCCGACGGTGACGGCGGCCGCCGCGGCGATCGTGCCGCCGACCGCGAGACCCGCTCGGACGCCGTACGCATCCGTGATCCAGCCCGCGATGGGCGCGCCCACCGGAGAGCCGCCGAGGAACACCATCATGTAGAGGGCCATGACCCGGCCGCGCATGGCCGGGTCCGTGCCCATCTGGATGCTGGTGTTCGCGGTGACGTTGATCGTCATGCCGAACATGCCGATCGGGACCATGAGCAGGGCGAACAGCCAGAGCGAGGGGGCGGTCGAGGCCACCAGCTCCAGGGCGCCGAAGGCCGCCGCCGCGCCGATCATCACGCGCATCCTGGCCGTTCCCCGGCGGGCCGCGAGCAGCGCACCGGCCAGCGAACCGACCGCCATCAGCGTGTTGAAGAGGCTGTAGGAGCCGGCGCCCGCGTGGAAGACGTCGTCCGCGAAGGCCGAGAGGTAGACCGGGAAGTTGAAGCCGAAGGTGCCGATGAAGCCGACCAGGACGATCGTCCAGATCAGGTCCGGCCGCCCGGCGACGTAGTGGAGCCCCTCCCTCAACTGGCCCTTGCCACGCGGCGCGCGCTCGACGACGTACAGCTCACGCGCACGCATCAGCAGCAGGCCGGCGATCGGCGCGACGAAGGACAGGCCGTTGAAGAGGAACGCCCAGCCCGTGCCGACACCGGTGATCATCAGGCCCGCGACGGCGGGGCCGACCAGGCGGGCGGACTGGAAGTTCGCGGAGTTCAGGCTGACCGCGTTCTGCAGCTGGTCCGGGCCGACCATCTCGCTGACGAAGGACTGCCGGGCCGGGTTGTCGACGACCGTGGCGAGACCGACGGCGAAGGCGGCCAGGTAGACGTGCCAGACCTGGACGTGGCCGGAGAGCGTGAGCACCGCGAGCGCGATACCGGTGAGGGCCATCGAGAACTGGGTGAACAGCAGCGTGCGGCGCTTGGACAGACGGTCGACGAGGACGCCGCCGTAGAGACCGAAGAGCAGCATCGGCAGGAACTGCAGTGCCGTCGTCACACCGACGGCGGTCGCGGAGCCGGTGAGGCTGAGGACCAGCCAGTCCTGGGCGATGCGCTGCATCCAGGTGCCGATGTTGGAGACGACCTGGCCGGCGAAGAAGAGCCGGTAGTTCCGGACCTTCAGCGAGCTGAACATCGAGGACTTGCGAGTGGGTCCGGGGGAGGGCGGGGAGTCGTGGGTGGTCTTAGGTGCGGGGGCGGATTCTGCTCCGGATCCCGTACTCAAAAGGGTTCGCCTCCTTGCGACTGCGGCTGCTGCTTACAGGTGTGCGAGCTTCTCCAGCACGGGGGCGGCGGCGCGCAGTTTTACCCACTCGTCCTCGTCCAGGCCCTCGACCAGGTTGGCCAGGAACGCGTTCCGCTTGGCGCGGCTCTCCTCGAGCATGGCCTCGGCCTGCTCGGTCTTGGTGACGACCTTCTGGCGCCGGTCCTCGGGGTGCGGCTCCAGCCGGACCAGTCCCTTGGCCTCGAGCAGGGCGACGATGCGGGTCATCGACGGCGGCTGCACGTGCTCCTTGCGGGCGAGTTCGCCCGGGGTGGCCTTCCCGCAGAGGGAGAGGGTGCCCAGCACCGACATCTCGGTGGGGCTGAGCGACTCGTCGACGCGCTGGTGCTTGAGCCGACGGGACAGCCGCATGACAGCTGATCGCAGGGAGTTCACGGCGGCAGCGTCGTCGCCATGGCTGAGGTCCGACATCTCTTTAGGGTAACTCATTACTCTCGCTAAACAAGCTGGAATGCGCCGGGATTCCCGTGACCCGGGCCACTGAATCGGAACATCACTCATATGGGTGATCGAGATGCGGAACGTGACACACCGCGCCGAAGGGTGCCGCGACCCTCGTAGGCATGGGGACCAGTGTGCTCAGCCTGCGGATAGACGGAGAGCTGCTCGAACGGCTCCGGCACCACGCCGCCAAAAGAGGAATGAGCGTCCAGGACTATGTCGTCCGGACGCTCATTCGGGATGACTTCGACGAGCGCTTCCAGTCCGCCGTGGAGGAGACCGAGAAGTTCTACGGCGTCACGTGAGACCCAGCGCCGGCATCAGGTAGTAGAAGCCGAAGACCGCCGCCACGACGTACATCGCCACCGGGACCTCCCGGCCCCGTCCGGCGGCCAGGCGCAGCACCGCGAAGGTGATGAAGCCCATGCCGATGCCGTTGGTGATCGAGTAGGTGAACGGCATCATCACCATCGTCACGAAGGCGGGTACGGCGACGGTGTAGTCGGCCCAGTCGATCTCCTTGACCGAGCCGGCCAGGATCAGGAAGCCGACCGCGAGCAGTGCCGGAGTGGCCGCCTGGGACGGGACCATCGTGGCGATCGGCGTCAGGAACAGCGCCACGGCGAACAGCCCGCCGGTGACGACGTTCGCGAAGCCGGTGCGCGCGCCCTCGCCGACACCGGCGGTGGACTCCACGAAGCAGGTGGTGGCCGAGGAGGAGCTGGCGCCGCCCGCGGCGACCGCGATGCCGTCGACGAAGAGGACCTTGTTGATGCCGGGCATCTCGCCCTTGGCGTTGGTCAGCTTGGCCTCGTCGCTGACGCCCATGATCGTGCCCATCGCGTCGAAGAAGCACGACAGCAGGACCGTGAAGACGAAGAGGACGCCGGTCAGCACGCCGACGTGGGAGAAGCCGCCGAACAGGCTGACCTTCCCGATCAGGCCGAAGTCCGGGGTGGCGACCGGGTTGCCGGGCCACTTGGGCGTCGTAAGGCCCCAGGTCGGGATCTTCGCGACGGCGTCGATGATCACCGCGAGGACCGTCATCGTGACGATCGAGATCAGGATCGCGCCGGAGACCTTGCGGACGATCAGCGCGAGCGTGAGTAGTGCGCCCAGGATGAAGACCAGGACCGGCCAACCGTTGAGGTGGCCGTCGGCGCCGAGCTGGAGCGGGACGGTGGTCTGGGCGGCGTCCGGGATGCGGGAGACGAAGCCGGAGTCGACCAGGCCGATCAGCATGATGAACAGGCCGATACCGATGGAGATCGCCTTGCGCAGGCTGTAGGGCACGGCGTTCATGACGCGCTCACGCAGCCCGGTGGCCACCAGCAGCATCACGACGGAGCCGGCCAGGACGACCATGCCCATGGCGTCCGGCCAGGACATCCGGGGCGCGAGCTGGAGCGCGACGACCGAGTTCACGCCGAGGCCGGCGGCCAGCGCGATCGGGACGTTGCCGATGACACCCATGAGGAGGGTGGTGAAGGCGGCCGTCACGGCGGTCGCGGTCACCAGCTGGCCGTTGTCGAGCTGGTGCCCGTACATGTCCTTCGCGCTGCCCAGGATGATCGGGTTCAGCACGATGATGTAGGCCATCGCAAAGAAGGTGGCGAAGCCGCCGCGGATCTCGCGCGCGAGCGTGCTGCCGCGCTCGGAGATCTTGAAGTAGCGGTCGAGTGCGCCGGTCACGGGCGCGTTCCCCTGCTGATCGGGGGCGGGGACCTTGGCGGGGGCCGAGGTGGACATTGGGTGTTCCTACGAGCAGAAGTGGACAGGCGCAAACGGTTTCAGTATGAACATATGAATCCTGCGGGCGCTATCTCCGCGCGTAGATATGATCGCCTCGTAAGCTGTCCCTCATGGCGAAGTGGACCCCCAAGCACGAGGCGCCGGAGCCCCTTGAGGGCCCCGTGGTCGCCACCATCACCGGCGGCACGATCCTGTGGTTCGTCCTCTTCCTGGTGCAGCTGCCCTTCTACGGCTGGTTCGACGACCACGGGCACACGTGGTGGCTGTGGACCTGTCTGGCCGGAGGGGTGCTGGGGCTGTACGGCGTCTGGTTCGTCCGGAAGCGGGACGCGGCGATCAAGCGGGACGCGGCACTGAAGTCGGGGTCGACCGAGTAGGCCGTACAACCACCGCACGAGTCGACTCCTCCCCAGGTCGGATCTTCCGGTCACTCGGCGGGTGAAGCCGCAAATCCGCACGTACCGTCGAATGCATGACGCACATCGACGCGGGCGCCGAGCTCGACCCTGTGCACCCCGTACCCGTTCCGACGACTGCGCGCGGGTTGACCGCGGCCGAGGTCGCCGAACGGGTCGCGCGCGGGCAGGTCAACGACGTACCGGTGCGCAGCAGCCGGTCGATGGGCGAGATCGTCCGGGCGAACGTCTTCACCCGGTTCAACGCGATCATCGGCGTGCTCTGGGTGATCATGCTGGCCGTCGCGCCGGTCCAGGACAGCCTGTTCGGCTACGTCATCCTCGCCAACACCGGTATCGGCATCATCCAGGAGTGGCGGGCGAAGAAGACCCTGGACTCCCTCGCCGTGATCGGGGAGGCGCGGCCCACCGTGCGGCGGGACGGGGTCGCCGCCGCGGTCGGTACGTCGGACATCGTGCTGGACGACCTGATCGAGATCGGGCCGGGGGATAAGGCCGTCGTCGACGGGGTGTGCGTCGAGGCCGACGGGCTGGAGATCGACGAGTCACTGCTCACCGGCGAGGCCGACCCGGTCGTCAAGAAGCCCGGGGACCAGGTCATGTCGGGCAGCTTCGTCGTCGCCGGCGGCGGCGCGTTCAAGGCCACCAAGGTCGGCCGCGAGGCCTACGCCGCCCAACTGGCCGAAGAGGCCTCCCGCTTCACCCTCGTCCACTCCGAGCTGCGCACGGGTATCTCGACGATCCTCAAGTACGTCACCTGGATGATGATCCCGACCGCGATCGGCCTGGTCATCAGCCAACTGGTCGTCAAGGAGCACGGCTTCAAGGACTCGGTCGCGCGGACCGTCGGCGGAATCGTGCCCATGGTCCCGGAGGGGCTGGTGCTCCTCACCTCGGTCGCCTTCGCCATAGGCGTCATCCGACTTGGCCGGAAACAGTGCCTCGTCCAGGAACTCCCCGCCATCGAGGGCCTCGCCCGCATCGACACCGTCTGCCTCGACAAGACCGGCACCCTCACCGAGGGCGGCATGGACGTCACCGAGCTCAGGCCGCTGCAGGGCGCGGACGAGTCGTACGTACGCAAGGTGCTGGGCGCCCTCGGCGAGTCCGACCCGCGGCCGAACGCCTCCCTCCAGGCGATCATCGACGCCTACCCGGACGTCGAGGACTGGCGCTGCACCGAGTCCCTGCCCTTCTCCTCCGCCCGCAAGTACAGCGGCGCCACCTTCAGCGAGGGCAACGGCGAGTCCAGTACGTGGCTGCTGGGGGCGCCCGACGTGCTGCTGACCGACGGCGACCCGGCCCTCGCGGAGACCGGACGGCTGAACGAGCAGGGTCTGCGTGTCCTGCTGCTCGCCCGGGCCGGCCGCGACCTCGACGACTCCGAGCCCTCGAAGGGGGCCAGGCCCACCGCCCTCGTCGTACTGGAGCAGCGGCTGCGGCCCGACGCGGCCGACACCCTGCGCTACTTCGCCGAGCAGGACGTCCGCGCCAAGGTCATCTCCGGCGACAACGCGGTGTCCGTGGGCGCGGTGGCCGGGAAGCTGGGCCTCACCGGGACGACCGTCGACGCACGCCGGCTGCCCGCCGAGCAGGACGGGATGGCGCAGGCCCTCGACGAGGGCACGGTGTTCGGTCGGGTCACCCCGCAGCAGAAGCGGGACATGGTGGGCGCGCTGCAGTCGCGCGGGCACACGGTCGCGATGACCGGCGACGGCGTGAACGACGTCCTCGCCCTGAAGGACGCCGACATCGGCGTGTCCATGGGCTCGGGTTCGGAGGCCACGCGCGCGGTCGCGCAGATCGTGCTGCTCAACAACAGCTTCGCGACGCTGCCCTCGGTGGTCGCGGAGGGCCGGCGGGTCATCGGCAACATCACTCGGGTGGCGACGCTGTTCCTGGTGAAGACGGTCTACTCGGTGCTGCTGGCGGTGCTGGTGGTGTGCTGGCAGGTCGAATACCCCTTCCTGCCACGGCACTTGACGCTTCTGTCCACCCTGACGATCGGCATCCCGGCCTTCTTCCTCGCCCTGGCACCCAACAAGGAACGCGCGAAACCCCACTTCGTACGGCGGGTGATGCGGTACTCGGTCCCGGGCGGGGTGGTGGCCGCGGTGGCGACCTTCGTGACGTATCTGATGGCCCGTCACTACTACACCGGGCCGGGGCAGTTGGACGCGGAGACCAGTGCGGCGACCCTGACGCTGTTCCTGATCTCGATGTGGGTGCTGGCGATCATCGCCCGGCCCTACACCTGGTGGCGGATCGCCCTGGTGGCCTCGATGGGCGTGGCGTTCCTGTTCGTACTGATCGTGCCGTGGCTGCAGCACTTCTTCGCACTGAAGCTGGTCGGCGTGACGATGCCGTGGATCGCGGTCGGCATCTCGGCGGTGGCGGCGGTCGCCCTGGAGCTGATCTGGAAATGGGTCGACCGCCGCGTTCCCGCCTAGCTGCTAGGCAAGGACCGACAAGGCTTACTGCACGTCGACGTAGTCGCCCGTGGCGCTGACCGCCGGGGTCGTCGTGGTGCCCGCGAAGGAGAAGCGGTAGTAGCCGTCGACCGTGGCGGTGGTCGTCGTCTTCAGGTCACCCGTCGAGTTCGAGTAGATGCCCTTGAGGGTGGTGTAGGTGCTGGTCCCCTTCTTGCGGAACTGCAGCTTCACCGGCTGGTTCGTGTAGCCGTGGTACTTGTTGTCCTCCCAGTTCGCGCGGGAGAGCTTGCCCACGACCGTGATGGTCTTGCCCTTCTTCACCGGCTCCGGCGAGGCGTTGACCGTCAGCTTGGAGTAGCGCTGCACGAGCGTGGAGCCGAGGTCGCCCTGCAGGGAGTAGTCCCCCGTGCTGTACTGCAGCGCGAGCGCGCCGGCCGACCACTTGCCCGCGTCGGAGTTGAGCAGGTCGCCCTCGCCCGGGTAGATGTCGATCTTGCCGGTGCAGGTGGCGGTGGTGTCCGTGACCTTGGTGCAGGTGGCAGGCGCCTCGCCGCCGAGCAGGTTGTCCGGGGTGGTGATCGACGAGCCCTTGTAGATGACCGGGCCGCTGTCGAAGTCGTCCGACGAGATGTCGTAGTTCGCACCGTGGGTCAGCGTGTAGGTGACCGTGGTGGAGACGTGAGCGGTGGTGCCGACCTTGATCGCCTTGGCGATCTTGAGGTCGGAGAAGGTGACGCCGAGATCCGCGGCAGCGGCGTCGCTGCTGAACGCGGTCTTGCCGGAGTGCGCGGCAAGGGCCTTCGCGGAGGCCGCCTCCCAGGAGGAGGAGTCGGCGGCGTGGGCGGCCGGCATCGCGAAGGCGGAGAGGGCCAGGGCGCCGGAGAGGGCGGCCACGGTGGCACGTATGCGCATGTGTTCCCCAAGTGGAGAAAGTGATCGTGGAGCCTGTTGGCTCACCGGATCAGATCCGTGACGGTTGTGACTGGTTGTACGGCCGATACGGATTTTGTGCGCAGATTACGAAGCCGTTGCGATCTGCGGAGGAACGGCCGCCCCCGGGTCCCCGTCGGGGGCGGCCGCTGCTCACTACAGGTGCTTACTGCACGTCGACGTAGTCACCCGTGGCGCTGACGGCCGGGGTGGTCGTGGTGCCCGCGAAGGAGTAGCGGTAGTAGCCGTCGACCGTGGCGGTGGTCGTCGTCTTCAGGTCACCCGTCGAGTTCGACTTGATGGTCTTCAGCGTGGTGTAGGTGCTGGAGCTCTTCTTGCGGAACTGCAGCTTCACCGACTGGTTGGTGTAGCCGTGGTACTTGCCGTCGTCCCAGTTGGCGCGGGACAGCTTGCCGGTGACCGTGACGGTCTTGCCCTTCTTGACCGGCTCCGGCGCGGCGTTGACCGTCAGCTTGGAGTAGCGCTGCAGGTTGTAGGCGGCGACCTTGTCGGTCACGGCGACGCCGACGTTGTCCAGGTTCGGGTTCTCCTGGTCCTCGCCGTTGAACGCGACCGCGAAGCCGGCCGCCTTCCACGCACCGGCGTCCTCGTTCAGCAGCTCCGCCGGGTCGATGGCGACGGTGGCGGTGCAGGAGGCGACGGTGGTGGAGGAGTCGGTGCAGGACGCGACGTCGCTGTCGAACCACCACTCCTCGGCGGTGAAGTCCGTGCCGCGGTACAGCTCGATGCCGGCGACGAAGTCCGGGGCGTGGATGTCCACTTCCTCGCCGTGCGTCAGCGTGAAGGTGACCGGCACCTTCACCACGTTGGTGGTGCCGACGGCGATGTTCTTGCCCTTGTTGACCTTCACGTTGGAGAAGGAGGCGTTCAGCTCGTACGGCGTGCCGGTCGCGTCGGCGGCGAACGCGGTCTTGCCGGAGCCGACGTGGACGGCCTCGACGGCGGCCGCGACATCCGCCGGAACCTTCGGCGAGTCGGCGGCGAGCGCGGCCGGCGCGGCGAGGGCGGACAGGGCCAGGGCACCGGAGACGGCGGCCACGGTGGCACGTATGCGCATGTGTATCCCCGTATGGAGAAAGGGGCCCCGAAGGTGATCGTCCCCCCAACGGCACGTCGTCCCGTCGGGGCCCAAGTGATCGGTGAGCCTGTTGGCTCACGTGATCAGATCCGTGACGGATGGGAATGGTTGTACGGCAGGTAAACAATTTGTGCGGGAAATTTTGAGATCAAGGAACCCGCACGTCAGCCGTCAGTCGAACCACCGGTCCCGCGCCAGCTCCTCCGTCCGCGACGGGTCCTCCAGCAGGGCCGCCACCTCGAACCGCCGCGGCCACTGCCCCGCCGCCCAGGCGAGCCCCGCGGCGACGCCCTCCACGGTGGCGGCGTGCAGCACACCGTCGGAGGTCAGCCGCCAGTCCAGCTCCACGCCGTCGACGACGAGTTCCTCGTGTTCGACATACGTCGACGGGGTGCGCGCCCCGAGCAGGCCCCGTACCGAATCCGGTACGGCGTGCTCGGCGCCCTCGGAGTCCACCTCACCGGTGACGGACTCGCTCAGCCGCCGCACCTGGAACAGCTCGGCCAGCTCGGCGGCCCGCGCGGGCCGCACCGGCAGCAGCGGGACGCCCTCGGTGAAGGGCAGCAGGTCGGGCGAGTCGACGACCACGGCGTCGGCGGCGTCCACGACCTCGACCCGCCCGTCGACGACGGCACGCAGCTCGTCCGGCAGGGTCACCTGGTCGGGATCGAGGTCGGCCAAAGAGCCGTAGAGGGCGTGCAGTTGGGCGCCGGTGACCTCACGGTCCGGGTCGGCGAGGCGGTCGAGCAGCTCGGCGGCCCCGCCGGGCTCGTCGAGCAGCGCGGCCACGGACGTCCGCACGCCGAGCGCCCGCAGCACCTGCTCGTCGTCGAACCCGGTCGCGTCGGCCTCGTCGTACAGACCGCGCAGGAGCGGATCGCCGCCGGAGGCCAGCAGCCCGGCGGGGCGGCGGCCGTCGAGCACCGGGTGCCCGCGCAGCCACCATGCCGTGTAGGGCCGTACGACTTCGTGCGTGCCGTCGGGCAGCAGGATCCGTACCGGCTGGGTGAGGGCGTCGCGCAGGGGCGGCTGGGCGAGCAGGGCGAGGGCCTGCGGCCACTTGTCGTCGTCCACCAGGTCCAGGTCCCGTACGGCGATCAGCTCGGTGGCGACCGGCGGTACGGGCGTGTCCGGGAAGCGGTCGAGGACGTCCTCGCTCCACACGTCCACGGCGTCCAGCAGTCCGGCGTCGTCGGGCTCGGCGTAGTCGCCCTCGCGGGGCTCCAGTTCGTCGGGGTCGAGGACGACGTCGGTGGCCCGGACGAGGGCGAAGTTGGCGAGCACACCACAGGCGGCCAGCGGCTGCTGACCCCACTTGTCGGCCAACTCGCCGTCGACGGTGGCGAGTTCCTCTTCCCGCATGACCTGGTGGAAGGGACTGCCGGGGAGGACGAGTTCGCCGGCCGGGGCGAGCTCCCCGTCCTCGTCGGGAAGGGCCAGGGCGCCGAGCCACGGCTCGTCACCGGGCTCCAGACCCGCATCCCTTACGAGCGCGAGGACCGTGTCGGCCAGCTCCTCGGCGTCGGGCGCGTCCTGCTCCCAGTCGAGCCCGCCCTCCTCGTCGAGGGAGGCGGCGACGGCGGCGCGCACCTGCGGGGTGGTGAGGACGGCGCGGGGTGTCGCCGGGAGGGCGCCGAGCTTCTCCAGGAGGGGGTGGGCGGCGTCCGGGTGGGCGACCTTGAGGCCCAGTCGGGCGAGCACCTCGGGGTCGATGCGGGCGGCATCCGCGGTCGGCAGCAGGACCTGCCGGGGCCCGATGGTCGTACGCCCGTCGGCGAGCGGGACCGGGAGGCCCGAGAGCCGGTCCGGGTCCACTCCCGCCAGGCTGTCGTAGAGCCGCCGCCACCAGCCGGGCTCCTTCTCCAGCCCCGCTAGCCGGTCCACGGCGTCGGTGAGCGGGACCCGGGCGACGCCCAACGTCCTGAGCTCCACGCGCCGTTCGAGGCCGGCGGGGAGCAGGGTGGGCAGCACCTCGGCGAGGACCCGCACGGTGTCGGCGCCCGCGCCCTCGACGACCTCGGCATCCCGCGGCCGCAGGGACTCGGGCAGCTCGTCGTCGTCCCCGTGGGGCTCGGCGGCCGGCGGCAGGAAGGAGGTGCGGGGCAGCCGCTCGAGGATCGCCTGCCGCAGGGCTCCGTCCAACTCCCCCTTGCCCAGCGGCCCGGGCACGAGACCGATGATCCCGTCGCCCACCGGCCGCCACTCGGCGAGGAGTTCGGCGTACGCGTCCGCCGCGCGCTGCACCAGGAAGTCGGTGAGCGGACCGGGGGCCGCGTGCCGGCGGGTGGTGTCGAGCGGGAAGGAGGCGATGAGCAGGGCGGGGACGCCGAGGGGCTCGTCGCTGGGGGTGGGGGCGTGGACGTACGGGCTGGTCCGGGGGCGGGCCGGACCGCCGCCGTCGGAGTCGACCGGCACCGCCCAGGTCACGGACCAGTGGGGCCGCAGCCGCTCCTCCACGGGCCGGTCGGCGAGGAGCTCCGCGGTGAGCGGGCCGTGCGCGGAGACGGTGCGCCAGCGGGTGGTGCCCTCGAGGGAGTCCTCCACGACGGTGAGGGGGCCGTCGGCGGTGCGGCGGAGGGTGCGGACGGTGTCGGTCTCCACGACCACCTCCTCCAGGCCCGGGAGTGCGAGCAGGAGGGCGTCGTCGACGGCGTCGAGGAGGCGTTCGGCGAGGTCGGCGGCGGCGGTGTCGCGCAGCGGGAGGATGACGGCCGTGTCGTAGGGGTCGGGGGCGGTGCCCTCGGCGGCGAAGGGGAGGCGCAGAAGCGGTACATGCCCGTCCCGCCGCCGGATCTCGTCCCCCAGTCCCGGACTGTGCCGGGCGGTGTCGGCGGCCAGCGCCCGGGCCTCGGCGAGGGACCAGCGGACGCCGCCGTGGCGGCCGACGACGGCGGGCTCGTCGGTGACGGCGAGTACGGCGGAGAAGCCGACGCCGAAGCGTCCGACGGACGTGTCGTCGGCGCCCCGCTTGGCGGAGGCACGGAGGGTGGCGAGGGACTCGACGCCGGTCGCGTCGAGCGGGGCGCCGGTGTTGGCGGCGACGAGGACGCCGTCGCGGAGGGTGAGGCGGAGGCGGCCGGGGACGCCGGCGCGGGCGGCCGCGTCGGCGGCGTTCTGGGCGAGCTCTACGACGAGGCGGTCGCGGTAGCCGCCGAGGACGAGGTCCTCCTCGGCGTTGGCGTCCTCGCGGAAGCGGGCGGGGCTGGTGGCCCACGCGTCCAGCACTCCGCGGCGCAGGCGGGCGGTGCCGAACGGGTCCGCACCTTCGGGGGCCGGCCGCACGAACTTGCTCACGTTGACTCTCCTCATCGGCGTGAGCACGAAGGTACCGCGAGATGTTCTTCGCCCCCGCCGCCCCTACCCGTCCCGTCCCCAGGGGCTTCGCCCCTTCGACCCCGCCAGAGGGCTCCGCCCCCTGACCCCCGGCGGGGACTGCGTCCCCTGCACCCCTCCCCGGGACTGCGTCCCCTGCACCCCTCCCCGGGGCTCCGCCCCGGACCCCGATCGGCCTGAACGGCCTCGTCCTCAACGCCGAACGGGCTGAGAGTGCCGCAGGGTTACGAGTGGCCCAGTTCCGCCGACGCCTCGTCCGGGACCGCCGACACCGAACCCGAGTCCGCCGCCGGCCGCAGCGGGAAGGGGTCCACCTTCGTCTCGTCGATCACCGGCGCAGCCGGCTGGGGCGGCTTCGGCATGATCGCGGCCTCGGAGTGGCCCCCGCAGCCGTAGGCAAGGGAGACCACACGACCGTCGGCCGGTGAGAACTCGTTCGCGCAGACGCCGAAGGCCTGGCCCAGGGAACCGCCGATCGGCTGCAGGAAGCCGCAGCTCACGCAGGATGCGGGCGCCGCCTGCGCCATCGGCGTCTTCGAGCCGTACGACTCCTCCCAGCGGTCCGCGGCGACATGCAGGCCGTAGCGCGACAGAACACGGGCCCTGCGCATGCCCAGTTCCTCGGCGACCGACGCGATCGAGCCGCGGATCGGCACGACGGGAAGGTTCGCGGGGGCACCCGCCGTGACCTCCGCGTCCTCCGCCTCCACCAGTTCCGCCATCTCCTCCGAGACGGGAGAGGCCGGGGGCGGCTCGTCCTCGCCGGAGTAGCCGGGCTCCAGGCGCAGATCCTCGGCATCGGTGGGCAGCAGGTCGCCGGGGCCCATGTCGCCGGGGCGTAGGCGCTCGCTCCACGGCACCCACTCAGGCGCGAGCAGCGCGTCCGGGCCGGGGAGGAGGACCACCTCGTCCAGCGTGACGACCTTGGCACGGGAGGCGCGGGCCACGGTGACCGCCCAGCGCCAGCCCCGGTACCCGAGCTCCTTGCACTCGAAGAAGTGCGTGACAACGCGGTCGCCCTCGGACGCGTGCCCCGCGTGCTCGCCGACCACGCCGGGCGCGGCGGCCTCCTCGGCTGCGGCGCGGGCGAGGTCGACGGCCTCGGCACACAGGCGGTCGGGGGTGCGGCTTCGCGTTGTCGCTGCGCTCACAGGTATCGCTTCTCTCCTACGCCGTCACTCGGGTGCGCCGGCCTGAAGGCGGTGGGTGCGGACGGAGCGGACCGAAGGACCGCGTCGACGTCCGCGCCCGATCGCGCTCGGGCGCACCTCATACATCCATTCTGCGGGATGTTCGTGAGGCGCGCGGCCGAGAACGTTCGCCACGGCGCGCTACGCACGCTACCTTCTCGCGACCGCTCGGCCTACACCGACGGGACGTTTCCCCATCACCTCAGGGCGATCGACTCGCCAAGTACGCGCCCATACGCGCGGTAACCGCACTACACACAGCTTTCTCGGGGCACTATGGCGGAGTGGCAGCCGCAAGGACACCCCAAGGAGCCACCGGGGTCGGTGGGGTCAAGGGCAGCAGTCGTGGTGGCGGTTCGGGCCGGTTCGGCGGGTCCGTCCGCGCGGTCGGCCGTGCCCTGCACTTCCCGGTGACCGGAACCGCCCGCGGCATCAGGAAGGCCACGCATGCGCACGGGGCCGGCGAGTCCGGCCTCGGCAAGCTGATCGAACTGCATGCGGTCAACGGCGCCGGCGACGTCATGATCACCGTCGCGCTCGCCTCGACCGTCTTCTTCTCCGTGCCGACGGACGAGGCGCGGGGGCGCGTCGCGCTCTATCTCGCCATCACCATGGCGCCCTTCACCGTCCTCGCCCCCGTCATCGGGCCGCTCCTCGACCGGCTCCCGCACGGCCGCCGCGCCGCGATGGCGGGCTCGATGCTCGCCCGGGCACTGCTCGCGCTGATCATCGCCGGCGCCGTCAGCACCGGCAGCCTGCAGCTGTATCCGGCCGCGCTGGGCGTGCTGGTCGCGTCGAAGGCGTACGGCGTGGTGAGAAGTGCCGTCGTGCCCCGGCTGCTCCCGCCCAAGTTCTCCCTCGTCAAGGCCAACTCGCGGGTCACGCTCGGCGGGCTCCTCGCCACCGGTGTCGCCGCGCCGATCGGCGCGGGCCTGCACTCGATCGGGCCGCGCTGGCCGCTCTACGGCGCCTTCGTGATCTACATCTGGGGCATGTTCCTGTCCTTCACCCTGGCCCCGAAGGTCGACTCGGCCAAGGGCGAGGACACTGCACTGCTCGCGGCGGACGCCGAGCATCTGCACGGGCCGCACCTCAAACCGGTCAAGCGGCCGGGTCTCAGGACGGTCGGCATCGCGGTCACCCACGCGCTCGGCGCGAACGCGGCCCTGCGCTGGCTGTCCGGTTTCCTGACCTTCTTCCTCGCCTTCCTGCTGCGCGAGCATCCCCTGACCGGTTCCAGCGCGGCCGTCTCGCTGGGGATAGTGGCCGTCGCGGCGGGTGTGGGCAACGCGCTCGGTACGGCAGTCGGGGCGGGGCTGCGGCAGCGGGCGCCGGAGATCATCATCGTGACGGTCCTGCCGATCGTGCTCGGCGTGGCGATCACGGCCGCGATCTTCTTCGGCGCGTTCCTCGTGGCGTGCCTGGCCGCGTTCGCCGGGTTCTCGCAGGCGCTGGCCAAGCTGTCCCTGGACGCGCTGATCCAGCGGGACGTGCCCGAGACGGTGCGCCCGTCGGCGTTCGCACGCTCCGAGACCATGCTGCAGATGGCGTGGGTGCTGGGCGGCGCGATCGGCATCGTGATGCCCCTGAACGGCACGGCGGGCCTGTGCGTGGCCGCCGCGGTCATCGCCCTCGGCTGGGTCACCACGGTCCGCGGCCTGCTGAGCTCCGCCCACCGCGGGGGCGGCGTGAAGCCTCGCGTGGCGTAACACACGGGCACGCCGTACCCCACGTAGAGAGAGCTCCTGACGCGCCCTATAGCCTTCGGCCATGACCTCGATGCAATCCGCTGTGCGACGCCGCCGCGCCGTCGCCGCCGCCGGCGCCGTTTCCGCCGGACTGCTCGTCCTGTCGGCGTGTGACAAGCCGACGCCGCTGTCCACGATCACGGTCGGCCGCTCCTCGGTCAGCTCGGAGGCCACCTGCGGCGGCGAGGGCAAGACCCTGCAGACCGCGGACCTCGCGAAGTGCCTGAAGGACAACGACATCAAGTCCATCAAGGTCGACCCCGACGAGACCGTCCGCTTCGGCGTCGACCCCGAGATCGCCGACAAGCGGTGGACGATCCTGATGAACGGTCAGCCGCTCGTCGAGGACAGCGACAAGACCTACCGCACCATCCCGGGCAGCGTCTTCTTCAACGCCCAGTACGGCGCCCAGGGCAACTCCACCCTGGTCACCATCAAGGCGGGCGACGGCAAGAAGAGCAGCAGTGCCGCGACCGGCCTGTGGTCCTTCAAGCTCAAGAAGGACGACTGACCACGTCTTCCGTACGTGTCCTGGTAGCCACCGCGGTTCCCGCCGAACGGGACGCGGTGGCAAGGGCGTTCACCGGCGACGACATCACGGTGATCGCCGCCGGTGTGGGCCCCGCCCTCGCCGCCGCCTCCACCGCGACCGCCCTCACCACCGCCGCCCTGCAGGGCGTGCCGTACGGTCTCGTCGTCTCCGCCGGGATCGCCGGCGGCTTCCAGCCCGAGGCGCCCGTCGGCTCGCTCGTCGTCGCCGACGAGATCACCGCGGCCGATCTGGGCGCCGAGACCGCCGAGGGGTTCGTACCGGTCACCGAACTCGGCTTCGGGACCGTCACCCACCGTCCGCCGAATGCACTCGTACGAGACCTCGTGGCCGCCACCGGAGCTCGCCCCGGCGTCGTACTGACCGTCTCCACGGTGACCGGCACCGCCGAGCGCGCCGCGGAGCTCCGCGCCCGCCACCCCCGTGCTCTCGCCGAGGCGATGGAGGGCTTCGGGGTCGCCGAGGCGGCCGCCGCACATGACGTGCCCGTGCTGGAGATACGCGCGGTCTCCAACCCCGTCGGCCCGCGCGACCGCGCCGCGTGGCGCATCGGCGACGCGCTCGCGGCCCTGACGGAGGCCTTCGGGAAGCTCGCGCCCGTACTGGAGAGTTGGAACAGCCATGACCAGTGAGCAGCCGCTGCAGATCGCGTACTCGCCCTGCCCGAACGACACCTTCGTCTTCGACGCCCTCGCACACGGCCGCGTCCCGGGTGCGCCCGCGCTCGACGTGACGTTCGCGGACATCGACATCACCAACGGCATGGCCGAGCGCGGCGAGTTCGACGTGCTGAAGGTGTCGTACGCGGTGCTGCCGTACGTTCTCGGCGAGTACACGCTGCTGCCCTGCGGGGGCGCGCTGGGGCGGGGCTGCGGGCCGCTGGTGCTCACCCGGGGACCCGGAGATCTGACGGGTCGTACCGTCGCCGTGCCGAGCGAGAGGTCGACGGCGTATCTGTTGTTCCGGCTGTGGGCGGCGGACACGGTCCCCGGCGGGGTCGGCGAGATCGTGGTGATGCCCTTCCACGAGATCATGCCCGCCGTGCGGGACGGGAAGGTCGACGCGGGACTCGTCATCCACGAGGCGCGCTTCACGTACCAGAACTACGGCCTGCACAAGCTCGCGGACATGGGCGAGCACTGGGAGGACACCACCGGCCTCCCCATCCCGCTGGGCGCGATCATCGCCAAGCGGTCGCTGGGCGCGGAGGCCCTGACGGGGCTGGCCGACTCCATCCGCACCTCCGTGCGCGCCGCCTGGGACGACCCCGAGGTCTCCCGGCCGTACGTCATGGAGCACGCGCAGGAGATGGATCCGGCCGTCGCCGACCAGCACATCGGGCTGTACGTCAACGAGTTCACCGCGGATCTGGGGGACGACGGGTACGCGGCGATCCGGGGGTTGTTGACCCGGGCGGCGGCGGAAGGGCTGGTGCCGGCGCTCGGGCCGGACGCGCTCGCCTTCCCCTGAGCCGGGTGCTCCGGTCGGGTCAGCAGTCCTCGTCGCCGTCGGCCAGGGGTGTGCGGGGCGGCCAGTGGGCCAGGGACAGCATGCCCAGGACCTTGCGGATGAGGAACCAGGCCAGCGGGAGTTCGACGGCCACCGCGAGCACCGCGGACAGCCACACGTCCGGGGTGCCGAGGGCGAGCGAGACGTCGAACCACGCGTCGCAGATCAGCAGCGCCGCCGTCGCGGCGGCCGCCACGGCGACGGCGCGGTGGCGGCGCCAGCCGAGCAGGGCGGTGCACGCCATCGCGAGCACGAGCAGGGCGTCGAAGCCTACCCAGGCCGTGCGCCACTGGCGGACCGTGTAGCCG
Organism: Streptomyces sp. NPDC001663; assembly: GCF_042893105.1. Classification (NCBI taxonomy): domain Bacteria; kingdom Bacillati; phylum Actinomycetota; class Actinomycetes; order Kitasatosporales; family Streptomycetaceae; genus Streptomyces; species Streptomyces sp. NPDC001663. Next base: position 185,122 of record NZ_JBIAUR010000007.1, on the reverse strand, counting down.
CTGGGCAGCGTGAACCACAGCAGGACCGTCCACGGGACCAGGCCCACGGCGGAGACGGTGAGCAGTTCCAGGGTGTGCCGACGCTGCCGCCGGATCCGCTCCAGCAGTTCGGTGGACGGGGCCTTGTTCATGGCCCCGTCCCCGGGGTCGGTACGTATGTCGGTCACGTCGGCTGTTTCGAGGAGTTACACGTCGAGCTGGTCGGCGACGGCGCGGAGCAGGCCGGCGATCTTCTTGCCGGAGGCCTTGTCGGGGTAGCGGCCCTTCTCGAGCATCGGCGTGATGTTCTCGAGGAGAGTCGTCAGATCCTGGACGATGGAAGCCAGTTCGTCCGGCTTCTTACGGGTGGCCGCCGCGACCGACGGCGTCGGATCCAGGACGGTGACCGAGAGCGCCTGGTCGCCGCGCTGTCCGGCGACGACGCCGAACTCCACGCGCTGGCCCGGCTTGAGCGTCTCGACTCCGGCGGGGAGGACCGAGGAATGGACGAAGACGTCACCGCCGTCGTCACGGGAGAGAAAGCCGAAGCCCTTCTCGCTGTTGAACCACTTGACCTTGCCGGTAGGCACGTCTGTCCTCGTCCTCGTACTCGTCGGAAAACTGCTTCGGAAACGGCTCTTGATAGCACTGGGGCGGGTCGTCGCGGACCCGCCGGTACCAAGGCTAATGGTCTTCAGGCGGGTGACAAGACGTCGCCGGGTTGTTCCTTCGGGCTGGGAACTACCCTGGTCCGGTGCGTGACAAAACCCAAACGAATTCCGCCGAGCCCGGTGACCGACTGATCCGTGCCGGAGCCATCGTGTTCTTCCTCGGTGCCCTGGCCACACTCGTCACAGTGGCTCCGCTGTTCCTCCACGCGAAGCCTTTTCCGACCTACATGTTCGGACTGAGCATGCTCATGGGAGTCGGCTTCCTGATCGCCGCTGCCGGAGTGCTGCGTTCGATTGCGGCGGGCCGCCGTCAGGCGCGCGCCGGGCGGTAGTCCGCCAGCCAGCCCGGGAACTCCGTGAGGTCTCCGAGCACCACGTCCGCACCGGCCGTGCTCAGCTCCTCGACGCTGCACGGACCGGTCGCCACGGCGACGGACAGCGCATCGGCCTTGCGCGCACCGCGCACATCCCCGACGTGGTCGCCGACGTAGACCCCGGCCGCGTGCTCGCGCAGTGCCTCCGCCTTCTGCTCGGCCCACAGGTCGCCGACGACCTCGTCGGGCTGGATGCCGAGGTGCTCCAGGTGCAGCTTGGCATTCGGCTCGTACTTCGCGGTGACCACGATCGCCCGCCCGCCGGCCGCCTGCACGGCGTCGATCGCCTCGCGGGCGCCGGTCATCGCGGGCGTCGCGGCGATGGCGATCGTCGGGTACATCGACCGGTACAGATCGGCCATGACCCTGATCTGCTCCTCGGGGAACCAGTTGATCAGCTCCTCGGCGAGCGGCGGCCCGAGCCGGGTGACCGCGAGGTCGGCGTCGATGTACGTCCCCGTCCGCTCGGACAGCGCCTGGTAGCAGGCGCGGATGCCGGGCCGGGAGTCGATGAGGGTCATGTCGAGATCGAAGCCGACGGTCAGGGCGGGCGCAGTCGTGGAGGCCATATGGGCCATTGTGCCCATGCCCTGCGGCGGGAAGTCGCCCGACCGGTGTGAGCTACATCTTCCTCGTCGGCGACCTACAGCTTCCTCTGCGACCGCCATACGACGAACAGCGCCGACAGCACCGCCGCGCCCCGCACCACCCACGGCCAGGTCTGGGCGACGGCGTCGTTCATGTGGCCCTGGGCGATGGGGTCGCCCCACCGGCCCTCGTTCCTGCCCCACAGCCACACGATTCCGGCCGCGACGGCCACGCTCGGCATGCCGATGACCGCCCATTTCGACTCGTTCTGGGTCAGCCGGCGCGAGGCGTAGGCGATGAGCCAACCCAGCAGCAGGGCGAACCAGTTGCCGAGGACCGCGCCGACGACGAGCAGCCCGGCGGCGATCAGGAGGAGCGGGTTGCTCCAGCCGCCGGCGGGCAGGGCGAGGCGGCGGCGCTCCTTGGCCGGTGCCTCGGCCACGACCTCTTCCTCGGCCTCCACGGCCTTCTCGGTGGCCGGTGGCTGCTTCTCCTCCTCCGGTTCCTTCGGGCGGGGCGGCCTGAGGAGCTCCGGGATCTCCACACCGCCGGTGAATCCCGGGACGCTCTCCCCGAACGGGGTGCTGTCCACCCGCCACCAGTCGGGCCGGGTGGCGCTGTCGCCGAGTTCCGCGGCGCTGGCGAGGTGCGGTGGGGAAGGGGCGTCGGAGGGGGCGGGCCGCTCGGGCTGGGCGGGGCGCGGGCGGGGTACCACCTTGCGCAGGCTCTTCGGCAGCCGCTTGCCGTCGTCCGGCTCGTCGTCGCGCTGTACGGGCACGTGGGTGGGCGTCGCCCGCGGGGTACCGGCGGTGCCTCCCGCTGCGGCGACGACCTCGTCGGGAGTGCCGAGCCGGGAGAGGATGCGGCGGACGGCGGCGGGACTGTCGACGGTCGCCTTGGCCCGGCGGCGGTCGATCTCGTTGCGCAGCTCCGACACCAGGCGCATGCGCGCGGCCGACGGCAGCTGCCGTTGCTGCGCCACGTCGCCGACGCGGCTCAGATACTCGTAGACGACCTTGTCGCTCTCGATACCCACGAAGTCCCCTCCGGGGTCGGGCTGTTGAAAACCCCGCGGGACGAAGGTAGCGCAGGTCAGCAACAACCAGCCCGTCCGGCGATTGAGGACGAGGCCCTTCAGGGCCGACGGGGGTCTGGGGGCGCAGCCCCCAGGGACGCGTACCCCCGCCCACCCGCAGCTAGTCGGCTCAACCGCCGGAGGCACCCGCTACCGTGAGTCAGATGAGCACCCCGGCGACAACGCCCCGCTCCCTCGCGGAAGCCCTCCGCGCCAGGGACGACGCCTCGCTGGCCGCGCTGCTGCGCAGCCGTCCCGATCTCATCACCCCGGTCCCCACCGACCTCACCCAGCTGGCCACCCGCGCCGGCACCCGCGCCTCGGTGGTCCGCGCCCTCGAGCGGCTGGACCGTTTCGCGCTGCAGACGGCGGAAGCGCTGGCGGTGGCGGCGGACCCGGCGTCGTACGACGAGCTGCTCGGGCTGATGAGCGGGGACGAGGGCGATCCGGCGGTCGTCACGGCGCTCCCCCGGGCCCTGGGCACGCTGCGTGAGCAGGCCCTCGTGTGGGGTGGTGACGACCGGCTGCGGCTGGTGCGCACCGCCCGGGAGCTGCTCGCGCCGTCGCCGCAGCACCCGTCACCGACAGGGCTCGGGCAGAGCGTGCAGGAGGCGACCGCGGGTATGTCGCCGGGCCGTATCCAGGAGATCGTCGGCGCCGCCGGGCTGCCCTCGACGCATGACTCCGTGTCCGCCGTGGCCGCGCTGACCGGCCTGTTCGCCGACCGCAGGCGGATGGGCGCGCTGCTCGCCGAGGCGTCCGCGGAGTCGCGGGAGGTGCTGGAGCGACTGGTGTGGGGGCCGCCGTACGGCCAGGTCACGGCCGATCCGGCGCCCCGGCTGCGCTGGCTGCTGGACCGGGGGCTGCTGCTGCCGACGGCGCCCGGGACCGTCGTACTCCCGCGTGAGGTGGCGCTGCACCTGCGCGGCGGCCGTGCGCACCGGGCCACCGAGCCGATGCCGCCCGCGCTGGAGCCGACGGCCGTGCACCGTCCACAGGTTGTGGACGCGACGGCGGCCGGGCAGGCGTACACCGCGCTGGCGACCGTCGAGGAGCTGCTGAAGGACTGGGACGAGGGCGGGCCGACCGTGCTGCGGGCCGGCGGGCTGAGCGTGCGGGACCTTAAGCGGACCGCGGTTGCGCTCGACGTGTCCGAGCCCGTCGCCGCCTTCTGGGTCGAACTCGCCTACGCGGCGGGGCTGCTGGCCTCCGACGGGGAGGCCGACGAGCGGTACGCGGCGACCCCGGCCTACGACGAGTGGCTGGAGCGGCCCGCCGCCGAGCGCTGGACGCAGCTGGCGGAGGCCTGGCTGACGGCGACGCGCACGGCGGGGGTGGTCGGCGGGCGGGACGCGAAGGACCGGACGCTGTCGGCGCTCGGGCCGGGTCTCGACCGCAGCGCGGCGCCGGAGATACGGCATCGGGTGCTGACGCTGCTGGCCGGGCTGTCCGAGGGGGCGTCGCCGTCCGCCGAGTCGGTGCTGGCACGGCTGAAGTGGGAGCGGCCGCTGCGGGGACCTCAGCAGGACGACGATCTGCGCGGACGGCTCGCCAAGTGGGCGCTGTCGGAGGCGGAGATGCTGGGCGTGACGGGGCGGGGCGCCCTGTCCGCGCACGGGCGGGCGCTGCTGGGGGCACCGGCGCCGGCGAAGCCCGCGCACACGAAGGAGGGCCCCGGCGACAAGCTCCCCGTCCACCACGTACCGGTCGTCCTGGAGCCCCTCTCCCCCGCGGAACAGGCCACCGCCTCGGCCGCGGCCACCCGCCTCCTCACCCCGCTCCTCCCCGAACCCCTGGACCACGTCCTGCTCCAGGCGGACCTGACGGCGGTCGCACCCGGCCCCCTCCAGCGGCCGCTGGCCGACATGCTGGGGGTGCTGGCGGACGTGGAGTCGAAGGGCGGGGCGACGGTGTACCGCTTCACGCCCGGTTCGGTACGGCGGGCCCTGGACGCCGGCCGCACCGCCTCCGACCTGCAGGCCTTCCTCGCCACCCACTCCCGCACCCCGGTGCCGCAGCCGCTGGCGTATCTGATCGACGACGTGGCCCGCAAGCACGGCCATCTGCGGGTCGGGGCGGCTTCGGCGTACGTGCGCTGCGACGACGACGCCCTGCTGAACGAGATCCTCGCCGACAAGCGCGCCGCGGGCCTGCGGCTGCGGCGCCTCGCGCCCACCGTGCTCGCCACCCAGGCCGACCCGGCGACCCTCCTCGACGGTCTGCGCGCGATGGGCTTCGCGCCGGCCGCCGAATCCGCGGAGGGCGACGTCCTGATCACCCGCATCGACGCCCACCGCACCCCGCCCCGCACCGCCCCCGAGCCGGTCCCGGACGGCCCCCCGACCCCCGACGCGACGCTCCTCGCGGCCGCGATCCGCGCCATCAGGGCGGGCGACCTGGCCTCGACGACCCCACGCAAACCGACCGACACGACCACCCCGCCGGCACCCGGCGGCCTCCCCCGCACCAGCTCCGCCGAGACCCTCGCCACCATGCAGGCCGCCGTCCTCACCGGCGAGGCCCTGTGGATCGGCTACGTCAACGCCGAGGGCTCCGCCAGCCAGCGCGTCATCGCCCCGATCCGCGTGGAGGGCGGCTTCGTCACGGCGTACGACCACACGGCGGACGAGGTACGGACGTATCCGCTGCACCGGGTCACGGGGGTCGCGGAGCTGGCGGACGAGGCGTGAACCCATGCTCTTCGTGACCGCTCCACCGGGGCTTCTGGCACTGTTCACCCCGGGCTTCCGGTGCAGGCCCGTGGGCAGCGTTTCCTGAACGGGACCGGAACCTGGACCGGCATTTCGACGAAGGGGGCCTCATGGCCACGACGATCCGCCGCGCAGTCATCCCAGCCGCCGGGCTGGGCTCCCGGCTCCTCCCCCTCACCAAGGCGATCCCGAAGGAGATGCTGCCCGTCGGTGACAGGCCCGTCGTCGAGCACACCGTCCGCGAGCTCGTGGCATCCGGGATCACCGACATCACGATCGTCGTGTCCGGCGGGAAGGGACTGATCCAGGACCATTTCCGGCCGAATCCGGCGCTCGTCGCCCAGCTGCGGGCGGACGGCAAGACGGCCTACGCGGACGCGGTGGAGGAGGTCGGCGAGCTCTCCCGGCTCGGCCACATCACCTACCTCGACCAGCACGGCCCGTACGGCAACGGCACCCCGGTCCTGAACGCCGCCCGCAACGTCGGCGACGAGCCGATCCTGGTGCTGTGGCCGGACGACGTCTTCGTCGCCGAGGTCCCCCGCGCCCAGCAGCTGATCCGCGCCTACGAGGCGACCAGCTGCCCGGTCCTCGCCCTCCTCCCGATGGACCCGGCCGACTCACAGCGCTACGGCGTCCCCCGGGTCAAGGAGGACCTCGGCGACGGCCTCCTCCGCATCACCGGCCTGGTCGAGAAGCCCGAGCCCCGGGACGCGCCCTCCGCGTACGCGGCCATCGGCGGCTACGTCATCACGCCGGGGATCGTCGAGGAACTGCGGAAGCAGACCAAGGCCTGGTACGAGCACCGGACCGGCGAGATCTACCTGACCGACGCCATCAACGCCTACGCCGCCACCAAGGCGGTGTACGGCCAGGTCATCCAGGGCCGCTGGTACGACACCGGCAACCCGCTGGCCTACCTGACCGCCCAGTTCGCGGCCGCCCTCGCCGACCCGGAGTACGGACCGCATCTGCGCCGCCTGGCCGAGCTCACCGAGGGCCGGCCCTGACGCCCTGGTCGACAGGGAGCGGAAGCGGTACGGCGCCGTCGCACGGCCCGCTTGATCACTTGCACATGAGGCACACTTGACGTTTGGCCGTGCGGAAGGGATGGACGTACGTGAACGGACCGCTGATCGTGCAGTCGGACAAGACCCTGCTCCTCGAGGTCGACCACGAGCAGGCCGACGAGTGCCGTCGGGCCATCGCGCCGTTCGCCGAGCTGGAGCGGGCGCCGGAGCACATCCACACCTACCGGGTGACGCCGCTCGGGCTGTGGAACGCGCGCGCGGCCGGGCACGACGCCGAGCAGGTCGTGGACGCGCTCGTGCAGTTCAGCCGGTATCCGGTGCCGCACGCGCTGCTCGTCGACGTCGCCGAGACCATGGACCGGTACGGGCGGCTGACGCTGAGCAAGCACCCCGCGCACGGGCTCGTCCTGACGACCACCGACCGGCCCGTGCTCGAGGAGGTGCTGCGGTCCAAGCGGATCGCGCCGCTGGTCGGGGCCCGGATCGACCCGGACACAGTGATCGTCCACCCCTCCGAGCGCGGGCAGATCAAGCAGACGCTGCTCAAGCTGGGGTGGCCCGCCGAGGACCTCGCCGGTTACGTCGACGGCGAGGCGCACGCTATCGAGCTCGTCGAGGACGGGTGGGCGCTCAGGCCGTATCAGAAGCAGGCCGTGGAGAACTTCTGGCACGGCGGCAGCGGGGTCGTCGTGCTGCCCTGTGGTGCCGGTAAGACGCTCGTCGGTGCCGGGTCCATGGCGCAGGCCAAGTCGACCACGCTCATCCTCGTCACCAACACCGTCTCCGCCCGGCAGTGGAAGCACGAGCTGGTGAAGCGGACCTCGCTGACCGAGGACGAGATCGGTGAGTACAGCGGGACGAAGAAGGAGATCCGGCCGGTCACCATCGCCACGTACCAGGTGCTGACGACGAAGCGGAAGGGCGTCTATCCGCACCTGGAGCTCTTCGACTCCCGGGACTGGGGGCTCATCCTCTACGACGAGGTGCACCTGCTGCCCGCGCCGGTCTTCAAGTTCACCGCCGATCTGCAGGCCCGGCGGCGGCTCGGGCTGACGGCGACCCTCGTGCGCGAGGACGGGCGGGAGTCCGACGTCTTCTCGCTCATCGGGCCCAAGCGGTTCGACGCGCCGTGGAAGGAGATCGAGGCGCAGGGGTACATCGCGCCCGCCGACTGCGTGGAGGTACGGGTCAACCTCACCGACTCCGAGCGGCTCGCGTACGCCACCGCCGAGCAGGAGGAGAAGTACCGCTTCTGTGCGACCACGGCGACCAAGCGCAAGGTCACGGAGGCGCTCGTCCGCCGCTTCGCCGGGCAGCAGATCCTCGTCATCGGGCAGTACATCGACCAACTCGACGAGCTGGGCGAGCACTTGAACGCCCCCGTGATCAAGGGCGAGACGTCCAACGCCCAGCGTGAGAAGCTCTTCGGCGCCTTCCGGGAGGGCGAGATCAGCGTCCTGGTCGTGTCCAAGGTCGCGAACTTCTCGATCGACCTGCCGGAGGCGACGGTCGCGATCCAGGTGTCGGGCACCTTCGGCTCACGCCAGGAGGAGGCCCAGCGGCTCGGACGGGTGCTGCGTCCCAAGGCCGACGGTCACCAGGCGCACTTCTACTCCGTCGTCGCCCGAGACACCATCGACCAGGACTTCGCCGCCCATCGCCAGCGCTTCCTGGCGGAGCAGGGGTACGCGTACCGGATCGTGGACGCGGACGAACTGCTGGCAGAGGACTGAGAAGCGGGGCCGCCCAAGAAGGCGTCCGTGCCGTTACTTGCGGCGTACGCCCGATTCCTCGCCGTACTCGCCGAGGACGATCACGTCGAACGCCGCGCCCGCGAACACCTTCACGGCGCGCAGGGCGTCGCCGAGGCGGTGGCGGTGGCTGCCGAGGACGGGAGTGGCGCCGGGCGGGCGCGAGCTGCCGGGGGCCGGGGTGAAGGTTGCTGCGCTCATGTATCCATGGTGGATCGCGAGCCATAAAGGGGGCATCGGCCTCCGGGCCGAACCTCCGTCGTCGCCGTGTACGACTACGGGCAGAGTCCGTCCCTCCCGGGGACTAGGGGGCCGTCCCCTAGGGGGAGGAACCGGAGGGGCCGCGGGGGAGCAGACAGGGCGGCCAAAACCGTTGGCCTCCGCCTCCCCCGCCGGCCTAGAATCTCCGCTCTTGCCCGCCTCCCTCCCCGGAGTGCCGCCGACCGGACGGAAACCGGTCGGCACCGACAGATCACGCACGATCACCCACCCAGCAGGTCTCCGGAGGCACCCCCTTGTCCACGCCCGTCGACGACCCCGCCCCTCTCGACGACCCCCTCTCCCGCGAGCGCACCCACCTCGCCGACTCCCGCGCCGCGCTCCGCGCCATGCGCGAGGACGTCGAGTCGCTCGACATCCGCGACGTCACCGCGAACTGGGTCAACGCCGAGGTCCTGGCCCGCCAGATCGACGAGCGGATCAAGGCGCTGGCCGACCTCAGCGACACCCCGCTGTTCTTCGGCCGCCTCGACTACCTGCACGCTCCGGGCGCCGACCAGGCCGAGGGCGCGGACGGCGAGCGCTTCTACATCGGACGCCGGCACGTGCACGACCACGACGGCGACCCGATGGTGATCGACTGGCGGGCGCCGGTCTCGCAGCCGTTCTACCGGGCGTCCAAGAAGGACCCGCTGGACGTCGCGCTGCGCCGCCGCTTCGGGTACACCCGCGGCGACATCACGGCGTACGAGGACGAGCACCTCTCCGACCCAGCCGAGGCGGCCCGTACCAGCAAGCTGCTCCAGCAGGAGATCGAGCGTCCGCGCGTGGGCCCGATGCGCGACATCGTGGCGACCATCCAGCCCGAGCAGGACGAGATCGTACGGAGCGGGCTGGGCGGAACGGTGTGCGTGCAGGGCGGCCCGGGGACCGGGAAGACGGCCGTCGGCCTGCACCGGGTCGCGTACTTGTTGTACGCCCACCGCGACCGTCTCGCCCGCACCGGCACGCTCGTCATCGGGCCGAACAGGTCCTTCCTGCACTACATCGAGCAAGTGCTGCCCGCACTGGGCGAGTTGACCGTCAGACAGGCCACGGTCGACGACCTGGTGGGCCATGTCGAGGTCAGGGGCGTCGACGACGCGGCGGCCGCGATCATCAAGGGTGACGCAAGGATGGCGGAGGTGCTGCGCCGCGCCGTCTACTCGCACGTCACCATGCCGACCGAGCCGGTGGTCGTGGTGCGCGGTTCGCGTCGCTGGCGGGTTCCGGCGTACGAACTCGGGGACATCGTCCGGGAGTTGCAGGGCCGCGACATCCGCTACGGCGCCGCCCGCGAGGCCCTGCCGCAGCGCATCGCGCACGCCGTGCTGGTGCAGATGGAGCGGTCGGGCGAGGCGCCGGACGACCGGGTGCAGGACGCGGTGGCCCGCAACGCCGCGGTCAAGGCGGCGGTGAAGCAGGTCTGGCCGCTGGTGGACCCGGCGAAACTCGTCCTGCGCCTGCTCACGGACGCGGACTTCCTCGCCGTACACGCGGAGGGGATCCTCGACGAGGACGAGCAGAAGACGATCCTTTGGGCGAAGCCGGTCCGATCGGTGAAGTCCGCCAAGTGGTCCGCAGCGGACGCCGTGTTGATCGACGAGGCCACGGACGTCGTGCAGCGCACGCACTCCCTCGGCCATGTCGTCCTGGACGAGGCGCAGGACCTCTCCCCCATGCAGTACCGCGCGGTCGGCCGCCGCTGCACCACCGGCAGCGCGACCGTCCTCGGCGACCTGGCGCAGGGCACCACGCCCTGGGCGACGAGGAGTTGGGACGAGGCGCTCACCCACCTCGGCAAGGCGGACGGCGTCATCGAGGAGCTGACGGCCGGTTTCCGCGTCCCGACGGACGTCATCACCTACGCCTCCCGGCTCCTCCCGCACATCGCCCCGGGCCTCACCCCGGTCGCGTCGGTCCGCGAGAACCCCGGCTTCTTCGCCCTCCGCCCGACCACCGCCACCACCGAAGTGGTCGCCGCCTGCGAGGAGTTGCTGCGCAACGAGGGCTCCACGGGCCTGATCGCGGCGGACGCCCGCATCCCGGACCTGGCGGAGGCCCTGACGGCGGCGGGCATCAGTTATCTCGCCCCCGGCGAGGAGACGACGACCGAGACCCGCCTCACCCTGGTCCCGGCGTCACTCGCCAAGGGCCTGGAGTACGACTACGTGGTCCTCGACGAGCCGCAGGCGGTGGTCGACGGCGAACCGGACGAGCGGACCGGGTTGCGGCGCCTGTACGTGGCCCTGACCCGAGCCGTCTCGGGCCTGATCGTCACACACGCGGCGCCGCTGCCGCCCCAACTCGGCTGATCCGGAAGCGAGACGGCGGTGGGCCCGGTCAGCGTCCGTCCAGGACCTGCCGCCACTGCCGTACCGCCTCCACCGAAACCGGCCCCGCCCAGCCTCCCGGCCGCGCGGCCCCGCCGATGTGAAACGCGTCCACCCCGGCGGCGAGCAGCGTCGGCACATGGTCGAGCCGCAGCCCGCCGCCCACCAGGAGCTGCTGCTCGTACCCGGGCTCGCCACCCCTCGACGCCTCGGCGAGCAGCGTGCGGAGCCCGTCGTCGACCCCCGCGGCGGAACCGGCCGTCAGGAACGTGTCGAGTCCCGGCACCCCGTCCAACTGCTTGCGCAGCGCATCCCGGTCGGCGGCATGGTCGATCGCCCGATGGAAGGTCCACCGGCACCCGTCCAGCTCCCCCACGACCCGCTCCACGGTCCCCAGATCGACACCCCCGTCCGCGTCCAGGAACCCCAGCACGAACTCCTCGGCCCCGGCGTCCCGCAGCTCCCGGGCAACGCGTACCAGCCGCCCGACGTCCCCCGCCGCGAACCCGTCCGCCAGCCGCAGCATCACCCGCAGCGAGATGTCGACGGCGGCGCGGATCCCGGCGAAGGTGGCGGCCGACGGGGTGAGCCCGTCGGCCGCCATGTCGGTGACCAGTTCGAGGCGGTCCGCGCCTCCGGCCTGGGCGGCGACCGCGTCCTCGACGTCGAGGGCGATCACCTCCAGGACTGCACGCTTGCTCATGGGACCCCATTCATCGGCTCGGCGGGCGGTACAGGTCTAGTCCAATTCAAGACTACGCCTGTACGCGCCACGCAAGGGGCCCACCACTCAGCCGAAGATGTTCAGCTCCCCCGCCTCCACCCCCGCCAGCTCGTACGACGTCCCCTGCGCCACCGGCCGCCCCGCATACAGCCGTACGAGCGTGGCGGCGTCCCCGATGAACCGGGCCGGCGTCCGCTCCCCGCTCACCTCGCCCAGCCGCAGCGGCTCGTCCACGTCGTCGAGGTCGGCGTGCAGCGGCACGTGCCCCTTCTCCCGGGTGAGCCGGGCGAGGAGGGTGAGCGCGTCCGGCAGCCCCGCGCCCGCGTACGCGCCCGGCTCCCCGAACACCTCCCGCACATCGCCCGCGTGCACCCACTCGCCCAGCGCGATCACGTCCAGCACCCCGCCCGCCTTGGCGATCAGCGGCCCGGCCTCGGTCATCCCGCGCTCCAGCTCGTCGACGACCTGCGCGTTCGTCCTGTCGGCGCGGTCGGCGATGTCCCGGTCGTTCGACTCGGGCGAGAAGACTCCCTTCTCGAAGCGGCTCTCCACCACCCGGATCAGCGCGGACGAACAGTGCGCGAGCACGTCCCGCACGCTCCAGCCGGGACACGCGGCGGTCGCGAGCGCGAAGTCGGCGTCGGGACGGGAGCGAAGGAGAGGGATCAGGGCATCGCGTTCGGTGGTCAGGAGCCGGCCGGGCAGTTCGGGGTCGCGTACGTCGTGCAGATCTCCAGTCGTCATGGGCTCCACGCTATGGGCGCCCGGTGATCGGCGGGAGAATGTGGACATGGCCGATCTCGACGCCCTGCGCACCCGCTGGACCCGCGCCCTGGAAGGAGCCCGCTCCCCCGGCGCCGGCCCCGACCCGGCCCCGTACGCCGACAACCTGCTGGCCCGCTGGCAGGAGCCGCAGCGCCGGTACCACACGCTCGCGCACCTCACGGCGGTCCTGGACCACATCGACGTACTGGAGAAGCACGCGGACGATCCCGACGCCGTACGCCTCGCGGCCTGGTTCCACGACGCCGTGTACCTGCCCGACCGCTCCGAGAACGAGGAACGCTCCGCCCACCTCGCCGAACGCGCCCTCCCCGAGGCCGGGGTCCCCGGGGACAGGACCGCCGAGGTCGCCCGCCTGGTCCGCCTCACCGTCACCCACGACCCGGCCGACGACGACCGCAACGGCCAGGTCCTGTGCGACGCCGACCTCGCGATCCTGGCCTCGCCCCCGTCCGCGTACGCCGCGTACACGGCGGCCGTCCGCGAGGAGTACCACTTCGTCCCGAGCGACGCCTTCCGCGCGGGCCGCGCCGCGATCCTGCGCCAACTCCTGGATCTCCCTAGGCTGTTCAGGACGCCGTACGGCCAGGAGAAGTGGGAGGCGACGGCGCGCTACAACCTCGGCGCCGAGCTGGAAATGCTGTCGCCGCCCACGGACCCGGCCGCATAGTCTGCGCCCCATGCATGCATGGGGCGGGGACCAGGTGGAAGAGGCCGTGGCGGGCTGTGTGGCGGCGCTGCGGCCGGCGGTGGACCGGGACTGGGCGGCGGTGAACGCGGCCGGGCTGGAGTGGAGCTGCCACCAGACGGCGTTCCACATCGCCGAGGACCTCATCGCGTACGCCGCGAACCTGGCCGGGCGCGCGCAGAACGCGTACGTCCCCTTCGAGATCACCCTCGACGAGGGCACCGGCAACGCCGACCTGCTCCATGTCATCGAGACGACCGGCGCCCTGCTCGCCGCCGCCGTCCGCACCGCACCGCGCGAGGTCCGCGGCTTCCACCCGTACCCCTTCCGCAGCGCGAACCGCGAGGGCTTCGCCGCGATGGGCATCGCCGAGGTCCTCGCCCACACCCACGACATCGCGGGCGGCCTGGGCCTGGAGTACGAACCCCCGTCCGCGCTCGCGGAGTCCGTCCTGACCCGGATCTTCCCGCATGTGCAGCCGGGCCCCGACCACTGGCGCACGTTCCTGTGGGCCACCGGCCGCGGTGAACTCCCCGGCCGCGCCCGCCTCACCGAGTGGCGCTGGAACAACAACCTCGCCCTGCCCGCCGACCGCCTCACCCTCGAGGGCATCACGCCCGCGGCCGCGCGCGACCTGGTGGCGGGCGGCGACGGCGGCTTCGAGTGGATCGAGGGCGGCCCGTTCGAGGGCACGCGCGAGGCCTCGGGCTTCATGCTCAAGGCGTACGAAGGAGGCGTCCACCGCCCGGAGTTCGGCGTGTTCGCCCTCGTACGCAAGGAAGACGGCCGCGCGATCGGCGGCATGGGCTTCCACGGCGTCCCCGACCAGGAGGGCCGGGTCGAGATCGGCTACGACCTCGCCGAGCCCGCCCGCGGCAACGGCTACGCGACCGAGGCCCTGCGCGCACTGGCGGACTGGGCACTCGCCCGGGACGACGTACACACGCTCTTCGCGACGATCGACCACGAGAACGCCGCCTCGCAACGCGTGGTCGCACGGGCCGGCTTCACCCGCGCGACGGTCGAGGAGGAGAAGTCGCACGGGGAGTTGGAGACGGACCTCCGGCTGTACGTGCTCAAGGGCTGAGGAACCGGAAGCCCACTTCAGCCCTACGACTGCGCAGGGCGCCCTTTCGGCCTGCGCAGCCCCGCCCCCGTCAGCAACCGCACCACCTCGCGACTGCTGACCTCCACCGCCCCCGCCCGCACCGCATCCGCGTACCGATGCGACGGAATGTCGTAGTGGTCGCGCTCGAAGGCGCGTCGGGGCACGCCCAACCCGTCGGCGAACAGCCGTAGTTCGTCGTACGAGACGTCGCTGATCAGGTGCGACCACATCCGCCCGTGCCCGGGCCAGTTCGGCGGGTCGATGTACACCGTCACGACGAGGACGTCCCGCCGGTGGCCGACCGCAGCGCCCCCACCGCCGCGACCTTCACGCCCGCCTTGTGGCAGACCCAATGCGGGTCGGGGCCCAGCTCCGGTTCGACGTCCAGGGCGTGCGGGTCGCCGGAGCCGCAGACCGGGCACAGCGGCCAGCGGCCGTACGCCTCCAGCAGCGCGTCCTGGACGTCCTGCGCGACCAGCCCGGCCACGTACTCCGCGCCCTCCGGCCACTGCTCCACCCACCAGCGCCGCTGCACCACGGCCTCCTCGACCATGGACACCACGTCGGCGGCGGCGACCTCGCCGGCGGCCAGGTCGGCGAGCACGAGGGCGCGCGCCGCGTGCAACGCCTGCTCCAGGGGGCTGATGGGGTGCATGCCCCCATTGTGCGCACTCTTGACCAGGACACCGAGCCGAAAATATCTTTCATACGTGACCCAGGACGTGAAGGAAATTTTCGCAGCGCCGGGGAGCCGGGCGGCCGCACCCCCCGCGCCCGCCGCGCTCGCCGCCAAGGTGCGCACCCTCGCCCCTTCCATGACCCGCTCCATGCAGCGGGTCGCCGAGGCCGTCGCGGGCGATCCGGCCGGCTGCGCCGCCCTCACGGTCACCGGGCTCGCCGAACTCACCGGCACCAGCGAGGCGACGGTCGTACGGACCGCCCGGATCCTCGGCTACCCCGGCTACCGGGACCTGCGGCTCGCCCTCGCGGGACTCGCCGCCCAGCAGCAGTCGGGCCGCGCGCCCGCCATCACCACCGACATCGCGGTCGACGACCCGATCGCCGACGTCGTGACGAAGCTGGCGTACGACGAGCAGCAGACGCTCGCCGACACGGCGGCCGGGCTCGACACGGTGCAGCTGGGGGCGGCGGTGGCCGCGGCTGCGGTGGCACGGCGCATCGACGTGTACGGGGTGGGGGCGTCCGGGTTGGTCGCGCAGGACCTGACGCAGAAGCTGCTGCGAATAGGCCTGATAGCCCAGGCGCACAGCGATCCGCACCTCGCCGTCACGAACGCGGTGCAGCTGCGCGCCGGCGACGTCGCGATCGCGATCACCCACTCCGGGTCGACCGGCGATGTCATCGAGCCGTTGCGGGTGGCCTTCGAGCACGGGGCGACGACGGTGGCGATCACCGGGCGGCCGGACGGGGCGGTGACCCAGTACGCCGACCATGTGCTGACGACGTCCACGGCGCGGGAGAGCGAGCTGCGGCCTGCGGCGATGTCGTCCAGGACCAGCCAACTCCTGGTTGTGGACTGCCTGTTCGTGGGAGTGGCACAGAAGACGTACGAAACGGCTGCGCCCGCGCTGGCCGCGTCGTACGAAGCGCTGGCGCATCGGCACCGCCGTTAGAAGCATCCACCGGAACCGCACACCTGAAAGAGCCGCCCCCCATGACCTCCACCTCCAACCCCCGTGATCTCCGCGCCGAGTTGGAATCCCTGACCACCGAGGCGTTTCGTCAGGACCTCGCCGACATCGATCAGCTCCCCACCCTCGAGATCGCCCGGCTCATGAACACGGAGGACGCGTCCGTCCCGGCCGCCGTCGCCCGGCGGCTGCCCGAGATCGCCGCCGCCATCGACGCCGTGGCCGAACGCATGGCCCGGGGCGGGCGGTTGATCTACGCCGGGGCCGGGACCGCCGGGCGGCTCGGGGTGCTGGACGCCTCCGAGTGCCCGCCGACCTTCAACACGGACCCGGAGCAGGTCGTCGGCCTGATCGCGGGCGGCCCCGATGCCATGGTCACCTCGGTCGAGGGCGCCGAGGACTCCGCGGAACTCGCCCGGAGCGACCTCGACGCCCTGCGCCTCATCGCCGCCGACACGGTGGTCGGCATCTCCGCCTCCGGCCGCACGCCGTACGCGATCGCAGCCGTGGAACACGCCCGCGAGCAGGGCGCGTTGACCGTCGGCCTGGCCTGCAACGCCGACAGCGCGCTGGCCGCGGCCGCCGATCACGGCATCGAGATCGTCGTCGGCCCGGAGCTGTTGACCGGCTCGACCCGCCTCAAGGCGGGCACCGCCCAGAAGCTCGTCCTCAACATGCTCTCGACGATCACGATGATCCGGCTCGGCAAGACGTACGGGAACCTGATGGTCGACGTACGCGCCTCGAACGAGAAGCTACGGGCCCGTTCCCGCCGTATCGTCGCGCTCGCCACGGGAGCGTCGGACGACGAGATCGAGCGGGCCCTCGCGGCCACCGACGGAGAGGTCAAGAACGCGATCCTCGCCCTCCTGGCCGGTGTCGACGGCCCCACGGCGGCCCGCCTCCTGGAGGACTCCGGCGGCCACCTACGCGCCGCGCTGGCGGCGGCCCGATGACCTACCTCTCGTAGCCGCTCACCGCGGCGATCCACTTGATCAAGTCGCCCGGGTCCTGGTCGGCGCCATGACCGGCAGCCGCCGCTGCCGGTTGACCTCCCGAACCCTCGCCCGCAACACCTCCTCCGGCGGCGCCGGTCCGACCGACCCCGGCGGGCAGTCCCACTCCCGTCCGCCACCGACGGGACGCAACTGCACTCTGCCGCCGACATGGCCCATGACCTCGCCGATCCGGCCGTCCCGTACGTCGGTCACGTGCTCCCCGACGGCGGGCCGTTCGCCGCGCAGGACGGAGGCGAGGCGTTCGGCGGTGCGGGTGTTGCAGCGGCCGAGGTCGACGAGGGCGAAGGGTTCGTCGCTCGCGCCGGTGACGGGGTCGACGGTGAGGGAGGGCAGGACGACGCCGACGCCCACGAGGGCCTCTCGCAGGGTTTCGACGACTTCTTCGGTCGACCGCACGTTGCTCGTACCTCCACGCTGAGTTTGCTATTTGCAACACAGCGTGTCGGTTGCGTGTCTAACCTGGCCATAAGGGGCTGCCCAACAACGCCTGCTGTTCGACCGGGAGTTGCACATGCCAGGACCGAAGGACCTCGACCCGTCGTCATCGCCGCGTGCGCTGCTGGGGGCGGAGTTGCGCCATGCGCGCGAGAAGAAGGGACTCAGCCAGGAGGCCTTGGGCTCGCAGGTGTTCGTGAGCGGTACGTTCATCGGCCAGTTGGAGGCCGGGACACGGCGCCTGCAGCCGGACATGGCTCCAATGCTCGACAGGGCGCTCGGCACGGACGGCTTCTTCGAGCGGAACTGTGCCGCGGCCAACAAGTCCAAGTACCACGAGGATTTCGCGGAGGCGGCGGAGGCAGAGGCCCAAGCCACGACGATCAGGGAGTACGCACCGCTCCTGATCCCAGGACTGCTCCAGACACCCGCATACGCAAGGGCCGTGAACCGCGCGTACGATCCGACGGCCCTGGAGGAGACAATCGACGAGTGGGTGGAAGGCCGCAGGGAGCGGACTCGCCTTCTGGACCATCCAACAAAGCCGCTGCTGTGGATGGTGCTTGACGAGGCTGCGTTGTGTCGGGAGACCGGTGGCCGAGCGGTGATGGCGGAGGCTCTGCGTCACATCGCCGGTCTGGCCCGCCGGAGCCGGGTCATCGTGCAGGTGCTGCCACTCAGCGCGGGAGCGCACGCGGCGATGGAGGGCGCCCTGAAACTCATGGAGTTCGAGGAAGCCCCTCCACTGGTCTACTTCGAGGGCGTCGGCACCGGACGGCTGGAGGACGACCCGGCCACAGTCACCCGACTGCGGTTCAGGTTCGATCTCCTCGTGGCCTCCGCACTCTCACGGGAGAAGTCCCTGGCTCTCATCGAGGCGTTGGCGCAGGATTACGCCCATGAGGAACATCTCTGAGGACGACCTGAGCACGGCCACCTGGTACAAGTCGAGCTACAGCGGAGGCGGCGGAAACAACTGCCTGGAAGTAGCCGCCGGCCACCCCACCCTCGTCCCCGTCCGCGACTCCAAGAACCCCCACGGCCCGAAGCTCGCGTTCCGGGCGGAAGCCTGGTCCGCGTTCGTTGCGGGCGTGCAGAGGGGAGCCGGGGCCTGAACCGGACCGCCGGCAGCGACTGAACAGCCCCCGCCAGGTGCTCCGACACCTGCGGGGGCTTGACCATCGAGATCGAAGAGGCGATCCAACGGCATCTCCCCCGTGAACGTCACCCTGAGCACCGAGAAGCTCGGGCATTGCGCACACTGATACCTATGAACCACGCCCAGCTGACCGCCCTGGGCCGCGCCCTCCGCCTCCTGGGCGAGCACGGCGAGGCCCTCACCGCCGACACTCCGGACGCCAGGCTCCACGAGGTCAAGGCCGATCTCCGTCGCGCCCTGGACCTGCTGGACGAGAGCGTCACCGGCGCCGCGCCCGCCACCCGCTGCCCCGAGCACCCGAACGGCCCGGTCGACGAGAACGCCCACGACCTCTGCCTGCTCTGCGAGACCCGCCGCCGCGCGGCCCGCCGCGCCGAGTACAACGGCGGCCCCGTCCCCCCGCACGCCACCGAGACCGTCCCCTCCCGCTACGGCGTCAGCGCCGACCGCCCCCAGCCCCAGCAGCGCTGGCTGCCGGAGGCGTGGAACGGCCAGGCGTGGCAGCTGTGCGGCACCCCGCGCCGCGACCGGCGCGAGGCCGAGATCTATCTCGCCGCGCAGAGGCGCGGACCGAGGCCGGCGATGGCGTACCGGCTCGTCCATGAGTTCACCGACTACGAGGTGCTGCGCGTCTGGGGTACGCCGGTGAAGGTCGACATCGAGCCGCTCGGCAATCTCTAGCGGCTACTTCAGCAACGGCAGCTCACCGAACTCGTACCCCTCCCACAGCCGCCGCGACGCCTCCTCCGGATAAGGCCTGACCTCGGGCTTCGCATCCAGCACCTGGACCAGCCGCTCCTCGTTCCCGTACGCGGGCCAGCCCGGCTCCCCGGTCCGCGCGAACGCCGTCCACGACGCCCTAAAGCGCGCCGACAGCTCCTCCGCCTC
Source organism: Streptomyces sp. NPDC001663 (assembly GCF_042893105.1). Lineage (NCBI taxonomy): Bacteria > Bacillati > Actinomycetota > Actinomycetes > Kitasatosporales > Streptomycetaceae > Streptomyces > Streptomyces sp. NPDC001663. Next base: position 165,895 of record NZ_JBIAUR010000007.1, on the reverse strand, counting down.
CGCCGGAACCCCGCTCCCGGCGAACAGCAGAAGCCCCAGATCCGCCTCGAACGTGCCGAAGAGCAAGGGGACGTCCAGCGCGTGGCACGCCCCGAGGACCCCGCCGCTCCCCGGCGCCGGCCAGGTCAGCTCATAGACGTGCGCGCGACCACCGGCCGCGATCTGCGCCTCGGCCAGCCGGAGCGACGGCATCCCGAAGAGCCAGTCCGTCTGCACCCGTTCGAACAGCTCACCGGGCGTCGCCTCGGGGAAAGCGGCACGATACGACCGCTCCCCCTCCACGCCTCCGGGCGCGAACGTCCGCAGCGCCCAGGCCGCCTGTTCCTCCCCGATCTTCCCGAGCTGCCCGCCCATGGCGAGGAACAGCCGGAACTCGTCGCGGTTGTGCCCGACCAGCAACTCCACGTCCCGCGCCGCGCCCGCCGCCACCGCCTGCCACGGAGGAGCCGGCAGCACCTCGCCGTCCACCACGGGCGAGAAGGGCGTGGCCGTGGGCGCCACCTGCCCCCAACGGTCCGCGTACGCCCGCATGTTCGCCCCCACCGCCTCGCCCGCCGCCGTGAGTCGGCGCGGATCGACGGTGGCCAGGTCGGCCGCGGTCGGCGACAGACCGGCCTCCACGGCGATCGCCCGGGCGATGTCCCGGGCCAGTTCGTCGGAGAAGTACGTGCCCGGCACACTCTGCGCGATCGCCCGCCGGAACAGCCCCCGCGCGCTCGGCATCGCCAGCAGCGAGGCCACCGACCCCGCGCCCGCCGACTCCCCGAAAACCGTCACCTGCCCGGGGTCGCCACCGAACGCGGTGATGTTGTCCCGCACCCATTCCAGCGCGGCGACCTGGTCCAGCAGCCCCCGGTTGGCGGGCGCCCCTTCGATACGCGCGAATCCTTCGACGCCCACCCGGTAGTTGAGGGTGACGACGACCAAGTCGCCGTCTCGGGCTATGCGTTGGGCGTCATAGCCGGGGCTGCCGGAGTGGCCCAGCTTGTAGGCGCCGCCGTAGATCCACACCATCACCGGGCGGAGCGACGCCGAATCGGCTTCCGGGGTCCAGACGTTGACGGTCAGCCAGTCGTCGCCCTCGGGCACGTCCAGCACGCCCGTCCTGCCCATGAAGGCGGACTCCTGCGGAGGCGGCGGGCCGAAGGCGTACGCCTCCCGAGTCCCCTCCCAGGCCCGTACGGGCCGCGGCGCCGCGAACCTGGCCTCCCCGACCGGCGGTTCGGCGAACGGTATTCCGCGGAAGACCGTGAGCCCGCCCTCCCTGCGCCCGCAGACCGCTCCGGTGGCGGTACGCACGACCGGGCCTTCAACTGTCGTCATCGGTCACCATGCCTCTCGATCAGCTCCCGCGTCCGTTCCTCGTCCAGTTCGTACACCGTCTCGTGGGCCCGCGGATCACGCGCGTGGAAGGTGTGGAACATCGGCCCCGTCGCTCCGCCCAGCTCCACCAGCGAGGCGGACGCCCCGCGCACCGCACGCTCGGTCCCGGGCGCGGTGGTCAGGTCGATGCGGTTGACGATCCCCGGCGTGACCCACACCGGCACCGACTCCAACAGCCCGAAGAGCTGGAGGTGGTAGTGCCCGGTGAGCACGACCCGTACGTCACTCCCCCGGACCGCCTCCGCCAACCCGCCCGGATCACGCAGCCCGAAGACCTGCTGGGTCGCCGAGATGTCGAGGGCGATCGGCGGATGGTGAAAGGCAAGGACGGTGCCCCGCTCGGCGGGAACACTCAACACACCCCGCAACCAGTCCAGTTGGGCCGCACCCAAGTGCCCGTACACCTCCCCCGGCACAAGCGAGTCCAGCGTCACGAACCGCCACCCGCCCACCGTGCTCACCGCACACCGCTCGGCGCCGGTGGTGTGCGCACGGTCGCTGCCGTCGACGGCGAGATGCCCACTGCCGAGCACCTTGGCGAAGGCCTCACGCTCGTCGTGGTTGCCGGTGGTGTAGAAGACGGGCGCGTCCATACGCCCCGCGAACTCGCCGATCAGCTCGCGCACGGTCGAATACGCCTCCACCGCCCCGTCGTTGGCGAGATCCCCGGTGACGACGATCGCGTCCACGCCGCGCTGGTACCGCAGTTCGTGGAGCATGAGCCGGAGCGAGTCGGTCGCGTTGACGCCGTGCTTGTTGGGGGCGTCGGTGCGCTCTATGTGGGTGTCTGACAGATGCAGGATCCGCATGTCACGAAACGCTAGCCGCCCGCCACATCGTCGTCACCACCTGCCCCGTGGGGAGGAGGATCTCATCGCGGACGGCGAAGCCCACGCTCTCGTACCGCTTGAGATTGGCGGGGTTGGTCGACTCCAGATAGGCGGGCGCACCGAGCTCATCGATACGCGCAAGACTCTCGGCCAGCAGCCCCATGCCGAGCCCCTTGCCGCGGTGGTCCGCGTGAGTGCCGAGGATGGTGAGGTAGAAGAAGGGCTCGGCGGGATGGACCGCCTCGAACTGCTCCCCGACGGCCATGACGGCTCGGGCTGTGTCGGGGCCGGCGGCCTCCGCCAGCCGCTCCTCGAGCCCGCCCATCTCTGACTCGGTCAGCTCGATACCGCCCGGCGGGATCCAGATCGCTGCGGCTTCGGCGCCGGGTGTCACCAGAGTCCACGGGTAGCGGAGGGCAGAGGTGACATAGACCCGCCACATGACAGCTGCCTGGGCGGCACGCCGCAACTTGTCCGGGAAGGCCGGGCCCCACACCGGATCGTGGAAGAACGCGGAAGTGAAGGTGGCAACGATGGCGTCGATGTCGGCGGCGGTGGCGATGCGAGCGAAACCCTTCGTCATACCCACCATCTTCAGCCCGCGTACACGGACGAGACCAGCTCAGCCATTTCCAGCCCGTCCGGCGTACACGGACGAGACCAGCACAGCCAATTCCAGCCCGTCCGGCGTACACGGACGAGACCAGCACAGCCAATTCCAGCCCGTCCGGCGTTTGAGGACGAGGCCCTTGGGCCGATGGGGGTCTGGGGGCGCAGCCCCCAGGGACAGCAACCCCCACCACCCCGCACGGTTTTCAGCTCAGCGAGCGCAGCGAACCCGCGTCGTACGGCGCCAGCTCATCCACCCGCCCCGCAAGAACCTTCGCCGCCCACTCCGGATCCTGCAGCAGCGCCCGCCCGACCGCGACCATGTCGAACTCCTCGGCCTCCAGCCGGTCGAGAAGGTTGTCGATGCCCTTGACCGGCGCCCCTTCGCCCTGGAAGCCCTTGAGGAAGTCACCGTCGAGGCCGACCGAGCCAACGGTGATGACCGGCTTGCCGGTGAGCTTCTTCGTCCAGCCGGCCAGGTTCAGGTCCGAGCCGTCGAACTCCGGCAGCCAGTAACGGCGGGTGGAGGCGTGGAAGACGTCGACACCGGCGGCGGCCAGCGGCGTGAGGATCGCCTCCAGCTCCTCCGGGGTCTCGGCGAGCCGCGCGGTGTACTCCTGCTGCTTCCACTGCGAGTAACGGAAGATGATCGGGAACTCGGGGGACACCGCCTCGCGAACCGCCGCGACGATCTCGGCCGCGAAGGTGACACGGCCGACGGCGTCACCGCCGTACGCATCCGTACGGCGATTCGTGCCCGCCCACAGGAACTGGTCGAGGAGGTAGCCGTGGGCGCCGTGCAGCTCCACGCCGTCGAAGCCGATGCGCTCGGCGGCGGCAGCGGCCTCCGCGAACGCGCCGATGACGTCGTCCACGTCCTGCTGGGTCATCGCCCTGCCGGTCGGCTCGGCGCCCGCGTTCACCAGGCCGGAGGGGCCGACGGCGGGGGCGTCGGCGTAAGGAGCCTGTCCCTGCTCGCGCACCATGCCGATGTGCCACAGCTGCGGGACGATCGTGCCGCCGGCCGCATGCACGTCCTCGGCGACCTTGGCCCAGCCCGCGAGCTGCTCCTCACCGTGGAAGCGCGGTACGCGGTCGCTGTTGCCGGCCGAGTCGTGGCCGACGTACGTCCCCTCGGTGACGATCAGCCCCACACCGGCGGCCGCACGGCGCGCGTAGTAGGAGCGGACGTCCTCGCCGGGGATGCCGCCCGGGGAGAACATCCGGGTCATCGGCGCCATCACGATCCGGTTCGGGACGGTGAGACCGCCGAGCGAGATCGGACGGGACAGGATCTGGGCCGCTCGGGAGGCGGGCGTGGTGACGGTCACCTGGGGGACTCCTCGTGAAGGCAGTGTTAACCGGTCGGTATGTGCACACGCATTGTTGCACCCCCTTAAGCAACCACCTATGTGCTGCCCCACATTCCGGTCCACGCGAAGTCCCTATGTGATCCAGAACACGCCCGAGGGCGGCACTCCCTGTCGGAACAGGGAGTGCCGCCCTCGGTCTCGTACGAATGCGTACGGCGATGGACTCGCGATCCTCGGGAGGATCAGAAGTCCATGTCACCGCCCGGCATACCGCCACCGGCGGGCGCGGCGGCCTTCTCCGGCTTGTCGGCGATGACGGCCTCGGTGGTGAGGAAGAGCGCGGCGATGGAGGCGGCGTTCTGCAGGGCAGAGCGGGTCACCTTCGCCGGGTCGATGATGCCTTCCTTGACCAGGTCGACGTACTCGCCGGTCGCGGCGTTCAGGCCGTGGCCCGGGGTCAGGTTGCGGACCTTCTCCACCACGACGCCGCCCTCGAGGCCGGCGTTGACGGCGATCTGCTTCAGCGGGGCCTCGAGCGCGAGCTTCACGGCGTTGGCGCCGGTCGCCTCGTCACCCTCCAGGTCCAGCTTCTCGAAGACGGAGGTCGCCTGGATGAGCGCCACGCCACCACCGGCGACGATGCCCTCCTCGACGGCCGCCTTCGCGTTGCGCACGGCGTCCTCGATGCGGTGCTTGCGCTCCTTGAGCTCCACCTCGGTGGCGGCACCGGCCTTGATGACCGCGACACCGCCGGCGAGCTTCGCCAGGCGCTCCTGCAGCTTCTCGCGGTCGTAGTCCGAGTCGCTGTTCTCGATCTCGGCACGGATCTGGTTCACGCGACCCGCGACCTGGTCCGAGGAACCGGAGCCGTCGACGATGGTGGTCTCGTCCTTGGTGATGACGACCTTGCGGGCCTTGCCCAGGAGGTCCAGGGAGGTGTTCTCGAGCTTGAGACCGACCTCCTCGGAGATGACCTCGCCGCCGGTGAGGATGGCGATGTCGTTGAGCATGGCCTTGCGGCGGTCGCCGAAGCCCGGGGCCTTGACGGCGACGGACTTGAAGGTGCCGCGGATCTTGTTGACGACCAGGGTCGACAGGGCCTCGCCCTCGACGTCCTCGGCGATGATCAGCAGCGGCTTGCCCGACTGCATGACCTTCTCCAGGAGCGGGAGCAGGTCCTTGACCGAGGAGATCTTGGAGTTGGCGATCAGGATGTACGGGTCGTCGAGGACGGCCTCCATACGCTCCATGTCGGTGGCGAAGTACGCCGAGATGTAGCCCTTGTCGAAGCGCATACCCTCGGTGAGCTCCAGCTCCAGACCGAAGGTCTGGGACTCCTCGACGGTGATGACGCCTTCCTTGCCGACCTTGTCCATGGCCTCGGCGATGAGCTCGCCGATCTGGGTGTCGGCGGCGGAGATGGAGGCCGTCGAAGCGATCTGCTCCTTGGTCTCGACATCCTTCGCCTGCTCGAGCAGGGCACCGGAGACGGCCTCGACGGCCTTCTCGATACCGCGCTTCAGGGCCATCGGGTTGGCGCCGGCGGCTACGTTGCGCAGACCCTCCTTGACCAGGGCCTGGGCGAGAACGGTCGCGGTGGTCGTACCGTCACCGGCGACGTCGTCCGTCTTCTTGGCGACTTCCTTGACCAGCTCGGCGCCGATCTTCTCGTACGGGTCCTCGAGCTCGATCTCCTTGGCGATGGAGACACCATCGTTGGTGATCGTGGGGGCGCCCCACTTCTTCTCGAGGACGACGTTGCGGCCCTTGGGGCCGAGCGTCACCTTCACGGCGTCCGCGAGCTGGTTCATGCCGCGCTCGAGGCCGCGCCGCGCCTCCTCGTCGAACGCGATGATCTTGGCCATGTGAAGTGGTCCCTCCAGGACTGGGGGTGATTCCTTCGGACCGCGCCCGCGCCCGCGACGGACGGCTCGCACACCTCGTGGTTCCTTGCCCCACCCGGCCTGCGGGCCTCACCGACCCGGTCCTTCTTTGTCACTCTCACCTTCAGAGTGCTAACGCCAATGATTAGCACTCGCCCCCTTCGAGTGCAAGCGCCTCTCACGGTCCGAGCCCACCCCCGGACCCCCGTCCCACGGCCCGTCCCCGGACATGCCGAGGGGCCCGCACCTGCTGGTGCGGACCCCTCGAAGAAGAACGTCGCTGCAGTTAACCCGGCGCGTGCTTCAGCTGGTCGCCAGACGGACCATGTCCGCCTGCGGCCCCTTCTGGCCCTGCGAGATCTCGAAATCGACCCGCTGACCCTCTTCCAGGGTGCGGTAGCCGTCCATCTGAATCGCGCTGTAGTGGACGAAAACATCCGCACCACCGTCGACCGCGATGAAGCCGTACCCCTTCTCCGCGTTGAACCACTTGACGGTGCCCTGAGCCATGCCTAACTCCCCTATTACTGGCCCTTGCACAGATCCACACTTCGCGGATCCGGGTCAGACCTCACCCCCCACGGTTGGGGGCGTGCGCCGGAACGCGTCGACCGCGGCTGAATGTATCTGCCCAACTGCCGTCTGCAACAGGTCAATCGGACGAGAATTCCGGGCAAGACCGGTCGGGAATTTACGGAGAATTCGCCTGAATTCAGGGCAAGTCGGGCCCCATAAAAGGAGCATAAGACGCAAAAGACCTGCACACTTTGGCTGCTTCTCGTCGCATCCGGAGCCACTACTCATATGCATCCGGCATGCAGAAAGCAGCAGGTTCCCCAACTGTACCGTGCTCAACCATGCAGAATTGCCCCCTCCGCTTCTCTCACGGAGGGGGCAATTCGGTGAACTCTTGGTAACCGGCGTTACCGACGGTAATAATCGGGTCGGCCGGTACGCTCCGTCAGCCTCCGGCGACGGCCGGGATGATCGAGACGCCCGCACCGTCCGGAGTCGCCGTCTCCAGCCCCTGCTCGAACCGCACGTCGTCGTCGTTCACGTACACATTGACGAAGCGGCGCAGCTTGCCCTGGTCGTCGAGGACGCGGGCGGCGATACCCGTGTGGTTCTTCTCCAGATCGGCGATGACCTCGCCGAGGGTCGCACCTTCGGCGGCGACCTCGGCCTGCCCGCCGGTGTAGGTGCGCAGGATGGTAGGGATGCGGACGTTGACGCTCATGCTTATGACCTCCGGTCGGGTAGCGCCCCTTCAGGGGCGCGGGGAACTGCGCGACAAGCCCCCACAGTCCCGCAGACGAACAACTACCTCTTAGCCGAGCCCGGCCTCACGGAACGACTCAAGGTTGGGGCGAATCGTCGCCGTAAGACCCGTACCCGCCACCGCATCCAGCGTCTTGAGCCCGTCACCGGTGTTGAGCACGACCGTGGTGAGGCTCGGGTCCAGCAGACCGTTCTCGATCAGCTTCTTCGCCACACCAACGGTCACCCCACCGGCGGTCTCCGCGAAGATGCCCTCCGTGCGGGCCAGCAGCTTGATGGCGTCCACCACCTGCTCGTCGTTCACGTCCTCCACCGCTCCCCCGGTGCGACGCGCGATGTCGAGCACGTAGGGACCGTCCGCCGGGTTCCCGATCGCCAGCGACTTGGCGATCGTGTTCGGCTTCTGCGGCCGTACGACGTCAAGGCCCGCCTTGTACGCGACCGACACCGGCGAGCAGCCCTCCGCCTGTGCGCCGAAGATCTTGTACGGCTTGTCCTCGACGAGCCCGAGCTTGATCAGCTCCTGCAGCCCCTTGTCGATCTTCGTGAGCTGCGAGCCGGAGGCGATGGGCACCACGAGCTGGTCGGGGAGCTGCCAGCCGAGTTGCTCGCAGATCTCGTACGCCAGGGTCTTGGAGCCCTCGGCGTAGTACGGCCGCAGGTTGACGTTGACGAAGCCCCAGCCCTCGCCGGCCGGGTCGCCGATCAGCTCGGAGCAGAAGCGGTTCACGTCGTCGTAGTTGCCCTCGATGCCGACGAGCTCGCCGCCGTAGACCGCGGCCATGACGACCTTGCCCTGCTCGAGGTCGTGCGGGATGAACACGCAGGAGCGGAAGCCGGCGCGGGCCGCCGCGGCGCCCACCGCACCGGCCAGGTTGCCGGTGGAGGAGCAGGAGAGAGTGGTGAAGCCGAAGGCCCGCGCGGCCTCCAGCGCCTGGGCGACGACACGGTCCTTGAAGGAGTGCGTCGGGTTACCGGAGTCGTCCTTCACATACAAACCGCCGGTGACACCGAGCTCGCGCGCCAGGTTGTCGGCCTTGACCAGCTTGGTCCAGCCGGGGTTGATGTTCGGCTTGTCGGCCACGTCCGCCGGGACGGGCAGCAGCGGCGCGTAACGCCAGATGTTCGCGGGTCCCGCCTCGATCTGCTTGCGGAGCTCCTCGGTGTCGTAGGCCGAGAAGTCGTACGCGATCTCGAGCGGGCCGAAACACTCCTCGCAGGCGAAGACCGGTCCGAGGGGTACCCGGTGACCGCATTCGCGGCAGGAGAGCGCCGCGGCGGGACCCAGGTCTACGGTCGTCGTGGAGTCGGTGGTGCTTGCAACAGTCTGCGCAGCCATGTGAGGCGAGGCCCTTTCTCCTCATCTTCCTCACGACGCATCTCGCCGTGAGACGGATTTGGCACCTTCCCTAGCCGGGAGCCTCGCGGAATGATCAACGTTGATCTACGAGAGCCGGCTGGAGGGTTGCCGGGGCTTCATCGGGCCGTTTCCCTCTGCCCCTCTGGATGAGCGGTATTCGGTTGTAAACACGGGGCGACCCCCGACATGCGATGGTCACCAGCGTTGTTCAAGACTGTAACCGAAGGCCAGGACAGTTGAGATAGCCGTCCGAACCGCGAGATGGATCACAGATGATCCCCTCTCGCCGAGAGAACGCAGAGGAGCCGCCTACGTGCTGGAAGAAGTCGAGCGCTGGCTGAGCACCCGCTCCTGGTCCCTGACCGATCGCCCGCTGCACAAGATCCTGGCCGCAAAGCAGCGCACGGGCCAGTCGGTCAGTGTCGTGCTGCCCGCGCTCAACGAGGAGGAGACGGTCGGCGACATCGTCGCGATCATCCGTCACGACCTCATGCAGCAGGTCCCGCTGGTCGACGAGATCGTCGTCGTCGACTCCGGATCCACCGACCGTACGTCCGAGGTCGCCGCGGCGGCCGGGGCCAGGGTCGTCCACCGCGACGACATCCTGCCCCGCATCCCGACCGTCCCCGGCAAGGGCGAGGTCCTGTGGCGCTCCCTGCTCGTCACGAGCGGGGACATCGTCTGCTTCATCGACGCCGACCTGAAGGAATTCTCGTCGGACTTCGTGTCCGGGATCGTGGGCCCGCTGCTCACCGACCCCGGGGTCGATCTGGTCAAGGGCATGTACGACCGCCCGCTGGCCGGCGCCGCGGGCCAGGGTGGCCGGGTCACCGAGCTCATGGCGCGCCCGCTGCTGAACATGCACTGGCCGCAGCTGGCCGGCTTCGTGCAGCCGCTCGGCGGCGAGTACGCGGCCCGGCGCAGCCTGCTGGAGCAGCTGCCGTTCCCGGTCGGGTACGGCGTGGAGCTCGGCATGCTGATCGACGCGCTGCACCTGGTGGGCCTGGACGCCCTCGCCCAGGTCGACGTCGGTGTGCGCAAGCACCGTCATCAGGACGGGCAGGCGCTCGGCCGGATGGCGGCGGCGATCTACCGTACGGCCCAGCTCCGGCTGGCCCGCGGACACCTCATCCGCCCCTCCCTCACCCAGTTCGAACGGGGCGAGGACGGATTCGAGCCGCGCACCTACTCGGTGGACACGGAGGAGCGGCCGCCGATGGCGGAGATCGCGGAGTACGCCTCTCGGAAGGTCGCCTGACGGCGCACGTTACGTGCCGTATACGGTGCATCCGCCGAGGGCGACCGTACGTTTGAGCGTTTCCGGGCCGGGCTAGGTTGAGGCGTATGGCTTCCACGCACGGCGCTGCTCATCAGGTCCTGGTCGCGTCCAATCGCGGCCCGGTCTCGTACGAAGTGCAGGAGAACGGCTCGCTGGCCGCCAAGCGCGGCGGCGGCGGGCTGGTCTCCGGTCTGTCCGCGATCGGGCCCGACGCGGGCGCCCTGTGGGTGTGCTCGGCGCTGTCCGACGGCGACCGCGAGGCCGTGCGGCGCGGGGTGGGCGAGGACGGTGTGCGGATGCTGGACGTCCCTGCCGACGTGCACGCGGACGCGTACAACGGCATCGCGAACTCGGTCCTCTGGTTCGTCCACCACATGCTGTACCAGACGCCGCTGGAGCCGGTCTTCGACGCGGAGTTCCGGCGCCAGTGGGCGTCGTACGAGACCTACAACCAGGCCTTCGCCGAGGCGCTGGCGGAGGAGGCGGCCGAGGGTGCCGCGGTCCTCGTACAGGACTACCACCTGTGTCTGGTTCCGGGGATGCTGCGGGAGCTGCGGCCGGATCTGAAGATCGGGCACTTCTCACACACGCCGTGGGCGCCGCCGGAGTACTTCGCGATGCTGCCGGACGACATCCGGGTGCGGCTGATGGAAGGCATGCTCGGGGCCGACCGGGTGGCCTTTCTGACCTGGCCGTGGGCGACGGCGTTCCAGAAGTGCGCGGAGCAGGTGGACCCCGACCGCTGGATCGGCGCGTGGCCCACCGGCGCCCCCAGGTCGATCGAGCACCTGCGGGACGAGCGGATCGACTGCAGGACGTACATCGGCGTCCACGGCCTCGGCGCCGACGCCGAGTTCCTGCAGGCCCGTTCGCACGAGGCGGACGTCGAGGAGCGCATGGCGGCACTGCGCGAGGAGATCGGCGCGGGACGGAAGACCGTCGTCCGGGTCGACCGGACCGAGCTGTCGAAGAACATCGTGCGCGGTCTGCTGGCGTACCGGCAGCTCCTCGACGACCACCCCGAGTGGCGCGAGCGCGTCGTGCACGTCGCCTTCGCCTACCCCTCCCGCCAGGACCTCGCCGTCTACCGGGACTACACGGCCGAGGTGCAGCGACTGGCGCAGGAGATCAACTCCCAGTACGGGACGCCGGGTTGGACCCCGGTGGTGCTGCACGTCAAGGACGACTTCGCGCGGTCCCTGGCCGCGTACCGGCTCGCCGACGTGGCCCTGGTCAATCCCATCCGGGACGGCATGAACCTCGTCGCGAAGGAGGTGCCGGTCGTCTCCGACCACGGGTGCGTTCTGGTGCTGTCGCGGGAGGCGGGGGCGTACCAGGAGCTGGGCAAGGACGCGATCGCCGTGAACCCCTACGACGTGGTCGGCACGGCCCGCGCGCTGCACGAGGCGCTGACCATGCCTGCGGAGGAGCGGGCGGAGCGGACGAAGCAGCTGGCGGCAGCGGCGACCGCGCTGCCGCCGGCGCAGTGGTTCCTGGACCAGTTGCAGGCCCTGCGCGAGCTGACCGATCAGCCCGCCTGAGCCGCCAGTCCCCGCAGCAGTCGTACGACTCCTTCCGGGCCGTCCACCACGACGTCCGCCCGTTCCCGCAGTTCCGTCACCTCGTCGCTGCCGCTGCACACCAGCAGGCCCGGTACGCCGTCCGAGCGGAGTTTGTCCACGGCGGCGAAGGCGGGCAGGTCGCCGAGGTCGTCGCCGGCGTACAGGACGGCCTCGGCGGAGATCTCGCGGACGTACTCGAGCAGGGCCACGCCCTTGTCCATGCCCGGAGGGCGCAGTTCCAGGACCATGCGGCCCGGCTCGACGATCAGGCCGTGCCGGGTGGCGAGGTCGGTGAGGGGCTCGCGCAGGGCCTCGAACGCGGCCTGGGGGTCGGCCGCCCTGCGGGTGTGCACGGCGACGGCGCGGCCCTTCTCCTCGATCCAGGTGCCCTGCCAGGCGCCGATCCGGTCGAGGAAACCGGGCAGTTCGGCGCGAACGGCGGCAACGCCCGGGTGCGGGGCGGGCGCGCTGACGTCGCCGCTGACCGCGTCCCAGCGCTCGGCGCCGTAGTGGCCGAGGACGACGAGGTGCTCCAGGCCGGGGACGCCCGCGAAGCCCCCGTGCCGCACGGCGACGCCGGCCGGGCGGCCGGTGACCACCGCGACGGAGGCGACCTTCGGGGCGAGGGCGGCGAGCGCCGGGACCGCGGCCGGGTGGGCGCGGGCCTGCTCGGGGTCCGGGACGATCGGGGCGAGGGTGCCGTCGAAGTCGAGGCCGATCACCGTCTTCCCGGGGTGCGCGAGGATCGCGGCGAGCCCGTCACGGCCGGCCTGTGTGGCGGGCGTCGGCAGGGGGTCCATGGAGTGCGTCGAGTCCGTGTCGGTATGGGTGCCCATACGGCGACCTTAACCGCGGGAGGCCGGGCGCACCCATGGCTCATCGGGGCACAGGCCGGTCAGCGTTCCGCCCGGCGGGTCTCCCGCACCCTGCGGAGTCTGTTCACCGTCACCGGGTCGTGGGCGAGGGCCCGCTCGTCGTCCAGCAGGGCGTTCAGGAGCTGGTAGTAGCGCACGGGGGCCAGGCCCAGCTCCTCGCGTATCGCGCGCTCCTTGGCGCCGGGGCCCACAAAGCCCCGGCGCTCGAGGGCGAGGATGGCCTGCTCGCGGTCGCCCAACTGCTCCTGGTCCATGTTCCGAACCGTAGCTCCCGGCACTGACAACGGCCGTCGACCGCCGGGCGGCTACTGCGCGTTCTGCGCCGTGGAGGCCGTCGCCTGCAGCTGCGCGAGGACGGCCGCGGGGCTGCCGGAGGGGGCGACGGCCTGGCCTATGCGCTTCTTGACGGCCGCGCTGACCGCGGCCCAGGAGGTCTCGCCGACCGGGTAGAGCTCGGAGACCGGCAGCTCCTCGAGGAACGGCTTGAGGTCGGCGTCCTGCTTGTCGTCGGTCATGGCCTGGGAGGCGGAGTTGGTGACGGGCAGCAGGTCGTACTCGTGGGAGAAGGCGAGCACGTTCTTCTCGTCGTAGACGAAGTCGAGGAAGTCGCCGACCTGCTCGGCGTGGCCGTTCTTCTTGAAGGCCATCATCCAGTCGGCGACGCCCATGGAGTTCTTGGTCTCGCCGTCCACACCGGGCATCGGCACCATGCCGAACTTCACGCCCTTCTTCGCGGCGATCTTCATCAGCGAGGGGTGCCCGTTGAGCATGCCGACATCGCCCTTGGCGAAGGCCGCGAAGGCGGCGGCCCGGTTCAGCTTGCCGGGTGCGACGGGTCCGGTCAGGCCCTTGCCGACCAGGTCGTCCTTGAGCCAGCTGAAGGTGGCGACGTTCTGCGCGGAGTCGATGCCGTAGGTGCCGACGGTGTCGGTGTAGCCGCCCCCGCCGCTCAGCAGCCACTGCATCGTCTCGGCCTGCGCCTCCTCCGGCCCGAGCGGCAGCGCATACGGGTACTTCACGCCCCGCGCCTTGAGCGCCTTGGCGTCGGCGGCGAGCTCGTTCCAGGTCTTCGGCGGGGTGAGACCGGCCGCCTTGAAGAGGGTCTTGTTGTAGAAGAGCAGCCGCGTGGAGGCGGCGAACGGCAGCCCGTACTGCACGTCCTTGACCTGCCCCGCGGTCACCAGCTGGGAGGCGAAGTCGGCCTGCGTGGTGATGGAGAGCAGGTCGTCGGCCGAGTAGAGCAGCCCCTTGGCCGCGTAGTCGGAGTAGGCGCCGATCTGCGCCATGTCGGGCGCCTTGCCGGCGTCGACCAGCTCCTTGACCTTGCGGTCGACGTCGTTCCAGGAGTAGACGCTGACCTCGACCTTCACGCCGGGGTGCTTGCCCTCGTACTCCTCGACCAGCTTGTCCCAGTACTTCTGGGAGCTGTTGGCGGCCGAGTCGCCGTAGTCCGCCGCGACCAGCTTCAGGGTGACGTCTCCCGAACTGCCGGTGAGGCCGCAGCCGCCGAGGACCGCCGTCATGCCCAGTACGGACACTCCCGCGATCGTTCCTGTCCTACGCCGCTGCCACCGCTGCACCGCTGCTGCCCCAACCCTTGCTGTCTCGCCGTTCAATATGTGGACAGCATAGGTCTACACCACGTAAGTGGACTAGACCTCTCGCGGGTCCTCGGGTCACACTGTCACTCGTGAGACATGTCATCGCCCTCGATGTGGGCGGCACCGGGATGAAGGCCGCGCTGGTCGCGGCCGACGGCGAGCTGCTGCACCAGTCCCGCCGTGCGACCGGGCGCGAGCGCGGACCGGACGCGGTCGTCGAGGGCATCCTCGACTTCGCCGCCGAACTGCGCGCGTACGGCGCCGAGCGCTTCGGCGAGCCCGCATCCGCCGCCGGCGTCGCGGTCCCCGGCATCGTGGACGAGGAGCGCGGCATCGCCGCCTACTCGGCCAACCTGGGCTGGCGCGACGTACCCCTGCGCGACCTGCTGGGTTCGGTACTGGACGCCCCCGTCGCCCTCGGCCACGACGTGCGCACCGGCGGACTCGCGGAGGGCCGGATCGGCGCCGGCCGGGGCGCCGACCGCTTCCTGTTCGTCCCCCTCGGTACCGGGATCGCGGGCGCCATCGGCATCGCGGGCCGGGTGGAGGCGGGCGCGCACGGCTTCGCGGGAGAGATCGGCCACATCGTCGTACGGCCCGGGGGAACCCCTTGTCCGTGCGGCCAGGTCGGCTGTCTGGAGCGGTACGCCTCCGCGGCCGCCGTCAGCGAGGCATGGGCGTCGGCCTCCGGCGACCCGGACGCCGACGCTGCCGACTGCGCGAAGGCCGTGGCGTCCGGCGACCCGAACGCCGTCCGGGTCTGGCAGGAGGCGGTGGACGCCCTGGCCGACGGCCTGGTCACCGCCCTCACCCTGCTGGACCCGCGCACCCTGATCATCGGTGGCGGCCTGGCGGAGGCGGGGGAAACCTTGTTCACACCGCTGAGGGAGGCCGTCCACCGCCGGGTCACCTTCCAGAAGCTGCCGTCGATCGTCCCCGCGGCACTGGGGGACACGGCGGGTTGTCTCGGTGCCGGCCTCATGGCCTGGGACCTCCTCACCACAACCGACCGCACGGAGGTAACCACCTGATGGCAGCTGCCCCAGGGGCGCAGGTCCCTGTTGAATCCGCGGCTACCGCCGCGTGGGCGCGACCAGCCACGACGCACCCCCAGGTCCTCACCGGCGGCCGGGTGGCACTGCCCACCGGCACGGTGAACGACGGCCGCGTCATCGTCGACGGCACCCGAATCGCCGGCGCGGCTCCCGAGAACGCCGAGGTCATCGACGTCAGCGGCCACTACGTGGTGCCCGGCTTCGTCGACATCCACAACCACGGCGGCGGCGGAGCCTCCTTCTCCGGCTCGGTCGAGGACGTACTCACCGCCATCAACACCCACCGCACCCACGGCACCACCACCCTCGTCGCCTCGACCGTCACCGACGACATGGACTTCCTGGTCAAGCAGGCCGGCCTGCTGTCGGAGCTGGCCGAGCAGGGAGACCTCGCCGGCATCCACTTCGAGGGACCCTTCATCTCGCCGTGCCGCAAGGGCGCGCACTCCGAGGAGTTGCTGCGCGATCCGGACCCCTCGGAGGTCCGCAGACTGATCGACGCGGCCCGCGGCAAGGCGAAGATGATCACGCTCGCGACCGAACTCCCCGGCGGCATCGACTCCGTACGGCTGCTCGCCGAGCACGGCGTCATCGCGGCGATCGGGCACACGGACGCGACGTACGAGCAGACGGTGGAGGCGATCGACGCGGGCGCGACGGTCGCCACCCACCTGTTCAACGCGATGCCGCAGATAGGCCACCGCGCCCCGGGCCCGATCACCGCCCTCCTGGAGGACGACCGCATCACCGTAGAGCTGATCAACGACGGCACACACCTGCACCCCGCCTCCCTCCAGCTGGCGTTCCATCACGCGGGTGCTTCACGCGTCGCGTTGATCACCGACGCGATGGACGCGGCCGGAGTGGGCGACGGGCGCTATCTGCTCGGACCGCTGGAGGTGGAGGTCAGCGAGGGCGTCGCCCGCCTGGTGGAGGGCGGCTCCATCGCGGGCTCGACGCTCACGCTGGACCGTGCGTTCAAGCGGGCGGTGACGATCGACCGGCTGCCGGTGGAGGACGTGGTCGCGGCCATCTCGGCCAACCCTGCCAAGCTGCTCGGCATGTACGACCGGATCGGCTCCCTGGAGCCCGGAAAGGACGCCGACCTGGTGCTTCTTGACCATCAATTCGACCTCAAGGGCGTGATGCGCCGGGGTGAATGGGTGGTCGATCCCCAACTGGGGTGATGTGTCCGGCTGTTGAGGGCGGCGGTTGTCCTGCAAAATTGGGACGGCCGCCGTCCGTTTCGGCGCGCGTTCCGCATTCGTCTTCGGGGGAGGCCGGCCCAGGTGATCCTCACGGTCACGCTGAACACCGCTCTCGACATCACCTACCGCGTCGCAGCGCTCAGGCCCCACACCACCCACCGGGTGACCGAGGTGACGGAACGGCCGGGCGGCAAGGGCCTGAACGTGGCCCGCGTCCTCGCGGCCCTCGGCCACCAGGTGACGGTCACCGGCTTCACGGGCGGCGCCACCGGACGCGCCGTACAGGAACAACTCGCCGCCGTCCCGGAGATCGTGGACGCCCTGGTCCCCGTCACCGGCGCCAGCCGACGCACGATCGCGATCGTGGACGCGCAGACCGGCGACACGACCCAGCTCAACGAGCCCGGCCCGGCCATCACCCCCGCCGAGTGGTCCGCCTTCCAGGAGGCCTACGAGGACCTGCTCCCGTCGGCCGCCGCGGTGGCCCTGTGCGGCAGCCTGCCGCCGGGCGTGCCGGTCGGCGCGTACGCCGGGCTGGTGCGCACGGCGAGGGCGGCCGGGGTCCCCGTACTCCTCGACACGAGCGGCGAACCGCTGCGCCGCGGAGTGGCCGCCCGCCCGGACATCATCAAGCCGAACGCCGACGAACTGGCCGAACTCACCGGCTCCCACGAGCCCTTGCGCGCCACACAGGACGCCCGCCGCCGCGGCGCCCGCACGGTCGTCGCCTCCCTCGGCACGGACGGCCTCCTGGCAGTAACCCCCGAGGGCCGCTGGCGCGCCACCCCACCCACCCGCGTCCACGGCAACCCGACGGGCGCGGGCGACTCGGCGGTCGCGGGCCTGCTGTCGGGCCTGGTCGAAAACCTGCCCTGGCCGGACCGCCTGGCCCGAGCGGTGGCCCTGTCCGCGGCGACCGTACTGGCGCCGGTGGCCGGGGAGTTCAGGCGTGCGGCGTACGAGGAGCTACTGCCTCAGGTCGACATGAGAGCGTCGGCCTGACGCTCAGCCGACTGGATGGAGACAAGTTCGACAACCCGATTTGCCGCGCCGTGTCGCTTGTCTTTTCCGGGGGATGGCCGTGGGCGTGAATTGCCTTTCTGGCCGGCTATTCGCGGCGTTCCAAGAGCGGACCGTTCGGTTATCCGCCCTCTACTGCAGCCACAGTTGGTCCACGAGGGCATTGCACTGATTCCCCTGGCCGCAGGAGAGCGTCAGCGTGTTGCTGCCCTTGCTCAGCTTCACCGGAGCCCAGGTGGACTGCCAGTTCTTCGCGAGGTCGGGGTTCGACGACTTGATGAAGTTCTTCATGCCCAGCGGCTGCTGGTTGGGTTTGCCGTTGACCGTCAGCGTCGCGTTGGCATCCACTGCGGGAATGCTGTATTGCACGTACAGGCGGTAGGAGCCGGCCTTCTGGATGTCAACGGTCCAGGTGATCGAAGCGCCGACGTTGTTGAACCCGGTCACATAGACCCCGCCGTCCCCCTTCGCCCCGTCGACGTCCGACGCCGTAGCGGCGCCGCCGCCCAGCTGGAGGTCCTTCGCGTCGGTCTTCGGCAGGTCCGCCGCAGCGCTGGCACTGGCCGACTGGCTCGGCTTCGAGCTCTGCGCCGCGGACGACGGGCTCGTCGAGGCGCCGCCGTCCGCCTTGTCGTCCGACGAGTCGCCGCCCAGCATCGCCACGCCGATGCCTATGACGACCGCGGCGACCACCGCGATCGCACCGATCAGCAGCCCCTTGGTGTTCGGACCGCGACGACCACCACCACCGCCGTACGCCGGCTGCTGCGGAGCCGTGGGAGCAGCGCCGGGAAACGTCTCCGGCGCGGCGTAGTTGGCGTTCGGCTGACCGTACGTGCCCTGCTGCTGCGGGACCTGGCCGTAGGCGGCCGTCTGCTGAGGCTGGGCGGGCTGGCCGTACTGCCGCTGGCCGACCGCGCGCACCCGGTTGACGGAGTTCGGGTAGCCGTAGCCGCCGGACGGAGGCTGGGCGCCGTTGGCCTGCCCGTCGGCGTAGAGGTAGCCGAACGGGTCGTCGTCCTCGGGCGTGCTGGCGCCGTTGTTGCCGGACGTCATCCCTTGGTACTCCTCAGCGGTGCGGGTCGATTGCGATACCTGGGGTCAGAATGGCGAGCCTACCCGCTCCTGCTGCCCCAAACGGGTGACTCGGATCGCATCGTTCCGCCACCCCGGCGCCTGACCTGGGAATCAGCCCGCGCGTCTGTGCTGTTTGGGACGAGATCGTTTCTCTACGTACATGCGCTCGTCGGCGGACTTCAACACTTCGTCCGCAGTCATGCCGCAGTGTGCCCACCCGATGCCGAAGCTGGCGCCCACGCGGACGGCCCGTCCCTCGGCCCGGATCGGCTGGATGATCTCGTTGCGCAGACGTACCGCGAGGTCCGCGGCGTCGGCCCGGCCCAGGCCGTCGGCGAGGATCACGAACTCGTCGCCGCCGAGCCGGGCGACCGTGTCGCCGTCGCGCACGGCGCGGGACAGCCGCCGGGCGACCTCGATGAGGACCGCGTCACCGGCGTTGTGCCCGAACCGGTCGTTGATCGACTTGAAGCCGTCGAGGTCGCAGAAGAGCACCGCGAGCCCCTTGGTGCCGTCGTCGCGCTCGTTCTCGGGGGCGACGGTGTGCACATGGTGATCGAAGCCGTCGAACACCTCGACGCCGCCGCCCGGCCGGAAGTCGAAGCCGTGCCCGTTGGCGTCGTAGGCGGGGTGGCCGTAGGCCGCGTCGAGCGACTCGAGGGCACCGGGGTGCGTCTGCCGCTGACAGAGCCGGGAGGAGAGCCGGGAGCGCAGCTCCGCGGAGTTCGGCAGCCCGGTGAGCGAGTCGTGGGAGGCGCGGTGGGCAAGCTGCAGCTCGCGGCGCTTGCGGTCCTCGATGTCCTCGACATGGGTGAGCAGGAAGCGCGGGCCGTCGGCGGCGTCCGCGACGACGGAGTTGCGCAGGCTGACCCAGACGTATGTGCCGTCACGCCGCCCCAGGCGCAGCTCGGCGCGGCCGCCCTCGGCGGACGTACGCAGCAGTGTGCCGATGTCCTCGGGGTGGACGAGGTCGGAGAAGGAGTAGCGGCGCATCGCGGAGGCGGGGCGGCCGAGCAGGCGGCACAGGGCGTCGTTGGTCCTGAGGATCCGGCCGTGCTGGTCGCCGCCCATCTCGGCGATGGCCATGCCGGAGGGGGCGTACTCGAAGGCCTGCCTGAAGCTTTCCTCACTCGCCCGCAGGGCCTGCTGCTCCCTTTCGAGCCTGACCAGTGCGCGCTGCATGTTGGCACGTAGACGCGCGTTGCTGATCGCGATCGCGGCCTGGAACGCGTACATCTGGAGCGCCTCGCGACCCCATGCGCCCGGTCGGCGGCCGTTGCGCGGCCGGTCCACGGACAGCACGCCGATCAGCTCGCCGCAGGAGCCGCCCGGGTTGCCGGGGGTGTACATCGGCGCGAAGAGCCGGTCGGAGGGGTGCCACTCGTCCTCGAAGCGGGGCGCCGGCCCGTCGGTGTACCACTGCGGGACGTCGTCGTCGTCGAGGATCCAGCCCTCGGTGTGCGGTATGAACACCAGGTCGCCCCAGTGCTCGCCCATGCTCAGCCGGCGCTCCCAGGACTCGCGGGAGCCGACCCGGCCGGTGATGAGCGCCTCGGCAGCGGGGTTGCCGGCGAACGCGGCGACGACCAGGTCGCCGTCGGGGCGGACCAGGTTGACGCACGCCAGCTCGTACCCGAGACCGTTGACCACGCCGTCGGCGACGGTCTGCAGTGTGTCCGCCAGGCTGCGGGCCGTGTTCATGTCAGCCATGACCTGGTGCAGTTGCCGCAGGGTCGCAAGACGGACGTAGGGCTCCGACTCGGTCTCCATGCTCGCCCTCCCCCCGAGACCTCGCAGTGAATCAAGGGTTCTCATCGGCGTATCGTCACTAGCAGCTTCCCCGCCACTGAATCACAGCGCGCTGCCCACTCGGTACACAGGGTCAACAATTAATGGCCCTTGTGACTCAAGTCACAGCGAAAGATGAACATTTGAGTGGTGTTTCTGCGGTTTCCCTGTGCGTTTGCTGAACGCAAACTTTGTGGGTATGTGGAGATGCCGCACAAGGGTACGTCGGGGGCCGAGAAGAATACGTCGAGAAACTCGGTCGGTGGTCCTAGGTCGGGCCTCGGCCCGATGCCCGATGCGCCCCGTGCGGACCGGACACTAGCGTTTCGGGCGTGCTGAACACTCCCGCCGCCACGTCCCCCACCGTCCCCGTGCCCGCCGCCCGGCATGCTGAGGGGGTGAGCAACGACGAGTTCCGTGCCGCCATGTCCCGGCTGGCCGCGGGCGTGGTCCTGGTGACCGCAAAGGAACCGCCGCTCGACCCGGACGACCCGTCCGCGCCGGGCGGCGAGGACGTCGGCATGACGGCCACGTCCTTCATGTCGGTGTCCCTGGACCCGCCCCTGGTCCTGGTGAGCCTGCGCGAGGGCTCCCGCATGGACGACCTGCTCGCCGAACAGCCCCTGTGGGCGGTCTCGGTCCTGTCCGAGAGCCAGCGCCACATCGCCGGCCGCTTCGCGATGAAGGGCCGCATCAGCGACCGTCTGCTCTTCGAGGACATCCCGTACGTCCGCGGCGAAGTGACCGGCGCTCCCCTGGTGGGCGGCGCCCTGGCCACCCTGGAGTGCCGCACGGAGCAGCGCGTGACGTCCGGCGACCACACCCTGGTGATCGGCCGGGTCCTGACGGCGGGGGTACCGAGCGCGGACGGGGGGCCGCTGACGTATTTCCGGGGCCGGTACCGGCAGTTGGGGTGAGCCGGCGATTGCAGTGCACGCGCGCGCGGGCGCCAATTCCGTGGCACGCGCGCGTGTTGCCTCCTAGGGTGCGCGCATGACGACCGGTCCCCGCCTCGAAGAGATCACCACCCGCAATCTCGACGCCGCCCTCGGCATCCGCATCCGCCCCGACCAGGAACACGCGGTCGAGCCGGTCGCGCACTCGCTGGCCGAGGCGTACGTGCGTCCCCCGGGTATCGCGTGGCCGCGCCTGATCGTCGACGAGGGACGACCCGTCGGCTTCCTGATGGCCTTCCTCGACATCGACTGGAACCAGGACGGCACCGACTTCCGTTCCGGCCTGTGGCGCCTGAACATCGCGGCCGAGGAACAGGGCCGCGGCTACGGCCGGTTCGCGGTCGAGTCCGTGGCCGCCGAGATCCGCCGTCGCGACGGCAAACAGCTCTACGTCACCTGGCACCCCGGCCCGGACGGCCCCGAGGGCTTCTACCTGGGCCTCGGCTTCCGTACGACCGGGGAGACGAGCGGCGACCAGCCGGTCGGGGTGCTGGACCTCGGCTAATCGACGAGGCTGATGTCCAGGCCGGCCACTCGTTCGGGGTCGGTGACGATGTCGATGACGGCGATCCGGTCCCGTACGAACGTGAAGGCCAGCGCACGGTCGAGGTGTTCGCCGAGGAAGACCGCCAGACCGGTGCGCCCGTCGACCATCGCGGGCCGCGCCACGTGCGCGAAGTGCTTGAAGCTCGACGCGCCCTTGGCCACCGCCGACGCCCCCGTGGTCACACCGACCTCGGTACGCGCGACAACGTCCGGATCGAGCACCTCGACCAGCGCGTCGAAGTCGCCCTCCCGCGCGGCCGCCAGAAACGCGTCGACGACCTCCCGCTGCCGCACCAGATCGGCATCGTGCACCTCGGCCCCCTGCACCCGCCGCCGCGCCCGGCTGGCCAGCTGCCGGGCCGCCACGGGGCTGCGCCCCACGATGTCCCCGACCTCCTCGTACGGCACCGCGAACAGGTCGTGCAGCACGAACGCCAGCCGCTCGGCGGGCGTCAGCGTCTCGAGTACGACGAGCAGCGCGACGCCCACCGAGTCGGCGAGCACCGCGTCCTGCTCGGGGTCTGCGTCGGCCAGGACGCCCGCCACGCGCGCGGTGGTCTCGAACGGCTCCAGCGGCTCCTCCGCGCGCGACTTGCGCGACCGCAGCATGTCCAGGCACACCCGCCCGACGACGGTCGTCAGCCATCCCCCGAGGTTGTCCACCTGCCGGGTGTCGGAACGGCTCAGCCGGAACCACGCCTCCTGCACCGCGTCGTCGGCCTCGGTGGCCGAACCGAGCATTCGGTAGGCGACGGCGCGCAGATGAGTTCGATGCGATTCGAATCGCCGGGCAAGAAATTCGCTGTCATTCATCGCCATAGCTCCCCGCACCGAGGTCCGTTGTCAGTTCTCTCGCTGACATGACGGAGGGAAAACGGGAGATGTGACAGCGGACGTTGTACGAATATGGCCGCGTGCCCGGCGTCAGGACCAGTCCCGGCCCGACCGCCCCCGCTTCGTGTCGGAGCGCTGCTTCTTCTCCCGCAGCCGCCGCTCATTGATCCCGCGCGGAATGCGGGTCGGCCGGCGCGGCTTGGGCGGCGGCGCGGTGGCCTCGGCGAGAAGCGCGGCGAGACGTACGGCGGCGGTCTCCCGGTTGCGCCACTGGGACCGGTGCTCGGAGGCGCGCACGACGACGACGCCGTCGACGAGCCGACCGCCCAGCCGCTCGAGCGCCCGCGCCTTCCAGACCTCGGGCAGCGCCTCGGTCTTGGCCAGGTCGAAGCGCAGCTCCACCTGGGAGTCACTGGTGTTGACGTGCTGCCCGCCGGGCCCCGACGACCGCGAGAAACGCCACATGAGCTCGGCCTCGGGGAGCGAGACGGAGCCACGGATGAAGTAGGGACCGGACATGCCCCCCATGGTCGCGCGGCTGACCGGCACACGTCACGCGAATATCGTTCATCCACCGTTCGGTAAAGAAAGTAAAGACACCTGGAACCTTCGGTACCCCTCTTGGCGTTGGTAGGGGTAGCTGTAGCTTCGTGCCCGTACGACCCGTACCGGCCGCACTGCCGTACGCAAAACGAGGGAAAGGACTCCCAAACCATGGCTGTAAGCCTGTCCAAGGGTGGCAACGTCTCGCTCACCAAGGAGGCTCCGGGCCTGACCGCCGTCACCGTGGGCCTCGGCTGGGACGTCCGCACCACCACCGGCACGGACTTCGACCTCGACGCCTCCGCGATCGCGGTCAACCCGCAGGGCAAGGTCTACTCGGACGCCCACTTCGTCTTCTTCAACAACAAGAACACCCCGGACAACTCGATCGTCCACACCGGCGACAACCGCACGGGCGAGGGCGCGGGCGACGACGAGGCGATCAACGTCAACCTGGCGGCCCTCCCGGCCGACATCGACAAGATCGTCTTCCCGGTCTCCATCTACGACGCGGAGAACCGCTCGCAGAACTTCGGCCAGGTCCGCAACGCCTACATCCGCATCATCAACCAGGCCGGCGGCGCCGAGATCGCCCGCTACGACCTCTCCGAGGACGCGGCCACGGAGACGGCGATGGTCTTCGGCGAGCTCTACCGCAACGGCGCGGAGTGGAAGTTCCGCGCGGTCGGCCAGGGCTACGCCTCGGGCCTGGTGGGCATCGCCCAGGACTTCGGTGTGAACGTCTGACGCCAGTGCGCCGAGCGTGAGCCCCTGGCTGCGGTGCGCCGCGGCCGGGGGCTCCGGTGTCACTGGAGGGAGTCGTCCCGAGCCGATACCGGCCGCTGCTGGTGCTGCTCGTTCCAGAGGTCGGCGAGCTCGCCGAGTGCGCTGTTGATGCGGCCGAGTTCCCAGAGCAGGTAGACGCCGGCTCCGGCGAACGGGATCCAGTGACCCCATTGGAAGATGAGAACCGGCATGTACAGCAGGCCGACCAGGACAAGGAATTTGACCAGGATCTCGGTGTACGTCTGCTTGCGTTCGACGACGGCGTGCTCGCCGCGGCCGTGAGTCCACTGCAGGTGCGATCTCATGACTACCCCCTTGGGCGCTGCCTCCCAAGTCTCACTTCGCGCGCAGCCCCGAGCGAGCTTCGCCGGAAGGGTCCGGCACATCTCCATACGATCACCGCGAACGGCGGACTGCGTTCCGGCCGGGCCCGCTACGAGCCCACCGGCCGGTAATAGCTCAGCACCGCCGCCAGCTCGGCGAACCACTCCGCCAGCTTCGTCCTCGGCCTGGCCTCCACCACGCACTCGTAGAACATGCCGTTCAGGTGGATCACCGCCATCATCAGGGCCTTGCCGTTCGGGCTCGCCTTGAAGTGGGCGCTGCGGATCTGCTGCCAGGGGAACTCGAGGGACTGGCCGTGGATCTCGAAGGCCACGCCCTCCGTGTCGACCACGATCGAGTTGTGGCGGTCGACCGCCATGAACTCCGGTCCGCCGGCCGGTGGTTGGGGTGGCGTCGGGGCGTAGGCGTACTGGGGCGGCGGCGGGCCGAAGCCCTGCGGCGGCGGGGGCTGTTGGCCGTACGCGGGCTGGTTGCCGTACGGCGGTGGCTGGGTGGTCATCGTCTTCCGTCCCCCGAAAGTGGTGTGGAGCCGCGGAAAATGTACCCGGCCTGCGGTGACGGGCCTGCGCTCAGGTCAGCGGATACCGTCCTGCCATGTTCCTCGAACGGCTCGTGCCGACCGACGGTGCCCTCCCCGGCGAGCTCCTCACCGAGCTCACCGCCCTCTACACCTCCAACCGCGAGTTCCACGCCCTCAGCGGCGACTTCCCCGACCCGGACGACATCCGGCCGGAGCAGGTCGCGGCCGCGCTGGCCGACGAGTTGGTGAATCCGGACATCGAGGTGCTGCTCGCCCGCAGCGAGGGGCGGCTCGTCGGGGTCGCCGTCACGCTCGCCCACCACCCCGACCCGGCCGATCCGGACCCGTGGATCGGCCTGCTGATGGTGGACGCGCGCGAGCACGGGCGCGGCTACGGGCGCCGGTTCGCCACGCTCGTCGAGGACCGCTTCCGCGCGGCGGGCCGGGACGCCGTACGGCTCGCGGTACTCGAGAACAATCCGAAGGGGCTCGCCTTCTGGACCGCCCTCGGCTACGAGGTGATCGGCCACCGCCCGGACCGCCGACTCGGCCGTCCGTGCACGGTGTTGCGGAAGCCGCTGCCCGACCCGCCCGCGTGAGCAGCGATGCACCGGTGCACTATGCCGAGGTGGAGTGGACGACCTTGGCAGGCACGGGAATCGGAGCAGTGATCGGCGTGGGCTCGACCCTGCTCGCCGACCGGGTGCGCTGGCGGCGGGACGCGGCCGAGCGCAACCACCGGGAGCGCAGGGACATTTACGTGACCTGCCTGACGAAGTACCGGCAGGCGTACGAGGCCATGCACACGGCGGCCGGCGCCAACCGGGGCCAGGACACGCTGGACACGGCCGTACGAGAGGCGTTCCGGGCGTCCGGCTGCGACGAGGTCCGGGAGTCGGCCCTGATCTGCGCACCGCAGGAGCTGTCGGACGTGCTCGAGGACGTCTACACCACCCTGCGCGAACTGCTGGAGGTGTTCGCCGCCGGCGACCCGCCCCTCGACTCGCCCGACTTCCAGGAACACCGCCTCAGGCACGGGCAGGCGGTCTGGACGGCACGCGCCGCGATGCGGCGCGACCTCGAACGTCGGGTGTGACGTTTCGACCCCCAACTGCGCTCCATGAACGTGGAGTTGACCGCCCCTCACCTGTCCGTATAACGGATCCGCCACCCCGACTTTCGGATACGAACACGTAAAATCTTGACCGCACCCTGTCAAACAGGCAGTTCCCGGTGTCACCCTCTCCTCGCTCGCCGCAACTCTGTGCCCCACCTGTGCCATCTCTGTGCCTCAACCATGAGGCCGGCCCGAAGGAGACCGAGTGAGACAGCGTTCCCACGGCACCCGGACCACCCGCAAAACCGCCCTCCGTACCACCGCCCTGATCGGCTCCGCCGCGATGGTCGTGCTCGCCCTGCAGAACGGCGCCGCCACCGCGGCCCCCACGCACACCAGCGGCGCCGGCGCCCTCCCCCTCACCGCCTCGGCCCGTGCCGCCGCCCTCGAGTCGGCCCAGGAGGCGGCCGGTTCGACGGCCCGCGAGCTCGGGCTCGGCGGCCAGGAGAAGCTCGTCGTCCAGGACGTGCTCAAGGACGCGAACGGCACCGTCCACACCCGCTACCAGCGCACCTACGCCGGCCTGCCCGTCCTCGGCGGCGACCTGGTCACGCATGTGACGAAGAGCGGCACGCTCAAGGGCGTCAGCAAGGCGACCAAGTCGCGGATATCCGTGGCGTCCACGGATGCCTCCATATCCACCGCCACCGCGAAGAAGAGCGCGCTCAAGGCCGCCGCCGGTTCCTCCAAGGCCACCTCCGCCACCTCCCGCAAGGTGATCTGGGCCGTCGGCGCCAAGCCCGTCCTCGCCTACGAGTCCGTCGT
The DNA here is from genome assembly GCF_042893105.1 of Streptomyces sp. NPDC001663. Lineage (NCBI taxonomy): Bacteria > Bacillati > Actinomycetota > Actinomycetes > Kitasatosporales > Streptomycetaceae > Streptomyces > Streptomyces sp. NPDC001663. Next base: position 139,362 of record NZ_JBIAUR010000007.1, on the reverse strand, counting down.
CAAGGGCCTGCAGGACGACGGCACCCCGAGCGAGCTGCACGTCGTCACGGACGCCACCACCGGCAAGAAGATCTACTCCTACGAGGCCGTCGACACCGGCACGGGCACCAGCGAGTACAGCGGCACGGTGACCCTGGGCACCACCGCCTCCGCCTCCGGCGGCTACGACCTGATCGACTCCGGCCGCGGCGGCCACAAGACGTACGACCTGAACGGCGGCACGAACGGCACCGGCACCCTCTTCCACGACGCCGACGACACGTGGGGCGACGGCACCCCGGCGAACCGCCAGACCGCCGCCGTCGACGCGGCCTACGGCGCCGCCGTCACCTGGGACTTCTACAAGTCCGCGTTCAACCGCAACGGCATCGCGGGCGACGGAAAGGCCGCCTACTCCCGCGTCCACTACGGCAACGCGTACGTCAACGCGTTCTGGAACGACAGCTGCTTCTGCATGACGTACGGCGACGGCTCGGGCAACACCCACCCGCTGACCTCGCTCGACGTGGCCGGCCACGAGATGAGCCACGGGCTGACCGCGGCCACGGCGGGCCTCAAGTACAGCCGTGAGTCGGGCGGTCTGAACGAGGCCACCTCCGACATCTTCGGCACCTCGGTGGAGTTCTTCGCGAACAACTCCTCCGACGTCGGCGACTACCTCATCGGCGAGAAGATCGACATCAACGGCGACGGCACCCCGCTGCGCTACATGGACAAGCCCAGCAAGGACGGCGGCTCGGCCGACTACTGGTCGCGCAACGTCGGCCGCCTCGACGTCCACTACTCCTCGGGCGTCGCGAACCACTTCTTCTACCTGCTGAGCGAGGGCAGCGGCGCGAAGACCATCAACGGCGTCAGCTACAACTCCCCGACCTACGACGGCTCCACGGTCACCGGCATCGGCCGCGCCAAGGCCGACCAGATCTGGTACCGGGCCCTGACCACGTACTTCACGTCCTCGACCAACTACGCGGGCGCCCGCACCGGCACCCTCCAGGCGGCGAGCGACCTGTACGGGGCGGGCAGCGCGGAGTACAACGCGGTGGCGGCCGCCTGGAAGGCCGTCAACGTCAACTGACTTCCGCAGCAAGGGGTTTGGGAAGCCGGGCCGCTCCTCACGGGTGGTCCGGCTTCCCCTCCCCGTACAGCCAGTCCTTCCAGATCCCGTCGAAATCCTTCTGCGGCGCCATCTTCTCCACGTACGCCGTGAACTCGTCGGTGTCCGCGTTCCCGTGGCGGTGGGCCGCCGCCCAGCCCTGGATGATGTCGTAGAAGGTGTCGTCACCGACGGTCTGGCGGATCTTCTGGAGGACCATCGCACCGCGCAGGTAGACCGGTTCGTCGGAGATGTGCGCGGCGCTGCTCGGTCTCGCCGGCGGGAAGGCCCACAGGTCCTCGTGGTCGTCCTCGCCGTGGCGGTAGAGGTCGTCGAAGGTCTGCTGGGCGGTGTCGCCGTCGTGGTCCTCGTCCCACAGCCACTCCGCGTACGTCGCGAACCCCTCGTTGAGCCACATGTCCCGCCAGGTCTTCGGCGTCACGGAGTCGCCGTACCACTGGTGGGCGAGCTCATGGACGAGCGTCTCGGTGTCCGGGGCGCCGGGGAAGACGGGCCGGGTCTGGGTCTCCAGGGCGTACTCGGCGTCCTCCGGCCGGTCCACGATCGCGCCGGTGGAGGAGAAGGGGTACGGCCCGAAGTTGTACTCCTCCCAGTCCATGATCTCGGGGATCTTCGCGAGCACCTTCCGGCCGGCCTTCACCTGCGTCGGGTCGACGGCGACGTACACCGGCAGGCGGTCCTTGCCGACGATGGAGCGGCTGATGTCGTAGTGCCCCACGGCGACGGTGGCGACGTAACTCGCCATGGGCTCGGCGGTGTGCCAGGAGAACGTCGTACGGCCGCCGCTGCTCCTCTCGCCGGTCAACTCCCCGTTGGACACGGCCTGCAGGCCCTTCGGCACGGTGACCGTGATGTCGTACGACGCCTTGTCGGAGGGGTGGTTGTTACCGGGGAACCACGCCATGGAGCCGGTCGGCTCGCCGAGCGCGAGCGCGCCGTCGGCGGTGCGCAGCCAGCCCTCCTTGGAGCCGTCGGGGTCGGTGATGGTCTTCGGTGTGCCGGAGTAGCGGACGGTGACGCGGAAGGTCTCGTCCTCGTCGAGGTCGTCGTGGGGGCGGACGGTGAGCTCCTGGCCGGCGCGGTTGAAGCGGGCGCGCTTGCCCTCGACCGTGACCTCGTCGACGTCCAGCCCCTCCAGGTCGAGGTCGAAGGCGGAAAGGTCCTTGGTGGCGCGGGCGGTCAGGGTCGCGGTGCCGGTGAGGCGGGGGCGGTCACCCGGCGTGTAGTCGAGCTTCAGGTCGTAGTGGCTGACGTCGTATCCGCCGTTGCCCGACTTCGGGAAGTACGGGTCGTGCACTCCGGAGCCGCCCGGGGTGCCGTGGACGCCGCCGCACGCGGTGAGGGCGAGGGCGACCAAGGCGGACGTGACGGCCGGGACAACGCGCGCGGATCTGGACATGTCAGTGATCCTAGGACGACCGGGCCCGCCGAGGACGCGGCACCGACGTGACACCATCTCGTACGTGCTCGACATCGGCTACGCCCTCTCCAACCGCTTCCCGGACCCCCCGCAGACGGACTACCGCCGCGCGGACGTCCACGCCCTGCGCCACGACCTGTTCTGCGGCGACGTCTACCTCGCCGACACCAAGGCGGACCGGGAGCTGTCCACAGCCTGGGGATGGGTGCCGGTGCTCGACTTCGCGTGGGCGCTGTGCGACATCGCCGAGCGCATCGACCGCGACCCGGCGGGCTCCCGTGCCTCCCGCCCCCAGCACGCCGAACTGGACTTCACCGAGTCGACCGACCGCATGCTCTTCGAGCGCCGCTTCGGCTGGGTGGACATCGAGGCCGACTGGATGCCCGCGGAGGAGCCGCCGCTCACCTTCTCGCACACCGAACTCCGCCGTGAGGCCCGGGACTTCCTGCACGACCTGATCGCCGACCTGGTCGACCTTCATGACGACCTGGGCGAGAACCCGGCGATCTGGACCCTGCAGGCCCGCTTCCCCAGGGTGTCGTGAGCGCCGGCGCTACCCTGCCCGGCATGGACTTCGCGATCAAGCAGCTTCCCTCCGCCGACATCGACGAACTCGGCCCCCTGTGGAAGCAGCTCCTCGCGCACCACTCCCAACAGGCGCCCCACCTGGAGGAGTTGGCACCGGTTCGCTCCCCCGAGTCCTCCTGGCGACTGCGCCGCGAGCTCTACCTGGAGTGGCTCTCCTCTCCGGACACGGCCGCCCTCACCGCGCGCGGTCCGCACGGCCTCCTGGGCTACGCCATGGTGCGTGTTGTCGTCGACCGGCCCGGCTCGTGGCAGTGGGGCGCGGAGCCCGGTGATCGCGTCGGCGTCCTGGAGACCCTCGTCGTGCACGACGACGCACGCGGCGCCGGTGTCGGCCAGGCACTGCTCGACGCGGCCCGCCGCCACCTCGACCGGCACGGCCTGAAGATCATGAAGATCTCCGTCATCGCCGGCAACGAGGGCGCCCTGCGCTTCTACCGCCGCGAAGGGGCCGTCGACTTCGTCCAGACCCTCGTCATGCCCCTCACGCCACCGTCCTGACATCTCCCTCCATACCGCTCAGTCCTCCACCCTGATCCCCATCTCCACCGCCAGCACCGGCGCCAGATCCATCAGCTGCACGGAACTGATCACCGCCCCGGACAAGCGGTCCACCCCGCGCGCGATGCCCAGCTCGACCGCGCCTCTCAGATCCACGTCCTTCAGAACCGCCGACGTGAGGTCCGCCCCCTTCAGCACGCAGTCCACGAACTCCACGCGCTCCAGCCGGGCACCCGCGAAGTCCGGCTCCACCAGCACGCAGCCCTCGAAGACGACGTCCTTCAGCTTCGCCGTGCGCAGGTTCAGGTAGTCGATCTTGCCGCCCCGGACGACGACCCGCTCCAGGACCGCACCGTGCAGCTGCACCCCGCCGAGCCGCGCGTCGACCAGCTCCACATCACGGAACGTCGACTCCGCGAGGTCGGTCCCCACCCCCCGTATCCCCGTCAGCACCGAGTCGAGCACGCGGGCGTGGTGCAGCCGCGTCTCGTCCACCGCGCACCCCGTCAGCGCACAGTCCATGAACCGGGCGCCCCCGCCGTCCTGCCCCACGAAGTCCAGCTCCCGGAACTCCAGCCCGTCGTAGTCCCCGTCCGGCTCCAACTCACCTCCCCCGAACGCCTCCAGCGCCGGAAGCCGCACCTCCGGCCGCTGCGCCGCCTTCACCGCCGCACCACCGGAACCGCCCGTCCCACCCATCGCTCTCCTCGCCATGCCCCCATGCTGCACCCCACCACTGACAATCCCCCTGACCAGCCAAAACACCGTCCCATGTCACATTCCGGCACCTCAGATCCGTCGTACTCACAGGAAGGCGCCCCGACCCAAGCCCGACCCCGACAGCCCGGACGACCCGAGGGAGATCCCGACCCATGCAACGCATCACCGTCATCGGCGGCGGACTCGCCGGACTGACCGCGGCCATCACCGCTGCCGAGGCGGGCTCCAAGGTCACCGTGTACGAAGCCCACCACACCCTCGGCGGGCGTGCGCGGACCGCCGAGGGGCCGTACCGGACCAACGACGGTCCGCACGCCCTCTACAGCGGCGGCCCGCACTGGACCTGGCTGAAGCAACGCGACCTCATCGGCCCGCTCGCCCCGATCCCACCCCTGGAAGCGGCTCGGCTGCGGCTCCGCCACCACGGCGTCCTGCGCCGCACCCCGCCCTTCGCGATGCTCAAGCTGCTGCGCCCCGGCCTCCAACAGGCGCCCGTCGACGCCGACTTCATGACCTGGGCCACCGACATCGCGGGCGAGGAGGCCGCCCGGGCCGCCGCGCACTACTCCGCCGTCGCCCTCTTCCACCACGACCCCGGCGCACTGTCCGCCGCGTTCGTACAGGAGCGGCTGCGCCGTGCCACCAAGCTGCCGCCCGAGGCGCACTATCCGCGCGGCGGCTGGGCGAACGTCATCGACCGGATGGCCGCCCGGGCGTGGAACCTCGGCGTGCGGATGGAGACCCTGTCCCGTGTCCACACCCTCGACAGCCTCCCGGCCGCCGGCGGCCCCGTCGTCGTCGCCACCTCCCTCGACGCCGCCCGCCGACTGCTCGGCGACGACTCCCTGACCTGGACCAGCGGCCGTACGACGCTCATCGACCTCGCCCTGCGGACACGGCGCGGCGACGCCTTCGCCGTCTCCGACCTCGACGCTCCCGGCTGGCTGGAACGGTTCACCGCGCAGGACCGTTCCCTCGCCCCGGCCGGCGAGCAGCTGATCCAGGGGCAGATCCCGCTCGCCCCGCACGAGCACAAGGCCGCCGGCATCGCCCGTGCCGAGCAGCTCCTCGACCTGGCCTTCGACGGCTGGCGCGAGCGCGTCACCTGGCGGCGCGAGACCGTCGCGACCGGCCGTACCGGCGCCGTGGACCTGCCCGGCACCAGCTGGCGCGACCGCCCCGCCGTCGATCGCGGCGACGGCGTCTACCTCGCCGGCGACCAGGTCGCGGCTCCCGGCGTCCTGTCCGAGGTGTCCTTCAACAGCGCCCTCGCCGCGGTGTCGCTGGCGCTCGGCCGCCGCACCCTCGACTCCCTTGACCTCAAGCAAGCTTGAGGTTGCAGCATCGATGAGTCGCCTCCGGCGACGGGGTGGGCTTCCGACACCTTCCCAGCACAGGCACATCCGATGGGGGACCTCCCATGCACGCCATCCGTCTGCACGCCTTCGGTCCGGCCGAGAACCTCCGATACGAGGAGGTCGAGAACCCGCTCCCGGGCCCTGGCCAGGTCCGTATCGCCGTAGAAGCGGCCGGAGTGCACCTGCTCGACACCGCCCTGCGCGAGGGCGAGCAGGGCCCGCTGCCCGAGCCGCCGCGGCTGCCCACGATCCCCGGCCGCGAGGTCGCCGGCGTCGTCGAGTCCCTCGGCGAGGGCGTCGCCGCACTGTGGCTCGGCAAGCGCGTGACCGCCCACCTCGGCTTCGCCCCGGGAGGCTACGCGGAACTCGCCGTCACGGATGTCGACCGCGTGCACGAGATCCCCGGCAACCTGGACTCCGCCCAGGCCGTCGCCATGATCGGGACAGGCCGTACGGCGATGGGGATCCTGCAGTTCGCCGAGCTCGGCCCGGACACCGTGGCCGTGATCCCGGCCGCCGCGGGCGGCATCGGCACCCTCCTCGTGCAGTACGCGAAACACGCCGGCGCCGTGGTCGTCGGTCTCGCCGGCGGCCCCGAGAAGACGGCACGGGTGCAGGCGAACGGCGCCGACCTCGCCGCCGACTACAAGGACCCCGCATGGCCGGACAAGGTCCGCGCCTACCTGGGCGGACGCCCTGCGACGGTCGTCTTCGACGGCGTGGGCGGCGAGGTCGCCCGCAAGGCCGTCGACCTGCTCGGCCCCGGCGGCAGGCACATCGTCTTCGGCTGGTCGGCCGAGGGCATCCGCGGCGGCGAGCCCTACCTCGTCGACGGCGTCTCCGAGCGGGTCCTGGGCCCCGTGATGATGCAGAAGGCCGGCGGCCCCAACCCCGTACGCGCCCTCGAACTGCGCGCTCTGGCCGAGGCGGCCGCCGGCCGGCTGACCCCGGCGGTGCAGCGCTTCCCGCTCACCGAAGCCGCAGCGGCCCACCGCGCTCTGGAAACGCGCGGAACGATCGGAAAGGTGGTACTGGAGCCATGACCAGCAACAAGGGCCCCGCAGATGCGATACGCCCCGATTCATGGTCTTCTGACCGGGTGAGCGCCACCCGAACAGGTGAACCTCCCATGGCTGCCGACCCCCGCCGCTGGTGGGGCCTGGTGATCATCGCGCTCGCGCAGCTCATGGTGGTCCTGGACGCGACGATCGTGAACATCGCGCTCCCCTCCGCACAGCGCGACCTGGGCATGTCCGACGGCAACCGCCAGTGGGTGATCACCGCCTACACGCTGGCCTTCGGCGGACTGCTCCTGCTCGGCGGCCGCATCGCCGATCTGGTGGGCCGCAAGCGGACGTTCATCTTCGGTCTGATCGGCTTCGCCGCCGCCTCCGCACTCGGCGGCGCCGCCACCAGCTCGGGCATGCTCTTCGGCGCCCGCGCGCTGCAGGGCGCCTTCGCGGCCGTCCTGGCCCCCTCCGCCCTGTCCCTGCTCACCACGACCTTCACCGACCCGAAGGAACGCGGAAAGGCCTTCGGCATCTACGGCGCCCTCGCGGGCAGCGGTTCCGCGATCGGCTTCATCGTCGGCGGCCTGCTCACCGAGTACCTGAACTGGCGCTGGTGCCTCTACGTCAACGTGCCCATCGCGATCATCGCGGTCTTCGGCGCCTTCGCCCTCCTGCACGACCGCCCCGGCCACGCGGGCGCCCGCCTCGACGTGCCCGGCGCAGTGCTCGGCTGCGGCGGCCTGGTCGCGATCGTCTACGGCTTCAGCGAGGCCGAACCGCGCGGCTGGACCGACCCGCTGGTGCTGACGCTGTTCGCGGCAGGTGTCGTACTGCTCGCGACCTTCGTGTGGTGGCAGAAGAGGGCCCCCATGCCCCTGCTCCCCCTGCACATCGTCAAGGACCGCAACCGCGCCGGCTGCTTCCTGACCATGGCGCTCGCGGTCATCGGCATGTTCGGCCTGTTCCTGTTCATGACCTACTACCTGCAGGTCGCCCTCGGCTACTCGCCGGTGAAGACGGGCCTGGCCTTCCTGCCCCTCACGGCGGCGATCATCACCGGCTCCACCCAGATCTCCGCCCGGCTGATGAACCACGTGCCTCCGCGCATGCTGATGGTCCCCGGCATGGTCCTCGCGGCGAGCGGCATGGTGATCCTCACACAGATGACGGTCGAGTCGTCGTACGCCACCGAGATCCTGCCCGCCCTGATCCTCATGGGCCTCGGCATGGGCCTGACCTTCATGCCGGTCTTCGCCACCGCCACCGCGGGCGTCGCCCCGCAGGACTCCGGCGTGACCTCGGCGACCGTCAACACCTCGCAGCAGGTGGGCGGTTCGATCGGTACCGCCCTGCTCAACACGATCGCCACCAGCAGCAGCGCGACGTACATCGCCGCCCACCTCCACGACCCGTCCCAGAAGGCCCTGGTCGCCAGGGAAGGCGTCGTCCACGGCTACACGGTCGCCATCTGGTGGGCCGCCGGCATCATGCTCCTGGCCGGCCTGGTCGCGGGCCTGATGGTGACGGCGAAGGCCCCGAAGCACGGGGCGCCGACAGAGGCACCGGTGCCGGAACCGGTGGCCTGAGGGGGCGCGAGAACGCGGGGAGGGGCCGATCGGACCGCGGACCCCTCCCCGCCCTCTCCTCAGTCGGCGATCACCTCAGACGTCGTACGTCGATCGCCCAGATCCCCCGCCCGTGCGTGGCCGCATACAGCCGCCCGTCCGGGCCGGTCCGCAGCTGCAGCACCGCGGTGGTCGGCAGGTTGTCCCCCGCCACCTTCCACCCGGCCGAACCCGGCGTCCGCACCAGCACCCCGAGATCCGTGCCCAGCGCGATCGTCCCGCCCTTCAGCAGGGCCACCGAGTTCGCCGGTACGTCGGGCAGGTTCCCGGAGATGTCGGTCCAGGTGACCCCGCCGTCCCGGGTCTCGAAGAGGTGCCCGACGCCCGCGCCCGGACCCTCCGTCCACTTCCGCGAGAAGCCGTTGACGGCGAGCAGGACGTGGTCGGAGTTGGCCGGGTCGATCGCGAGGCCCGAGAGGTAGCGGTTGGGCACCGTCCCGTCCACCGGCAGCGTGAGCTGGTGCCAGCCCGTGCCGTCGGCGTTGCCGACCGCGATGCCGCGGGTGAAGCCCTGGTTGTTGCAGGGCCCGCACCAGGCGGCGTACACCTTGCCGCCGGAGGAGGCCACAGCCGTGGCCGTGTGCCCCTCGCCGAGATCGAAGGCGCCGAACCACTCGCTGCCGCTGCGGATCGCGTACCCCTTGGTGTTGATCCACACATGCCGGCCGCCCGCGACCCAGACCTTCGGGTCCTTGATGTCGGCGTTCAGCGGGGCGATGAAGCGCGCCTCGCCGGTCGCGTTGTCGGGCGGGGCGACGGAGTACGACGTCGCCTTGGACGGGTCGGTGACCCAACTGCCGTCGTTCACCGCGCAGTTGTTGGTCACGGACACCGCCAGGTAGACGTACTCCTGGGCGATGTTGCAGCCGTTCGCGGGATCGGTGATCGTGTCGCCGCCGTCACCGCCGAAGTTGGACCCCATCACCCGGTCGCCGGACCGAAGCTCCGACTGCCCGTTGTCCTGGAGGCCACCGGTGACGGCGAGCCCCCTCCCGGCCGGATCGGCACCCACACCCACCGAGTAGTACTGCAGGGCGTCCATCGTGCCGTCGTTCAGGGACGTCCAGTCGGTGGCGTGACCGGAGGCGTCCGCGCTGCCGTTCAGCGGCCGCCGGAACATCCCGCCGTCGTCGCCGACGACGACGTACGGCGCTCCCCCGTTGCTGCCGATCGCCACGGAGTGCTGGTCGGCGTGGACGGTCTGGTGGCAGTCGCCGGTCTGCTTGCTCGGGTCGATGGACCAGCACGGGAAGCCGAAGTTCCAGTAAGGCCCGGGCACGGACCAGGACTTGCCGCCGTCCTTGGTCTCGAAGACCTCTTCCAGACCGGCGTACACATGGTCCGGGTTCTTCGGATCGACGGTGAGGAACTGGTTGTACCAGGCCTGGATGCCCGGCTGGTACCCGGCACCGGTGAGCGCGGATCCCGAGTCCCGCAGCTGCTGATACGTGGCAATCCGCGTCCAAGGCCCGGTCGGCGAACCGGACTTGGACACGAAGATGCCCTCGAGCCCACTGTCCGGGTTCTCCGCGGTCTGCTCCGGCGACTGGTCGATGGCGTAGTACCGCGACCCGTCCGCACTCCGCGCGAAGGTCACGTTCCCGACGTCCTCGGCGTTGCTCGGCAGATCACCGAGCCCGGTCAGCCGCTGCCAACTGCCACCGGACTTCGCGTAGAAGCCGTTGTAGGTGTCCCCACCACGCCAGCCGACCGCCAGCACGACCTTCTTCGGATCCTTCGGATCGACGGCGATGTCACTGGTGATGTTCTTGTACGGGGCGTTGGGATCGCTCGCCTTCGAACCACCCGGCAGATAGTCCGGGTTGGGCGCGAACTCCAGCTTCCAGTGGCCCTTCAGCGTCTTCGTGCTGTGGCTCCACACACCCTCGGTGGTCGCCGCCCACACCTTGTCCCCGGCGAACCGCAGCGCGTTGATCGAGGTCGACTCCAGCTCGTCACCGCCGACCCGGTCCCGCCGGCCGAAGCTGCCGTGCCGCGGATCGTCGAGCACATAGACACCCGTACCGAGGAAGGAGGTGGCACTGGTGTTGGCCTCCCCGGTGGCGTACCAGAGCCGCCCCCGACCGTCGAGCTGCAGATCCCCCGTGGACAGCGCGGGCAGCTCGTCGGAGATGTTCGTCCAGTGACCGCCACCGGAACGCGACCGGAAGACACCGCCGTTGGCCGAACCGGCGTACACATACCCGTGGCTGTCGGCCGCGAGCCCGGTCACCCGGCCCGTCACCTTCCCGGCCCCACCACTGGAGTTGGAGTTGATGTCCCGGTACCGCGGATCGTCGGAGTCGTAGGGCAGCCGGGTCAGATCGCTCCAACTCCCCTTGGTGTGCGGCAGATCGGTCAACTCGTCGTACGCCGCACCGTACGCCCCCGGCGCCACGATCCCCGGCGAGGTCCGCGCCTCGGCGTACTGGTCGGCCTGCTCGGCCTCCTCCTGCGCCTCACCCCCGTCATCGTCGTCGTCCCCCGCCTCCGCGAAAGCCGACAGGCCCTTCTGCTGCTGATGCAGAAGGGCCTGTTCACGAAGTTCGCGTACACCGAAGGGGTCACTTGCCCCGCCCGCCGCCTGAGCCTGAGTGACCGTCAGCCCCAGCGCGGCGGTGGTCGCGAGCACCGCCCAAATCCGTTGTCTTCGCCAGCCGTTGGCTGCCATGAAATGCCCTCCCCTGAGGCCGTGGCGTACATGACACGGAACTGTGGACCAGCTTTGAGGAGAAGGCAGTCAGGAGAGGTATCCGGGACGGCAATGAGACAGCAAATTTCCGGCCACCGGTTCAGCGGCGCGCCCGCGGAGCGTTCAGTGCCGCCCGGCCACCCGATCCGCAACCTGCGCCAGCCGCGACGACTGAGCGCTGTGGGTGCTCCGCTCCCGCCGGTCCGCAGCCCGATACGTGGCGTACATCCCCTGCACCCCCAGCCACCGCAACGGCTCCGGCTCCCACTTGCGCACCTTGTGCCCGACCCACGGCAGATCGGTCAGCTCGGTCCGTCCGCCCTGCCCCGAGTCGAGCTGCACGAGATCCCTGAGCGTCCGCGCCGCGAGATTCGTCGTGGCCACCCCGGACCCGACATAACCACCCGCCCACCCGAGCCCGGTCGACCGATCCAGGGTCACCGTCGCGCACCAGTCCCGAGGCACCCCGAGCACCCCGGACCAGGCATGCTCGATCCCAACACCCGCCAGCGAGGGAAAGAACCGCACAAGAATCTCCCGCAGGGCCCCGATCGTCGCCTCCTGCGTCCGCCCGTCGTTGTCGGTCCTCGACCCGAAGCGATACGGCGCCCCGCGCCCCCCGAGCGCGATCCGCCCGTCCGCGGTCCGCTGCGCGTACATGTACGCGTGCGCCATGTCCCCCAGCGCCTCCAGCCCGTCCCACCCCACCGACTCCCACTGCTCGTCGGTGAGCGGCTCGGTCGCGATCATCGAGGAGTTCATGGGCAGCCAGGTCCGCCGCTGCCCCTTCAGGTTCGCGGTGAACCCCTCCGTACAGCGCAGCACATAGGGCGCCCGCACCGTCCCGTAAGGCGTCACCGCATGGTTCGGCCGGATCTCGGTCACCGGCGTCGACTCGTAGATCGTCACCCCGAGGCCCTCGACGACGGCCGCCAGCCCCTTCACCAGCTTCACCGGATGCAGCCGCGCCCCGTGTGGAGTCCAGGTCGACCCGACGGCATCGGCGACCCGGATCCGCTCGGCGGTCTCACCGGCGCCGTACAGCTCACGGTCCGTCTCGTCGTAGGACAACTCGTGCTCGTGGAAGGCCTTCAACCGCGCCAACTGCGCCGGTGTGGTGGCGACTTCAAGCACCCCGCCCTTGTGCAGATCGGCCTCGATGCCCTCTTCCCGCGCCGCCCGGACGACCTCGTCGACGGTCTCGTTCATGGCCTTCTGCAGCCGTACGGCGGCCTCGTGCCCGTGCAGCCTCGCGTACCGGTCGCGCCCCGCGATCCCGTTGTACAGCCACCCGCCGTTGCGCCCCGAGCCTCCGTACCCGCAGAACTTCTGCTCCAGGACGGTGATCCGGAGGAAGGGCGCCGCCTTCTTCAGGTAGTACGCGGTCCACAGTCCCGTGTACCCGCCCCCGACGATGACGACGTCCGCGGACGCGTCACCGCCGAGCGGCTCCCGCACCGCCGGGAGGCCGTCGTCCGCGTACCAGAAGGAGATTCCGCCGTTCACGACACTGCTTGCCGAGCTGCTCATGGCCGGAAAGCTAACCCCTCGGGGCAGTCACTGTCTCCTTCGGATTCCATGCTTCTCCACGTCCTCTGACCAGCGGATAACAGGCGAGCCCGATCAGTACGGAGACGAAGTGCCCGAGATCGGTGAAGGTCGGCGAGGACGCGAGCGGAGCCGCGTACACGACGAACACGCCCCCCAGATACACAAACCGCCAGGGCACCGCGATCCGGTACGCCAGCACCGCCATCACCCCCGCCAGCGCATAACTCACCCCGATGTCAAGGGAGTCGACCGCCGAGTGCGGCACGATCCCGTCCCGCACGGCCTTGAGCAGCGCCCCTTCGCTGATCAGCGTGGCGAGCACATGCGCGGCCACACACACCATCAGCCACCGCACCGTCCCCAGCCACCGCTCGGCCTGCGCATGGAACACGCTGTAGAGCAGGACGTACGGCACCCAGTGCCCCCCGTCGATCCACATCGCGCTCTGCACCAGCACCCGTACGGGATCGTTCGTCAGCTCATGGATGTTCGTGGACCGCTGCCTCAGGAACTCCTGCTCGAACTCCGGCGACATGTGGTGCAGGGCGACGGTCGTGACGAACAGAATGGCCAGCCATACGTACGTGCCTGGCGCACTGCGGACGTACGCCGACACCCTCTCGCCGAGCCCCCGGTGAATTCGCATGAAGCGATTCACGCACGCAAGTATCGTCGCCCGTGTGATCGACATTCCGGGCGAGCTGGCGGCGGCACAGGAGAAGTTCAACGGCGAGGCGGGCCGCGCGTTCATCGCAGGCCTGCCGCACCTGGCGGAGGAGTTCCTCAACCGCTGGGAGCTACGGCCGGACGGGCGCCCCATGCACGGAGTCACCGCCCTCGTCCTGCCCGTCGTCCGCCCCGACGGCACCCCGGCCGCACTGAAGCTGCAGCTGCTGGACGAGGAGAGCGAGGGCGAACCGGTCGCCCTTCGCACCTGGAACGGCGACGGCGCGGTCCGCCTCCTCGCCCACGACGAGCCGACCCACACCATGCTCCTGGAACGCCTCGACGAGACCCGCATGCTCTCCCACCTGGCGGACACCCGCGAGTCCGTCCTGGTCATCGCCGGCCTCCTCGCCCACCTGACCTCCACCCCGGCCCCCGAGGGCATGCGCCGCCTGGGCGACATCGCACAGGCCATGCTGGACCGGACGCCCCAGGCCCTGCAGCGCATCCCGGACCCCGAGACCCGTCGCCTGGTCGCGGACTGCGCGGCCGCCGTACGAGAGGTCGTGGACGAACCCGGCGACCGCCTCCTGCACTGGGACCTGCACGACGAGAACGTCCTCGCCGCAGGCCGCGCCCCCTGGCTCGCCATCGACCCCAAACCCCTGGCCGGCGACCCGGGCTTCGAGCTCTGGCCGGCGATCGACAACCGCTTCGACGCCGACGAGATCCGCTGGCGCTTCGACGCCATGACGGACGTACTCGCCCTGGACCGCGCACGCGCGCGTGCCTGGACCCTTGGCCGCCTCCTGCAGAACACCCTCTGGGACGTGGCGGACGGCCGCCCGCCGGAGCCCCGCCAACTCGAAATCGCCCGCCGCCTGCGCAACCCCGCCAGCTAGCCTCCCCTTATGATCCGCACCGCGACCCCGGCCGACATCCCCGTCATCCACACCCTGATCCGCGAACTCGCCGACTACGAAAAGGTCCCGCACGAGGCAAAGGCCACCGAGGCCCAACTCCACGAGGCCCTCTTCGGCGACCGCCCCGCCGCCTACGCCCACATCGCGGCCGACGACGCCACCGGCACCCCGGTCGGCTTCGCCCTCTGGTTCCTGAACTTCTCCACCTGGCGCGGCGTCCACGGCATCTACCTCGAGGACCTCTACGTCCGCCCCACCGCCCGAGGCGCGGGCCACGGCAAGGCCCTCCTCACCGAACTCGCCCGCATCTGCGTGGACCGGGGCTACGAGCGCCTCGAATGGGCCGTCCTGAACTGGAACGCCCCGACCATCGCCTTCTACGAGTCCCTCGGCGCCCGCCCGCAGGACGAGTGGACGGTGTACCGGCTGACGGACGGCCCGCTCAACTCCCTTGCTGGACAGACCACATGAAGTTGTGAAGCGGAAAACGGCGCAAAGCGGATGACGTCGTGAAGGTGTGAAGACACCCCGCATGACCCCTCACCGAATGGGCACGGCTCACTGGCATGAGCACCATGAATATGCCGATCTTCGTCCCCGGCCTGGAACTCTCCCGCCGCTTCTACACCGAAGCCGTCCGCTCCTTACTCGAGGAGGCCGCCCCCGACATCCCGCACTCGGCCGCCCACCTGGGCAGCGGCTCCGAAGTCCTCGGCTTCGACACCCCGCGCCCGGCCGACCGCACCCGGGGCCCGCGCCTCCAGCTCTTCCTGCACCGCCGGGACGTCTCCCGCCACGCGGGACGCATCAGACACATCCTCGCCGAGCACCTCCCGAAGACCTTCCACGGCCACCCCGTCCGCCACCAGGTCGAAGTCACCCACATCTCCGCGTGGTTCACCGCAACGCTCGGCTTCACCCCCTCCCCGGAGATCACCCCGACGGACTGGCTCGCCGCCCCCGCCCAACTCCTCGCCGAAGTCACCGCGGGCGCCGTCTTCCACGACGGCCTGCGCGAACTCACCCCCCTGCGCCACACCCTCCGTTGGTACCCCCACGACATCTGGCTTCACGTCCTGGCCTGCCAGTGGAAGCGCATCTCCTGGGCAGCGCCCTACGTCACCCGCTGCGGAGAGGTGGGCGACGAGCTCGGCTCCACCATCGCCGCCGCCCGTCTCGTACGCGACCTGATGCGCCTGTGCCTCCTCATGGACCGCCGCTACCCGCCGTACGACAAATGGCTCGGCAGCGCCTTCGCCCGCACCTCCGCGGGCCACCACCTCACCCCGGTCCTCACCGCCACCCTCACGGCCACGGACTGGCGCACCCGCGACAAACACCTCAACCAGGCCTACGAGTCCGTCGCGGACGAGCACAACCAACTCGGCCTGACGGACCGGGTGAACCCGACCGCACGGCCGGAACGATTCACCGACGCGCTGACCGCCCGCATCTCCGACCCGACGATCAAGGAGCTGCCGATCGTCGGCGCCGTCGACCAGTTCGTCGACGCTCCGGACGTCCTGACCCGCCCCCAACTGGCGCGCGCCCTCTACCAGGACGTGCGAAAGCCCAGGCCGGATCACTCCTGACCTGGGCGTTCGAACCCGGCGTGCCGGGCGGGAGAAACGCGGAGACTCAGAGCGCCTTGCTGTTGCAGCCCATGTCCGAACCGAGGTCGCTGGGCTGCGAACCCGGGTTGCCCTCGCCGTTGAGCGCGTTGCCCAGGAGGCCGTTGATGGCACCGACGTTGCCGAGCACGTCGATGTTCATGTCGTGCGAGCGACACTCGATGCCCTGCGTGATGTCGAGGTCGTGCCCCGGCTCACCGTGAGCGAAGGCGGGGCCGGCACCGAAGGAGCCAATGCTGCCGAGAACGGCGGCACCCACGATGGCAACCTTCTGAAGCTTGCGCATTTCTTCTCCATTGATCGAGCGGATGTGATCTGCAGCAGATCGAGTCGGGACGAATGACAACTACGGGGAGACCTCAGCTGAGGTGCGGCAGTCCCAACTGGCCCACGGGCGGCGCCGCGACGTTCCCGAGACCGAGCCCGGGCACGTTCGGCGCGCCGACGGGCGCAACCAGCGGGTTGACGAGCGGGTTCACCTCGGGGTTCACCGTCGGGTTCACCTGGGGGGCGACATGCGGCGGGGGCTCCGGGTTGAACGCCTGCGGTACGGCGACCTGCGGGGCGACCTGCGGCATGACCTGCGGAGCCGTCTGCGGGGTGACCTGCGGCACGACCTGCGGAGCGGGCGCAGGGGCGGGCGCCGGGGCGGCCTGCGGAGCGTACGACGGGCCGTACGACGGGGCGTTGTTGGAGGCCTGCGCGGCGCCACCGGACGAGGCCGAGGCGGAGGCGTAACCGCTCTGCTGCTGAACCGGGGCCGGGGCGGCAGCGGGAGCGGGGGCCTGCACCGGCTGGGAGTACGACTGCGGGCCGCCGGTCTGCGCGGTGCCCGCCGAGCTGGTCATCGCCGTGGCCTGCGGGGCACTCTGCTGGGGCGCCGAGTACTGGGGCGCGGGCGCCGGGTAGTACTGCGGGGCGGGCTGGGGCGCCGCGTAGTACTGCGGAGCAGGCTGGGGCGCCGCGTAGTACTGGGGGGCAGGCGCGGGGGCTGCGGCCTGGGGCGCTGGGTAGTACGGCGCGGGAGCACCACCGGTGTACCCGACTTGAGCGTCGGCGTGACTGACGCCGGCGCCGATGGCGGACAGACCGCCGGCCGCTGCTACGACGAGCGCGGCCTTGTGAAGCTTTCGCATGGAACCCTCGGCCCTTCAATACCTGTACAGGGAAATCCGTTGTATTCAGTGCAGTCTTGCGGGCGCTCAGTCTGATGTTCGTACTGCGCCTTAACAGGGGTAAATCCTGGGCTGTCATGTGGACTTCACGCCGGAGCCGACAGCAGATCCCGTTGCCCCTCTCGCTGGTCCATGGTCGCTGTCCTCTCCCAGTTGGCAACGACTTTTCCTCCGGCCCGGTCACGGCATGCGATATTCCGTCACCCATTTGCCGTCGGTCGGATTACCGGCCCGCAGCCCCCGAGAGCGATCGAGTGCTCGATTCCCGCCCTCTGGCAAACGGGTGACCACGCCCCGACTGCCGTGACTGGCCCCGCACTTGCCTCGTTCCCAAACAGCATCAGCCGGACTGGCTCATCTGCATTTCCATACGTTCCTTGCACAGGTCAATGAAGGGCCGAGGGTTCCATGCGCAAGTTTCAGCAGGTCGCGCTCGTCGTAGCAGCGGCCGGCGGTCTGTCAGCCATCGGTGTCGGCCCCAGCTCCGCCGACGCCACCGTCGCCCCACCCCCCGCTCCGCGGCAGGATGCCCAGGCCACCTCGTGGACCAACTCCCAGGCCACGGCTCAGACTTACGGCTCGGCCCCGCGTCAGCAGGCGGCCCCGTACCGGGGCGCTGAAGTCACCCCGCAGGTCAACCCGACGCTGAGCCCGAAGATCTCCCCGCAGGTCTCCCCCCAGGCAGCCCCGATGAGCAGCGGTCCGACGGACCAGACCAACCTCTTCCGCCCGTACCAGGAGTGCAGCCCGCAGAACCTGCTTGCCGCGAACCTCCCGGTCGCCGTTCTCGCCGGCGCCGAGACCCGAGGCGTCAGCTGCACCCAGGCCAACAGCCAGGCGAACGCCCTCGCCAAGGCCCACTAGGGCCGACGACCGGCCCGACTGCCGGACACCAACACCAGTACGGGCCCCTCGGGGATCGCTCCGAAGGGCCCGCTCGTAGCCGTTGCGGCTTCCGGATGCTTCCGCAACAAGATCACGCAACACGGCGCGTCGCGGGACATTTTGGGCATATTTCGTATTAATCTCCGTAACCGTAAGAAGTCGATCCGTTACGGATCGTATCCACTCACTCCACCGGAGATGACATGCAAAAGCTTCGCACGGCTGCCGTCCTGGTTGCCGCTCTCAGCAGCGTCGGACTTCTGAGCGCGGGCACCGCCCAGGCGCACGACGGGGGCGGCAAGGGCGGAACGAGCGTCCTGCAGAGCTCCAACTGCAAGTCGCACGACCTGAACCTCGACGTCCTCGGCCAGGTCGGCCTGCTCAACGGCCTGCTGGGCAACGCGCTCAACGGCGAGGGCAACCCGGGTGCGCAGGACACGCACATCGGCTCGACCATGGGCTGCAACAACAGCGCTTTCTGAGCGCGTGACGGTCGCCTAGACGACCGATGACGGGAAGCAGGTCCCGGCGCCGAGCTCCAGGCTCGACGCCGGGGCCCCTTTTTTTATGCATTTCCCGCAATGGACCAACGTGGTGAGCGTCCCCTGAATTCGGCGTGCCGTCGGATGTTCTACCGATATTTCGTATTAGCCTCAGTAACCGAACGAAGTCGATCTGTCACAGATCGCGATCCACTCACTGCACGGAGATGACATGCACAAGCTTCGCAACGCTGCGGTCCTGGTGGCTGCTCTCAGCAGCGTCGGACTCCTGAGCGCCGGCGCCGCCCACGCTGGAGGGGGCAAGGGCGATGACGGCGGCCGTTTCAGCGTTCTGCAGAGCTCCAACTGCAGGTCGCACGACACCAACGTCGACGTCCTCGGCCAGGTCGGCATCCTCAACGGCCTCGGCGGCAACCTCCTGAACGGCGAGGGCAACCCGGGCGCGCAGGAGACCTCCATCGGCTCGAGCATGGGCTGCAGCAACAGCGTCGGCGGCAAGTAAGTCGAACGTTTCTCGGTGCCCCTGCCACAGGCAGGGGCACCGAGCCTTTTCAGCGAAATCGGCGAATGCCGGACCGGGGTGATTCCCGGTCCGGCATTCGCCGATTTCGCTTCAGGGACTGCGTCTCAGAAATCGATCTTGGGCCGCTCGAAGTGAGGCCGCTTGAAGGTGGGCCGCTTGAATCCCTTGGGCAGCGGCGAGGTGTTGGAGCAGTCCACGGTCGGCCCGACCTTCGAGGACCCGTTGTTCAGCCAGCCGTCCTCGGGCAGCACCAGGTGCGGCCGGTAGGTCGTCGAGCAGTCCTGCGTCTGCTTGACGACATACGTGCCGCCCTTGTCCTTGCGGACGGTCTCGCTCTTCTTGATGCAGGTGGTCTCGCCCTGGGCGTTCGTCTTGCAGTTGCCCGGGTTTCCGTCGGCGTGCGCCTGCACGGCGGCACCGACGTAGATCACGGCAAGACTTCCGATGAGCCCCGAGACGGTTGCGATCTTCTGCCGACTGAACATGCGCTGTGTTTCCTTTGCTTGGAGAAGGCTGCAGCCCGAACGCGCACCCTGATGGGTCTGCTGCGCGTCCGGGCTGCCTTTGCCGTAAGGGTGTTACTCAGTGGTGCTCCGAGGTGATGTGCGACGCGATGTCTCGCGAGGCGACGGATCTCCGGGCGTACGGAGCGAACTACTGGCCGTAGCCGGCGACCTGCGGCGTGGCGTACTGGGTCTGCGGGATGTACTGAGCCTGCGGGGCGGCCTGCGGAGCGGCCTGGGGGGCAGCCTGGGGAGCGGCCTGCGGGGCAGCCTGGGGGGCGTAACCGTACGTGGGCGCGTAGTTGAGACCGTTCTCCGGCGCGAAGTACGGAGCCGACTGCGGGTGACCCCACCCGCCGCCGCCGTACGCCACAGCGTTGGCCTGCGAGGAGGCCACCGCGGTGACCCCGTCGAAGCCACCGTTGTCGTGGGCGGAGCTGACGCCGACACCGAAGGCGGACAGCCCCGCGACAGCGGCAACTACGACAGCGGCGCGCTGAAACTTGCGCATGATTTGACCCTTTCCTAGCTGGGCACGAAGCCCTGGCTTGACTACTTAATGTGAGCATATACACACGAAACGTAGTCATTTGGGATCTTGGGCCCTTCTATGCACCGTGTCGGCTTATGGCGAGGCGCCCTTCCGCCCGAGTCGTGGACCTGAAAGGGATAAGAGAGTTGGCATTACGGCGGTCGTACACGCACCGTTTTCCTTTGAAACGACGCTCCCCCGGGGCCGAGTCACGGGCGGCGCGCAGCGGTCACCCGTTTGCCCGCCTGCGCTTGCGGACACGCAAAACAGCGGATGGCCGGTCCAGTTGTCCTGGTCCGGCCATCCGCTGAAGGAAAGGCGACGAAGGGGTCGGAAGGTTCCGCTCGGGGCTCAGCCGCCCAACAGGCCGGGCAGCTCCAGACCGTTGTCGGCCCTGTCGGCCGACCCTGGTGCCTTCTTGAACACCGGATTGTCGGGGGCGCAGGTCACCTCGGGGCCGATCTTCGTGGTCCCGCTGTTCAGAACTCCGACGACGGGCAGGGTCAGGGGCTCCACCGGCACGCAGCTGGTCGTCTGACGGTCGATCCCGTCGCCGGGCATGTCGGCGACGATGCGCTGGATGCAGACGATGTCACCCTGGTTGTTGACGGTGCAGGTGCCCGGGCCGGCTGCGGCATGCGCCTGGGCTGCCCCCGTACAGGCCACGGCGAGGCCGCAAAGAATCCCCGAGACGGCCGCGATCTTCTTTCTGCTGAACATGTGATGCGTCTCCTTGGTGAGGGCGCCCGAGCGCTGTACGCCGCGGACCGGCCGCGCCGGGCTTACGAAGTGACGGGCTGACCTACTGAAGGCACAGTTGCCTCGCGCTCCGGTGGCCGCACATGAACGGGCCCCTTCGGGGGGTGACCCCGAGGGGCTCGCGGAAAGCGTCCTGCACGGTTGGCCGGCGGCGTTCAGCCAGAGAAGGCGTTGTTGAACTGGCCGCAGGTGGTGTCGAAGGTCTCGGAGAGACCGAGCACGCCGATCGGGATGTCGTTCTCGGCGACCGTCTGCGGACTGCACTCCTGGTACGGGCGGTAGTGCTCGGCCACCTTCGGCGCACTGTCGTGGCCGTGGCCGTGGGCGTAGGCGGTACCGGCGCCGGCACCGATGGCGGACAGACCGCCGGCCGCCACTGCCGCTGCGATCATGGCCTGCTGAAGCTTACGCATGGAACCCTCGGTCCTTCACTGCCTGTTGTCGAGGCAGATTGCCTACTGTGACTGGACGAACACTAGCAGTAATCAAGGGTTATTCCGCACCGTCGGATATCCCGTGTCCGATCGGGATTCCTTCTCGGGAATCCCAACTCGCCCGCGCCACAGTGCCATTCGGCGAGCCATACCCGGAACGGCGGGAGAGCGCGGTCCAGGTTCGTAGAACTCGGCGCTCTCCAGCGGGAAATGCTCGTATGTTGAAAAGACCGGTGTCGACTTCGCCGGCGCTCGGCAGACCGATTGGCTCACATCCGCCGATCACTCAATCCACTCAAAAGTGGGAACACGTCATGTTCCGAGTGTCTCCTTTCACGGTCGCGGCATTCCCTTGATCGGGTCCGCCCGATCCGGGCTCCAACTGCGAACGGAGACGCCCGTGCGAATCACCGACATCCAGCGCTGCGAGGTCCGGCCCGGACGGCTCGTCGAGTGGGCGCTCAGTCCGGCGACCGTCACCGCAGCGGCGGGCCTTCCGGAGGACCCCCGGCCGCCCGCGTACCTCCAGGAGTCGCACATCAGGACCGCCCGAACGGTCCACGAGGACGGTCTGTTCGTGCCGACCTGGATCGGTACGGCGTTCGACATCCCGGGCAAGGTCGATCTCGACGCGCTGCAGGAGGCGTTGCGGGGCTGGACACTCCGGCACGAGACGCTGCGCAGCGGATTCCGCTGGGAGGGCGACGAGATGCGCCGGTTCACGCTCGACGCCGAGGACGTGTCTCTGCAACGCGAGGACGTCGGCGACTTCCCCGACGCGGGGCAGCTCGTCCAGCACCTCCAGGACCGCTTCGACGCCGTCGCGAACGCGCTGCGCTGGCCCAACTTCCTCTACGCGGCGGTCATCAGGGACGACGCCACCGGCGTGTACATTGCGTTCGACCACAGCAATGTCGACTCCTACTCCATCCAGCGCATGCCCGCCGAGATCCACGAGCTCTACGCGGCAGCCGTCGAGGGCCGTCCCGTGGAGGAGTCGCCGGTCGGCAGCTACGTCGACTTCTGCGAGATCGAGCGGGCGGACGCGGACCGGATCGACGGCACCCACGAGATCGTCGGCCGCTGGCGGGAGTTCATCCGGCGGTGCCAGGGGAAGCTGCCCAACTTCCCCGTCGACCTGGGACTTGAGCCCGGCGGCGACCTGCCCAGGCAGAAGCTCATGCGCGAGATGCTCGTCGACGCTGATGCCGCCGCGGCGTTCGAGTCGTACTGCCGGCCCTTCGGCGGCAGCCTCGTCGGCGTGCTGGCCGCGACCAGCCTCATCGTCCACGAGATCGGCGGACAGCCCGTCTACCGCTCGGTCGTGCCGTTCCACACCCGGGTGAAGTCCAAGTGGTCCAACTCCGTGGGCTGGTACGTCGGCGGTGCGCCGATCGAGGTCCCGATGGACCAGGCACCCGACCTCCCGAGCGCCCTGAAAGCCGTACGCGCCGAGCTGCAGGCCAACAGGTCGCTGGCACGCATGCCGCTGGCCCGGGTGCTGCGCCTGCTCGGCTCGGACTTCCGCCCGACCTCGCCCGACCTGTACTCGATCGTCTCGTTCGTCGACGGGCGGGGCATCCCCGGCTCGGAGCGCTGGGACGAACTGGCGGCCTACGGGCTCGTCCGGGTGTCGTACGGCGACCAGGTGTGCATCTGGCTCAACCGGCTCCACGAGGGTCTGTGGTTCACCTGCCGCTACCCCGACACCGACGTCGCGTACAAGAACATGCGGCTGTACATCGAGCGGCTGCGGGACGTGATCCTCACCGTGGCCCGCGAGCGCCAACTGGCCGGCGAACTCGCACAGCGCGATCTTGTCGGGTGAACCAGGATCTGTACGGACAGTGCCCCCGACGGTGTCGTCGGGGGCACTGTCATGGAGCCCCCTGTCGGATTCGAACCGACGACCTACGCATTACAAGTGCGTTGCTCTGGCCATCTGAGCTAAGGAGGCCTGCACGCGTACGTGCCGTACGCGCCCGTGCAGTGTACCCAGGTCCAGGCCGGGCCCTGTCGAAAATTTCCGCGAAGTTCACATGCCTCCAGGTACTGACAGAGCGGGAAACGCCAGGTAGCGTCCTGACCCAGTTCGCTCATGTGGACTACACCAACCACCTTCCTACAACGGATCGTCCGGCACGTT
Organism: Streptomyces sp. NPDC001663; assembly: GCF_042893105.1. NCBI lineage: Bacteria > Bacillati > Actinomycetota > Actinomycetes > Kitasatosporales > Streptomycetaceae > Streptomyces > Streptomyces sp. NPDC001663. The sequence continues at coordinate 116,103 of NZ_JBIAUR010000007.1, read as the reverse complement.
CCTGCCGGTAGAAGGGGGCCCATTCACCATGGCCACTGTTACGTTCGACAAGGCGACCCGGATCTACCCGGGCACCGAGAAGCCCGCCGTCGATGGTCTGGAGATCGAGGTCGGGGACGGCGAGTTCCTCGTCCTCGTCGGTCCGTCCGGCTGCGGCAAGTCCACCTCGCTCCGGATGCTCGCGGGGCTCGAGGACGTCAACGCCGGCGCCATCCGCATCGGTGAGCGCGACGTCACGCACCTGCCGCCGAAGGACCGGGACATCGCCATGGTGTTCCAGAACTACGCGCTGTACCCGCACATGACCGTCGCCGACAACATGGGCTTCGCGCTCAAGATCGCCGGCGTCAACAAGGCGGAGATCCGCAAGAAGGTCGAGGAGGCGGCGAAGATCCTCGACCTCTCCGACTACCTGGACCGCAAGCCGAAGGCCCTGTCCGGTGGTCAGCGCCAGCGTGTCGCCATGGGTCGCGCCATCGTGCGTGAGCCGCAGGTGTTCCTCATGGACGAGCCGCTGTCCAACCTGGACGCCAAGCTCCGTGTGTCCACCCGTACGCAGATCGCGTCGCTGCAGCGCCGTCTCGGCATCACCACCGTCTACGTCACCCACGACCAGGTCGAGGCCATGACGATGGGCGACCGCGTGGCCGTGCTCAAGGACGGTCTGCTCCAGCAGGTCGACTCCCCGCGCAACATGTACGACCGCCCGGCCAACCTCTTCGTCGCCGGCTTCATCGGCTCCCCGGCCATGAACCTGGTCGAGGTCCCGATCACCGACGGCGGTGTGAAGTTCGGCAACAGCGTCGTCCCGGTCAACCGTGACGCGCTCAAGGCCGCCGCCGACAAGGGTGACCGCACCGTCACCGTCGGTGTCCGTCCCGAGCACTTCGACATCGTCGAGGAGAACGGCGGCGCCGCGAGCTCCCTGACGAAGGACACCGAGGACGCCCCGGCCGGTCTCGCGGTCTCCGTCAACGTCGTCGAGGAGCTCGGCGCCGATGGCTACGTCTACGGCACCGCCGAGGTCGGCGGCGAGACCAAGGACCTGGTCGTGCGTGTCGAGGGCCGCCGGGTGCCGGAGAAGGGCTCCACGCTGCACGTCGTGCCGCGGCCGGGCGAGACCCACGTGTTCTCGACCTCCACGGGCGAGCGCCTCACCGACTGAACCGTCCGAGTCGCCCGACTCGCAAAACCACCAACCGGGGTGAATTCACCCAGGTTGACGAATGGGGCCCCGCAGCCTGCTGCGGGGCCCCTCTCGTTGTCGACAAATACCCCAGCAGACCGGTCATTTCGATCAGTGTGCGTCAACCCCGTACCCAATCCGAGGCAGTTCTTCATCCCCCGAACCGGTGACTAAATGTCGCCAAATCATCACCCCGCGCTACCCTCACTCGCGTGAAGCACTCCACTAACCAACAGACGCGACGCGGTCGGGGCCCCGCCCGCCGTATCGGCCGCACGCTCGCCCTCGTCCTGCCCGTCGTCCTGGTGCTTTCCGGGACCCTCGCGGTCACGCGAGTCAACTGGACGGGGAACCCCTCGAACTCGGTCCTCGCCGCGGCCGACGCGATCGAAGACGGCAAGAGCGCCGTGGCGGTCCACCGCGCCCCGCAGGACGTGCTGCGCGACCAGCTCCTGGCCGAGCTCCAGGAGAAGAACCCCGGCGTGGCGCTCACGCACCTCCAGCAGGCCGTGAACGAGCGCCCGTCGCTCGCCAAGCACTGCGTGGCCATCGCCCGGGCCCTGGGTCGCGCCGCGGTGCGCGTGTACGGGCCGACGCGTGCGCAGTCGTACGCCCGACCCGTCTGCGACACGTCCTTCGCCTCGGGGGTCGCGGCCTCGCACGTCTGAGCCCGTCCCCCTGCCATCACCGCGGACAGTTCGGAGGAGGGTAACGGCTGATTAAGGATGGGTTGCCGACTCCGGCCGGGGGTGGGACGCGCCGTACAGTTCGGTCATGACCGATCCGAACGCCGCGTCCCGCCCCGTTCAAGCCGTCGTCCTGGCCGGGGGCCAGGGCTCCCGGCTGCGCCCCTACACCGACGACCGGCCCAAGCCGATGGTCGAGATCCCCGGTACGGGGACTCCGATCATCGGCCATCAGCTTGTCTGGCTGGCCGAGGAGGGTGTGACGGACGTGGTGATCAGCTGCGGCCATCTCGCCGACGTCCTGGAGAAGTGGCTCGAGACGGCCGATCTGCCGGTGCGGGTGAAGACGGTCGTGGAGACCGAGCCGCTGGGCCGCGGCGGCGGCCTCAAGTACGCCGCCGCGCACCTCCCCCACCCGGACCGGGCCTGGTACGCCACCAACGGCGACATCTGGACCCGGTTCTCGCTACGGGACATGGCGGACTTCCACACCGAGCGGGACGCCGTCGCGACTCTGGCGCTGGCTCGGCCCCGTATTCCCTGGGGTGCGGTGAAGACCGACGGGTTCGGGCACATCACCGACTTCATCGAGGCGCCGCCGTCGACGTTCGAGATCAACGCGGGTGTGTACGTCTTCTCTCCCGAATTCGCCGGGTTGCTTCCCGAGCGGGGGGATCACGAACGTACGACGTTTCCCCATCTCGCGCGGGAGCGGCGGCTGGCCGGGTTTCCGATTCCTCAGGGGGCGTATTGGCGTGCGATCGATACGGCGAAGGATCTGACCGAGGCTGCGAAGGAGCTGGCCGCTCTGGGGCGGTGAGAGCTCGGGGGGCCCGTTGGATTTCGACTGCGGGTTGGTGGGGGCTGGTCGCGCAGTTCCCCGCGCCCCTGAGCATGGTGCCGTGACCGTACGTTGAAAGAGTCCCGCACGTTGCATGTGCGGGACTCTTTCGTACGGGCTCGGTGGCTCAGAGCCGAGTGCGCTAGCCCAAGAGGCCGCCCACCAGACCCGATTCCCCGGACGAGGAGCCTCCGGAGCCGGTGCCGCCGCTCGGGGTGCCTGTGGTACCGCCGGAGGTCGGGCCCGAGCTGGTGCTGGGGGCGCCGCCGGACGGGGACTGCTGGGACGGGGACTGGCCCGTGCCCTGGGTCTGGCTGGGGGCGCCGCCGGTTGCGGTGGCGCCCGGGGTGGTCGCCGTGCCGGACGGGGTGGAGCCGGCGGTGGCGCCCTGGGTGGGCGTGTTCGAGGCCGACGGCGAGTGGCTGTGCCGCTTGCCGGGCTCCTGCGGGAGCGGGGAACCCGGCAGCTCGTTGCGCGGGGCCTCGCCGGGGCCGGGGACGACCACGCGGTCGGCGTCGCGGACCGCGCCGCCGAGCAGCGAGCCGACGAGCAGCGTGATGCCGGTCGCGATCGCCGTGACGAGGGCGCCGCGGCGCAGGACGTAGCTGCGCAGCTCCCAGATGTCGGAGGCGGGTCCGAGGCGCCGCCAGGCGCTTCCTGCGAGGCGGCCGTCGACGGAGTAGACGGGGGCGCCGGCGATGATCAGCGGGGACCAGGCGGCCAGGTAGATGATGTCGGGGGCGTCGTAGGCAGGGACCGTCTTCCAGCTGACGGTGACGATGAGCGCGGCGGAGAGCAGGGCGCCGAAGACGGCGGCGACGCGCTGCCAGCAGCCGAGGACCGTGAGGACGCCTACGACGACCTGTGCGAAGGCGATGACGAGGCCGGAGCCGACGGGGTGCTGGAGGGCGAACTGGCGCAGTGGCTCGGCGACTTCCCAGGGGTGCAGGGTGTTGAGCCACTTGACCATGGAGCCACGCTTGCCGCCGTCGAAGTAGACGGGGTCGCACAGCTTGCCCATGCCGGCGTAGATGGAGATGAAGCCGAGGAAGATGCGGAGGGGGAGCAGGACGACGCCGAGGTTCATCCGGCGGCCGGGGTAGTAGGCGTGCCGGGCCGGATCGTCGCCGTGGCGCCCCGCCGAGCGGCCGGTGCCGTCCGCCTCGTCGGAGTCTTCGAAGTCCTCGAACTCCTCGGCGCCATAGGCCTGTTCCTCGTCGTATGCGCTGCCGAAGGTGCGCATGTCGGGGAGGAGGCGGGTGCCGCCGAGGTCGTCGCTGTGGGTGCGCTGGGCGCCGACGATCGGTGTTTCGACGGTCTGTTCCAGCTCGTCGTAGACCTCGTCGTAGCCGCCGACGTCGACGCGCGGGATGACCTGGGTGGCTCCGGCGTCGGCCGACGAGTCCTCGCCGTGCCGGACGCTGCCTCCCCGTACGGCCTGGAGCAGACGGTGCGCGCCGGTGTCGTCGGGGGCGGACCTGCCGCTCCAGACGACGGGGCGGCGCCGGGCGCCTCCCGCCCGGCCCGCCGCGGTGCCGACGACGGGCATGCGGGCGGCTTCGGCGGCGCTCAACAGCCGTGCGATCCGCGGCGATTGGGTGCGTGGCGAGGCGCTCAGCTGCACGCGGAAACTGGCGTGATTGACGACGACCTGCGCCGGATCGCTCGGCACCTTCACCATGGTCAGCGCGGGAGCGTCGTCGTATCCCGACGGGCCGACCCCCGTGGGTGTGCGGGGTGTTCTGGTGTCCACACTCATCTAACCGAGTGACGTGTCGTTAGGACACTGCTTTGACCCGCCGGAAGTGTCCGGACCCCGTCAAGCTTGTCCTGAACGCCCAGAACGACCCGCACGGGTGAGGCTATGGACGCGTGTTCACACGCGCCGACGTACGGCCTCGTACAGCACGATCCCCGCGGCCACACCGGCGTTGAGCGACTCAGCGCCACCGGGCATCGGGATCCGCACGCGGAAGTCGCACGTCTCGCCGACCAGGCGGGACAGGCCCTTGCCCTCGCTGCCGACGACGATGACCACCGGGCCCTCCAGGGCCTCCAGCTCGCCGATCTCGTGCTCACCGTCGGCTGCCAGGCCGACGACCACGATGCCCGCCTTCTTGTACGCCTCCAGGGCGCGGGTGAGGTTCGTCGCGCGGGCGACGGGGGTGCGGGCCGCCGTACCGGCCGACGTCTTCCAGGCGCCGGCGGTCATGCCGGCCGCGCGGCGCTCGGGTACGACGACACCGTGGCCGCCGAAGGCCGCGACGGAGCGGACGACGGCACCGAGGTTGCGCGGGTCGGTCACGCCGTCGAGGGCGACGATCAGCGGGTCCTCGCCGTCGTCGTAGGCGGCGCTCGCCAGGTCCTCGGGGTGCGCGTACTCGTACGGCGGGACCTGGAGGACGAGCCCCTGGTGGTTGAGGCCGTTCGTCATGCGGTCGAGCTCGGGGCGGGGGGCCTCCATGAGGTTGATGCCGCCGCGCTCGGAGGCGAGCTGGAGGGCCTCGCGGACGCGCTCGTCGTTGTCGATGAACTGCTGCACGTAGAGGGTGGACGCGGGCACGCCCTCGCGCAGCGCCTCGACCACCGGGTTACGGCCGACGACCAGTTCGGAGGACGACTTGCCGCCGCGGCCACGTGGCGCGGGACGGCGTACGACCTGCTTCGCCTTGGAATTGGCGATGCGGTTCTTCTTGTGGCCCTTGCGCATCTCGGCGGGCGGGGTCGGGCCCTTGCCCTCCAGGCCCTTGCGCCGCTGGCCGCCGCTGCCGACCTGCGCGCCCTTCTTGCCGGACATGCGGCGGTTGTTGGCTGCCATGACCTACCCGTCTGCTCTCTGAAGAAGTGAAGCGTGTGTTCGTACGTCTATGAAGTGTGCCGCCCGGAGGACCGAGCGGCACAATCGATCTTCTGTTCAGCGGCCGGAGCTCAGCGCGGGCCGAGGCTCCAGCGCGGGCCCTGGGGGCCGTCCTCGATGGCCAGGCCCGACTGGTTGAGCTGGTCGCGGATGGCGTCCGCGGTGGCCCAGTCCTTGCGGGCGCGGGCGGCCTCGCGCTGGTCGAGGACCAGACGTACGAGGCTGTCGACGACGCCGTGCAGATCCTCGCCGCGGTCGGCCTCGCCGGCCCAGTGCGGATCGAGGGGGTCGAGTCCGAGGACGCCGAGCATGGCGCGCACCTCGGCGAGGCGGGCGACGGCGGCTTCCTTGTCGTCGGCGGCGAGGGCGGAGTTCCCCTGCCGGACCGTCGTGTGCACGATCGCGAGGGCCTGGGGCACGCCCAGGTCGTCGTCCATCGCCTCGGCGAAGGCGGGCGGCACCTCGGCGGACGGCTCGACGACGCCCGCCTTCTCCACGACGCGCTGCACGAAGCCCTCGATGCGCGCGAACGCCGACTCGGCCTCGCGCAGCGACTCCTCGCTGTACTCGATCATCGAGCGGTAGTGCGGGGTGCCGAGGTAGTAGCGCAGCACGATGGGCCGCCACGTCTTGACCATCTCGCTCACGAGCACGCTGTTGCCGAGCGACTTCGACATCTTGTCGCCCGCCATGGTCACCCAGGCGTTGTGCACCCAGTACTGGGCGAAGTCGTCGCCGTAGGCCTTGGCCTGGGCGATCTCGTTCTCGTGGTGCGGGAAGATCAGGTCGAGGCCGCCGCCGTGGATGTCGAAGGCGGTACCGAGGTACTTGTGCGCCATGGCCGAGCACTCCAGGTGCCAGCCGGGGCGCCCGCGGCCCCACGGGGTGGCCCAGGTCGGCTCGCCGGGCTTGGCGGACTTCCACATGGCGAAGTCGCGCGGGTCCCGCTTGCCCGTCTCGCCGACGCCCGAGGGCTGCTGCAGGTTGTCGAGCTCCTGGCGCGAAAGCTCCAGGTAGCCCGGGAAGGAGCGCACGTCGAAGTAGACGTTGCCGTCGGCCTCGTACGCGTGACCGCGCTCGATCAGGCCCTGCATCATCTCGACCATCTCGGTCACGTGCCCGGTGGCGCGCGGCTCGTAGGTGGGCGGGAGGCAGCCGAGCGCGGTGTAACCGTCGTTGAACGCGCGCTCGTTCTCGTAGCCGATCGACCACCACGGGCGGTTCTGCTCGGCCGCCTTGGCGATGATCTTGTCGTCGATGTCCGTGACGTTCCTGATGAAGGTCACGTCATAGCCGCGGTACTCGAACCAGCGGCGCATGATGTCGAAGTTGAGGCCCGAGCGGATGTGCCCGATGTGCGGTGCGGACTGCACGGTGGCGCCACACAGGTAGATCGAGACACAACCCGGCTTGAGCGGGGTGAAATCACGGATCTGCCGGGCGCTGGTGTCGTACAGCCGAATAGTCACCACTCCAGGGTAGTGGGCGTAAGGCAGTGCCTTGCGCCCCTTCCACTCAAGGGGGACGGTTTCGTGACGTTCACCCTCGGTCGGCCCGCACCACCAGCGCCGTCGCGACCGCCATCAGGCCCTCGTCGCGGCCCGGGAACCCGAGCCCGTCCGTCGTCGCGCCCGACACCGACACCGGCGCTCCGGCCGCCTCGGACAGCAGCTTCTGGGCCTCGTCGCGACGCTTGCCGATCTTCGGGCGAGGGCCCACGACCTGGACGGCGATGTTGCCGATGCGGAAGCCCGCCTCGCGGACGATGCGGGCTGCCTCCGTGAGGAGCGTGACGCCGGATGCGCCCGACCATTCGGGGCGGCCGGTGCCGAAGTGTTGACCCAGGTCACCGAGGCCCGCGGCCGAGAAGAGCGCGTTGCAGGCAGCGTGTGCGACGACGTCCGCGTCCGAGTGGCCGGCCAGTCCCGGGCCCTCGCCCTCCCACTTCAGGCCGGCGCACCACAGCTCGCGGCCCTCCTCGAAGGCGTGGATGTCGGTGCCGATGCCGACCTGGGGAAGCGGCGGATACGTCTCAGAAGCCATCGTTCAGCCTCCTGCGGGCCAGGACCGCCTCCGCCAGGACCAGGTCCAGCGGGCGCGTGACCTTGAAGGCCTCCTCGTGGCCGGGTACGACCACGACCCGCAGGCCCAGCTGCTCGATCATGCTCGCGTCGTCGGTGACGTCGTCGGTCACCGTCTCGTGGGCGTGGATCAGCGTGGCCCGGTCGAAGCCCTGCGGAGTCTGTACCGCTCGGAGGCGGGCCCGGTCCGGGGTGGCCACCACCGGCTCCGGCTCGCCCGTCCCGCCCGTCGGCTCGACCTCCTTCACCGTGTCGGCGAGGGGCAGCGCGGGCACCACGGCCGGCGCTCCCTCCCGTACCGCCTCGATCACCGCGTCCACCGTGTCCACCGGGACCAGCGGCCGGGCCGCGTCGTGGACCAACACGATGTCGTAGTCGGGCGGCAGTGCGTCGAGGCCGAGCTTCACTGACTCCTGACGCGAGTCGCCGCCGGGGACGACGAGGAAGTCGGTCCGCTCGGGCAGGGCGTGTGCGTCGAGAAGGGACTTCACCTCGGGCGCGCCGTCGGGCGGCGCCACGACGACGACCAGGGAGACGGAGCGGGACGCGGCCATCGCGCGCACCGCGTGGATCAGCATGGGAGTGCCGCCCAGCGCACGGAGCGCCTTGGGGGCGCCTGGACCGAGGCGTACGCCCCGGCCTGCGGCCGGGATCACGGCGGCCGTACGGACACTTGTACGGTCCCCGACGGGCGAAGGGCGCGAATCGTCAGACATCGGTTCCTGTCAGGTTTGTGTGCTCGGCCTTGGTGGGTATGGCCTGGGGAGTGCCGGGCGCGACGCCTTGACCGGACCCTTCCGTGACATCGGTCGAGCCAGCTGCCCGGGCCCGGCACGCCAAGTATCGGGTGCCTGCCCCGAAGAAGACGTACTCAAGACGTGCGTACGACGTCCGAGTGCGAACATGCCGCAGCGCCCGGCGACAGTGGAGCTGTCATCGGGCACCGCGGCATTTCGATGTACTGAGTGCTGAAGCGGGCCTTTCGCCTGCGTCAGGTTCAGGACGCGAGAACCTCGTCGAGCAGGGCCTCGGCCTTGTCCTCGTTCGTGTTCTCCGCGAGGGCGAGCTCGCTCACCAGGATCTGGCGGGCCTTGGCGAGCATCCGCTTCTCACCGGCGGACAGTCCGCGCTCACGCTCACGACGCCACAGGTCACGCACCACTTCCGCGACCTTGATGACATCGCCGGAGGCGAGCTTCTCCAGATTTGCCTTGTAACGACGCGACCAGTTCGTGGGCTCCTCGGCGTACGGAGCGCGCAGCACCTCGAAGACCCGGTCCAGCCCGTCCTGACCGACCACATCACGCACGCCGACGAACTCCGCATTGTCCGCTGGCACACGCACCGTCAGGTCACCCTGGGCGACCTTCAGCACCAAGTAGGTCTTGTCCACGCCTTTGATCTGGCGAGTTTCGATGGCCTCGATCAGCGCGGCCCCGTGATGGGGATAGACCACGGTGTCGCCAACCTTGAACGTCATGTGACAGGTACCCCTTCCGTGGCTATCCAGGGTAACACGGAAACCGCGGGTTCTGAATGGCGTTTTCGCAGGTCAGGGCATATCTCGGGGCTTGACAACAGCAACAGGAACGTGCTTCGCGGGCCGAGCGGAAGAAGGTATTCGCAGGTCGGAGCAGCTCTTCGGGGGAGGTGAAACGCGTACGTTACACACATCCGGAGCCCTCCACGAGAGGACGAACGTCCGCATATGTCTGGTTCCAGATGTGCGACTTCCGCTACTCCGTTCGGTGCCGGGAGTGCTTCCCCGTCGATTCCGGAATTGATCACAGACACCCGCCCGCGTGGTCGCTTGTTCCTCGGTTGTTCCATCGGATGATCAATTCCGGGGCGGCCGCGCATTCCTTCACGGAAATTTTGCGCGACGCCGCTCCGGTATGCCGAAGGGACTTATGTGAATGCCGGACGAGCCCCCCTCCGCTACCTCCTGCCGAGGGAAGCGGAGCGCTTGGGGAGGGTCGGGTGCGGCCCCTCGGGAACGGCTCGGTAACCTAAGGCCGCTGACAGACACTTAGGGCGGCTTTATCGGTCGCCACGCTCGAGTCAAGGAGTTGCCGCCGCCGTGAGCAGCAGCCTTCGACGCGGCTCCCTCGCCGCCGCCGCCATCGCGTTCTCGATCGCCTCGCTCGCCGCGTGCGGTGCGGGCGGCGACGCCCAGACGCTGGAGGTCAAGCCGGACAACGCGGAGACCAAGGTCGGCGACATCAAGGTGCAGAACGCGCTGATCATCACCCAGCCGAAGATCGAGGCGGTCGGTCCGGCCGTGGTCTCGGCGACCCTCTTCAACAACGGTGACACCGCGCAGACCGTGGACTCGATCACCCTCCCGAACGTCAACGCGACCGCCCAGGTCAAGCCGGCCAAGGGCAGCGGCAAGCTCGTCGTCCCGGCGCACGGCTCCGTGGTCATCGGCGGCAAGGGCAATGCCAGCGCCGTGCTGCCCAACGGCCGTGAGGCGGTCCAGGACGGCAGCGTCCGCAAGATCACCTTCACGTTCAGCAAGACCGGCGACGTGAGCCTGCGCGCGTTCGTGGTCCCGGCCGACAGCTACTTCAAGAAGTGGGGTCCGACCAACATCCCGACGGTCGCCCCCTCCACCAGCCCCAAGCCGACCAACACCGCGACGGGGTCCCCGACCCCGACGAACTCCGCGGCCACGTCGACGTCGCCCACCCCGACCGACGCGGCCTCCGCGAGCGCGACCGCTCAGTGAGCGGTCGTACGGCGTCGGTGTCGTCGTAGACGAAAAGGGCGGGACCTCTTCGGGAGGTCCCGCCCTTCTGCGTAGGTGCGCGCGGTTTACGGCTCGAACTTGTAGCCGAGGCCGCGGACCGTGACCAGGTACCTGGGCGCACCCGGGTCCGGCTCGATCTTGGCGCGCAGGCGCTTGACGTGGACGTCGAGGGTCTTGGTGTCGCCCACGTAGTCGGCGCCCCAGACGCGGTCGATGAGCTGCATACGGGTCAGCACGCGGCCGGCGTTGCGCAGCAGCATCTCGAGCAGGTCGAACTCCTTGAGGGGCAGGTCGACCTTGGAGCCGGAGACCGTGACCACATGGCGGTCCACGTCCATGCGGACCGGACCGGCCTCCAGCGCGGCCGGGGTGACCTCCTCGGGCTCGCCGCGGCGGCGCAGGACGGCGCGGATGCGGGCGACCAGCTCGCGCGAGGAGAACGGCTTGGTGACATAGTCATCGGCTCCTATTTCCAGGCCGACGACCTTGTCGATCTCGCTGTCCTTGGCGGTCACCATGATGACGGGGACATTGGAGCGGCCGCGCAGCTGGCGGCACACCTCGGTGCCCGGCAGGCCGGGCAGCATCAGGTCGAGGAGGACGAGGTCGGCGCCGTTGCGCTCGAACTCGTCGAGTCCGTCGGGCCCGGTGGTCGCGACGGCGACCTCGAAGCCCTCTTTGCGGAGCATGTATGACAGGGCGTCGGAGAAGGACTCCTCGTCCTCGACGACGAGCACACGGGTCACGGAAGGACCTCCGGGGCGGGAAGCGGTTCGTACGGGGATGACTGGGGGGTGGTTCGGCCGGCCTCGTCGTCGAGATCGTCCGGGTCGGGGTGTTGGTGCGCGCGGTCGCGGGCAGCCCCCGCCTCCGGCAGCCTCAGGGTGAACGTGGAGCCCTGACCCTCTGAGCTCCACACCGTGACCTCCCCGCCGTGCGAGGCGGCCACGTGCTTGACGATCGCCAGCCCCAGGCCCGTACCGCCGGTGGCACGGGAGCGGGCGGGGTCGACGCGGTAGAAGCGCTCGAAGATACGCTCCTTGTCCTTGTCGGAGATGCCGATGCCCTGGTCGGTCACGGCGACCTCGATCAGGTCTCCGCCGGGCACGGTCACCCGGCGGGCGGCTATGCCCACTCGGGTGCGGGCCGGCGAGTAGTTGACGGCGTTCTCCACAAGGTTGCCCAGGGCGGCGGCGAGCTGACCGCGGTTGCCCCAGACGTGCAGGTCGGCGGTGCCGCCCGCGGCCATGGTGATCTGCTTGGTGCCGGCCTGGTGCCGGCAGCGGTCGATGGCCTCGGCGACGAGTTCGTCCACGCGGACGGGCTCGGCGTCCTCGAGGGGGTCGTCGTTCTGCACCCTCGAGAGGTCGATGAGCTCCTGCACCAGGTTGGTGAGCCGGGTGGCCTCGATCTGCATACGGCCGGCGAAGCGCTCCACCGCCTCCGGGTCGTCGGAGGCGTCCATGACGGCCTCGGACAGGAGGGAGAGCGCGCCGACGGGCGTCTTCAGCTCATGGCTCACGTTCGCGACGAAGTCGCGGCGCACCGCTTCGATACGGCGGGCCTCGGTGAGGTCCTCGACCAGCAGGAGCACCAGCCGGGAGCCGAGCGGGGCCACGCGCGCGGAGACGGCGAGAGCCTCGCCCCGCCCTGTCCCCCGCCGCGGCAGGTCCAGCTCCACCTGGCGTATCTCCCCGTCCCGCCGGGTGTCCCTGGCCATCTTCAGCATCGGCTCGACGGAGAGCCGGCCGCCGCGGACCAGGCCCAGGGCGTACGCCGCCGAGCTGGCCTTGACGACCGCGTCGGCCTCGTCCAGGACGACGGCCGAGGAGCGGAGCACGGAGAGGACGGTGTCCACGCCCGGCGGAAGCACCGGGTCCGTGTGCAGGGAGGTGCGGGTCGGGCGCTTCTGCTCCCGCTCGCTCCAGCGGAACGCCAGCATGGCGATCACGCCGGTGAGCACCCCGGCGATCGCTGCCGCTGCGGCGACCGCCGCGTTCACGTCCATGCAAACAGGTTAGGCATGGGGTACGACATCCCCACAGCCGTCGAGGTGCGACCTCGAACACTCGTCGCCCAGAGTTCACCTAGGAGCTAGGGATGGTTCATTTGGGGTGACGGAAACCGACGCGTACGAGCCGGATCGTGGGAGCGTGGGGTCACAGGGCCGGTTTTCGCGGCTGGTTTCCGACCCCCGGAAGCCTTGAGGCATACGTAAGAGAGGGACCCCTGATGCGGGACGCGTACCACGAGGAACTGGATTCGATCGGCGACGGTCTGGTGGAGATGGCCCGGCTGGTCGGGTCGGCGATCGGACGCGCCACGACCGCCATCCTCGACTCCGACCTGAAGCTGGCCGAAAACGTCATCGAGGCCGACAAGAAGGTCGACGACCTCCAGCACGACCTGGAGGCCCGGGCCATAGCGCTGCTGGCCCGGCAGCAGCCGGTGGCCACGGATCTCCGTATCGTCGTCACCTCGCTCCGTATGTCGGCCGACCTGGAGCGTTCGGGCGACCTGGCCCAGCACGTGGCGAAGCTCGCCCGCCTCCGCTTCCCGGAGCGCGCGATCCCTCACGACCTGCACGCGACGATCCTGGAGATGGGCCAGCTCGCGCAGCGCCTCATGGCGAAGGCGGCCGAGGTGATCATCACGAAGGACGTCGACCTGGCGCTCCAGCTGGAGCAGGACGACGACGAGATGGACCTGCTGCACCGCACGCTGTTCCAGCACCTGCTGGACGACCGCTGGCAGCACGGCATCGAGACGGCGGTGGACGTCACCCTCCTCGGCCGCTACTACGAGCGGTTCGCCGACCACGCGGTGTCGGTGGCCAAGCGCGTGGTGTTCCTGGTGACGGGTGAGCACGCGGACGAGCTGCAGGCCGACATCCAGCCGGAGATCCAGCCGGTGGCGGGGGTCGAGGGGGCGTAAACCGGAGGGGCAGGGTGTGCGGGCGCCACAGTGCGCCGTTGATGCGCCCAGCGGAACGGGCATCCAATGGGCACAGGCACCAGCCTCTAGGCCTCCAGGAGGACCCATGGCCGAAGCCCCCACCACGCCCGACCCGACGCAGGAGCGCGAGACGGACCAGCCCGCCGAGATCAGAAGCCTCCCGCTCTTCGGCGCGTGCGGCTGCGGCTCGGGCTGCGGCTGCGGGTGCCAGTCGGGCAATCCCTGCCAGTGCGGCTGAGTGCGCAGACCGCTCTTCCTGTACGACGGTGACTCTTCTCGTACGACGGTGAAGGGCCTCGGTGACCACGTGCACCGGGGCCCTTCGTCATGCGCTCGCACCGACGGCCGTGCGGGCGCAGCATGGAAGAGGAGAGGAATGGGGGGCGAAGCCGAAGATCGGAAGGAGGCGCGGTGTCATGGCCAAGTACATGGACGTACACCACGGGATGAAGGGCATCACGGCGGAGCAGCTGCGGCAGGCCCACAATGCCGACCTCGCCATAGAGAAGGACGAGTCCGTCCACTTCGAGAAGGCCTGGGCGGACCCCGAGTCCGGCACGGTCTACTGCCTCTCCGAGGCGCCCTCGGCCGAAGCGGTCCAGCGGATCCACGAGCGGGCGGGCCACAAGGCCGACGAGATCGTCCCGGTACCGCTGACGGTCTGACGACATCAGTGCGCGGCGCGACGGCGTCCCCGGAGGCGGATCACGAGGTGCGTGCCGAGGGCGACGGGGACGAGGACGTCGACGATCCGGACGGTGCGGAGGAGGACGTCGTCCGGTGAGGTGGCTGTGTCCCAGCCGTGCGGCAGCCCGATGAGTACGGCGGAGGACAGCAGGGACAGCAGACAGGACCAGACAACAGCAGCCCCCAGATGAACAACCCACTCCGGTGCGCGAGACCTCCGCCCGAGCCTCCCGACCCACCGAAGCGCAAGCACCCGCGCGGGCACGACCCCGACGCCGCTCACCAGACCCGCCAGGAACACGACGGCCACGACCCCGCCCCCGTACCCGGCCACCGCCCACACGACGCCGAGCACGACAACGGCGAGCGCGAACCCCACCCACCACACCGACACGAGCTGCCGCTCCATGAATACCCGCCCCCCTCGGAACTGATCGCGCCACCATGGCATGGCCGGGGGTGGAGTGGAACGGCATCCGGCACAACTCGAACAAGGTCCTCGTCGGCCGGGCGCCCATCCACCGATGAGTTTTGCAGGCTGGGCCGGTCCACTCCGTCGTACACCATCGAACGTCGGACTGGAGACCCACCATGACCACTCCCGCACACGCCGGTCGCATGCTGTTCGTGAACATCCCCGTGGCGGACGTCGGGCGCAGCAAGGCGTTCTTCGCGCAGCTCGGATTCAGCTACAACCCGATGTTCACCGGAGAGACCGCCGCCTGCATGCTGGTCGGCGAGCAGGCCTCCGTCATGCTGCTCAGCCACGAGACGTTCGCGCAGTTCGCGAAGCTGCCGATGGCCGATCCCACCACGCACACGCTGGCGCTCTACTGCTTCAGCGTGTCGGCCCGCGACGAGGTTGACAGGGTCGCTGAGGCCGCGCTCGCCGCGGGCGGCTCCGAGGCGGACGGCCCCGAGGACCACGGCTTCATGTACTCACGCAGCTTCTTCGACCTCGACGGCCACGGGTGGCAGGTCATGTGGATGGATCCGTCGAGCACCTCGGACAGCTCGACTTCCTCCACGCCCGCGAGAGCGTGATCGGGGGCTGAGGACCCACAGCGGGACCAGGACGTGAAATTGCCCCCGATCCGCGCTTCCCGCGCAGGTCAGGGGCATGATCACCAAACCTACTTCTTCTTGCCCTGGTTCTTGACCGCCTCGATCGCTGCCGCTGCCGCCTCGGGGTCGAGGTACTTGCCGCCCTTCGTCACCGGCTTGAAGTCGGCGTCGAGTTCGTAGTAGAGCGGGATGCCCGTCGGGATGTTCAGGCCGGCGATGTCCGCGTCCGAGATGCCGTCCAGGTGCTTGACCAGGGCGCGGAGGCTGTTGCCGTGGGCTGCCACCAGGACCGTGCGGCCCGCCAGGAGGTCGGGGACGATGCCGTCGTACCAGTACGGGAGCATGCGGACCACGACGTCCTTGAGGCACTCCGTCCTCGGGCGCAGCTCCGGGGGGATCGACGCGTAGCGCGGGTCGTCCGACTGGGAGAACTCCGTGCCGTCCTCGAGCGCCGGGGGCGGGGTGTCGTAGGAGCGGCGCCACAGCATGAACTGCTCCTCGCCGAACTCCGCGAGGGTCTGCGCCTTGTCCTTGCCCTGGAGGGCGCCGTAGTGGCGCTCGTTCAGGCGCCAGCTGCGGTGGACCGGGATCCAGTGACGGTCCGCCGACTCCAGCGCCAGCTGCGCCGTGCGGATCGCGCGCTTCTGGAGCGAGGTGTGGACCACGTCGGGAAGAAGGTCGGCGTCCTTCAGGAGCTCGCCACCGCGGACTGCCTCCTTCTCGCCCTTCTCGTTCAGGTTGACGTCCACCCAGCCGGTGAACAGGTTCTTCGCGTTCCACTCGCTCTCGCCGTGGCGGAGGAGGATCAGCTTGTACGGTGCGTCGGCCATGCCTCAGAGCGTAATCCACGTGTTCGGCCCCCAGGAGGCCCGCCCAGCAGGCGGACAGTCGCCGGACAGTTGACGGGATCCGTTAATTGAGTGGCCACGGACAGCCGCGCGTTTGTAAGTTGTGATCACCGCTTGAGCCGCTTACAGCCGCGCCAGTTCCATGGCCAGCCATCCGTGGGGGATTCCTGTGTCAGTCGCCAGTCTCAGACGTGCCGCCCGGGAAACCGTCTCTGGACTGCCCCGCGAGTTCTGGTGGCTGTGGACCAGCACCCTCGTCAATCGGCTCGGGGCCTTCGTCGCCACGTTCATGGCGCTGTATCTGACGCTGGATCGCGGCTACTCCGCTTCGTACGCGGGTCTCGTCGCGTCTCTGCACGGGCTGGGCGGAGTCGTCTCCTCCGTCGGCGCCGGTGTGATGACCGACCGGCTCGGGCGGCGACCCACCCTGCTCGTCGCGCAGGCCTCCACCGCCGCCTCCGTCGCGCTGCTCGGCTTCGTGCACGACCCCGTCTCCATCGCCGCGGTCGCCTTCCTCGTCGGTATGGCGTCCAACGCCTCGCGGCCCGCCGTCCAGGCGATGATGGCCGACATCGTGCGGCCCGAGGACCGGGTGCGGGCCTTCTCGCTCAACTACTGGGCGATCAACCTCGGTTTCGCCGTCTCCTCGATGGCGGCCGGTTTCATCGCCGAGTTCAGCTATCTCGCCGGCTTCCTGATCGAGGCGGGCATGACGGCCGTCTGCGCGGTGGTCGTGTTCCTGAAGCTGCCCGAGTCCCGGCCGGAACGCACCTCCGTCGAGAAGGCGGCGGACCAGATCGGTCTCCGGACCGTCCTGCGCGACCGGCGCTACATGGGCGTGGTCGGGCTGTCCTTCCTCGTCGCCCTCGTCTTCCAGCAGGGATCGGTCGGGCTGCCGGTCGCGATGGGCGAGGCAGGGTTCACACCCGCCGAGTACGGCATGGCGATCGCCGTCAACGGTGTCCTGATCGTCGCGCTGCAGATCCCGGTCACGCGGTTCATCGAGACCCGGGACCCGAGGCGGCTGCTCGTGGCCTCGTCGCTGCTGGCCGGGTACGGCTTCGGGCTCACCGCCTTCGCCGGGTCGGTCGGCGTCTTCGCGCTCACCGTGTGCGTCTGGACCCTCGCCGAGATCGTCAACGCGCCGACGCAGACGGGCCTCGTCGTACGCCTCTCCCCCGTCCACGGCCGCGGCCGCTACCAGGGCATGTACACCCTGTCCTGGTCCCTCGCCGCGCTCGTCGCCCCGCTGATGTCCGGCCTCGTCATCGACCGGTTCGGCGCTCAGTGGCTGTGGGGGCTGTGCGCGGTC
Source organism: Streptomyces sp. NPDC001663 (assembly GCF_042893105.1). NCBI lineage: Bacteria > Bacillati > Actinomycetota > Actinomycetes > Kitasatosporales > Streptomycetaceae > Streptomyces > Streptomyces sp. NPDC001663. The sequence goes on along the minus strand of NZ_JBIAUR010000007.1, from coordinate 98,833 downwards.
GTCGGTACGGCGGCCGGGCTCGGATACGCGGTCCTGATGCGGCGGCTGCCGGCGGAGGAGCCGGCCGCCACCGAGCCGCCCGCCACGGCGAGGCCCGAGGTCAGCACGGCCTGAAACGGCGACAAGCCCCCTGCCCGCACTTCTCCGGCGGTAGGGGGCTTGTCGCGCTGCCGTGCTCGTCGATCAGAGGCTGGCGTTCACGCCGACCTGGTGGGGAAGCGCGCCGAGGGTGCCGACGGCGGTGCCCAGGACCTGCCCCTGGAGCGAGCCGAACTGGGCCAGGAGGTCCGAGCTGCTGAGCGTCGTGTCGCCCGCGGTGACGGAGATCTGCGGGCTCAGGCCGCCGGAGACGGTGTCGAGCTCGGCGTCGGAGATCTCGGCGGTCTGAACCTGGGGAGCGGAGTTCATGAGGAAACTGCCCTTCACATGGGGGTGCACATGGGGGGAGCGGCCCGCGGGGGACAGAAAGCGGGGCGCGGTGCGCAGGATCAAACCACGGAGCGTGCCCGGCATCCAGTGCAAAGCCGCTCGTGACAGGGCAGTTGAACGACCACGCGACCGAACCGTGTGCGCACCCACACCAATTGGGGGCAGCTTCTCTACAGCAGGCGGGTCACAGCGGGCCGACAGCTATTGCCCCGGCTGCCGCGAACAGGACAACTCCGCACCAACGGAACCCGCCCGCACCACGGTTGCGCAATCACTGTGCAGATTCCGTCACGGATGCATCCGGGCGCCCTTCAGCACCTTGTCCACCGCGTTCCTGGGCCCGTACACCGCCAGCCCCACGACGTCCAGCTCCTCCGTCCGCACGGCCCGCACCGCCGCCCGGTTGTCCCGGTCGTTGCCGGTCGCGAAGAGGTCGGAGGTGAAGACCGCCCGCGGGAGCGCCCGGGACAGCACGCGTGCGTGCGCCGCCTTCAGCGTCTCCTTGGTGCCCTCGAAGACCAGCACCGGCTGGCGGAACATCGGGAGGTAGCCCACGCCGTCGGCGTCCTCGTACGGCTCCCCGATCACCTCGGGGATCTCCGCGCCGAGGCCGCTGACCAGGAACGCGGTGACATTCAGCCGCTGCCAGGGCTCCAGGTCCTCCCGCAGCAGGACGGCGATCTTGGTGTCGAAACGGACGGGTTCAGTACTCGTGCTGCTCATGCATCGAGACTGCCGGGCGTCGTACGACATCGTCTTGTACGTTCTTTGCATGGCCCCGCAGCGTTCTCGGCCGGAAGTCTCGGCCTGGCGGCCCCGCATCCCCGGTGTCGTGGAGGTCTTCCACGCGCACTTCACCGAGTACGCCTACCCGATGCACGTCCACGAGGCGTGGACGCTGCTCATCGTGGACGACGGCGCCGTACGGTACGACCTCGACCGGCACGAGCACGGCACCCCGCACGACACGGTGTCCCTGCTCCCCCCGCACGTCCCGCACAACGGCTCCCCCGCCACCCCGCACGGCTTCCGCAAGCGCGTCCTCTATCTCGACGGCACGCATCTGCCCGACGGTCTCATCGGGGCCGCCGTCGATCAGCCGGACCTCCGGGATCCCGTACTGCGGTTGCGGGTCGGGCAGTTGCACACCGCGCTCGAGCGTGCCGGGGACGAGCTGGAGGCCGAGAGCAGGCTGACGTTCATCGGCGAGCGGCTGCGCGCCCATCTGCGGCCGAGCCTCACCGCCGAGGTCGCCCGGCCCGATCCCGCCCTCGCCCGCCGGCTGCGCGAACTCCTGGACGAGCACGTCGTCGACGGTCTCACCCTCGACCGGGCCGCGGCGCTGGTGCACGCCCATCCCGCGCATCTCGTACGGGCGTTCAGCACCGCGTACGGCATCGCACCGCACCAGTACCTCAACTCCCGCCGCGTCGACCGCGCCCGCCGGCTCCTCCTCGACGGCCGGCCGCCGGGCGAGGTCGCCTCCGCCACCGGGTTCTTCGACCAGTCCCATCTGACCCGGCAGTTCCGGAAGTTGGTGGGGGTCACGCCGGGGCGGTATGCGAAGAGCGTGTGACAAGGACGGCCTCGGGGCGGCGGTGGCCGTATCGTCCGGATCATGGACTGGTACGAGTGGCACGACACGTACGACAGAGCGGACTCCCCGCTCGTTCGGCGGCTGGCGACCGTCCAGGGCCGGATTCGTGACGCCCTCGACCACGCGCCCGCGGGCCCGCTCACCGCGGTGAGTGTCTGTGCCGGGCAGGGACACGACCTGATCGGCGCACTCACCGGGCACCCGCGGCGGCACGACGTGCGGGCACGGTTGGTGGAACTGGACGAGCGGAACGTCGCGGCGGCCCGGCGCGCGGCCGAGGCCGCCGGGCTCCCGGGCGTCGAGGTCGTCGCCGGAGACGCCGCATCGACCGACCACTACCTGGACCTGACGCCCGCCGACCTCGTGCTGCTCTGCGGTGTCCTCGGCAACATCACCGATACCGACGTCGAACGCGTCCTCGACCACTGCACGCAGCTGTGCCGGACGGGCGGCACAGTGGTGTGGACCCGCAACCGCAAGGCCCCCGACCTCGTCCCACAGGTCTGCGCCTGGCTGGAGGAGCGCGGGTTCGAGCGGCTGTGGGTGTCCGATCCCGGACTCGTCCAGGCGGTCGGCGCCCACCGGTACACCGGGGAACCCCGCCAACTCCCGCTCGGTGAGCGCATGTTCGACTTCATCGGCTACGACACCCTGCGCCGCTCCTGAGTCACAGCTCCCGTTGCGCCTCGTACAGGTTCCGCGGCCGTACCGCATCCGTCGTGGGATACAGCTCGAGGCGTGTGTGCAGGTCGCCGGTGAAGTCGGGGACGTCGGTCTGGTCGAACTCCGTGACGGTGTTGAGGCCGACCGTCGCGGAGTACGGGGCGAGGCCGTCGAGCTTCATCAGGCCCGCCCTGCCGTTGGTCACGCGGACGTTCCAGTGCGTGAAACGGGCGCCGAAGAGCGGGCCGGCGTTCGCGTCGCCGCCGTGGCGGCCGTTGTTGTTGACCGTGATGTCGGTGCGTACGTTGGCGAAGGGCAGGCCGCGGTGGCTGTCGAAGGTGCCCATCTGCATCTCGCCGCGTGACCAGACGTTGTGGGAGGAGAGCCCTTCGACGTTGATGCCGTGGAGTTGGGTGTCGGCGGGGGCCGGGACCGTGCGCTGTTCGATCGTGAAGTCCTCGATCAGGTTGTCGTGCGATCCCTCGCGGCAGAAGTAGGGATGGTGCTCGCCGCGGCCGCCGACCCGGGTGCGGCGCAGGGTGCAGGACGACGCGGCGACCAGACCGAAGCCGTTGTCGACGTTGCGGACCGTCACGTCGTCCGCCCAGCAGTCGTAGGTGCATTGGAGTACGACGCCGTTGTAGCCCTTGTCGAGGAGGTGCGGGGACTGGGGGGTCTCCATCACTTCCAGGGTGAGGCCTTCTACGCCTGCCCCTGTCAACTCCCTTACGTGCGTGGTGAATTGAGCGTTCCATTCGGGGCGCAGGTCCAGTGGGAGCGGGCGTTCCAGGGTGACTCTGCGGCCGCGGACGTGGGCGATGCGGACGGGCCATTCGTAGGGGACGTAGCTCAGCAGCTTGGTCTTGTCCTCCCAGTGGTACGACGCCGGGCCCGGGCCGCCGCCGGACATGTGCTGGAGGAGGGTGTGGGACGGGTCGTCCGCGATGCGGAGGAGGACAAGGCGGCCGGGGGTCAGGTGGGTCGTGTCGGCGACCGTCACCGTCCATGAGCCCTGTCGGGCCGGTTCGACGGCCGTCAGGAGCTCCCACTCGTCCCGCTTGTTGCCCGTCCAGCCCTCGAAGGGCCACGTCTGCGCCTTGATGGCTGCGACGAGTGAGTCCCAACGGGCCTTCGGTGCCAGCCAGATGAGGCCGCCGGCCCAGGACCAGGCCGATTTCGTGCCGCCGTAGCGGGAGCCGTACACGCCGATCAGTTCGGTGAGGCTCTTCGTCGCATACAGCGTCGTACGGCCGCTGCCGGCGCCGCGCAGCACTACGCCGTCGTGGCCAATGTGGATCAGGCCCTCGATGCGGAAGGTGCCGGGCGGGATGGTGACCGTGCCGCCGCCGGCCCTTCCGGCGGCAGCGACGGCACGGTTGATCGCGGGGGCGCAGTCGGTCGTGCCGTCCGCCACGGCGCCGTAGTCCCGTACGTCGGCCACTACGGGGCGGCGGGGGAAGCGCGCCGCCCCGCGGCGGCAGCCGGCTCGGCCGACGTACGGGATCTGGGGGTGGGTGAAGGGGGTGCGGGTGAACTCCCGCCAGAGGGACGGGACTTCGGAGGTGGTCGCGCGTGCCGTACCCGTCGCCGCGCCGAGTGCGACGGCCGTGGCTCCGGCGAGCAGGGTGCGTCTGGTGAGGTCGTGGTGCGCGTTGCTCATGTACGTGCGTCCTTCCATGGCGACTTTCATGGATGTGAACGACGTTCAGATCTGCGTCGGGCGTGAGCATGCCACGGGAATCCCGATGCGGGAAGGGTTCGCGCAGGGGTTGGTCAGGGGTGGGTTTGGGTTGTGGCTCGGTTCAGTTTGCGGGGCGCTGGATCAGATGCATGAACGCATCGAGGTTTCGAGTGGATTCGCCGCGGGCCGTGCGCCACTCGTACTCCTTGCGGATCGCGGACGCGAAGCCCAGCTCCAGGAGCGTGTTGAAGCTGCCGTCCGCCGCCTCCAGGACCTGGCCGAGGATGCGGTCGATCTCGTCGGGGGTCACGGCGGACAACGGGAGCTTGCCGGTGACGTAGATGTCGCCGAGCTGGTCGACCGCGTAACTCACGCCGTACAGCTTGAGGTTGCGTTCCAGGAGCCAGCGGTGGACACCGGGCTCGTTCTCGTCGGGGTGGCGGATGACGAAGGCGTTGAGCGAGAGGGAGTGGCGGCCGACGAGGAGTGACACCGTCGTCGAGAGTTTGCGCGTGCCGGGGAGTTTCACCACGTAGTTGCCAGGTGCGGGGCTCTCCCACTCGAGCTCCGCGTCCTTGAGGGCGGCCTCGATCACCTGCGCTGTCTTGTCTGCGTCACCCATGGTGGGAGCGTACGCGACGGCGATACGACTGCATCGCTGCCGTGTAGACGTCCGCCGTCGCGGCGGCCGCGGTGTCCCAGCCGAAGGACTGCGCGTGGCGGGCGGCTGCCGCGCCCATGCTGGACGGGAGCGTGTTGTCGTCGGCGAAATCGCTGAGTACGCGCGCGTAGTCGGCCGGGTTGTGGCCACGTACGAGGAAACCTGTCCGGCCTTCGCGTACGGCCACGGGGAGGCCGCCTACCGCTGCCGCGAGGACGGGGGTGCCGGCTGCTTGTGCCTCTATGGCGACCAGGCCGAAGGACTCGCTGTACGAGGGCATGACGAGGAGGGAGGCTGCTCGGAACCAGTCCGCCAGTTGGTTCTGGTCCACCGGTGGGTGGAAGCGGACCACGTCTGCGATGCCCAGGCGGGCGGCCAGTTTCTGGAGGCCTTCCGGTTTTGCCAGGCCGCTGCCGCTGGGGCCGCCGACGATCGGGACGACGATGCGGGAGCGGAGTTCGGGGCGGGTGTCCAGGAGGACGGCCACCGCGCGCAGGAGGATGTCCGGGGCCTTGAGGGGCTGGATGCGGCCGGCGAAGAGCGGGACCAGGGCGTCCTGCGGGAGGTCCAGGCGGGCGCGGGCTGCTGCGCGGCCGTCTGCCGGGCGGAAGCGGTCGAGGTTTACGCCGGGGTGGACTACTGCGACCTTGTCGGGGTCGGCGCTGTAGTGCCGTACGAGTTCGTCGGCCTCTTCGGAGGTGTTGGCGATGAGGCGGTCCGCTGCTGCGACGATCTGGGTCTCGCCGATGACTCGGGCTGCGGGTTCCGGGGTGTCGCCGTCGGCGAGGTTGGCGTTCTTGACCTTCGCCATGGTGTGCATGGCGTGCACCAGGGGGGCGCCCCAGCGTTGGGCTGCCAGCCAGCCGACGTGGCCGGAGAGCCAGTAGTGGGAGTGGACCAGGTCGTAGTAGCCGGGGCGGTGGCCTGCCCAGGCCTGCATCACGCCGTGGGTGAAGGCGCAGAGCTGGGCGGGGAGGTCCTCCTTGGCCAGGCCCTCGTAGGGGCCTGCGTCCACGTGGCGGACGAGGACGCCGGGGGCCAGTTCTACGGTGGGTGGGAGTGCCGCCGTGGTCGCGCGCGTGAAGATCTCGACCTCGATGTTGATCGCGGCGAGGCGCTGCGCCAGCTCAACGATGTAGACGTTCATGCCGCCTGCGTCGCCGGTGCCGGGCTGGTGGAGCGGGGAGGTGTGTACGGAGAGCATGGCTACGCGGCGGGGGCGGCGGTGGAGCCTGAGCCTCGTGGGTGCCGCCTGGGAGCGACGCCCGAGCCTGCTGACGTACTGGCTCACGTGGCGTTCCTCCTTGTGCGGGCATGCCTGGGCGGAGGGTGTGGGGCGGCCTCCAAGGGGGTGCAACGCCGGAGGATGGGGTTCCCATTCCGGGGGTGGGGGATTTTGCCCAGGCATTACCGATTCTCGGTCAACTGTTCGGGCCGTGGGTGCGTTGTGGATGCCTGCGGCGCATCTGCGGGTTCGGTGGGGGTGCGTGTAGCGCCTGCCCGTGCGTCTGGGGTCGGGGCCGCGCCGGGGGGTGTCCGTCCTCGGTCGGGCGGTTGCTGTGTGGTGGGGCTGTGCTCGGCGGTGGACGCCCGCCGCTGCGGGCGGACACCCCCCGGCACGTCCCCTTTCCGCCGTGGGCGGGTGCGGGTCGTGCGGCGCATACCCTCGTAGGCATGACCTCCCGCGCTGCCTCCCGTCCTGTGGGCACGGTTACGCGGGGCACCACTAATCCCAACCGCCTGCGCCGCATGGATCGGTGGATCGCTGCCGTGCATGGCGCCGAGTTGCGCCGTGCTGTTGATCCTGTCGCCGTCGATCTCGGGTACGGGGCCGCGCCCTGGACTGCCGTTGAACTGCTTGGGCGGCTTCGTACGGCAGCGCCGCTTGTGCGTGTGGTCGGGGTCGAGATCGAACCGGCCAGGGTTTCCGCCGCGAAGCCGTACGAGTGCGATGGGCTTGTCTTTCGGCACGGTGGGTTCGAGATTCCGATTCCTGAGCGGCCGTACCTCGTTCGTGCGGCCAATGTTCTGCGTCAGTACGACGAGTCCGAGGTTGCCGCTGTGTGGGAGCGGCTGTGTGCGCGGTTGGCGCCTGCGAGTGAGTGCTCCCGGGGTGGGCTGCTGGTCGAGGGGACCTGTGATGAGGTCGGGCGGCGGCATGTGTGGGTTGCGCTGGGGCCGGAGGGGGCGCGGACCGTCACTTTTGCTGCGCGGCTCGGGTCGTTGGAGCGGCCTTCGGATCTTGCCGAGCGGCTGCCGAAGGCGCTCATTCATCGGAATGTTCCGGGTGAACCTGTGCATGCCTTTTTGCGTGACTTCGATCGGGCCTGGGCCGCCGCCGCGCCCTATGCCTCTTATGGCGCCCGGCAGCGTTGGATTCGTGCGGTGCGGGATCTGGCTGTCGACTGGCCCGTGGTGGACGGGGTGGAGCGGTGGCGGCAGGGTGAAGTGACCGTGGCGTGGGAGGCGTTGGCGCCGCGTCCCCTCTTCTGACCTGCGGGGAACGAACGCCGCGAGTCGTTCGTCACAAAGGCGGGGAGATCGTCATGGCGGGGAGGGAAAAGGGGGAAGGACGGGGTTGCGGTGCCTCTGGCACTGCCTCTGTTGCTTTGCGCGTCGACGTGGCACGATCCCCCAGGCGTCGTAAGTTACTGACGGTAAATCAGGTTTGGGGGAAGTGGCATGGGTGCGGGCAAGCGCGGCCTGATCGCTACGGCCGTGACCGTGGTCTGCGCGGTTACCGTACTGGCGGCCCCTGGCACGGCCTTTGCGAGTCCGGATCCCACTCCGTCCGCGAGCGCTTCCCCGACCGGCGGATCCGGCAAGGACCTTGAGGCCGTTCGCGAGAAGCTCGACGAGCTCTATCACGATGCCGCGGTGGCCACTGATTCTTACAACGCCGCCGAGGAGAAGGCCGAGAAGCAGTCCGCCGCGATCGTCGATCTGGCCAAGAAGATCGTCAAGGGGCAGAAGAAGCTCGATGAGTTGAAGGATCGGGCCGGTGCGGCTGCTGCTGCCCAGTATCGGAGTGGCGGGCTGCCGGACGAGGCTCAGTTGCTGCTGAGCGACGATCCGCAGGAGTTTCTCAACGGGGCGGGGCGGGTGCTGCAGGGGCAGCGGGCCACCAAGGGTCTGATCGCGGAAATGACCCGCACCCAGGAGGACTTGAAGCAATACGCCGCCGATGCCTCCGACCAGTGGCAGAAGCTGGAGGCCAATCGCAAGGCCAAGGAAGCGGCTCGCAAGAAGATCAAGAAGCAGATCGCGGCGGCCGAGAAGCTCGAGTCCCAGCTGGAGAAAGAGGAGAAGGAGCGCCTCGCCAAGCTGGAGCAGGAGGCCGCGCTCAAGGCGCAGACCGCCTGGCTCGACTCCGGGATACTGGACGAAATCAGCGCAAAGGCTTCTGAACAGGGCAAGAAGGCCGTCGAGTTCGCCACGAAGCAGATCGGCAAGGCTTATGAGTGGGGGGCCGAGGGGCCTGACACGTTCGACTGCTCGGGGCTGACCTCACAGGCCTGGCTGAACGCCGGGCACGGCATTCCGCGTACCTCGCAGGAGCAGTGGAAGCAGCTGAAGCACGTCGACATCAAGGACATGCGGCCCGGCGACCTGATCATTTACTTCGACGACGCCAGCCATGTCGGGATGTACATCGGCGACGGTGCGATCGTTCATGCCCCGCGACCTGGGCGGACGGTGACCATCACGGGTGCGGGGTCCATGCCGATCCTCGGGGTCGTACGGCCGGATGCCTGAGACTCCGGTCACGTGACCCACTGCACGCCGGGGAGTTCGGCAAACGTCCGGCTGACGTGATGTTCGTCATTCCCACCAGGGGCCCCAGGTGTCCAACTGCGGTACAGATCGCGGCATATGACTCTGGCGCGTCACCAAGCAGCGTGTCTCACACCATTCCTTTACGGCACCGGCACCCGCTATGGTCCCCGTCGGTGGATCGAGGCCCTTGCTCCACCGCGCCCTCGGGGGGAGGGAAGGAACTCAACACGATGCCCGTACCCATACCGCGGCAACGAGCGATCCCGGCCGCGGAGAGTGGTCAGGCGCCGGCCGCGCACCGAGGCGGCACCTCCAAGGAAGCGACCCCGAGCAAGGAAGCCAAGGTCGACAACAACGCCGCCACCAACCTGACGCTGCTCCTGATCGAGGACGATCCGGGTGGCTCGACGGTCGTGCCCGAACTGCAGGACTCGGCCGGCAAGCCGATCCGCGTCCGCACCGCCCGCAACCTCACCGAGGCCGCGCGGCTGCTGACCGACGACGTCCACTGCATCCTGCTGGACCTGGCGCTGCCCGCGCCCGGCCGGTCGGACGACGAGGACGAGCTCGCCGTACTGAAGCACGTACTGGAGCTCGCGCCGCGGCACGCCGTGCTCGCGCTCGCCCCGTCCGGGGACGCCGAGCGCGGTGCCGAAGCGGTGCGTGTGGGCGCCCAGGACTATCTCTTCCGGGACGAGCTGGACGGGCGGTTGCTGAGCCGTGCGATCCGCTACGCCGTGGAGAGGAAACGTTCCGACACGGCGGAACGGCGGCTTGCCGAGGGGCGGGTGCTGGCGCAGGAGAACCGCCGACTGGAGCGGGGGCTCCTGCCGACGCCACTGCTGGAGGGGTCGTCGCTGCGGTTCGCCGCGCGGTACCGGCCGGGGCGGTCGCGTGCGCTGCTCGGCGGTGACTTCTACGACGTCGTACGGACCCCGGACGGGACCGTGCACGCCATGATCGGTGACGTCTGCGGGCACGGCCCGGATGAGGCCGCGCTGGGTGTGGAACTGCGGATCGCCTGGCGGGCGCTGACGCTCGCGGGGCTGTGCGGGGACGAGCTGCTCGGGACGCTGCAGCAGGTGCTGGAGCATGAGCGGGCCGACGACGAGATCTTCGCGACCTTGTGCACGGTGGACATCTCGCCGGACGGCCGCCGAGCGGGCCTTTGTCTTGCCGGGCATCCGTCGCCGCTGGTCGCCCGGCCCGGTCGGACGGCGGAGTTGCTGCCGTACGACAACAACGGGCCCGCCCTCGGGCTGCTGCCGGGGGCCCGATGGCCTCGGATGCAGGTGGAGCTGGGGCGGGAGTGGAGTCTGATGCTCTACACCGACGGGCTGATCGAGGGGCGCATCGGTGCGGGGCTGGAGCGGCTCGGGCAGGACGGCATGGTGGAGCTGGTGCGGCGGCAGCTGTCCGAGGGGTTGCAGGGGGAGGCTCTGCTGCGGGCTGCGGTGAACGAGGTCCGTCAGCTCAATGGGGGCGAGCTGACGGATGACGTTGCGGTGCTGTTGCTGGATCGGGTGACGTAACGCCCGCGGCCGGGAAAGGGGCGCTCGTCAGCGCCCTCCGTTGTACGGGCCGTAAGGACCGTCGCTGCTCGAACCTCTGCGGCTGCGGCCGCCGCCGGGCAGGCCTCGCAATGCGGGTCGTACGTCGACCATGTACACGATGGTTGCGACCAGGCCGATGACCGGCAGGAACGACAGGATGTTGAAGATCAGGTTCACCACGAAGGCGATGCCGAGGATGATCAGCCAGAAGGGCTTGGTCTGCTTGCTGGCCGCGCGGTAGGCGTCCTCGTGACGTGTGGCGGCGTCGATCAACGCGAAGCCGCTGAAAAGGATCAGGGCCACACTCAGCAGCCACATGAACCCTGCGAACCCCTGCATCAGCACAACGTCCACCACCAGACTCGGCTTGTCCTTACGCGGTCACCGTACCCGTTCCGGCCGGACCGCTACACGGAGAACGGGCCGGGCACCCAAGGAGTGCCCGACCCGTTACCGATCACCCGTTCGTGTCACTTCCGTGTCACTTGGCGGGCGGCGTCGTCTTCTTGGCGGTGGTGGTCTTGCGGGCCGGCGCCTTCTTGGCGGCGGTCTTCTTCGCCGGGGCGGGCTCGGCCTTGGCCTCGGCGGGCTTGGCCTCCTCCTTGACCTCGACCGGCTCGGCCTTGGGCTCGACGGCGACGGCGAGCTCCTCGATCTCCTCGGCGGCCTCGCCGCGCCAGGTCTTCACGGCCTGCTCGCCGTGCTCGGCGACCTTCTCGTAGGTCTCACGGGCCTTGACGGCGTACTCGGCGGCGACGCCGACACCGCGCAGCGCGAAGTCCTGGGCGGACTCGCCGAACTTCTTCAGGTCGGCGTCGATGGTGGCGCCGAGCTTCTTGATGTCACCGTCGACGGTCGCCAGGAACTCGGTGACCTTGGCCTGGAGGGACTCCTGCGTCTCCTTGACGCGGGCCTGAGCCTCCTTGGCGCGGGCCTGAGCCTTCTCCTGGACGGACTTCGGGTCGGTGTTGCGGACGGCCTCGATACGGGCCGGGGCCTCGGCGCGCAGCTGCTCCACGATGCCGGGCACCTTCTTGGCCTGCTGGAAGGCCAGGTCGGCGGTGCCGGCGGCGAAGTAGAGCGGCGTCGGGTCGCTGAGGGTCTTGCGGAGGTCGTCGGTGATGGCCATGGTGATGGTCCTCCCGGATCGCTTGCAGCTGAGGGTTTTGGTTACCGCGGACGGCCCGGTCAACTGGCGGGCTGCTGCGGGTCGTGCGGTTCGGCGTCACTGCCGTCGGACGTGCGGGTGCGGCGCGTGGCGGACTTGCGTCCGCCGGCCGTGCGGGTCTTGCGGGTTCGGCGCTCGCCGGTCTGCTCGCCGTCGCCCTTGCGGGTGCGGCGTATCGCGGTGTCGGTGTCCGGCTCGTCCTGCGCATCCGTCGCGCCCGGGCTGGGCTCGGCGGTCAGGACCACCTCGCCGTCCTCCGGGGCCAGGTCGGTCGCCTCGTCCGCCGTGGCGATCCCGAATCCGTTCTCCTTGCGGAAGGACTCGTAGATCTGGAGCAGCACCTGCTTCTGCCGCTCGTTCAGCGTGGGATCGGCGAGGATGACGGCGCGCGTCTCCACCTCGTCCCGGTCCCGCTCGGCGTCGAGGATGCCGGCGCGCACGTACAGCGTCTCGGCGGAGATCCGCAGCGCCTTGGCGACCTGCTGCAGCACCTCCGCGCTCGGCTTGCGCAGCCCGCGCTCGATCTGGCTCAGATACGGATTGGACACCCCGGCGGCGTCGGCGAGCTGCCTGAGCGACAGCTGCGCGGTGCGCCGCTGTTCACGCAGGTACTCGCCGAGATTGCCGACGTTGAGCGATGCCATGCCTCCACCTTGCACCACCCCCGCTAACTATTGCAAGCACCCGCTTGCAAAAGTGCGCCACGCCACTCGGACGGGTGCGGACACTTGGCAGTCAGCTTGGCTGGACCTGGTCGAAGAGGGCGAGGGCTTCGGCGGGGTCCGGGCTCACGAGGCGTTCCAGACCGGCCGTCGTGATCTTCGCCCACCTGCCCGCCCGCGCCCACATCCGTTCCTCGAAGGCGCGGACGGCCTCGTCCGGATCTCCATGGCCGGTGGCGATGGACTCGGCGAGTTCGGCGCCATCCAGCATCGCGAGGTTCGCGCCCGCCCCCAACGGGGGCATCAGATGGGCGGCGTCGCCCAGCAGCGTCACCCCGAAGACATGGGTCCAGGTGTGGGACACGGGCAGGACGTAGAAGGGGCGGTGGACGAAAGCGGTGCCGTGCCGCAGAAGGTCGAGGACGGGAGCGGCCCAGCCGTCGAACAGCGCCGACAGACTCGATCGCACGGCCGCTACGTCGGCCAGGTCCAGGTTCGTGTGCCAGTCCAGCGGCGCGCGGAATTTGGTGTACACCTTCACGTGGCCGCCGCTGTTGCGCTGGGCGACGAGGCTTCGGTTCACGCCGTACACAGCCATGGAACCGTCGCCGATCAACCGGGCGAGGTCGGGGTGGCGGGTGTCGACGTCGTCGAGGGAGGTCTCGATCGAGGTGACGCCGGTGTAGTGCGGCGTCACCGACGAGACTGCCGGGCGGACCCGGGACCAGGCGCCGTCCGCGCCGACCACGAGGTCGAACGTCTCCTGTCGCCCGTCCGCGAAATGGACCCGTACGCCATCCCGGGTCCCCGGCTCCACCTGCGTCACGCCCCGGCCCCACCGGACGTCGAGAGGGCCGAGCAGCAGGTCACGGAGTTGCCTGCGGTCGATCTCGGGATTGGCCCGGTCATCTGGACGGGGTCGCCAGTCGCGCAGGACGGTGCCGTCCGTGTCCAGGATGCGCATGGCCTGCCCCTCGGGACGGGACAACGCCTGGAACTCCGCCAGCAGCCCCGCCTTGTCCAGTGCGAGCTGGCCCAGCCCCTCGTGCAGGTCCAGCGTGCCGCCCGGGGGGCGGGCGTCGGGGGCGGGATCGCGTTCGAGGACGGTGACGGGGTGATCATGGCGGTGCAGGACGCGGGCGAAGGTAAGGCCCGCAGGGCCGCTCCCGACCACTGCGATGCGATGTCTCATGTCGATACACTGTATTGACTCAGTGCGATGCATCGCAACGGTACGGTGTGACCATGACTGTGTGGGACCGGCCGGAGCCGCCGACTCAACCCGTGCCGCTCGACCGGGAGCGGATCGTCGCCGCCGCCATCGCGCTGGCCGACGAGGGCGGGCTGGAGGCGGTGTCCGTGCGCAAGGTCGCCGCCCGCCTGGATGCCGGCCCGATGCGGCTGTACAGATACATCTCCACCAAGGAGGAGCTGTTCGACCTCATGGTGGACGAGGTCCAGGCCGAGATCCTCCCCGAGGAGCAGCCCGGTGACTGGCGGGAGGCGCTGCGCGCCCTCGCCCATCGCACCAGACAGGCCGCTCTCCGTCACGAATGGCTCGCCGACCTGCTCGGCGGCCGCCCGGCCCTGGGCCCGAACGGCCTCGCGTTGACCGAGGCCACGCTGTCCGCCCTCGACGACCTCGCCGATGTCGACACCGTCATGCGTGCCGTGGAGACCGTCAGCGCCTACTTCATCGGCGCGATCAGGCGTGAGATCGCGAACGTGCGGGCCGAGCGCGCCACGGGCCTGTCCAAGCACGACTGGCAGCGCGCCCACGGCCCGCATGTGACGAGCATGTTGGCCACGGGCCGCTTCCCGGCGCTGGCCAAGGCCGTGTACGACGGCACGGACGTGGACGCCGAGACATCCTTCGCAACCGGCCTTGACTGGGTCCTCGACGCCGTGGCCGCCAAACTCACCCGACCGCCGGCGTGACGCTCACGCCGCTAGCGTTGGGTCCCATGATCGTATGGATCAACGGCACCCACGGCGCAGGCAAGACGACGACCAGTCCACTCGTGCAGCAACTGATCCCGGACTCACGGGTGTTCGACGCCGAGAAGGTCGGCGAGACGCTCAAGGACATCACGCCGGGGCTGCCCGGGACGGACAACTTCCAGCACTGGCCGCCGTGGCGGCCGCTGGTCGTCGAGACCGCCCGCCATGTGCTCGACTACACCGGCGGCACGCTGGTGATCCCCATGACTGTCCTGGTCGAGCAGTACTGGCGCGAGATCAGCACGGGCCTTGCCCAACATGCCATTCCGGTACGGCACTTCGTCCTCCACGCCGACCAGGACACCCTCCGCGGGCGCATCGAGGGGGACACGGTTCTTGGCCCCTCCCCGTTCCGCCTCAAATACCTCGAGCCCTACGCCGAGGCGGCCCGCACCTGGCTGCACGGCGAGGCCGAGGTCGTCGACACCACGCACCTCACGCCCGCCCAGGCCGCCCTGCAGATCGCGGAGGCCGTCGGAACTACCGCCTGAGTTCCGCCGGTTCCTCCAGTCGCGTCAGTTTCCGGGGGTTCCTCACCACGTAGATGCGGGTGACCCGCCCGCCGTCCACGACGAGGCTCACCGCGGCCGGCTCGCCGTCCATGTCGATACGGCCCGCGGGCTCGCCGTTGAGCCATACGGCGGTCGTCTCGAGGTCGGTCACCACGCGGTTCGCGCGGGCGAGGATCTCCGCCACCACGTCGGCCCCGTGGATCGGCGCCAGAGCCGCGGTCACGATGCCGCCGCCGTCGGTGATCAGGACCACGTCCGGTGCCATGACCTCCATCAGCTCCTGCAACCGCCCGGTGCGCAGCGCCAGCAGGAAGCGCTCCACCACGGCCTGCTGCTCCGACCGGCTCACCCGCACCCGCGGCCGCCGGGCCGCCACGTGCTCGCGGGCCCGGCGGGCGATCTGCCGCACCGTGGCCGCGGGCTTCCCCGTCGCCTCGGCGATGTCGCCGTACGGCATCTCGAAGACCTCGCGGAGTACGAACACCGCCCGCTCCGTCGGCCCGAGCGTTTCCAGCACGGTCAGCATCGCGATCGAGACGCTCTCCGCCAGTTCGACGTCCTCGGCGACATCAGGGCTGGTCAGCAGGGGTTCCGGGAGCCACTCGCCGACGTACTCCTCACGGCGGCGCGACAGCGTGCGCAGGCGGTTGAGCGCCTGCCGGGTGACGAGCCGTACGAGATACGCCCGCGGGTCGCGCACCTGGGCGCGGTCGACGTCGGCCCATCGCAGCCAGGACTCCTGCAGTACGTCCTCCGCGTCGGCCGCCGAGCCGAGCATCTCGTAGGCGACCGTGAACAGCAGGCTGCGATGGGCGACGAACGGGTCCTCGGTCATGCCGCCGACGACCCGACGCCGGGGGCCTCGGGGCGCGCCGCCAGCGGGATCTCGCAGGCGTCGGAGTAGCCCTGCGAGGTGATGCCGTGGGCCGTGTTGCACCTGGCCGCCAGGTTGGCGAGGCCTATGTACACGGTGAGTTCGACGAGTGCCGCGGGGCCGAGCTCGTCGAGCAGACGCGCGGACAGTTCGTCGGTGACGGTCGTCGGGGTGTCGGTCATGGCCTCGGCGTACTCGAGGACGTCCCGCTCCAGCGGCGTGAACACCTCCGACTGCCGCCAGCGCGGCACCTGGCTCGCCCTGGCCGGGTCCAGGTTCTGGTTCAGGGCGAGGAAGTAGTTGATGTCGAGGCACCAGCTGCAGCCGATCCGGGCCGCGACGGCCATGTGCGCGAACGTCTTCAGGCTCGCGTCGGCCGCGTCCCACTCGGCCGCCCTGGCCGAGAACTCCTGGTTGGCCACCGCCAGTCGGGGGTTGTTCCACAGCACTTCGACGGGCTCGGGCACGGCACCGAGCTGCTTGGTCATGAGGTCGCGGAGCTCGGCGGGGAGCTCGGCCTTCGGAACACGTAGCGCCATGATGTCCTTCTCCTTGGCTGTCCGAGTGTGTGCCATGAAGACACCGGCCGCCCCGCGGATGTGACACCCGGCCCCGCCACTCGCCGTCGGCTCACCGGAACGTCTCGGCATTCCGTGCGGCCCACTCGGCGAAGGCATGGGGTGCGCGGCCCAGGACGTGTGCCACGTCGGGACTGACGCGCCGCTCCTCGGCCGTCGGCTCGCCCAGGACCGAGAGGGTGCCCTCGACGACCGGGAGGGGCATGAAGCCGGACATCTGGGCGTGGGCCTCCGCGCGGGTCTGTTCGACGAAGCGGATCCGTTCGCCCAGGGCATCGCCGATGGCGTCCGCCCGCTCGCGCGGGGTGGTCGGGGCCGGACCCGTCAGCGTGTACGTCACGCCGGTGTGCCCCGGTTCGCGCAGGACGGCGGCGCCCACCGCGGCCACGTCGTCCGGGTCGACGAAGGGCAGGGGTACGTCCGCGAAGGGCGCGGCGGCGGTGCGGTGGAGGCGGATCGGCTCGGCCCAGGCGAAGGCGTTGGAGGCGAGGCCGCCGGAGCGCAGGACGGTCCACTCCAGGCCCGATCCCCGTACGGCCGCCTCGAACTCCCCCGCGTGCCGATAGGCCTCCGGCCGGGTCCCGGCGCCCTGGCTGGACAGCAGCACGAGCCTGCGGACTCCGGCCGCCTTGGCCGCCCCGACGATCCCGTGCGGATCTTCCCCGGCGACCAGCAGGAACACCGCCCGCGCCCCCTCGAAGGCGGGCCGCAGGCTCTCGGCGTCCCCCAGATCGGCCGCGACCGCCCGCACACCGGCCGGGACATCCGCCTCGGTGATCCGCCGGGCCACCGCGGTGACCCCTACACCGGCCCCGGTCAGCAGTCGTACGACGGTCCGGCCGACGTTTCCCGTGGCACCCGTGACGACGAACATGACGTACTCCCAGTTGTGAGTCAGTTGACTAACTAAATAGTACGCTAGCACGGGCCGCGTCGCTTGGTCAGCCGTATAGTGAGTCGGGTGACTGACTCACAGAGTGCGAGAGCCAGGAGCGCCGGGGACAAGCGGCGGCGCCTGATGAGCGCGGCCGCCGACGTCGTGCACCGGCAGGGCGTCGAGCGCACCACCATCGCCGACATAGCGCGGGCGGCCAGCGTCCCCACCGGGAACGTCTACTACTACTTCAAGACCAAGGACGACCTGGTCGCGGCCGCGCTCGCCGAGCACACGGGCCAACTGGAGCGGATCACCGCCGAGTTGGACCGGCTCCCGGACCCGCGCGAGCGCCTGAAGGCCCTGGTGCGCGGCTGGGTCGAGCAGCGCGATCTCGCCGCGCGCTACGGCTGTCCGACCGGCACCCTCGCCGCCGAACTCGGCAAGCGCTCGGCAGACGGCGGCCTCGACGCGGAGGCCGGCAAGGTGATCCGCCTGCTGCTGGAGTGGGTGGAAGGCCAGTTCCGCGAGCTGGGCCTGCCCGAGCCGGACGGCCTCGCGCTGACGCTGGTGGGCGCGTACCAGGGCATGTCGCTGCTCACCAACGCCCTGCGCGACCCGGATGTGACGGTCCGCGAGGGCGCCCGCCTCACCGCGTGGCTCGACTCTCTCTGAGCCACTGCGCCACGACCGAGAAGTCCCGCTCGGTGAGCCCGTACCGGTGGTCGACGCGGTGCAGCAGCGCGGGCGCCGGATGGTGCGCGGCGACCCAGGTGCGGTCGGCGCCGGTGATCTCGTCGTCGACCCAGACGAACGGGCGCCTGTCCGCCCACGCCACGAGCGGCCGGGTCTTCCAGTGCAGCGGCGCCGGCAGTTCGTCCTCGTCCGGCCAGTCCACCAGCGGCAGCGAGGGCAGCCCGAGCCAGGGCGCGAGGCACGCGTTCGCGTCGTCCATCCAGGTCGTCGCCCACACCAGCTCGCAGCCCAGCTCCGTGAGCCGCCCGCCGAGCTCGGGATCGACCCGGCTCAGCAGCGGATGGTCGGCGGCCGCCTCCGGCAACGCGAAACGTGCCTCGTACGACGCGTACGGACGCGCCGCCCCGAAGGGGAGCAGCGTTCCGTCGACGTCGAGGAAGAGAAGCATCAGGGACAGGATCAGCCCTTATACCCCTGCTCCGCCAGGATCCTGTCGATGCGCGCCCGGTGCGCCTCCTCCCACGCGTCCAGCGAATCGGCGGCCTCCTTCGCGAGCCTGGCCCGGGCCGCCGTGAGCACCTCGGCGCGGCGGGCGGCGGGCACGGCGACGACGCCCTCCTCGTCGGCCACGACGATGTCACCGGCCTCGACCCGTACGCCACCGCAGGTCACGGGCTCACCCAGCGGTGCTGCGGCCGACTTGGCGCCCGGGATCGGGATGACCCCGCGGGCGAACACCGGGAAGCGCAGCTCCCGCACCTCGGCGAGGTCGCGGATCAGCCCGTCCAGGACGAAGGCGGCGACGCCGCGGCGCTGGGCGACCGCGCAGACGTTGCCGCCCGCCAGCGCCCAGTCCAGGTCTCCCGACTCCACGACGACGACCGAGCCGGGCTCGGCGCGGTGGATGGCGGCGTGGAGCATGAGGTTGTCGCCGGGAGGGCACCGCACGGTGAAGGCGGGACCGGCGACCCGTTCGGACGGCCCCCACAGCGGGCGGATTCCGATGTCCATGACCTGCCCGCGGCCGAGGAGGTCGGCGAGGGTGGTGGTCGGGACGGCCTGGAATTCGATGGTGTCAGTCATGCGCCGGACGCTACCGTCCCTTCCATGACTGCCGGGTCGGCCTTGTGCCGTGAGCGAGTTGGGTGCCCGGCCTCTGAGTGAGGTCGCGGTGGGCAAGAGGTCCGCCACTTTCTCTGCGCCTTCCACATCCACTTCCGGATCGACGGAAACCAGCGACAGAGAAAGCAGAGAATGCCCAACGACGACAAGCAGAAGTTCATCGACTTCAACCAACAGGTCATCGACGAGTTCCGCGCCAACCACGGCCGCGTGGGCGGCCCCTTCGAGGGTGGCCGGCTGCTCCTGCTGACCACCACCGGCGCCCGCACCGGCACCCCGCACACCACCCCGGTCGGCTACCTCCCCGACGGCGCCGACCGCGTCCTCGTCATCGCCTCGGCGGGCGGCGCACCCAAGCACCCCCACTGGTACGGCAACCTCCTCGCCCACCCCCAAGTCACCGTCGAGGACGGTGTGTTCACATACCAGGCGCGGGCCGAGGTACTGGAGGGCGAGGAGCGGGAGCAGGCCTGGGCGCGAGCGGTGGAGGCCGAGCCGGGCTGGGCGGCCTACCAGAAGAAGACCGAGCGGGTCATCCCGGTGGTCGCGCTGTACAACAGCACGCAGGGCGGCCCGGGGCACATCAACGCCTCCTCGCCGGGCGAGGCGATCAAGGTCGTCCACGACGCCTTCCGCCGCGAACTCGCCCTGATCCGCAAGGAGATGGCGGCCGGGAACGGCACGCTGGGCGCGCAGCTGCGCGTCAACTGCCTCACCTTCTGCCAGGGGTTGCACAACCACCACACCGGCGAGGACACGATGATGTTCCCGTTCCTCACCGACCGTCACCCCGAGGCGGCTCCGGTGCTGAAGCGGCTGAGCGAGGAGCACGAGGAGATCGCCGGGCTCGTGGCGGAACTGCGCCGCACGCTGGCCGGCGAGCACGCGGACCCGGCCGCGGCACGCGCCGAGGTGGAGCGCCTCACGCTCGACCTCGAAGCCCATCTGACGTACGAGGAGGAGAAGTTGATCCCCCTCCTCGACGCCACCGCCTGACCGTCTGATCCGCGGGCGGCCGTCGCCGGACCTGGTTCGCCGGTCTAGAACGGCAACGGCCGCCCGTGCACCACGTCCAGCCGCGACACCGCCCGGGTCAGCACGACGTACAGCCGGTGCAGCCCGCGCTCCTCCGCCTCCGCGATCGCCGCCGGCTCGACGGCGACGACATGGTCGTACTCGAGGCCCTTGACGAGGGTCGCCGGCACCAAGGTCACGCGGGCGCCCAGGTCGTCCGGTCCGGCGGTAGCGATGCCGGCCGCGCCGAGCGCCTCCGCCACCCCGGCGACGTCGGCATCGGCGGCGACGACCCCGACCGACCCCTCACGTCCGAGCGCATCGCGTACGGCGTCCACGACCGCGCCCGGCAGATCGGCTCCCGCCTCGCGCACCCTCAACTCCCCGTCCCTGCGCAGGGAATGGCCCGCCGGGACGTCGACGTCGAGGCGGTCCAGCAGCCGGTTGGCGAGCGTGACGACGGCCTCCGGCACCCGGAACCCGGTCGTCAGCGGCACGACGGCCGCGTCCGGTTTCCCCAGGTGCCGCAGGACCGTGTCCCACGAGCGCGCCGCCCAGGGCGTGGTCCCCTGGGCCAGGTCGCCGAGGACGGTGAGCGAGCCGAAGGACGCCCGGCGGGCGATGGCCCGGCACTCCATCGGGGAGAGGTCCTGCGCCTCGTCGACGACGACATGGCCGTACCCCTCGGGGTGCTCGATCAACCCGCCGACCTCGTCGAGGAGCACCAGATCGGCGGCCGACCAGCGCGCCGACTTCCACGACCGCGGCGGCTTCGCCCACAGCAGCGCCCGCTGCTCGTCCTCGTCCAGCAGTCCGTCCGCGGCCGCCGCCAACACAGCGGAATCGGTGAGGAGTTGGGACACGACCTCCTCGGGCCGCACCCGGGGCCACACCGCGTCGACGTACGCGCTGACCGGCCGCGCCCGCGAGATCCTCTGCACCCAGGCGTTCGTCTGCGTCCCGGCCCGCCGCTCGGCCTGCTCCTGGATGCGCCGCACGACCCGCATCCGCACCCGCTCCCGCCCGATCCCGTACGGCGGCTCCTCACGCCGTACGCCCTCGACGATCCGCAGGAGCTCCCCGGCCCCCACCCGCCACCGGTACGAATCGTCCGGCACCACGACGGCCTCGACCCCGCTGCCGGACACCCGCGCGTACAGCGCACGGCGCAGCACCTCCGCCATCCGCGCGTCGTGCTTGACCGCGGCGGCCCGCTCCCCGTCGACCCCCCTGACCGGGTGCGCGGCGATCTCCTCCTGCAGGGTCGACTGCCGTACGCCGGTCTCGCCGAGGGCCGGGAGCACCTGGGAGATGTAGGAGAGGAAGGTCCGGTTGGGCCCGAGGATCAGCAGACCGCCGCGCCTGATGCGCTGCGGGTGGGTGTAGAGGATGAAGGCGGCGCGGTGCAGGCCCACGGCGGTCTTGCCGGTGCCAGGAGCACCTTGAACGCACACGGAAACACCGAGATCCCCTCGTACGAGATCGTCCTGCTCTGGCTGGATGGTCGCCGCGATGTCCCGCATCGGCCCGACCCGGGGTCGCTCGATCTCGCGCGCGACGATATCGCTGACCTGCGACTCTCCGCTCTCCAGGTGCTCGTCCTCAAGTCCGGTGAGATCGGCTGAGTGGCCGCGGCTGCCCGCCGCCCAGCCGAACCTTCGGCGGACGCTGACGCCCTGCGGGTCGCGGGCGCTCGCCTGGTAGAAGGCGCGGGAGACGGGGGCGCGCCAGTCGACGACGAGGGGCGGGGCGGCGGGGTGCTCGCTGATCCGCAGCCGCCCGATGTGGTAGCTCTGCCCGGAGTGGTCGCCGGCGCCCGGCCCGAAGTCCAACCGCCCGAAGAACAGGGGCCCTTCGGGCAGTTCGCGCATGTGCTTGGCCTGGCTGCGCAGCTGGTACCCGAGCACTTCGGCATCGGCCCCGGAGGCGGAGACGTCCTCGCCTACGACGACCTGCTCCTGGGCGCCGTCGACCATGGCGGCGAGGGCGGTGCGGCAGCGGTCGTGGTGGGTGCGCTCGTGATGGAGGGAGGTGCGGAGGGACTCGGTCAGGGCGGGGTCGGCTGACGTCATGCCGACGAGCATACCGACATAACGTAACCAGGTTAAATCTTTTACCGAGTCTCAGAGCTGTGGCTTGTCGAGTACGGCCGGCGATGACCGACGTCTAACCGACGTCTAGGCGAAGTGGGGCATCCCGGCCGCCAGCAGCTCGAAGGCCCGCTCTGCCGCGGCCACCGCGTCCGGCCGCACCTCCTCCACCGGCTCCCCCTCCACGATCCGCCGGAAGTTGTCCTGCGCGAGGATGCGCTGCACGGCGACGATCTGCCCGGCGGCGAGTCGTGCGTCCAGCCCGCCGCCGAGAGCCTCGGCGAGCGCGGCCTCGGACCGCTCGAGGTAGCCGTACAGCCGGGCGACCAGGGCGGGAGTCCCGTAGAGGAGCGTGTGGAAGGCGAGCACCTGGGGGTGGTCGTTCAGCCCGGTGATGGGATCGCACCGCTCCAGCCCGTCGAGGAAGTGCCGCCGCAGCGCGGCGAGGGGCTTCGCCTCGTCCGCCACCACCCGGGCGGCCTCGTCCTCGTGATCGGCGAAGCGGTGCAGGACGAGGTCCTCCTTGGCGGGGAAGTACCGGAAGAGGGTCGGTTTGGAGATCGCGGCCGCGGCGGCGACCTCCGCGACCGACACGGCGTCGAACCCCCGCTCCATGAACAGCCGGACGGCGATGTCCGAGACGTCCTGGTACATCCGCTGCCTCTTGCGCTCACGCAGACCGATCTCAGCCATGGCGTGAGCCTACGCGCCGGCCGCCGCTTGACCTCAAGCGCGGTTGAGGCCGAAGACTGCCGACGAGTCCGTACGACGACTGGGGGCATGTGATGCGAGCAGCGCAGGTGAAGGAGTTCGGCGGCCCGGAGGTCCTGGTCCCGGCAGAGCTCCCGGACCCGGTACCGGGCCCGGGCGAGGTACTGATCGACGTCGCCTACGCCGACACGATCTTCGTGGAGACCCAGGTGCGGTCGGGCTGGGGCCGCGACTACTTCCCGGTGACGCCTCCGTACGTTCCTGGGGGCGGAGTGTCCGGAACGGTCACCGCCGTCGGCCCCGAGGTCCCGGAGCACTGGCTGGGCCGCCGGGTCACGTCCTTCGTGCAGGGCAGCTATGCGTCGCGGGCGGTGGCGGGGGTCTCGGGCCTGACAGCCGTACCGGAGGACCTGGATCTGTTGACGGCGGCGGCTTTGGTGCACGACGGGGTGACGGCTGCGGGGTTGATGGAGCTGACGGGGGTGGCGGCCGGGGAGCGGGTGCTGGTTCTGGGGGCGTCGGGAGGTATGGGGACGCTGCTGGTCCAATTGGCACGGGGACGGGGAGCCCGGGTGGTGGGGGTGGCCCGGGGAGCGGAAAAGCTCACGCTGGTACGGGAGTTGGGCGCGTCGGCCGTGGTGGACGCCTCCGATGCCGACTGGGTGGCGCGGGCACGGGAAGCGCTGGGCGGGGCTGCGGACGTGGTGCTGGACGGGGTCGGGGGTGAACTCGGGGCTGCCGCCTTTGCGTTGACGGCGGACGGGGGGCGGTTTTCGGCGCACGGGGCGCCCACGGGGGGCTTCGCCGCGCTCGACGGTCGGGAGGCCGAGCGGCGGGGGATCAGGGTTTTCGGCATCGGGGACGTGCAGTTCGACGCGGCGGAACGGCGGCGGCTGGCGTCGTACGCCCTCGAAGAAGCGGCGGCGGGGAATCTGCGGGCGGTCGTCGGTGAGGTGTTCGCGCTGGAGCGGGCGGGACGGGCGCATGCGGCCGTGGAGAGTCGGCGGTTGGTGGGGAAGGTGCTGTTGGAGTGCTGAACGTGCTCAGGCCGCCGCGCTGCGGTGCCAGGGTGGCTTGTCGGCGAGACCCCACAGGTCGTCGAAGTGCTTGTTCCAGGTCGCGACGGCAGCCTTGGCGTCGTCGCTGTCCTCACGCGACCAGACGTTGAGGTCGGTCCGGTAGCCCTTGGGGTCGTAGTACTCGGGTTGCGCGCCCAGTCCCATGGTTCGGGCGACGAGGTCGTAGAGACCGTGAAGAACCAGCTCGCGGTTGAAGATGCAGACCTTGTCCCGCGGTATGCCCGGGTAGAAGCGGTACTCGCACTCGGCCGTCACCCGACCCGCCAGGGTCAGCCGATGCGCGATCGCCGACAGCGTCAGGTCGTACTCCTGGCACTTCAGCTCCACTCGCTTACGGAACTCCTCGTCGTCCTCGGGCGCGCCGTCCGGGCCCACCCGGGAGGGGACGCTCATGGGCTGCCGGAAGTCAGGGACCAAAAACCGGATGGATACCCGCCTCGTCGGGCCCGGGTCGTCGAGGAAGCCCTCCAGACGGTGGTACAGGGCGTTGTAGAGCGTCTCGCCCGTGTAGCCGAGGAAGCTGATCTCCACGTTCCGCACCCGGAACGCCTCGGTCACGAAGCTGCCCAGATCCCGCGATTGCACTTGCGCGCGCGTCGGAGCACGCAGCGAGGCGGCCAAGTCCTTCACCGTGTCGTACAGCATGTAGGCCACCAGGCTGAGCAGTGAGCTCCCGAGGAACGCCTTGCCCTCCAGGGCGTCGCCCACAGGCTTCACGAATTGCGCGATCAGACCCGTCACGAAGATGCCCAGAAGCAACAGGCGAGTGGCGACAGGCTCATAGCGCGCCTGGAAGCGCTTCAGACGCTCACCCACCGTCTCCTCGGGCAGCCTGCGCCAACCACCGGACATGCGCGCCCCTTCCCCCGTACGAGACCCCCCGGACTCGCGTCACATGACTTCGGGGTCCCCCTCTGCCGACGGATTCCCATGGTCTCCGTGCGGCAGGGCGCGGGCAAGATAGGGGTTGGCGGTGGATCTGACCTGGAGGCCCAGGTTCGCGGTGGCCTCGTTCAAGGTCATGGCATACCGCTCCACCGCTCGGCGGACGTTGGGTGCTTCCAGGCTGTCACCCATCACGAGCCGGTCGAGGTCCACATAGGCCGAGCGGACGGTCTCGATCCAGCGGTACACACGCCAGTCCTTCTCCCAGCCCGTCGTGCAGTCCTCCGGCAGCAGGCTGGACCAGCGCGCAAACAGACGATCGCGGATCTCCGGCCGAGTCGGCGTCAGGTGCATGTGCCGGACGAGGTCGTAGAGAGGGTCGCCCACCATCGCCATTTCCCAGTCGATGAGGGTCAGCCCGCTGCCGTCCTCGCGCCGCACGAGGTTCCACGGGTTCAAGTCACCGTGCAGGAGCACGGGCCGGCGTGCCGTCACTATGTGCCGCCCGAGGAGCTCCCCGAGCCGGTTGCTGGAGGGCAGTCCAAGCTCGCGAACCAGACCGGTGGTCATCTTGGGGAGGTCCGAGACCATGCGGATCAGGTCATCGCAGAGACGGCTGTAGAAGTCCTCCGCGTACGGGACTTGCTCGGTCACCTTCTCGCAGTCGACGAAGGTCAACGCGTTGAGTTGGGTGACGAGGTCGTCCGCCTCGTGCGGCAGCAGACCGTCGGCCGGATGCTCGGGGTGGCGCATCCCTCCCTTCGGGCCCTCGTAGGAGTGGATGGTGAACTGGTCCCCCAGCCCGCTGCTGCCCAGTGCCAGCACCTTCGGTGCCCGCACCACCACTCCTGACGCCTCGATGGCTCCGAGGACGGCATGCTCAAAGAGATACCGCCGCTCCCTGGGGCTGGCGGCACCCACCTTCCGTCGCACCATGACCAGTTCCGGGTAACCCTTCACCCGCACCGCCGTGCTCAGGTGCGCCGTCCCCTTGAACACCCGGTCCGCCGAGGCCGCGCCCTCCTGGAACAGCGCCTCCTGCACCCTCGACGGAGGAAACAGCGGGTGCTGCACCTTGTCGTCGGGCACCCATGCGATCGAGGAGGCCGTCCGGTCGCGGCTGTGCCGTTTGCCATGCGACTGGTTCCAGCGATACAGGATGTGCTCGATCGCCTTCTCGTCCGGCACGCTCTGGAGCTTCAGCGGCTTCTCGGCCGCCTGCAGAGCCCGGTGGACCGTGCGAGAGGCCTCTTCCAGCTCGCGCTGGTCGTAGTTGTCACCGAGGGAGGTCGCGGCACGCATCACGTCCGGGTAGACGGACTGGGCGCGTTCGAAGGCGACGTAGTGCTTCAGGTCCCGCTCGACACCGAAGACCGCCTTGCTGCGCCGCTTCCCCATGCTCTCGCTCCACGCATGCACCACCTCCAGCCACTGGTGGTCCGGGTACTGCATGCGCACCAGATGCGTTGCGAGGTCGTGCAACGGATCGCCGTAACTCGCCAGCTCCCAGTCGACGCAGATCAGCGGCGGATCGCCGTGGTACGACACGATCACGTTGTCTCGGTGCAGATCCGTGTGGAGCAGGCTGAAGGGACGGGTGCTCATCGCGGGCACGCTCTCGGCGAACCGCACCATCGCGTCCTCGGGAATGCCCAGCATCGCGAACAGCCCGCCGAACCTCGCCCAGTTGCGCTGCCTGATCTGCTCCTCCGCCGCCTGGGCGAGGGTCCGCAGGAAGGCGCGGCTGTCCCGGCTGGAGCGGGGCCAGGACGGAGGCAGCTGAGGCAGATCCTTTCTGCCCACCTGGATCATGTCGGCCAGCAGGCCGGCCAGGGCGGAGATCAGGCCGGAGTCGACCGGCTTTCCGTTGGGGCAGATGCTGGACAGGGGCACGCCCTCGACGTAGCTCAGGATGTTCACGTCGCGGAGCTGGACCAGACAGCGCGGCACATGGGGCAGGACCTTGCTGATGGCGTGGAGGATCTCGGCCTCGCTCTGCCAGGTCCTGATGACCACGGGCAGGGCGGAGCGGATCCGCTCCCGCACCGTGACCAGTTCCCCGTCCTCGCAGCCGACGAGCCAACGGTCGACGTCCGTCAGCGGCCGCGCCATGTAGTTGAGGTTGTGATGTCCTCGGCCGAACTCCCCCACTGTCCTGGCGTAACGGACGAAGTCGTCGTACGCAGTCCGCCGCCGGGCCACGGACACGGTTGGACCACCCAAGGGGCACTCCTGAGTAACTATGAGGGACCGCCGATCTTCATGCGCCATGAAGAGTGGGCACACTCTAGTGCCCTGCACACGCACGCATGGCCAACGTCGCCAAAGAGTGGCGCACTTGGCGATGACGCGATCGGACGTCAGTTTCGCGCTGATCGAATTCCCGCACGTGGACGCCGTGCTTCAGGACGCCTTGGCGAGATGGTCCCACCAGGAATCGAACGCGGTCTGCCAGCTCTCCATGAATACGGATCCAGTTGCATTGGGGTCGCCTACGTCGTTGACGTGCCGGGTCAGCGTCGAGCCCAGGCCCAGGACGTCCACGGCGTCGATCTCCGTCTTGTCGTCGAGCAGGATCGAGCGCTCGACCACTTCGTACGGCCCGAGCAAAGCTTCGGTGTCACGAAGAAGGTAGAGCTTGAACGGCGGGGCCAGCGCTATCGTCCGGACCTCCACCTCCACCACCGGCACCAGACCCTCCGTCTTCAGGTCCCGCAGGGCGGCGCGAAGTGAGGAGGTGTGCCGCCGGGTGATTCCATGCAGCCTTTCCTGGAGTCGTCGGTCGAGGTCCGCCAAGTCCTGCCCTCCTTCGGTCGACCGATTCGCCTGTGGGTATGGCGACTTCACCGACTCGTCGGGCAGGAGCAGTCTCAGTCTGATGGTCTCCGGGTGGATCTCCCCCAGGCGGATCCGCTCGGCCTGCAGCCGGATGTGGGCGTCCAGGCTCTCCGAAGTGAGGGTGAAGACATCCAATTGGACTGTCCGTTGAGCGAAGGCCCTGGCGATGAAGGGCCCCAGCGTCGCCCGCAGACGCGGGGCCTCCAGCGGTTGAGTCGTCGAATGTATCAACGCCCTCAGGACCCGGGACCCGCTGCCCTGGCGGGACTCGATCCAACCGTCGTCCTTCAGTTCGCGCATGACGCGCTGCACGGTGTCGCGCGACACTCCGAACTCGTCGGCAAGTTCACGCTGTGGGGGCAGTAGGAAGCCGACCGCGTACGTGCCGTCGGCTATGCGGGTACGCAGCGCTTCCAGGACACGCTCGAACTCCGGGCCGCCTCCGTCGCTGCGCTCTTCGCTCACAACGCGACCGTACCGCGCATCAAACACCGACAAACCGCTTCCAGCCATATTGGTGGCCGATTTGCCGGTCCACACATCCGGCAATACTCGGCCAGTTAAGGGATCAAGCAGGCAGGGCACAACCTATTCAAGGCAACCAGTCCAATTGGACCGGTAGTTGATCGATTCGCTGAAGTGGACGGGGTGGGGAACGTGATCTTCTTCCAAGTGATGGGGGCGATCCTCCAGTTCGGGATCGGCCGACTGGCGCAGACACGACTCGGGCTCGTCGGCCTGGGAGGAGCGCTCCTGCTCGCCCTAGCCCCGGTGCTCATACGAAGCTTGGCGGTGTGGCTGCTGCGAACCATCCACAGCCACCCGCAGTGGTGGGCCTTCGGCCTCCTGGTCGCCCTTCTCGCACTGTGCGTTCAGGGCTGATCCCGTAGCAGCTGCAGCACCGGCAGGAGCGAACCGACGATTGTCTGCGCACCCGCATCCCTCAGCTGCTTGTACTTGTACTCGTTACGCGCGTAGCCCAGGAATGGCACACCGGCACTCTCCGCGGCCCACAGGTCCGTGGGAGCGTCGCCGATCATCAGGGCTGCGGAGGGAGCGGAACCCATGGCGTTCAGCGCCTGCTTGAGGCAGTGCGGGTTCGGCTTCAGCAGATCGAGTTCGCTGGTGCGGCCGTAGACATGCGGGGCGAAACAGTCGGCCAGGCCGCGCCTGGATAGGTAGTCGGAGACTGTGCGGGGCGAGTTGTTGGTGGCGACCGCCAGCCGGCTGCCCACGGCACTCCAGGTGCGTATCAGCGGGTCCGCGTAGGCCGTCGGCATGGCGCTGGGGACCGCCCTGCGCTCCTGCTGGGTGAGTCGCTCCTCCAGCTCTGCCACGAGGTCGCTGCGCGGATGCTCTCTGTTGATGGCATAGAGCACGACCATCGGGTCCGGGTGGGACCGTTCCTCATCGGTCAGCAAGCCACGCAGTCCCTGCTGCTCCAGCCAGGCGACGAGCTCGCTCGCCACCTGCTCCGCCTTGTGCCCCGCGAACAGCCGGCAGATCGGGCCGTCGAAGTCGAAGAGCACGAAGCGGGCGTTGGTGATCAGTTCTCGCAGGTTCCCTGTCTCTACTGTCACCGGTTCAGTCTGCGTCGTATCACTAGTCACTAGGAGAGTGTCAGGTCCGTCGTGATGGTTTCCCAGAGGGCGTCGAACCACTTCTGGGATTCCTCCACGAACGCGGCGTCGCGCTGGCTGGCCCTCTTCTCGAAAGAGAAGAGCAGGGACTGGGAGCCCAGGGCGTCGTACATCTCCAAGGTCTGGCTCTCGTACTCCTCCTCCCGTTCGGCCAGGACGTAGTAGCCGAGCAGGACTTCCTCCCTGTTCAGGACGTACAGCTTGATCGGCGGGGTGAAGGGTAGTGCGCGAAAGGTGACGTGGACGTCGATACCGTGAGTGGAGCGCAGGGCAAGCAGGTTGTGCCTCAAGACGTGGATCTGTGCGTTGCGCATCGCCAGCCACCGCTGATGGACCGGGTCGTCCTCGCCACCGATCTCGACCAGGCGCGGGAAGGCGAGGTTGATCTCCCGAGAAGGCACCAGGATGCGCACGTCGATCGACTCGGGCCGAATGCTCCCCTCGTGGATCTGCCGGACCGGTTCGCTGAGGGCCAGCATCAGGGTCTCCGCCGTGTGGCATACGACGTCCACGCGCGCGTGCGGCTCCGCGAACGCCTCCGTCAACCGTGGTGCCAGCCCCACCATGGTCGGCTGTGGTTCCCCCGCGGCGGGAGCCGGCGGTGCCGCGATGCGTGGGGGGCTTCCCTTGCTGACGTTGCTGAGCAATCCGTCTTCCTGGAGCGCGCGCAAGGCCTGGCGGACGGTGCCGCGTTCGACGCCGAACTCGTCTGCCAGCTCGGCCTGTGTGGGCAGGCGGTCCCCCGCCTTGAGGTCGCCGCTGCGGATACGGTCCCGCAGGATGTCGGCGATCTCCTGGGGGGAGAGCCTTCTGCTGCCGTTCACTGCCACGTTCTCCTGGGTCACGACCAAAACGCTACAACTCAGATCCATCTACGGGGAGTTGTTTGTTACTTGTTTATAGGTGGGGGCCAAGTGGGGACAACTTAGTTGGAGTTGGTTGCCAACTCGACCGAGTTGGCGGAAGGTTTGCTTCCTTGGAACCACCTCACCCCCACCGCCCCGTCCCGCCCACGAGCACGAAGCACGAAGGGGGAACACCATGCCTGCCCTCGCCCTCCTCTCCGCCGTCTTCGTCGTCGGCATCGAGCAGACCCTTCAGTGGAAGTACGGCGCCACCGGCATCATCGGCCTGCTGCTCCTCACCATAGGCATCAAGGCCAAGAACCCGGCCGTCAGCTCCATAGGGGCCGTGGTGCTCGCCCTGCTGGTCGCGGGGCCCGCTCTATGAGCGCAAACCCCCTGGTCGGTGACTGTGGGAGACGATCAGCCCGTGAGCGTCAGCTCCGAACTGATCGTCTCCCACAGTGCGTTGAACCACAGGTGGGACTGCTCCACGAACGTCGTGTCGCGCAGGCCGGCGCCCTGCTCGAAGGCGAACAGCATCGACTGGGTGCCCGTGGCGTCGTACATCTCCAGGTGCTCGTGGTCGATCTCCTCCTTGCGCCGCGTGAGCGTGTAGTACGCGAAGAGCGCCTCCATGCCGTTGAGCAGGTACAGCTTCACCGGCGGTGTGAAGGGCAGCGCGCGGAAGGTGACGTTGACGTCGATGCCGTGCGTGGCGCGCAGGGCCAGCAGGTTGTGCTGGAGCACCTGCCCCTGCGCGTTGCGGTGGGCCAGCCAGCGGCGCTGCAGCCGCCCGTCCGTCGAACTCTCCACCGGGGTCGGGAAGGCGAGGTCGATGTCACGGCTCGGCAGCATCACCCGGACGTCGACCTTGGCCGGTTTCAGCTGTCCGGCGTGGATCTGGCGCAGTGGTTCGCCGATGGCGAGGGTCAGCGAGACCGAGGTCAGGCAGAGGGCGTCGATCTCGACGTGCGGGGCCGCGAAGGCGTCCGCTATGCGCGGGGCCAGGGCCACCATGGTGGGCAGCGGCGGGGCCGCGGGGCCGGTCAGGGCCTTGGCCAGACCCAGGTCGGAGGCGACGGTCGCGGGGGCGCCCTTCGACACGTTGGTCAGCAGGTGCTCCGACTGCAGGATGCGCAGGGCCTGGCGTACGGCGCCGCGCTCGACGCCGAACTCGTCGGCCAGTTTGGCCTGCGTGGGCATGCGCTGACCCGGGCGCAGCGCACCCGAGCGAATGCGGGCGCGCAGCTCGTCGGCCACCTCTCGATGTGACGTCTGTGGCCGCTGTGACCTCTTCCGTCCATTGACGGAGGCGTGTTTCGGGTCCACGACCAAACACTACAACTTCCCGCCATCTTTGGGCAGTTCTCGGGAAGGTGGTTATAAGCCGCTTCCAAGCGGAGATAAGCAGAGTGAAGTTGGTCGCCAACTTGAGCAACATGGTCAAACTTCCGGAGGGTTGGCCGCAACCAGGGGTCCGCCTCCCCGTCCCGAAGGAGGGACCGTCATGCCGCTCGTCGCCCTCGTAGTAGCCGCCCTCGCCATCGGATTCGAGCAGCTCATCCAGTGGAAGTACGGGCCGATGGGCATCATCGCCTTCATCGCGCTCACCATCGGGCTCAAGGCCAAGAACACCATGATCAGCGGGCTCGGAGCGGTCATCCTCGTGATGCTGCTCGCCCAGTCGAACTGAACCCAGGATCCGGCTGGCCGGGCTCCCTTCCGGAGGGGAGCCGGGAGCCTGGCCAGTCTGCACCAAACGCACAGCCACAACTCAACACCGACAACTGAAGAGCACAGCTACGGATGAGTCATCAACCGCCGTCTACAGGAAGGGGCTTCAGAACATGTCCGGGCACCAAGGCCGCCTGGACGTACGCAGCAGGGCGTCGGCCACTCGGGCGGCGCCCGCTCGTTCTTCCCGCACCAGTCCCAGCGCCGCCAGCCGCACCGCCGACTCGTCACCCAGCCACAGCCGCGCCAACTCGACGACATCCAGCGCGAGTTCGGCGCTCTCGGTCGTCGGCGTGCAGGACGCACCCTGCGCCGAAGCCTCCAGCCGGTAGCGGCCGTCCGCGAACCCGGCACGGTCGGCGACCTCCAGCACCAGCGAACCCGCGCCCTCGTAGGTCCGCGATTCCAGCGCCCGTATGACATCCAGGATCCGCACCCACAGCCAGTCCGACTGCGTGGTGATGCGGGCGGCCCTCGGGTCCGGCAGGAACAGCGGGAGCAGGTCGTCCGGGGCGCGAGGGCCGCTCTTGACCTGCGTGACCCAGTCGATCGAGCAGAGGTAGAGCCACAGAGCGCGCTCGGCGGCCGGGGTCGCCGCGATCAGCCCCTGCACACTCGCCGTGCCCAATGGCTGCTTGTCGTTGACCCACTTGTCGTCCACCTCGTACGCCACGAGGCCCTCGACCGTGCCGTCCGCCGCGCGGTACAGGGCGAAGTACGGCTCGGTCCACTTCGGGAAGACGCGCACGGCACCGGTGTTGAGCTGCCACCACCAGTCGTCGCGGCTGACGACGCCGGGGGTGGTGCGGCGGACGCGGTCGTGGAGTTCGGGGCCGAGTTTGCGTACGTCCTCTGCGTCCACGATGTCGATACGGCCGCCGTCGTCCGGGCCGGACCAGCGGGGGTCGAGGCCGGCGCGCGGGACTTCGACGGTCCACTCGGTGGCCGAGGTGGCGGCGCCGAAGCCGTAGCGGCCGTAGATCGGGTACTCGGCGGCGATCAGCGTGGCCACGGCGTCCCCGCGGTCGCGGGCCGCCTCGAGGTCCCGGTTCATCATGCGGGTGAGCAGGCCGCGGCGGCGGTGCGTGGCGGTGACGGTGACGCCGGAGATCGCGTCGGCGGAGACGAGCTCGCCGCCGACCGCGGTGACCTCCTGGGCGAAGGACCGGAACGTCGCCACGCAGCGGGCTCCGTCGAAGGCGCCGAGATAACGGCCGGGTTCGAACTGGGTGCTGCGGGCCTCGACTTCCTCGTCGGAGACGCTGGGCTCACGCAGGAATCCGGTGTGCACTGCGCGGAGCCACTCGGGGAGCTCTGCCTCGGTGATCGGGCGGACGTCTATGTCGGAGTGCGCGCGGGTCATGGGATCACGGTAGGTGTACGGCGTATGGGGTGTCGCGGGGATTTTTCCCGCCCTCCGAAGCCACCGTTCACCCGAAGCCGCCGTTCACCCGAACCGGCCGATCACCCGAAGCCGCCGATCACCGCGTCGGACGTACCCGAAGATCAGAACACCGCCCGGATCTCCCCCACCTCCCGCCCGCCCCCGAGCACCGGCACCCTCCCGATCCGCTCCACCACCGGCGCATCGACGCCCAGCAGCTCCAGCACCCGCCCCAGCACCGGTCCCAGCGCCCGCCCCGCCCCGTCCTCCACCTTGAACGCGATCGCCCTGCCGTCCGGCAGGGCCACCGCCTGGACCGCCTCCGCGCCCATCTTCGACAGGGCACCCGGCAGCCCGCGCATGACCCAGGTGTCGGGCCGCCGGGTGCCGGCCACGTACTCGGGATGCGCGCGCATGGCGTCGGCGACGCGGCGCTCCGGCGAACCGGGGGCCGCGAGCACGAAGGAGCGGTAGGCGCGGGCGAGGCCGGTGAGGCTGATCGCCAACAGCGGGGCACCGCACCCGTCCGTACCGACGGCGGCGACCCGCTCGCCCGCCGCTTCCTCCACAGCCCTGTGGATGAGCTGCTGGAGCGGGTGGCCGGGGTCCAGGTAGGTCTCCAGCGGCCAGCCCCGGTGCGCCGAGGCCGCAAGCATCGCCGTGTGCTTGCCGGAGCAGTTCATGGCGACACGGGAACGCGTCTCGCCCGAGGCCAGGTACGCCTCCTGCTCCTGCGCGTCCAGCGGCAGGGCGGGCGGGCACTGCAGATACCCCTCGTCCAGACCGTGCTCGGCGAGCATCTTCCGTACCAGGTCACGGTGGAAGAGCTCCCCCGAGTGGCTCGCCGCGGCCAGCGCCAGCCGCTCCCCCGCCAGTTCCAGCCCCGCCCGCAGCGCGCCCGCCGCCTGCATCGGCTTGTTGGAGGAGCGCGGGAAGACGGGCGAGGTCACGTCCCCGAGGGCCAGCTCCACCGCCCCGTCGGCGCCCAGCACCACCAGACTGCCCCGATGCCGGCCCTCGACGAACCCGGAACGTACGACTTCGCAGAGGACCGGCGGTATGGCGGGCTGGGACATCGGCGGCGGTCCTCCGGAGGCGTCGCGACGGCTGGGTCAGGTCAGCAGGTCGTCGACCTGTGCCTCCCCCTCACGGTAGCGCCGGGCGATCTCCCCGCTGCAGTCGTCCGTCGTGCGCTGCAGCCGCTGCCGGCACCGGGAGACCTGCTGCTCGTACCGCACGAGCCGGCCCATCGCCGTGTTCAGCTCCAGGTCGGTGCGGGCGTCCAGGTCGGAGAGCTCGACCTCGGCGAGCATCTCAGCGGCCAGCCGCCGGTACTCCTCGCTGTGCGGGGTGCCCAGCGTCACATGGCGGGCCGAGGAACGGTGCCGGGCCGGGGCGTCCGTCAGGATCTCCGGGAGCCGGTCGACCACCGACACCTCGCCGAGGCCCTGGTCAGGGGCCCCCGCGTCCACCACGGACGCCGGTCGGCGTCGCGCCAGCTCCGCGCGCAGGATGTCGATGCGGCCCTGCAGCAGCCGCCGTACATAACTGAGATCGGCCTCGTCGCGCTGGGCGTCCCGGCGCAGGGTGCGCAGCTCGGTCAGGCTGAGCACCGTCAGGTCGTGCTCGGGCGGATCGGCGGGCGGCTGCGGGCCGGCCTCGCTGTCCGTGCGCTGAACGGGCGGCCGGCATGTCTCCAGCCGCCCGGTACTCGGTGTGCTCATGTGCCTCTACCGTCCCCTCGACCGGCGTGTGGAAGCATCGTGCCACCCCAAGTGGCCGCTATGTGACCGAGTGCCCCCGATCGGCCCCAGATGGGGGGTTAAGGATCAATAAGAAGCCTCGTGCGGTCTCCACGAAGCCCCGTGCGGTCTCCCGCGGACAGCCCGGCATGATGGTCGTATGCGAGCAGTGGTGCAGAGGGTGGACGGCGCGAGCGTCGTCGTGGACGGCGAGACGGTCGGGGAGATCATCGGCGAGGGCCTGT
Source organism: Streptomyces sp. NPDC001663 (assembly GCF_042893105.1). NCBI lineage: Bacteria > Bacillati > Actinomycetota > Actinomycetes > Kitasatosporales > Streptomycetaceae > Streptomyces > Streptomyces sp. NPDC001663. The sequence continues at coordinate 63,778 of NZ_JBIAUR010000007.1, read as the reverse complement.
GCGTCCTCGTCGGCGTGACCCACGAGGACACCAAGGAGAAGGCGGCCCAACTGGCCCGCAAACTCTGGTCGATCCGCATGCTGCACGACGAGAAGTCGTGCAGCGACATCGACGCCCCGCTGCTCGTGATCAGTCAGTTCACGCTCTACGGGGATGCACGCAAGGGCCGCCGCCCCACCTGGAACGCCGCCGCCCCCGGCGATGTCGCCGAGCCCCTCGTCGACGAGGTCGTCGCCCAGCTGCGGGGGCTCGGCGCGACGGTGGCGACGGGCCGCTTCGGCGCGCAGATGCGGGTGTCACTGACGAACGACGGTCCGTTCACCGTGCTCGTGGAGATCTGAACCGCGGGAGATCCGAACCCCTAGGGTTCCACGACGACTTCCTGGGCGGCCGCGGTGTCGCCCGCCACCAGCCGCGCGTCCAGCGGCACGTTCCGCTTCACCAGGGCGAGGGCGACCGGGCCCAGCTCGTGGTGGCGTACGGACGTGGTGATGAAGCCGATCTTGCGGCCGTCGGGGTCCTCGTCGGCGAGGCGGATCTCCGTGCCGGGGGTGGGGAGATGGACCTCGCTGCCGTCCAGGTGGAGGAAGACGAGGCGGCGGGGCGGCTTGCCCAGGTTCTGGACGCGGGCCACCGTCTCCTGCCCCCGATAGCACCCCTTCTGCAGATGCACCGCCGAGCCGATCCAGCCCAACTCGTGCGGGATGGTGCGGTGATCGGTCTCGAAGCCCAGGCGCGGGCGGTGGTTCTCCACCCGCAGCGCCTCGTACGCCAGGATCCCGGCCGGCGGTCCGGCCTTCTCGGCGTACGACTCCAGGTCCGCCCGCGGCAGGAACAGATCGCGGCCGTACGCGGTCTCGCGAACGGCGACGCCCTCCGGGACCTCGGCGATCGAACCGGCCGGCAGGTGCACGACCGCGAACTCGGCCGTCCGGTCGGCGACTTCGACCTTGTAGAAGAACTTCATCGACTCCAGGTACGCGATCAGCGCCTCCTGGGTCCCCGGCTCCACGTGCGCCCAGACCGTCTCGCCGTCGTCGACCAGGTAGAGCGCGTGCTCGATGTGGCCGTGCGCGGAGAGGATCAGCGCCTCGGTGGCCTGACCGGTCGGGAGATCGCTGACGTGCTGGGTGAGCAGCAGGTGCAGCCAGCTCAGACGGTCCTCGCCGGAGACGGTGACGACACCGCGGTGCGAGAGGTCGACGAAGCCGGTGCCGTCGGCGAGGGCGCGCTGCTCGCGGAACAGTTCTCCGTAGTGGGCGGCGACGCCTTCGTCCACGCCCTCGGCGGGGACGGCGCCGGGCAGGGACAGCAGAGGGCTTTTCATACACACAGCCTACGACTCGGTAGTTGAACTCTTCAGCGAAGTCTTCTCAGCACAATCCTTGCACCGGCCGAAGATCGCGAAGTGCTTCATGTCCGTGTCGAAGCCGAACTCCTTCCGCAGCTTCGCGGTGAACTCGGCGGCCACGCTCACGTCCGCCTCGATCACGTTCGTGCAGTCGCGGCAGACGAGGTGGATGTGGTGGTGCCGGTCCGCGAGGTGGTAGGTCGGCGCGCCGTGCCCCAGGTGGGCGTGGCTGACCAGCCCGAGCTCCTCCAGGAGCTCCAGCGTGCGGTACACGGTGGAAATGTTGACCCCCGACGCCGTCTTCTTCACTTCCGTGAGGATGTCGTCGGGGGTCGCGTGCTCGAGGGTGTCCACGGCTTCGAGGACAAGCTGGCGCTGCGGCGTCAGCCGGTAGCCGCGCTGCCTGAGGTCGCTCTTCCAGTCGGTGCTCACCACACCGACGAGTCTAGGCCCACTCGGACGAAGGCCTGCTTGAAGAAGACGAACGCCTACTTGAAGAAGGCGATCCCGTCGTCCGGCATGTCGTCCGGCAGGGCCTTGGCCCAGCGCTCGACGTCCTCCGGGGTGACGACCTTCTTCAGGTGGGCCGACATGTAGGGGCGCAGCTCGACCTCGGGGGTCTGCTTCTCGCCGACCCACATCAGATCGCTCTTGACGTAGCCGTACAGGCGCTTGCCGCCGGTGTACGGGCCGGAGGCGGCCGTGCGCGCCACCGCGTCCGTGACCAGGTCGATCTGCGGCTTCTTGTCGGCGAGCTCGCCGTACCAGACCTCGACGACCCCGTCGTTGCGCACCATGGTGACCTCGACCTTGCGGTCGGCGTCGATGCGCCAGAAACCGGACTCGGACTCCAGGGGACGGACCTTGTTCCCGTCGTTGTCCAGGACCCAGGTGTGGGAGTGGTACTCCAGGAAGTCCCGGCCGTCGTGGGTGAAGGTGACCTCCTGCCCGAAGTTGCACTTCTCGGAGCCGGGGAAGTCGTGGACGCCCGCGCCGGCCCAGTTGCCGAGCAGGAAGGCGAGCGGGACGAGGTCCTTGTGGAGGTCGGACGGGATCTCGATCATGAGTGGCGGTTCCTAGACGGGGGTCAGCGCTGGCCCTGGTACAGCTTCTTCACGGTCAGCCCGGCGAAGGCGAGGACGCCGACGCAGACCAGGACCAGCAGGGCTTCGAAGAATGCCTCAAGCACGGGGTGCTCCTTGGTTGAGCGAGGGTTGGCTGTACACAAGAGCCGGGCCCCACTCTAGTCGGGTGGGGCCCGGCTCTCCGCGTGAGGTAGGCCCTACGGGGGTCACCCCAACAGCTGGCTCTGCAGGATCACCGTCTGCCGGAAGGGGACGGGCTGCGCGGTGCCCTTCCGGGACTGCACGATCACCCCGAGAACGTCACCGGCGGACAGGTACGCCTGCCGGACCATCTCGGCGCCGTACGGCTTGGTCTCGACGTATGCGGAGTACGGGACCTCCTCGACCCGGGCCTGCGGCGCGAAGCCCTCGTCGTTGACGGAGGAACCGACGCCGCGCAGCTGGTAGCCGGGGCTGCTGTAGGGCGCGATGTCGGAGGAGAACATGTCGTCCACGACCGCCGCGGTGTCGAAGTGCAGCAGGTAGATGCGGGTGTGCGTGCCGTCGGGGGTGGTCCAGCCGCGGGCCGCGATGTGCCGCAGACCGTTGTCGACGAACTTCTGCCGCAGCGTCTCGCGGTCGTCCTTCTGCGCGTACTCCGCCAGGAAGTCCTTCGTCGCCAGCCAGCCGTCCTTGCCGCTCAGGGCCTTGTCCTCGGTCGCCCCCTTGGGTGCGGGCAGGACGAGGGCGCGCAGGTCGGCGTAGTGGGCGCCGGCCTTGTTGTCCTCGGCGAAGGGCCCGGGACTGCCGGAGGGCAGCGGCGGCTTGACGAGCGTCGGGTAGTCCCAGCGCCCGTCCGACTCGGTCTTCAGACCCGGTACGTCCGTCCGCTCCATGCCCGTGATCCCGTACGCCGTTCCCGCCCCGGCCGCCGCGAACACCACGACGGCGGCGGTCCAGCGCAGCACGGCACGCAGGACCCGGCGGTCCTTCTTCGGCGCGGGCTGCGGTACGAGGGGTGCGGCGTCCGGCATCGGGGGCACCTCGGTGTGCTGCTGCTCGGTCATACCGCCTCCCCCGGCTCGGCGATGCGGTCGAGCTGTTCCTTCAGCAGCATCGCGATTCCTGTCTTCTGCAGCGGCTTGGCGCTGCTGGCCGTGAGGGTGACCAGGACGTCGCCCTGGTAGGCGGAGCAGTACATCGCGTCGAGCTTCTCTTTGTCGTCCGCGGGCGGCAGGAAGCACCGGGCGTTCTTGTGGCCCTCGATCCGCGGGCCGTCACGGAAGACGCCGAGGGCGTCGAGGAACTCGTTCTGGAACTCCGAGAGGTTCCGCACGGCCGCCTTGTTGTCCATCTGGGCCAGCTGGACGGAGACGGTGGAGGCCTTGTTCGTGTAGACGGAGGAGGTCTCGTCCGTGCTGACGTAGCTGCGCATCGCCATGCCCTTGATGCGCTCCTTGTCGATCTGCTTCTCCAGCCGCTTGCGCTGCGAACGGGGCAGGTCGCTCAGCGACTGCTTGCGCAGCGCCGTGGCCTCGGCGCCGCTGAGCTGCGCGTCCGAGCCGAACTCCGCGATGTCGGGCCCGCGGGTCCAGCCGTCGGCGCCGTACGGCACGAGCATCGCGGCGAGCCCCTTCGGGGCGGCCGCCTTCGCGTCCTTGGCCTTGTCCACGGGGAATTTCCACACCGGAGCGCCCGCGTCGCGGTCGGCGCCGTTCACGGTGACGACGGTGGTGACGACGCCGACGACGACGGCCACGGCGAGCAGGACGGACCCGGCGACGGCGGCGACGCGGCCGAGGCGGACGGGCGGCTTGGCGGGCACGGCGACGGGCGCCGCGGCGAAGCCGGCGGCCATGTCGGGCGTCACGAACTCGACCGGGCCGACCGCACCCACCAGCTGCTGGTCGCCGACAGACTGCTCGTCATTCACCGGCTGCTCGTTCTGGTTCTCGCTCACAGCCGCTCCATCTGCCGCTTTGCCAGGTCCATGATCTTGGCCTTGGGGACGGGCTTGGTGTCCCAGACGAAGATCTCCACGGAGATGTCGCCGCGCCAGGCGAAGGCCTCCGCGCTGTACTGCGGCAGATAGCCGGCCTCGGTGCGGGGCCGGGAGTGCACATAGGCCTCGCCGTCCCCGGTGCCGGGGATCGACCAGTTGTCGGTGCCGGCCTTGGCGTCCGCCCAGTACAGGTTGTTGTCGTTGGCGTCGGCAGCCTCGCGGCCCTCCTCCTGCCGGTACTGGATCAGGCGGATCTCCACGTCGTAGTTGCCGGTCTCCCAGCCGGTGACGGCGGCCCGGCGGAACTCGCTGCCGACGAGGTCGCCGAACATGCCGGCCGGCTTGGTGTACGTCTCCGCGTAACCGGCCAGGTCCATCCAGCCGTCGGAGCTGGTCAGCCAGTCGGCGTTCTTCGTGCCGCCCGGCTTCTTGAGCAGCAGCCTGCGCAGGTCGCCGTCGGTCTTCACGCGGCGGTCCTGCGCGGCCGACAGCGGTTCGGGGCCGTTGCCCTTGCTCTGGGCCAGCTTCGGCTGGGACAGCGACGGCAACTTGGTCGGCTCGCGGTCGGCCTGGACGACGTAGCCGACACAGGTGCCGGCGACGACGCCGAGGACCGCGGCGCCGGCGATGAGCAGGGTGGTGCGGCCACGGCGCCGGGGCCGGTGCGGCTCAGTGGCCGGAACAACCGGTACGTCGGCCGGAACAACCGGCACAACCGGTGCGTCGGCCACCTCTTCGGGTACTTCCAAGACGTCCCCCCACAGAACGTGAAGCGTGCATTCCATATGCGCGCTCACAGAAGACTCACTGCCGGGGGCCGGAGTTGTAAGCGAGTTGATTACGATTCGGCCATGGCGAAAAAGCTCGTGATCAAGGTGACGGCGGGGGCCGATGCGCCCGAGCGGTGCTCACAGGCGTTCACGGTGGCGGCGGTGGCCGTGGCCAGCGGTGTCGACGTCTCCCTGTGGCTGACCGGCGAGTCCGCGTGGTTCGCGCTGCCGGGCCGGGCCGCCGAGTTCGAGCTGCCGCACGCGGCCCCGCTGCCCGACCTGCTCGACTCGATCCTCGCGGCCGGCCACGTCACGCTGTGCACCCAGTGCGCGGCCCGCCGGGACATCACGGAGAAGGACGTCATCGAGGGGGTACGGATCGCCGGGGCGCAGGTCTTCGTCCAGGAGGCGCTGGGGGACGAGACGCAGGCGCTGGTGTACTGAGCCGGGATGCCTTCCCCGGCCGTATCTCCTGTCGGCCGCATCTCCTGTCACAGGTGATCGACAATCCCCGGGCCGCAGCTCGCCGTGGGGTTAGTCTCGCGCCAGACGGCCACCCGGTCGTCGTGACCGTCGTCGTTGTCGTCCGGCCAGGTGGGGGAAACACCGAATGCGCGCCCTGCGAATACTTCTGATCGTCGTCGTGATCCTGGGCGGCCTCTTCGTGATCGCCGACCGCGTGGCGGTCCACTTCGCCGAGAACGAGGCGGCGGACAAGCTGAAGACCACCGAGAACCTGGCCTCCACCCCGGACGTGTCCATCAAGGGCTTCCCCTTCCTCACCCAGGTCGCCTCCGGCGAGCTGGACGACGTCGAGGTCGACATCAAGGACTACGAGGCCGACACGGGCACCGCCACGTCGGGCAACGGCGGTCCGAAGAGCATCCGGATCGACGACCTCAAGGCCGACATGAAGGGCGTCAAGTTCTCCGGCGACTACAGCTCCGCCACCGCGTCCACCGCGACGGGCACCGCGACCATCGCCTACGACGAGCTGCTCAAGGCGGCCAAGTCCCAGCCGACGGACATCATCTCCGGGGTCACCGCCCAGGTCGTCGGCCTCTCCGACGGCGGCAACGGCAAGATCAAGGTCGACGTGAAGGTCTCGGTCGCCGGCGCCTCGCAGACGTACCCGGTGCTCAGCACGGTCACCGTCGACGGCGACACCGTGAAGGTGCACGCCGACAACCTGCCCAAGCTGGTCGTCGACCTCGCAGAGTCCCGGATCCGGTCGATCACCGACTTCCAGCAGAAGATCGACGAGCTGCCGGGCGGTGTACAGCTGGACAGTGTGCAGGCTGCGCAGAACGGTGTGGAGATCACGGTGAAGGGTTCGAACGTCAAGCTGGCCGGGTAGGACGACGTTCGGTGGAACGACAGAGTCCGAAAGGTGAGACGGCATCGTCCGCACCACAGCTGTGACGACGGATACATGCGCCCGGAAGCCGTACCGAGACGGCACGGGCACTGATCGTTTCTCATATCCCGGACGATCGCGTCTCAAAATACGACACACCGGTGACACGCCAGGCTGTCCGTCCCTACGATCGAGCCCATGAAGCGACAGGCGGATCTCACGAAGCGGCGGGCAGTCGACCTGTGCCGCGTCGCCGCCATGCTCTGTCGCCCCTTCTGAGCGGAAGCGCAGAGCTCCGCATCCCCCTCGCCCTGACCAGGGCACCCGTGTGCTGCCCTCGCACGAGCGCGCGCACCCCTCGCACTCGCACGCCCCGCCGCAACTGCCCCGGAGGAGAAAGAGCATGAGCCGCAGCGACGTCCTCGTTGACGCCGACTGGGTCCAGGACAACCTGGACAACCCGAACATCGCGATCGTAGAGGTGGACGAGGACACGTCCGCCTACGAGAAGAACCACATCAAGAACGCGATCCGCATCGACTGGACCAAGGACCTGCAGGACCCGGTCCGCCGCGACTTCATCGACCAGGAGGGCTTCGAGAAGCTCCTCTCGTCGAAGGGCATCGCCAACGACACGCTGGTGATCCTCTACGGCGGCAACAACAACTGGTTCGCGTCGTACGCCTACTGGTACTTCAAGCTCTACGGCCACGACAGCGTCAAGCTTCTCGACGGCGGCCGCAAGAAGTGGGAGCTGGACGCCCGCGAGCTGGTCGAGGAGGTCCCCGAGCGCGCCGAGACCTCCTACACCGCCAAGCCGCAGGACAAGTCGATCCGCGCCTTCCGCGACGACGTGGTGGCGGCCATCGGTTCGCAGAACCTGGTCGACGTCCGCTCGCCCGACGAGTTCTCGGGCAAGCTGCTCGCCCCCGCGCACCTGCCGCAGGAGCAGTCGCAGCGTCCGGGTCACGTCCCGAGCGCCCGCAACATCCCGTGGTCGAAGAACGCCAACGACGACGGCACGTTCAAGTCGGACGAGGAGCTCAAGGAGCTCTACGCCGAGGAGAACGTCGACCTGGCCAAGGACACGATCGCCTACTGCCGCATCGGTGAGCGCTCGGCCCTGACCTGGTTCGTCCTGCACGAGCTGCTCGGTGTCGAGAACGTCAAGAACTACGACGGCTCCTGGACCGAGTACGGCAGCCTCGTCGGCGTGCCGATCGAGCTCGGCGCCAACAAGTAAGACCGGCAGCAAGCGAACAAACCCGCAAATCCCGACCGGCCTTCCTCCGGTCAGACCCCTCTTGGAGAAAGACATGTGTGGAGCGAAGGCCGGCGGCCCGGACGCCTCGACGATCAAGCCCGGTGAGACCACGATCCAGGGCCAGGTGACGAAGGACGGCGAGCCCGTGGTCGGCTACGTCCGCCTGCTGGACTCGACCGGCGAGTTCACCGCGGAGGTCCCGACCTCCGCCACCGGGCAGTTCCGCTTCTACGCGGCCGAGGGCACGTGGACCGTCCGGGCCCTGGTCCCCGGCGCCACCGCCGACCGCACGGTCGTCGCCCAGCAGGGCGGCCTCGCGGAGGTCGCGATCGCCGTCTGACGGCACCAGCACGAACGAAGGGCCGTACCTTTTGTGGTACGGCCCTTCGGCGTCCCCGGTTCTACCCTGGAGGCATGCTGGCACGTCGGCGTCACGCGTATTTCGCCATGATGGGCACCTGCATCACGCTGTTCGTCCTGGCCTGGGGAGTCGTACGCCTCTGGTCGATCCCGGCGGCCGTCGCCATGTGCGTCGTGGCGATGGTCATCCCCCCGGTCGCCGCGATGGTCGCCAACCGACGGGGCCCCGACGACCGCTGGTGGGACGACCCGTCCGGCGACCCCAAGTCCGACGAGTGGTGGGACGAACTGGACGGCAAGAAACGACCACGGTGACCTGCCGACCAGGGGCGTCAGCCCAGCGCCCGGCCCAATACGTAGACCACCGGCGCCGCAGCGGTCAGTGGTAGGGCCACGCCCGCTGTGAAGTGGACGAAGCGGGACGGGTAGTCGTAGCTCGCCACACGGTGGCCGATCAGGGCGCAGGCCGCTGCGGCCGCGCCCAGGAGGGCGCCGCTCGGGCCGAAGTCCGTCGTGGCGCCGACCGCGATGCCTGCGCCCGCCGCCGCGAGCAGGGAGACCACGATCGAGGCCGGGGTGGGCAGCGGGAGGGCGCGGGCCAGGAGGGCCACCGCGACCGCCGCCGCGCCCACCGACACCGCCTCCCCGGCCGCCGCGAGATAACCCGCCGCCACGATCGACAGCGCCGCCGAGGCCACCGACGCCATCAGGCCGTACATCCGCTCGTCCGGGTCAGCGTGGGAGCGCAGTTGGAGGACCAGGGACAGCAGGACCCAGACGCCCAGGGTGCCCAGGATCGCCTCCGGGCCCTGTTCGCGGCCCGCCGTCAGCAGTGCCGCGTCCGCCACCAGCGCGCCCAGGAACGCCAGCGCGATGCCCTGCCGGGCCGGCCACATGCCGTTCAGCCGGAACCAGCCCGCCGCGGTGACCGCCTGGAGGACGACGAGCGGCGCCAGCAGGGCGTACGAGCCGAGTGCCGCCGTACCGGACAGGAGCAGGCCCAGCAGCGCCGTGAGCGCGGCCGGCTGCATGCCCGGTTCGATGATCGGGGAGCGGCCCTCCAGGCGGGCCCGCTGGGCGTCGGTGATGCGGGAGTTGCCGCCCAGGGTGGCCGGACCGTAGGCGGTCCCGGGCACCTCCCCGGGTTGCTCGGGCGCCGGTGCCTGCGGGGGCTGCTGCTGGTTCCAGGCCTGGGCCTGGGTCCCGTAGGCCGACGGATCGGTCGGTGCCTGCGGCGGCAGGTACGCCGTCTCCGTGCCCGACACCGGCTGGTGCAGCTGCGTCTCCCAGGTCTGCCCCTGCCACTGCTGTGTGTACTGCTGGGCCGCCTGCGGGTCCTCGTGCCCCTGCCGGCCCGGCCACACCTGCTGCGGCTGCTGCTGATACGGGTCGTACCCCTGGTACCGGGGGTCGTACGGCTGGTCGGTCATCCTCACCCTCCTGCGAACGGCGGGAGCACCTCGACCGTGCCGCCGTCGGCCAGCCGTACCGTCTCATGTCCGCGGGTGCCCACGGGGTCACCGTCGATGAGGAACGAGCATCGCTGCAGCACGCGCGCGAGTTCCCCGGGGTGTCGCTCGCGCACGGCGTCGAGCGCCTCGGCGAGGGTGGCCGCGTCGTACGGCTCCTCGGCGACCCCGGCCGCGGCCTTCGCGGCGGCCCAGTAGCGCACCGTGACCTTTGGCATCCGGTTCCTCAATCGATGATCAGTAGGCAGTCGGTCTGCTGTGTATCCGGCTGTGTACTCCGTCAGGCTAGCCCGCGCGAGCGACAGCCCAGTCCCCGATGCGGGCCAGCAGGTCGTCCGTGGCCGCATGTTCGGCATGGCCCATGCCGCCTTCCAGCCACAGTTCGCCGTGGTCGCCCGCCGCGGCGGCCAGCATGCGGGGGTGGTCGACGGGGAAGTATCCGTCCCGGTCGCCGTGCACGATCAGCAGCGGGGTCGGCGCGATGCCCGGCACCGCCTCCACGGGAGACAGCGGCACCGGGTCCCACTCCCGGTGGTGGATCCTCGTACGGAAGACGTGTCGGCCCACAAGGCGGCCCTCCGGACGCGTTACCAGCCAGTGGAGCTTCCGCATAGGGGCCGTTCCCCGGTAATACCAGCGGGCGGGAGCGCTCACCGAAACCACGGCGTCCGTCGCCGCTTCCGTGCGCCCCTCGCGCTTCCCTTCGTGCCGCCCCCCGTCGGTGCCGTACAGCGCCGCGTGCCTGAGCACCACCGAGCCGCCCATGGAGAAGCCGACGGTCGCCACGCGCGTGTGCCCGAGCGAGCGCGCCCACCGCACCGCGGCCGCCAGGTCCAGCACCTCCTTGTCGCCGACCGTCGAGCGCCCGCCCGAGGCCCCGTGGCCGCGGAAGGAGAACGTGACCACGGCCCCGTACTGCGTGAACGCCTCGACCACCCGCCGTACGTGCGGTCTGTCCACGTCGCCGGTGAAGCCGTGGGCGACGACGAACACGAGATCAACGGCAGGTGGCGCGGAGGCGTCGTATACGGCCCGACCCGGGTCGTATACGGAATCGATCGTCACGCCGTCGTCCGTGTGTAGAAACGTCCGTAAAGGTGTGCGTCTGCTCGTCTCGGAGTTCGGACGAACGGTGGATCGCGCCACATGACCTGCCGGAGTAGTGCTCATGTGGGCTATTCTGCTGGGCAGAGGACTCGGGCAGCGTAGCCCCCGGGTCCTTTTGTGCTTTCGGAAGCGTTGTATACGACGCGGGAAACCGCAGGTGTACGGGCCTTCGGGATCGCAGAGCAGTGCCGCACCGCACAACGTCCTCGCAGGGACCGAGGAGGAACCAGACGTATGAGTTCTCTGCTGCTCCTGACCAATGCCCTCCAGCCGTCGACGGAGGTGCTCCCGGCCCTTGGCCTGCTGCTGCACAACGTGCGCGTGGCTCCCGCCGAAGGCCCCGCCCTCGTCGACACCCCGGGCGCCGACGTCATCCTCATCGACGGGCGCCGTGACCTGCCGCAGGTCCGCAGCCTCTGCCAGCTGCTGCGCTCCACCGGCCCTGGCTGTCCGCTCATCCTCGTCGTCACCGAGGGCGGCCTCGCCGCCGTCACCGCCGACTGGGGCATCGACGACGTCCTCCTCGACACCGCCGGCCCGGCGGAGGTCGAGGCCCGTCTGCGCCTGGCCATGGGCCGGCAGCAGATCGTCAACGACGACTCCCCGATGGAGATCCGCAACGGCGACCTGTCCGTCGACGAGGCCACCTACAGCGCCAAGCTCAAGGGGCGCGTCCTCGACCTCACCTTCAAGGAGTTCGAGCTCCTGAAGTACCTCGCGCAGCACCCGGGCCGTGTGTTCACGCGCGCACAGCTGCTGCAGGAGGTCTGGGGATACGACTACTTCGGCGGCACCCGCACCGTCGACGTCCACGTACGGCGCCTGCGCGCCAAGCTCGGACCCGAGCACGAGTCGCTGATCGGGACCGTCCGGAACGTCGGTTATCGATTCGTTACTCCCGAGAAGGCCGACCGCACTTCGGACGAGGCGAAGGCCAAGGCTGTCGCCGCAAAGCCGGAGGATGCGGACGAGACGGCCGCCCTGGACGCCGCCGAGGTACCGGCGGAGGCATAGCGGCCGCCCGGGCAGGGCATTGCTTCCGCACAGGGAGCGTCGAGTGAAGCTCCTTCTCGCCCTGCCCAGAGCGGGTATATCCGCGTAGACTCCGCGCGTGGCCAAGGTGACTCGGGATGATGTGGCGCGGCTGGCGGGAACTTCCACCGCCGTCGTCAGCTATGTCATCAACAACGGACCCCGGCCGGTCGCCCCGGCCACGCGCGAGCGTGTCCTCGCCGCCATCAAGGAACTGGGGTACCGGCCGGACCGGGTCGCCCAGGCGATGGCGTCAAGGCGCACCGACCTCATAGGCCTGATCGTGCCGGACGCGCGCCAGCCCTTCTTCGGGGAGATGGCGCACGCGGTCGAGCAGGCCGCCTCCGAGCGCGGAAAGATGGTGTTGGTCGGCAACTCCGACTACGTGGGCGAGCGCGAGGTCCACTACCTGCGCGCCTTCCTCGGCATGCGGGTCTCCGGCCTGATCCTCGTCAGCCATGCGCTCAACGACCTCGCCGCCGCGGAGATCGAGGCGTGGGACGCCCGGGTGGTGCTGCTGCACGAGCGGCCCGAGGCCATAGACGACGTCGCCGTCGTCACGGACGACCTGGGCGGCGCCCGGCTCGCCGTACAGCACCTGATCGAGCACGGCTACGAGTACGTCGCCTGTATGGGCGGTACGGCCGAGACCCCCGCCGTCGGCGACCCCGTCTCCGACCACGTCGAGGGCTGGCGGCAGGCGATGGACGAGGCCGGGATCTCCACGGAGGGGCGGCTCTTCGAGGCGCCGTACAACCGGTATGACGCGTACCAGGTGGGGCTGGAGATTCTCTCCGGGCCGCGGCGGCCGCCCGCGATCTTCTGCTCCACCGACGACCAGGCGATCGGTGTGCTGCGGGCCGCGCGCGAGCTGCGCATCGATGTGCCGGGGGAGCTGGCGGTCGTCGGGTTCGACGACATCAAGGAGGCGGCGCTTGCGGATCCTCCGATGACGACGGTTGCGTCGGACCGCTCGGCGATGGCTCGGGCTGCGGTGGACCTTGTGCTGGACGACGGGCTGCGGGTCGCCGGGGCTCGGCGGGAGCGGTTGAAGACGTTTCCTTCCCGGCTGGTGGTGCGTCGGTCCTGCGGCTGCGAGTAGCGCCCCTGACGGGACGCTTCCATGAACCTTGTCTGAGAGGCCCCGCCCAGCTGCGAGTACTGCCTTTATATCGGGCATACGAGGTTCTGCCGGGCTTCTCAGCGGGCGCTCAGGAAGCTCTCATGGTTGCGCGACAAGCTCGTTGTCATGACCGAGAGCTTCCGCCGCAGCGGCGAGTACGAGAGCTACGAGAACCCGTACCAGGGCGCCCAGCAGCACGCCTCCGCCCCCGTGAACCCCGCGTGGCCGCCCCCGCCGGCGCAGCCGCCCGTGCAGCCGGTCACCGTCGAGGGTTCCGGATACGGCGGTGACGGCAGCGGCGGCGGTACGGCTCTCCTCCCCGCCCTCCCCGCGGAGCCCGCGGCCCCGGCGCCCGCTCCGAAGAAGCGGACCCGCGGGCCCCTCGCCCTCCTCGCCGCCGTGGCGATCGTCGCCGCGGCCATCGGTGGCGGTACCGCGTACGGCATACAGGAGCTGACCGGCAACGACACCGTCGCCTCCAGCAGCACCAGCACCAACGTGGTGCCGTCCAGCAAGAAGGGCGACGTCGCCACCATCGCCGCGGCCGTCAGCCCGAGCGTCGTGGAGATCAGCGCCACGCTGAGCAACGGCTCGTCGACCGGCTCCGGCGTGATCATCACCAGCGACGGCGAGATCGTCACCAACAACCACGTGATCTCCGGCGCCTCGTCGATCAAGGTGACGACCAGCAGCGGCAAGAGCTACACCGCGAAGGTCGTCGGCACCGACAGCAAGAAGGACCTCGCCCTGATCAAGCTGGAGAACGCCTCCGGCCTGAAGGCGGCGACCCTCGGCAACTCCGACGGCGTCCAGGTCGGCGACACGGTCGTGGCGATCGGCTCCCCCGAGGGCCTGAGCGGCACTGTCACCAGCGGCATCGTCTCGGCCCTCAACCGCGACGTGACCGTCGCGACCGACGAGGGCCAGAGCCAGGACCAGGGTCAGGGCGGCGGAAACGGCCAGTGGCCGTTCTCCTTCGGCGGCCAGCAGTTCAACGGCGACACCGGTTCGTCCACGACGACGTACAAGGCGATCCAGACGGACGCCTCCCTCAACCCGGGCAACTCCGGCGGCGCGCTGATCGACGCCGCGGGCAACATCATCGGCATCAACTCCGCGATGTACTCGGCCAGTTCGTCCTCGTCCTCGGGCTCCTCGGACGCCGGCAGCGTCGGCCTCGGCTTCGCCATCCCGATCAACACCGTCAAGTCCGACCTGGCCACGCTCCGGTCCGGTTCCACCAACTGACCCCGCACCTCACCAGCAGGGAGTACGTCATGATCAAGCAGGTTTCCCACACCGTCGCCGGCATCGATCCGGCGGGCCTCGCCCTGGCCCTCGAGGTGGCGTACGAACTGCACGCCCCGGCGGCCCGGGCGCCGGAGCTGGCCCCGCAGATGATGGGCCTGCGCACCACGGCCGCCCGCCCGCACCGCCGCAAGGTGCCGTTGAACCGGGTCGCGGCGATGCGCGCCTGATCGCACTCAGCGCTCCGCTCTTTACGCGCCCGCAGGGAAACATGCGAGGCTGAAAGCCGTCGGTACGTCCGGCACGTCCGGGTCGTTCCGCACTGCCGGCCCCCCTGTCGTCCCACCGCACCCGAGGAATCCGAAGCCCATGAGCCCCGCCGATGGCGACCGTGACCCCCAGCGCATCCTGATCGTCGACGACGAGCCGGCCGTGCGCGAAGCACTCCAGCGCAGCCTCGCCTTCGAGGGGTACGACACCGAAGTCGCCGTGGACGGCGCGGACGCCCTGGAGAAGACCACGGCGTACCAGCCCGACCTGGTCGTCCTCGACATCCAGATGCCGCGCATGGACGGCCTGACCGCCGCCCGCCGTATGCGCGGGGCGGGCACGACGACGCCGATCCTGATGCTGACGGCGCGGGACACGGTCGGTGACCGGGTGACGGGGCTGGACGCCGGCGCGGACGACTACCTGGTCAAGCCGTTCGAGCTGGACGAGCTGTTCGCGCGCGTGCGTGCCTTGCTGCGGCGCAGCTCGTATGCGGCGGCTGCGGTCGCCGGTACGGCTCAGGAGGACGAGGCGCTGACCTTCGCCGACCTGCGGATGGATCTGGCGACGCGGGAAGTGACGCGGGGTGGGCGGCCGGTGGAGCTCACCCGTACCGAGTTCACGTTGCTCGAGATGTTCATGGCCCATCCGCGCCAGGTGCTCACGCGTGAGCAGATCCTGAAGGCGGTGTGGGGCTTCGACTTCGAGCCGTCGTCCAACTCCCTTGATGTGTACGTCATGTACCTGCGCCGGAAGACCGAGGCGGGCGGTGAGCCGCGGCTCGTGCACACGGTTCGGGGTGTGGGGTATGTGTTGCGGCAGGGTGGGGCGGAGTGAAGAGGCTTCTGCGCCGGTTCCGCACCCTGCCGATCCGCTCGCGGCTCGCGATGCTGGTCGCGGCGGCTGTGGCGTTCGGGGTGGCGGCGGTTTCGGTGACCTGCTGGTTCATCGTGCAGGGGAAGTTGTACCAGCAGCTCGACAGTGACCTGCAGAAGGGGAAGGGACCCGGGGGGCAGATCCAACAGGCCCAGATCGCCATCATCAACTGCACCAAGAACCCGCAGAACACCGCCGGCTTCTTCCGGAACACCTACTCCCAGGTGGTCACGGAGAACGGGAAGGTCTGCATCACCGATGACTCCGTCGGCACGGTCAAAATCACCCAGGCCGACAAGGATGTGATCAAGAAGGCGAACGTCCGCGAGCTCTACTTCCGCAACGGCACCGCCGACGACGGCACCGAAGTGCGCGTGATGACGCGTTACCTGGCCCCCACCACCAACTCCGCAGGGGAGGCCGGCCCCGACATCGGAATCGTCGTCGCCGTCCCCCTGAAGAGCACCCAGAAGACCCTGAACGACCTCGCGCTGATCCTCCTCCTCGTCTCCGGCATCGGAGTAATCGGCGCAGGAGCCGCCGGTCTCGCGGTCGCCCGTGCCGGTCTGCGCCCGGTCGACGAGCTCACCGAGGCCGTCGAACACGTGGCCCGCACCGAGGACTTGAGCATCCGTATCCCGGTCGAGGACGACGCCGAGGACGAGGTCGCCCGCCTCTCCCGCTCCTTCAACTCGATGACGTCGTCCCTGGCCAGCTCCCGCGACTTGCAGCAGCAGCTCATCGCGGACGCCGGTCACGAACTGCGCACCCCCCTGACCTCCCTCCGCACCAACATCGAACTCCTCACCCGCAGCGAGGAGACCGGCCGCCCGATCCCCCCGGAGGACCGCAAGGCCCTGCTCGCCTCCGTCAAGGCGCAGATGACCGAACTGGCTTCCCTGATCGGCGACTTGCAGGAGCTGTCGCGGTCGGAGGGGCAGCGGGGCGAACGCGTGCAGGTGGTGTCCTTCCAGGACGCGGTCGAGGCGGCCCTGCGTCGGGCGCGGCTCCGCGGGCCGGAGCTCACCATCAACGCCGACCTCCAGCCCTGGTACGTCCGCGCGGAGCCCTCCGCCCTGGAGCGCGCGATCGTCAACATCCTCGACAACGCGGTGAAGTTCAGCCCGGAGGGCGGCACGATCGAGGTGGAGCTCGGCAGCGGCATCCTGACCGTCCGGGACCACGGCCCCGGCATCCCCGAGGAAGAACTCCCCTACGTCTTCGACCGCTTCTGGCGCTCCCCGAGCGCCCGCGCCCTCCCCGGCTCGGGCCTGGGTCTGTCGATCGTCGCCCGCACGGTGGAACAGGCCGGCGGCGAGGTCACCCTGGCCCGCGCGGACGGCGGCGGCACGGTGGCGACCGTACGACTGCCGGGGGCCCCGACGGCTCCGCCCGAGGTGCCGTGACCTAGGCGTAGCCGCCGGGGTCGGCCGTTCGGCCGAGGTGCGGGAGTGCCGGGACCCGCGAGAGTTGAGGAGCGGCACCGGTTCATTCCGGGCGGCAACCTTTCCCTGCAGGGTGACGACTGCTCAGCGGCCCATCCCCCGCACGGAACGGAACCCGCATGAGTGACAGCACCCGCAAGGCTCGCCACCGCCGGCGCGGAACCGCCCTGGTCCTCGGTGCTCCCCTCGCACTGACCGCCGCCGGTGCCTTCGCCTACGGCACGGACCTCGGCTTCTTCGGCGCGGACGCGCAGCACACGGCGTCCGCCGCGACCGCCGCCCCCGCCATCGCCGACGGCTTCGCCTCCGTCAACGCCCTTGGGCAGAACGGCACTTACGGAGGCCGGGACGGCAACACCGTCACCGTGAAGACGGCCGCGGACCTGGAGAAGTACGCGACGTCCGCCGATCCGTACGTCATCGTCGTGGCCGCGGCGATCAACATCGATCCGGTCGGGAAAGAGATCAAGGTCCAGAGCAACAAGACCATCGTCGGGTCGGGGACGGCCGGGCAGATCGTCGGCGGTGGTTTCTTCCTGGGCTCCGGTGTCCACAACGTGATCATCCGGAACCTCACCATCCGGGATACGTACCAGGGCACTTGGAACGACAAGGACCACGACTACGACGGCATCCAGATGGACGGCGCCCATCACGTCTGGATCGACCACAACGACATCCGGCACATGGCCGACGGCCTCATCGACAGCCGCAAGGACACCAGCTACCTGACCGTCTCCTGGAACAAGCTCAGCCAGGACAACAAGGCCTTCGGCATCGGCTGGACCGACAACGTCACCGCGAACATCACGATCCACCACAACTGGATCCGCGAGACCGAGCAGCGCAACCCGTCGACCGACAACGTCGCCCACGCGCACCTCTACAACAACTACCTGGAGGACGTGGCGGGGACGGACATCACGTCCTCCTACGGCAACTACTCCCGCGGCAAGACCAACATGCTGCTGGAGAACTCCTACTTCCAGGGCGTCAACAACCCGGTCGTACGGGACTCCACCGCCACCCTCGTCCAGCGCGGCAACGTCTTCTCCAGTACGACGGGCAAGAACGAGAGCGGGGGCTCCGGCGCCTCCTGGGATCCGAAGAGCTACTACAGCTACACGCTCGACAAGGCCGCCGATGTGCCGAGTCTGCTCAAGTCCGGTGCGGGGCCGCGCAGTTCGATCGGTACGACGGCCGCCACGACCACCGCGGCCGCGGCCACGCTCACCGTCGCCAAGGACGGCAGCGGGCAGTACAAGACCGTGCAGGCCGCCGTGGACGCCGTACCCGCGAACAACTCCTCGCGTGTCGTCATCTCCGTCAAGCCGGGCACGTACCGCGAGACCGTCAAGGTCCCGGCGAACAAGCCGCACGTCACCGTCCAGGGTGCGGGCAGCAGCCGTAAGGACACGGTGATCGCCTACAACAACGCGGCGGGGACGAAGAAGCCCGACGGGTCGACCTACGGCACTCCCGGCAGCGCCACGGTCTCCGTGCAGTCCGACGACTCCCAGCTGCGCAACCTGACCGTCACCAACGACTTCGACGAGGCCGCGCACCAGGACATCGCCAACCAGGCGGTGGCGCTGCTGACGCAGGCGGACCGGATCTTCCTCGACGGGATCATCGTCAACGGCGACCAGGACACGCTGGAGATGGAGACCGCGGCCGCGGACAAGCTCGGCCGGGTGTACATCGCCAACTCCTACATCACGGGCAACGTCGACTTCGTCTTCGGGCGGGCGACGGCCGTCGTGGACAAGTCCGTCATCACGCTGAAGAAGCGCTGGAACGGTACGTCGGCCGGTTATGTCACCGCTCCGTCGACCGCCGCCGACCGCAAGGGCATCCTGATCAACAGCTCGACGGTCAACGGCGACGTGGACGCGAGGAGCTTCTACCTCGGCCGCAACTGGCACCCGGGCGGCAGCACCACGGTCGACCCGCAGACCACGGTCCGGGGCACCAGCCTGAGCGCCGCGATCAAGTCCACCCCCTGGTCGGACATGGGCGGCTTCTCCTGGAAGGACGACCGTTTCGCCGAGTACAAGAACACCGGCGCGGGTTCGGGCGCGGCGAGCAGCGACCGGCCCCAGCTGACCGACGCGCAGGCCGCGGGCCAGGAGGTCGCGGACTGGCTGGGGGGTTGGACGCCGACGGCTTCCTGACCCGCCGGAAGGACCCACAGAGAGCGGTTCTACGCTCTCCCCAGCCGCGCGCCCGTTCGGTGCGCCTGGGGAGGGGAACCGTCGATGGACGTAGGTGGTGTGGAGCGCGAGTACCGCAAGCGGCGCAAGCTGCCGCGGGCGTACCTGCTCCTGCTGGGCGCGGTGATGCTGAACGCCCTCCTCCAGACCGGCCGTCTCCAGAGCGGTCGCGACCACGGCGGCCTGCAGATCTGGGCGTCGGGGGCGACCGCGCTGCTCGTGGTGGCGGCCGCGGTCCGGGCCACGCTGGAGCAGTACCGGGCGCACACCCGCGTCACGGCCGTCGGCATCACCGCACAGTGGCCCCTGCGGTCACACACCTGGGCCTGGCACGAGGTGTACGACATCCGGGTGCAGCCGTCCCCGCGCGGCTCGGGCCGGTTGGCCCCCCAGTGGCTCACTCATCTCTACGACATGGAGGGCCGCCGCTTCCGGCTCCCGCACCTCGACGACTGGCAGCTGGACGACCCGTTCGCGGAGGTCTCGGCGCTGTGCCTGGCCGCCGCCCCGTACCGCAGCCTCGCCTGGGAACGGCGTCCTCAGGTCGAGGAGCGGATCGTGCGGCGGGCCGCGGGGCGCAAGGCGTGGACCTGGGCCGCGTACAGCACGCTCGCGGTGCTGTTCGCCATGTACGCGGTCGATCTCTGGCAGGTCGCGGTCGGACGGCCGGAGCACCCGTTCCTGCTGCTCGTGTGCGTGCCGCTGGCCTTTTTCGGCGTTTTCGGCACCGGCCTCCAGCGGTACTGGACCGCTCGTCCCCCGCGCTCCCTCGCACAGCAGCCGTAGTCCACTCATATCCGTCTGCCAGCTCCGGCACAGCCCGTCACCACACCGTGTTCACATGGCGCGGAAGACAACGGTTCTGCTGGCCGACGACGACGAGGACCTGAGGGAAGGCGTCGGGCGGCTGCTCCGGTTCGAGGGGTACGACACCCTCCTCGCCGGGGACGGACGTACCGTCATCGACCTGGTCGGAATGGCCGAGGACGCCCCCGATCTCGTGCTGATGGACGTCACCATGCCCGGACTCGACGGGCTGGCGGCGACGCGGCGGATCAGGGCCTCCGGGTGCACCGTTCCGATCCTGATGATCACCGGGCGGGACGCGGTCGGCGACCGGATCGTCGCCCTCGACAACGGCGCCGACGACTACCTGATGAAGCCCTTCGCGATCGAGGAGCTGCTTGCCCGGGTGCGGGCCCTGCTGCGGCGCGCGCCCCGGACGACCGCCGAGGCCCCCAGGGCCGACGACCGGCTCGCCTACCAGGACGTCGTGATGGACCCGCGCACCCGCGTCGTCACCCGGCGCGGCCGGCCGCTCGACCTCACCAAGACCGAGTACTGCCTGCTGGAGTACCTGATGCGGCACCCGGCCAAGGTGCTCAGCAGGACGCAGATCCTGCATGACGTCTGGGGGTTCGACTTCGAGCCCGCCTCCAACACCCTCGACGTGTACGTCATGTACCTGCGGCGAAAGCTGGAGAGCCGCGGCGAACCGCGGCTCATCCAGACCGTGCGGGGGCTCGGTTACACCCTCAGGGCTACCACCTGAGGATCATCGTCTCGTCCGTCGCCTGCGGTACGTCGGCCACCGCGTCCGGCAGCGGCTCGGCGAGTGCCGCGTAGGCGCCGCCCTGCGCGACCAGTTCCTTGTGGGTGCCCGCCTCCACGAGGCGTCCGCGGTCCACTACGAGGATCTTGTCCGCGTCCGGCGCGAGGCTCAGGTCGTGCGTGATCATGATCGTCGTACGGCCCGCCATCAGCTTGCGCAACGGGGTCACCACCTGACGGGCGGCCACCGCGTCCAGGCCCGCGGTCGGTTCGTCCAGGACGAGGACCGGTGCGGAGCGCCGCATCGCGCGGGCGATGGCGATGCGCTGCAGCTGGCCGCCGGAGAGGGCGGCCGTGCCGGGTGCGATGTGGGTGTCGTAGCCCTCGGGGAGTGCGGTGATGAAGTTGTGCGCGGCCGCTTCCTGCGCCGCCCGCTCGATCTCCTCGTCGCTCGCGCCGGGGCGCCCGCACTCGATGTTCTCGCGGATGGTGCCGTTGAGGATCAGCGTCTCCTGGGGCAGCAGCGCCACGTTCTCGCGCAGGAACTCCAGCCGTACGTCGGTGAGCGGGACGCCGTCCAGGGTGATCGTGCCCTGGGCGGGGTCGTAGAAGCGGGTGAGCAGTTTCGACAGGGTCGACTTGCCGGCGCCGCTCGGGCCGGTGACGATCACGAGTTCGCCGGGGCCCGCGGTGAAGGACACGTCGCGCAGGGATGCGCGGCGGGACTCCGGGTAGCGGAAGGACACGTTGTGCAGGCCGAGCCAGCCGCGCACGGGCCATTCGGCGACCGGTTCGGCGGGATCGGTGACCGAGGGCCGGGTGTCCAGGATCTCGTTCAGGCGCTGGGCTCCCGCCGTGGCGGCGGTGAGGGTGAGCCCGAGCTGGCCGAGGTTGCGGACCGGCGGGTAGAGGTAGCCGATGAAGGCGGCGAAGGCGAGGAGCTGGCCGAGGGTCATACGGCCCGCGGAGATCTCCCAGACGCCCAGGCCGATCACGGCCAGCACGCACAGTGTCTCGACGACCTCGACGAACTGCTCGTACATCTCGCTGAGCCGGGCACCGCGCACGCTCGCCTTCATCCAGGCACGGGCTTCGACGTCGAGCCGCTTCTCCTCGTCCGCGCGGCGGTTGTAGGCCTGGGTCAGCACCACGTTGCCGAGCGACTCCTCGACCACCGAGGTGATCGCGCCGTCGGCGACCCGCTCGTCCTGGGAAGCCGTCCTGATACGGCCGGAGAAGCGGCGGGCGGCGAGCAGGAACAGGGGCGCGAGGACGAAGGTGGCCAGGGCCAGGTCCCAGCGCAGGTAGAGGGCGGCCGCGGAGTAGAAGACGGCGGAGAAGGCGGCGGCGACCGTGCCGACGACTCCGGACACCACCATCTGCTCGATGGCCTCGACGTCACCCGTGAGGCGTTCGACCAGGTCGCCCTGGCGGTGCCTCTGGAAGAAGTGCGGCGGCAGGCCCTGGACGTGCCGGAAGACGCCTGCCCGCAGGCGCAGGACGAATCTCTCCGCGGTCCAGGTGGCGAGCGAGTTGCCGAGGTAGCCGACGAGTGCGCCGAGCGCGGCGACGCCCAGCCAGGCGCCGGCCGGGCCCCAGAAGGCGGAGAGCGAACCGGCCGCCAGGGCGTTGTCGGTGAGCTCGGCGAACAGCAGGATCGAGGCGGTCTCCGCGAGCGCGGACACCACCACGCACGCGACGATCGCCGCGAGCCACTTGCGGTCGCCGCGGGTCAGCGGCCAGAAACGGCGGAAGGCCTCGCGGACCTCTCTCATGGTCAACAACTCCCTTTGGTGGCGCCGGACATGGCCGAGGCGGGGCCACCGGCGCGAGCGCTCGCTCGGCCAACCGGTGACCCCGCCTCGTGGCGTGCCTCAGCCCTGGTGGCCGACGGGGCGGCGCTTCGGAGCGGCGGGCTTCTTCGGCGCCTTCTTCTTGGGGGCCGGGGCGGCCTTCTTGCAGTTGCTCTTCTTGACCGGGGCGATCTTGTGGAAGCTCATGTCTGTGTCCCTCTTTGCTGCGGTTCTGCAACAGTCCTTCTACCGATCTGCTGCAATTGCCTGTGATTTACTTCGGTGAACTCTGAATTCTTGTTCTTGACTCAGGCTGGTTTTACGTCGGGCTTACTTGTGGCCGACCGGGCGGCGCTTCGGGGCCGGAAGGGGCTTCTTCGGGGCCTTCTTCCTCGGGGCCGGGGCGGGCTTGTGGGCCTTCTTCACCGGGGCGATCTTGTGGAAGCTCATCGTGTTCTCCTTCGCTTTCGCGTCGTTGGTTGCCGTTCGCGTCATTCGCTTTCGACATGGAAAACACTACGGCATTCCCGCAGGCAAAAAAGCCTTTTCGCCTTAGACCTCAATAAGGATCGATGTGAGTTGCCTCTGAAAATAAACTCTCATGCGAATCCCGGAACCGAACCCGCGCTTACACAGGTTTTAGCGACCGACGGCCAGCCCCGAGCCCTCGATCCGCACCCTGATCCCGTCCTTCTGCACCCGCACGTCCCGCAGACGCAGTTCCCCGCGCTGCGGCTTGGGCAGCCGGAAGCCCAGGGACAGCTGGTCGGCGAGGACGGGGCGGGTGAGCCGGGGCAGGGCGTCCAGGAGGGCCGGGTCGAAGCCGAGCCGCTTCAGCAGTGCCGGGTGTTCCAGGGCCAGGTCGATCAGGTTGAGCCGCATGGCCCGGTGGACGAAGCGCGGCGAGCCGGTCACCCGCGCCAGCTTCGCATCGGAGCGCAGTGCCTCGCGCACGGCGGAGTCGGGCACACCGAGCCGCCGTACGACCGACGGAACGGCGAACAGCGCCTTGGCCTTGCCGGTCTCGTGCGCGAGCCGCGCGGCGGAGGCGCGGGTGAGATGGAGGCCCTCGGAGGCGCGCACGCCGGGCCGGTAGGTCGCCAGGTCCCCTATGTCCAGCCGCATCCCGCCGATCTGCGTGGCGATGGCGCGGTCGCCGTCGCGGCGGATCCGGGCGTCGGCGCGCAGCCGCAGGTCGTGTCCGGCCACGGGGAGCGTGCCGCGGGCCAGGACGCGGTCATGGCCGTGTCCGGTGAACGACACCTGGGACGCGCCGAGTTCGCGGTTCAGGTCGTCGAAGGAGAGCAGGACGTCGCCGTCGAGGCGGGGAATTCCGGCGCCGCGTACGGAGGTCGGTCCGTCGGGGGCGTTCAGCCGTACGTCGTGCGCGGTCGCCGTCACCCGGGCCAGCGAGACCCGGTCGGCCGCGACGTCCGGGACGGTCACCTTCACCGACTTCAGTCGGCCGTCGGCGAGTTGGGTGAGGAAGGGGAAGCCGTCGATCTCCACTTCGGGCGCCGCGCTCAGGTGCATCCGGTCCTTGAGCGCATCGGCGGCCCGGCGCTCGGCGTACAGCAGCGCCCAGCGGTCGGCGAGGGTGAGGAAGGCGGCGAGGACGACGACGCCCACCACCGCCTTCAGCGCGAGCGGGAGGCCCGCGAAGCGGCTTCGCCTGCGGCGGCGGCCGCCGCGGCGGTGGTTGGGCGGGGCCCAGGGCTCGTCTTCTTCCTCGACCTCACTTGCGACAAAGACACTCGCAACGAAGTCGTTGATGTTTGTACCAGGATGCGTCGTTATGTGGTGGGGGGCACGCATCGATCCATCCGACCATGCGAACGCCCCCCACCCGCAACCTCTACCTCCGGTATGCGATCTAGCTCACGATCGTGATCCGGTTCGCCACCGGCGGTGAAATCGGGCTGGTGGCCGAGGAGTTGGCCGTCAGGTACTTCGCCAGCGCCGCCAGGTCGTCGGACCCGACCAGGTCGTTCGTGCCCTGGCCCAGCGTGGCGAAACCGTCGCCGCCGCCCGCGAGGAAGCTGTTGGTCGCGACGCGGTAGGTGGCCGCCGGGTCGATGGCCGTGCCGTTGAGCTTGACGGAGTCCGTGACCACGCGGTCCGCCCCGGTCTTCGTCAGGTCCAGGGTGTACGTCAGACCCGAGGACGGCTGCAGGACCTTCGGCGAGGCGGCGTTCGTGCCGCTCACCTGCTCCTTCAGCACCTGGATCAGCTGAGCGCCCGTGAAGTCCTGCAGGTTCACCGTGTTGGAGAACGGCTGGACGGTGAAGCCCTCGGCGTAGGTGACGACCCCGTCGCCCTCACTGCCCTTGGCCGCGTACGTCAGTCCGGCCCGCACACCGCCTGGGTTCATCAGCGCCAGGTCGGTCTCGGGGTCCAGCTCCTTGCCGTACGCCAGCTGCGCGTCGGCGATCAGGTCGCCCATCGGGGACTCGGTGCCGGTGTTGGCGATGTCCGCCGAGATGTAGCCGATCGCGCGGTTGCCGACGGGCGCCGCGAGGGTGTTCCACTTGCCGATCAGCTCGGTCATGTCCGGCGCCTTGGCGACGGTCCGGGTGACCACGTGGTTCGCCGACTTCACTGACGTACGGGCGATGTCGCCGGTGAAGCGGTCGTACGTCAGCGTGGTGTCCGTGTAGAGGCGGCCGAAGGACGCGGCCGAGGTGACCATGCGGGGCTTGCCCGACGGGTCGGGGATGGTACAGACGTAGGCCGCGTGTGTGTGGCCCGTCACCAGCGCGTCCACCGACGGCGTGATGTTCTTCGCGATGTCGACGATCGGGCCGGATATGCCGTCACCGGCGCCCGGGGAGTCGCAGTTGTAGTTGTACGAGCCCGAGGCCGGCAGCCCGCCCTCGTGGATCAGCGCCACGATCGAGTTCACGCCCTGCGCGCGCAGCACCTTGGCGTACTTGTTGATCGTCTCGACCTCGTCCTTGAACTTCAGGCCCTTGACGCCGTCGGCGGAGACGACACCCGGGGTGTCCTCGAGCGTCACGCCGATGAAGCCGATCCTGACGTCCTTCTTCTTCCAGACCCAGTACGGCTTGAGGATCGGCTTGTTCGTCTTCTCGTCGAGGACGTTGGCGGCCAGGTACGGGAAGTCGGCGCCCTCGAACTCCTCGTCCGTGTAGCAGCCGTCCGTCGGGTGGCAGCCGCCGTTCTGCAGGCGGGCCAGCTCCTTGGCGCCCTCGTCGAACTCGTGGTTGCCGACGGACGTGACGTCCAGGTCGAGCTTGTTCAGCGCCTCGATGGTGGGCTCGTCGTGGAAGAGGCCCGAGATCAGCGGGGAGGCGCCGACCATGTCGCCGCCGGCCGCGGTGATGGAGTACGCCTTGCCCTTGCGGGCCTCGCGCAGATGGGTCGCGAGGTACTCGACACCACCGGCGTCGATCGTCTTCGTCGTGCCGTCGGCCTGCAGTTCGGTGACGCGGCCGGACGAGCCCGACGGCGGTTCGAGGTTGCCGTGCAGGTCGTTGAAGGACAGCAGCTGTACGTCCTGGTAGCGGCTCGGGAGGTGGCCCCCCGGCTTGCTCTCGTGCGCGTCCGCGGGAAGCGCGGCGGCGAGGGCGCCGGCGGTGGCGAGACCGGCGGCTGCGGCGATGAGACGGTAGGTCCGTCTGCGGCGCGGATACGGCTGGGAAGTGGCTGGCATGCGCCCCCCTGTGGGTCTGCTGAATGTCATGGCCCCGTCCGGCGCAGCCTAGGGTCAACGCGCGTAGCACAACAGGGGTTTCTTGGTTACATCCCGGTTTCCCTTTGCCCTCCGCTTTGCCTTTCTGTTCCGTTCGCCCCGTGCCCCCACTTTGCCGGGCGCGCCCCTTACCCTCGTACGCATGACCAGCGACGACACCGCACACGCGGGACGGACCCGCTCCATCGAGACCTACTCCGCGCTCGCCCCCGAGCAGACCGAGGCCGTGCTCGCACTGCTGGGGGACGCCGCCCTCAGCGACGGGCAGCAGGCGGTGTCCGAGCAAGGCCGGCTGCAGCTGCGCGGCGGAGAACGCGAGGGCGTCTCGCATCTCCTCCTCAGCGTCGGCGACGAACTCGTCGGCTACGCGCAGCTGGAGGACACCGACCCGGTGGAGGCGCCGGCCGCCGAGCTGGTCGTCCACCCGGCGCACCGGGGCCACGGTCACGGGCGGGCGCTGGGCTCGGCCCTGCTCGCGGCGTCCGGCAAGCGGCTGCGGGTGTGGGCGCACGGGGGCCACTCGGCGGCGCGGCACCTCGCGCAGGTTCTGGGCCTGACCCTGTTCCGCGAACTGCGGCAGATGCGGCGCCCGTTGGCGGACCTGAACCTGCCGGAGCCGGTGCTCCCCCTGGACGTCACCGTCCGCACCTTCGTCCCCGGTCAGGACGACACCGCCTGGCTCGCCGTGAACGCCGCGGCCTTCGCCCACCACCCCGAGCAGGGCTCCCTCACCCAACGCGACCTCGACGACCGCAAGGCCGAACCGTGGTTCGACCCGGCGGGCTTCTTCCTCGCCTTCCGCGGCGCCGAACTCGTCGGCTTCCACTGGACGAAGGTCCACGCGGCCGAGCGGCTGGGCGAGGTGTACGTCCTCGGCGTGCGGCCGGGCGCGCAGGGCGGGGGGCTGGGCAAGGCCCTCACCACGATCGGGCTGCGCCACCTGGAGGCCCAGGGCCTGCCCACGGCGATGCTGTACGTCGACGCCGACAACAAGGCGGCGGTGTCGGTCTACGAGCGGCTCGGGTTCACGACGTACGAGACGGATCTGATGTACCGCACGGAGACGTGAGCCTCCGGCGGTCGGGCGGGATTCTGTGCGGGTGCGTGGGGGTGCGCGTCCCTGGGGCTACACCCCCAGACCCCCATCGGCCTGCGGCCTCGTCCTCTAACGCCGGACGGGCTGAAAGCGCCGCACCGGCTCCGGCAAGCACACCCCCAGCGCCACCACCGCCCCCGCCAGCAGCCACGCCCACCTCTCGTGCGCCGCCTCCCATCGCTTGTCCTGCGGCCAGACGAACAGCTGCCACCGCTCCGGCAGGAGCAGCGGGGCCATGATGGCCGTGAAGAGCAGGGCCGCCGCCACCGAGGGGCCCGGCCGGGGCTCGTCCGTCAGGCGGATCGCGGCCGCCCCCGCAGCCAGCGCCAGCGCGCACGTCGCCGCCGCCTCCAGGGTGATGCCCAACGTCGGGGGCCGTGTGTCCGACGGGACGAGGAGGAGTGCGGCCGTCCACCACAGCGCGGTGAGCGGGACGACGAGCGCGAGCCGGATGCCGGTGCGCAGCGCCCGCCGGGTCGGCACCGCCGCGGTGGTGTGCCGGGCCGGGTCGTCCAGGAGGAACGTGAGGGACAGGGCGTGGGCGAGGGCGGCGGTGCGGAGGAGGGTGAGGGGCGGCCAGCCTGCGAGGGCACTGTCCGACAGACGGGGCATCGCGGCGAGCAGCAGACCCAGGCCGCTGCCGACGGCCAACGCCCGCCAGGGCAGGGTGCGGCAGACCGGGGGCGTCAACTCCCGTATCACGCCTCGCACTTGTCCATCGCTCCCTTCGGCACCGGGACCCCCAGCAGCTCCGCCGCCCGTGCCGTCGTCAGCTTCGGCGCCGTGAGCTCGGCCCAGTGCGCCTTCACCCGTGCCCCGACCTCGTCACGTCCCTTGCCCAGCAACTGCCGTACGACATCCGTCTGGGCCGCCGTCATGCTCAGCGGGTCCGTCGGTGCCAGGACGATCGCCGAGCCGGTGACGCTGTCGTCGAGGCGGACGTTGCGCAGGGACTGCATCGGGTGGTCCTGCCAGGACAGGGCGAGCCACATGACGGTCACCATGCGGCCGTCGCACAGTTCGCCCGCCGCCTTCTCGTTGCCCGCGACCAGCACGGAGGCGACGGCGGCCGAGAACTCGGGGACGCGGTTGCCGCCCCATGCGGGGCCGACGGTCACCTGGTGCGGGGTGGTCGACGGGGCGATCGCGGCGTCGCCGTCCAGGCCGTAGCGGGCCTCGATGCGCTGCCGTACGAGGAGGGGCTGGGTGTGCGCGGTGCCGCCGGACAGCGACTGCACCTCGTGCACGACCCCCGCCCATGTGCCCGTGCGCACCGTCCACTCGGGGAAGGCGCAGTACGTCGACCCGCCCTCGCGCACACAGGTCTGCTCCTTCTCCGGGCTGAACGAGGCCCGCTCCCGGGCGGCCGTCAACTCCGGCGAGACACCGCCCGACTGGCCCACCGCACCGGCCAGTGTGAGCGCCAGCGCGCCCGCGAGGCCCGCCGTCAGGACCCGGGTCCGTCCGCCGCCCGCCAGCACGGCGCCGACGGCCACCAGGAGGACCAGCCCGGTCAGGTAGAGCGCGTGCCAGGCGGCGGGCCGTCCGATCAGGTCCGAGGGGAGGGTGTCGTGGCTGATCTCGCTCACGATCGGCGACAGCCAGCGGGACCACTCCGCGCCCCCCGTGCCCGCCGAGACGAGGACGCTGCCGGTGAAGAGGGCGAGGACGAGCAGCGGGGCCGCGAAGGAGGACGGGACCAGCCGGGCGGCCAGGACGCCGAGGGTGCCGGACAGCAGCACGTACAGGGGGCCGACGGCCAGTTCGGCCGGCGAGCCGTGGCCCACCGCGCCCGGCCTGAGCGCCTGCCAGGTGAACTCGCCGAGCACGATCAGCGCGGTGAGCGCCGCATACGGGACGACGGACAGGACGTGCGCGAGGGTGCGCCGCCACAGCTCCATCGGAAGCACGTCGAACTGCCGGTCGGTGCCCCGCCGGCGGTCGCGCAGCGCGGCCCGGTTGACGCAGACGAACAGCGCGACGCCCAGCAGCATCGGCCCGGACTGGGTCGCCCGGTCGGCGTCCTGGAGGGCCGGGAAGGCGTCCATGCCGTCGTTCGGGAAGCCCAACTGCCAGACGGTGTAGCCGATGTAGAGCAGCAGGGTCGCGAACACCGGGAAGAACCACAGCTGTTGGCGTGCCTCGAAGCGGGCGAGCGCGATCACGGCCGCCCACGGCCTGCGCTGCTCGTCCCGTGCGACGGGCGGGGCCGTCGTCTCCAGTACCGCGCTCATACCGCCGCCACCTCCGCCCCGGCGTCGTCGAGGGTGAGCAAGTAGCCGTCCTCCAGGGTGGGTTCGAGCAGGTCGGCGCCGTCCGGCGGATTGCCGACGTTGCGGAAGGAGCCGGTGCCGGTGCGCCAGCCCGCCTTCGCGTCGGGGTCGCGTTCCGTGCTGCTCCACACCCGGCCGGCTGCCCGCTCGGTCAGCTCGGCGGGTGTGCCGTCGAAGCGGATGCTGCCGCCGGCCATCACCAGCACGCGGTGGCAGAGCATCGCCACGTCCTCGGTCTGGTGGGTGGAGAGCAGAACCGTCCGGCCCTCTCCCGCCTGCGCGATCAACTCCCGGAAGCGCATGCGCTGTTCGGGGTCGAGGCCGACCGTCGGCTCGTCGAGGACCAGGAACCCCGGGTCGCCGACCAGCGCGGCCGCGAGCGCGACCCGCTGCCGCATCCCGCCGGACAGCTTCTTGATGCGCTTTGCGCGTACGTCGGCGAGGGCGACCTCGTCCAGCACGCGCCGCACCTCGCGATGACGTGCGCCCCGATCGGTCAGCTCCTTCAGGATCGCCACGTAGTCGACGAACTCGAAGGCCGTGAAGTCCGGGTGGAAGCCGGGCGTCTGCGGCAGATAGCCGAGCCGGCGCCGCACCTCCTGCCGGCCGGCCGTCGTGCCGGGGTCGTGTCCGAGCACGGTGAAGGCACCCCGGTCCGCGGGCACGGCGGTGGCCAGCACCCTCAACAGGGTGGTCTTTCCGGCCCCGTTGGGCCCGAGCAGCCCGGTGACGCCCTGGGTCAGCCGCAGCGACACGTCGTCGAGGGCACGGGTCCCGCCGTAGCGGAGGCTGAGCCCGGAGGCGGAAACGGTGGGAGTCATACGGCGGTCCCCTGGAAGCGGTCGAATCGGTCACGTACGAGGAAGAGCAGCCCGCCCGCGAGCGCGGCGACCCCCGCCGCCACCCCCTGGCCGGCCGCGGTGAACGGCACGAGCGTCGCCGTGGCGTCGTGGGCGTGGGCCGCCAGCAGCAGCGCCACCCACGCCCCGCCGACCAGCGACGGCGCGAGCACCGGGCCGAGCCGCGCGGTGAGAGCGAGGCCGGTCGAGGTGAGCGCGAGCGCGGGCAGCAGCCAGGCCAGGGCGCGCAGG
Source organism: Streptomyces sp. NPDC001663 (assembly GCF_042893105.1). Classification (NCBI taxonomy): domain Bacteria; kingdom Bacillati; phylum Actinomycetota; class Actinomycetes; order Kitasatosporales; family Streptomycetaceae; genus Streptomyces; species Streptomyces sp. NPDC001663. The sequence continues at coordinate 33,311 of NZ_JBIAUR010000007.1, read as the reverse complement.
CCGAAGCCGGGCAGGGCGAGGGTCGCGAGGCCGTCGAGGCCCAGCCCGGCGGCGAGGACGGCGACCGTGCGGATCATCAGCAGCTTGAACCCGTGCACGGGGGCGACGACCGCCATCTCGTACGTCGGGTCCAGCGCGGGCCCGTACGAGAGCGCGACCCCGGCGAGGGGCAGCAGCGGCGCGAGGGCGAGGAAGAGCGCGGGCGAGTCCGCGATCTGGGCGGCCAGGACGGACATGACCAGCACCGCGACGACCGCGCCCAGCCAGGAGCGGCGCAGCACGGGCGTGGCCGACAGCAGCCGCGCGATGTGGTCGGCGACGCCGATCCGCAGCAGCAGCCGCTCGAACAACCCCGGCCGGGGGGCGTCGAGTTCGGCGTCCAGCCGTTCCCAGCCGGCGTCGAGGGAGACGGGGTCGCCGACCTCGGCGAGCACACCCCGGCACCGTGCACACGCGGTGAGGTGCGTGTCGGCCGACCACAGCATGGGTGGCGCCAACTCGCCCTGGGCGTAGGCCCGTAGATCTTCCGTGTCGACATGCCAAGTCATGCCAGCGCCTCCCGCAGTTGCTTGCGGGCCCGCATCGCCCGCGTCTTGACCGTCCCCGGCGGTATCCCGAGCAGGACGGCCGCCTCCCGGGTGGTCAGCCCGTCGATGACCGTGGCCTGCAGCACCGCGCGCAGCTCCGGTGACAGCCGGACGAGGGCGCCCGCGAGGTCCCCGTGCTCCACCCCCGCGAGCACACGCTCCTCCGCGGACACCTCGTCCCGGTGCCGCAGCCGCGCCAGCGTCTGCCGCAGCCGCCCCCGTGCCCCGTCGCCGCGCAGCGCGTCGATCAGCCGCCGCGAGCCGATGCGCCACAGCCACCCGGCCACATCCCCGTCCTCGTGATAGCGGGCCTTGCCCCGCCAGATCGCGAGGAACGTCTCCTGTACGACGTCGTCGACCACACCGGCGTCGGCGCACCGGCCGCGCAGCCGGGCGGTCAGCCACGGCGCGTACCGCCGGTACAGCTCCTCGAAGGCGCGCCGGTCCCCGTCCGCGGCGGCCCGCAGCAGCTCACCGTCGCTTCTCGTTTCGCTCACGTCTCCTCATCGGACCGGCCCCACGGATCGGTTCACACGATCTCTCGCGACTTTCGCTCTTGACTTTCTCAGGCCTCTTCAACCACCCTTTCACTACTCAATTAGTGAAAGGGTGGTTGCAGGCGTGGTCGAGTACCGCATCGACCGGCGCTCCGGCGTCGCCACCTACGTCCAGATCGTGCAGCAGACCAAGCAGGCCCTCCGTCTGGGCCTCCTGGAGCCGGGAGACAAGCTGCCCACAGCCCGCGAGGTGGTCGAGGCGACCGCCATCAACCCGAACACCGTCCTGAAGGCCTACCGGGAGCTGGAACGCGAGGGCCTGGTCGAGGCCCGCCGGGGCCTGGGCACCTTCGTCCGGCGCTCCCTGGGCACCGCCCCGGCCGAGTCCCCGCTCCACGGCGAGCTGGACGCCTGGGCCGCGCGGGCCCGCGAGGCCGGCCTGGACCGGGACGACGTGGCCGCACTCTTCACCGCCGTACTCGAGAAGCACTTTGACAAGCACAGCCAGGGGGACCCCTCATGACGGACACCGCCGGCCTCGCCCTGGAGGCGGCCGCTGTGGGCAAGCGCTTCGGCGGGCTGCGGAGGTCCCGCTGGGCGCTGCGCGACTGCGCCTTCCGGCTGCCCGCGGGCCGCGTGTGCGCCGTCGTCGGCCCGAACGGCGCGGGCAAGTCCACGCTGCTCGCCCTCGCCGCCGGACTGCTGGTGCCGACCGAGGGCAAGGTCACCGTCCTCGGCACGGACCCGGCCTCGGCCCGCCCCCGCGTCGGCTTCGTCGCACAGGACAAGCCGCTGTACCCACAGCTCACGGTCGCCGCGACCTTGCACATGGGCGCCGACCTCAACCCCGGCCGCTGGGACGCGGCCGTCGCCGAGCGGATCGTGGCCGACGGCGGCCTCGACCCCAAGTCGAGGATCCGCGCCCTCTCCGGTGGCCAGCGCACCCGCGTCGCGCTCGCCCTCGCCCTCGCCAAGCGGCCCGAACTGCTGCTCCTGGACGAGCCGATGGCCGACCTCGACCCGCTGGCCCGGCACGAGCTGATGGGCGTGCTGATGGCGCAGGCCGCGCAGTACGGCACGACGATCGTGATGTCCTCGCACGTGGTCGCCGAACTCGAGGGCTCCTGCGACCACTTGCTGCTGATAGGCGGCGGCCGCGTCCGCCTCGCCGGCGAGATCGACGACCTGCTCGCGGCCCACGTACGCGTGTCCGGCCTCGCGCAGACCTCCCTCGAACCGCACACCGTCGTCGAGTCCCGTACGACCGGTCGCCAGCTGTCCGCCCTGATCCGCCCCTCCGGCCCGCTCCCGGACGGCCTGCGCACGAGCAGCCCCTCCCTGGAGGAGCTCGTCCTGTCCTACCTGCGCAACCCCGAGGCCCCGGGCACGACCCCGGCCGAGCACGAGAAGGCCGCGCTGTGAGCGCGCTCCCGCTGCCGGGGCTGCCCCGGACGGTCCTGCGGCTGCACCGCCCGGCGCTGATCGTGTGGGGTGTGTTCGTCGCCGCCGTGATCGGCTGGCTGGTCTGGCTGAACACGGTGACGTCGAGCGCGGGCGAGAAGGAGCGGGCCTACTGCGACCATCACGAGACCTGCAACCTCCTGAGCATGCTGCACTACAGCCAGCGCACGGCATGGGTCGCCGTGCTCGTCAGCTACAGCTTCCTCGGCGTGGCCGCCTGGGCGGGCGCCTCGCTGGTCGGCCGCGAACTGGAGTCCGGTACGGCGCAGTTGGCGTGGACGCAGAGCGTCTCACCCGCCCGCTGGCTGACCGCCAAGCTCGCGGTGCCCGCGCTGCTGGTCACGCTCGGCTCCACCGCGCTGGTCCTGGCCTACCGCCGGGGCTGGAGCGCACACCCCGCCATGCGCGACGGCGACTGGACCTCCGCCGCCACCTTCGTGGCCCGCGGCCCGGCAACGGTCGCCTACGCCCTGTGCGCCCTCGCCGTCGGCACCCTCACCGCGCTCCTGCTGCGCCGCGCACTGCCCGCCCTGGGCGTCTCCCTCGCCGCGATGGGGGTGCTGAGCGTCGTCCTGCAGAACTACCGCGCACGCCTCTGGCCGTCGGTGACCCGAGTCTCGGCGAACGAACTCCTGTGGCCCAGGCACGCATGGCAGGTGGAGAACGGCACCATCCAGAACGGCCACCGCGTCGCCTACAACGGCAGCTCGCCGTGCGAGGGCCAGCCCGCCCAGGTCAAGCGGTGCGCCGCCGACCTGGACATCACCGGCTACTACTCCGTCTACCACCCCCAGTCCCACTACTGGCCCCTGCACCTCGTGGAGACCGGCATCGTCCTGGCCGTGGCCGCCCTCGCGACGGTCCTCGCCTTCCGCCTCCTGCCCCGCCGCACCCGGGCAGCCCGCACGGAGTCCGCCGCATGACCGCCCTCGCCACCGGCACCGCGCGCGCCGTCGTGCGGGTGCACCGCACGGCGCTGATCGTGTGGGCCGCGTTCATCGTGGGCGCCGTCGCGTATCTGGTGTGGCTGAACAAGGTCACCGCACCCGACGCGCGTGCGCAGGCGGCCACCTGCAAGCCCGACACGGGCTTCTGCTCGGCTTTCCTGGCGACCCGCGACTACACCGAGCCCATGGGCTGGATCAGCACGGTCGTCTACTACAGCTTCTGGGCCGTCGCCGCCTGGGCGGGCTCCGCGCTGATCGGCCGCGAACTGGAGAACGGCACCGCGCGCCTGGCCTGGACCCAGGGCGTGAGCCCGGCCCGCTGGCTGGCCACGAAGCTCGCCGTGCCCGCGCTGGTGCTCGTCCTCGGCGGCGCGCTGTTCGTCCCAGTCTTCCGCTGGGCCTGGTCGGCGAACCGGGACCTGATGGGCGACGACTGGACCTTCAACGACGTCTTCGCCGCCCGCGGCCCGGCCGTGGTGGCGTGGTCCCTGTGCGCCCTCGCGGTCGGCGCGCTCGCCGCCGTCGTACTGAGCCGCTCACTGCCCGCGCTCGCTGTCGCCGTCGCCCTGATGATCGCGCTGAACCAGTACATGGAGCCGCACCGCGAGGACCTCTGGCCGACGGACGGCAACGGCCAGTACGCCAACCACCACCCGCAGTCCCACTTCTGGCCCATGAACCTCGTGGAGACCGGCATCCTCCTCACCATCGCCGCCCTCGCGACCACCGCCGCCTTCCTCGTCCTCGGGCACCGCACCGCCCGCACGCCCCGCAAGGAGTCGCTCGCATGACCGCGCTAGGCATCAAGGCGCCGGCCATGGCACCGGTCGCCGGGGGAAGCCGTGGCCTCCCGGCCGTCCTCCTCCGGCTGCACCGCCCGGCCCTGATCACCTGGGCCGTCCTGGTCGCCCTGACCTCGGCCCTCCTGCTGTGGGCCCACGGCCCGGGCGACGACGCGGCGCACGCCGAGTGGCTGCGGACCTGCGGCCCGGGGGTGCCCTGCACGTGGAGCAGCCCGATCGTGGACTACTACCGGGCCCGCACCCTCGCCGAGGCCGTCATCGCGGTGCTCCCGCTGCCGATCGCCGCCTGGGCGGGCGCCGCACTGACCGGCCGCGAACTGGAGTCCGGCACCGCACGCCTCGCCTGGACCCAGAGCGTCTCGCCCGCCCGCTGGCTCACCGCCAAGCTCGCGCTGCCCGCCGCGCTGATCACCGTCGGCAGCGCGGTCCTCGTCCTGCTGCACCATCTGATGGCCACGGCGACGCCGTTCCCGTACGACTGGCAATGGCGCGACGCCACGGACTTCCCGCTCGACGGCGCCCTCGCTCTGGCACACCCCCTCCTCGGCCTCACCGTCGGCGCCCTCGCGGGGCTGCTCCTCGGCCGGTCCCTGCCCGCGCTGTTCGCCGCCGTCGCGGGTACGGAAGCCGTCCTCGTCACGCCCGGCTACCTCCGCTACGAGTACCCCGAGTCCCACTTCTGGCCGCTCGGGCTCGTTGAGACCCGCCTCGCCCTCGCCGCCGTCGTCGCGGCCGCGGCCGTGGTGATCGCCTTCCGGCTGCTGCGCCGCAGCGCCGTGTGAGGCATCCGATGCGCGTACGTCCTTCCACGGGGGGATGGACGTACGTATTCTCGGGGCGGCTCCCAGCAGGCTGTTACGTCGGTCCCGCCGACGTGGACGCCCGGGAGCCGCCCCCAGATATCCCGCACGCCATGTCCCCGTAACCAACGGTTCAGACGAGCTTGCGACGCTCGGCCAATGACGCCCGCCGTGCCGGAACCTTCGCCGCCCCCCGAGGGGACCGCGGAGAACGGGGACGCCCGCCGCTCCGTATTCACGCTCCCGCCCGCTGCTTCCGACGCGCCCGTATCGCTCGGAACGCGGAAGAATGGGTTCATGAGTCAGCCAGACACCGCCCAGGCACAGGTCCAGCACGCGCAGCCCTCCGTGGGCTCCATAGCCGCGCACCGTCCGCACACCGTGTCGGCCGCGGTCTCCGACCTGGAACCCGACATCGACGCCGACCTCGATGCGTACGAGGAGGCACCGTACGACGGGCCCCAGCTGCCGCAGGGCCGCTTCCTCGACCGGGAGCGAAGCTGGCTGGCGTTCAACGAGCGGGTCCTCGAACTCGCCGAGGACCCGAACACCCCGCTGCTGGAGCGCGCCAACTTCCTCGCGATCTTCGCCAGCAACCTGGACGAGTTCTTCATGGTCCGGGTGGCCGGTCTGAAGCGCCGTATCGCCACCGGTGTCGCCACCCGTTCCGCGTCCGGCCTGCAGCCGCGCGAGGTGCTGGAGATGATCTGGGCCCGCTCCCGCGAGCTCATGGCCCGGCACGCCGCCTGCTACCACGAGGACGTCGCCCCCGCGCTCGCGGAGGAGGGCATCCACCTGGTCCGCTGGGCCGAGCTGACGGAGAAGGAGCAGGCCCGCCTCTTCACGCTCTTCCGGCACCAGATCTTCCCGGTCCTGACCCCGCTGGCGGTCGACCCGGCGCACCCGTTCCCTTACATCTCCGGCCTGTCCCTGAACCTGGCCGTCATCGTGCGCAACCCGGTCAGCGGCCACCGCCACTTCGCGCGCGTCAAGGTGCCGCCGCTGCTGTCCCGCTTCCTGGAGAGCTCCCCGGGCCGCTACGTCCCCATCGAGGACGTCATCGCCGCCCACCTGGAGGAGCTGTTCCCGGGCATGGAGGTCCTGGAGCACCACGCCTTCCGGCTCACCCGCAACGAGGACCTCGAGGTCGAGGAGGACGACGCCGAGAACCTCCTCCAGGCCCTGGAGAAGGAGCTCATGCGGCGCCGCTTCGGGCCGCCGGTGCGCCTGGAGGTCGAGGAGTCCATCGACCGCGAGGTCCTGGACCTGCTGGTGCGCGAGCTGAAGATCTCCGAGGCCGAGGTGTACCCCCTGCCCGGCCCGCTGGACCTCACGGGCCTCTTCCGCATCGCGGGCCTCGACCGCCCCGAGCTCAAGTACAAGAAGTTCATCGCCGGCGTCCACCGCGACCTGGCCGAGGTCGAGTCGGCGTCCGCGCCCGACATCTTCGCCGCCCTGCGCAGCCGGGACGTGCTGCTGCACCACCCGTACGACTCCTTCTCGACGTCGGTGCAGGCGTTCCTGGAGCAGGCGGCCGAGGACGACGACGTCCTCGCGATCAAGCAGACCCTGTACCGGACCTCCGGCGACTCCCCCATAGTCAACGCGCTCATCGACGCCGCCGAGGCCGGCAAGCAGGTCCTCGTCCTGGTCGAGATCAAGGCCCGCTTCGACGAGCACGCCAACATCAAGTGGGCGCGCAAGCTGGAGGAGGCCGGCTGCCACGTGGTCTACGGCCTGGTCGGCCTGAAGACCCACTGCAAGCTGTCCCTGGTGGTCCGTCAGGAAGGCGACACGCTACGGCGCTACAGCCACGTCGGCACGGGCAACTACCACCCCAAGACGGCCCGGCTGTACGAGGACCTCGGCCTGCTCACCGCCGACCCGCAGGTGGGCGCCGACCTCTCGGACCTCTTCAACCGCCTCTCCGGCTACTCGCGCCGCGAGACGTACCGCCGTCTGCTCGTCGCCCCCAAGTCCCTTCGCGACGGCCTGATCGCACGGATCAACAAGGAGGCCCAGCACCACCGTGCGGGCCGCCCGGCGTTCATCCGCATCAAGGTCAACTCGATGGTGGACGAGGCACTCATCGACGCCCTCTACCGCGCGTCCCAGGCCGGCGTGCCGGTCGACGTCTGGGTGCGCGGCATCTGCGCGATCCGCCCCGGCGTCACGGGCCTGTCGGAGAACATCCGCGTCCGCTCGATCCTCGGCCGCTTCCTCGAGCACTCCCGTGTCTTCGCCTTCGGCAACGGCGGCGAACCGGAGGTGTGGCTCGGCAGCGCCGACATGATGCACCGCAACCTCGACCGCCGTATCGAGGCCCTGGTCAGGGTTACCGACCCGGCCCACCGCGCAGCCCTGAACCGGCTGTTGGAGACCGGCATGTCCGACACCACCTCCTCCTGGCACCTCGGCCCGGACGGCGAGTGGACCCGGCACGCCACCGACGCGGACGGCCAGCCCCTGCGCAACGTTCAGGAGATGCTCATAGACGCCCGGAGGCGCCGGCGTGGCACAGCAACACCTTGACCCGACGGACCCCACGGCCGGGCCCGTGGCAGGCGAAGCCCTCGCGGGCTACCTGCGGGCCCAGGCCACGGAGTTCCTCCGTGCCCTGCGGCTGCACCGGGAAACCGGCCCGGCCGCGTCCAACGGCACGGAGGAGTCTGTCGACGCGGCGCGCGCCCTGCGCCGCTCGGTCCGCCGCATCAGCGGCAGCATGCACACGTTCCGCCCGCTCCTGGAGGCCGACTGGTCGGAGGGCCTGCGCCCCGAACTGGCTTGGCTTTCGGGGACGTTGTCGATGGAGAACGCGTACGCGTGCCGCCTGGAGCGCCTGTTGCTGGCGCTGCACAGGCTGTCGGGGGCGGTCTTCCCGACGCAGACGGGCGTGGCCGCGGCCGTCTCCCCGGCCGGGGCTGCCGGCCCGCCCGTCCCGCCCCCAACAGACCGCGGAAACCTCACAGTTGGCGCGGCCAAGGCGGGCGCCCTGCTGGAACGCCAGCTCACCCTCGCCCGCACCCGGGCCCACAGCACCGCCCTCCAGGCCCTCGGTTCCTCCCGCTTCCACGCCGTCGCGGACAAGGTCGCCGTCCTGGCCAGCGAGGTCCCCCTCACCGCCACCGCCACCGCCCCCACCACGGACCTCCGCCCCCTCGCCGCCGCCGCCGAGGAACGCCTCACGGACGCGGTGACCGCGCTGCCGCTCGTCACCGCCGGCAGCCCCTACAACGCGGAGGCCCTGATCCACGGCCTCTCCCCGGACCCGGCCCCGCACCCGCAGGACGCCCCCTGGCACCAGGTCCGCCTGCTCCTGCGCCTGCACCGCTACGCCCGCGAGGCCCTCTACGGCACGGGCGGCCCGATCGACGTCCGCCTGCTGACCGCGGGTCAGGCCCTCGACCGCCATCGCGACGCCTCGGAGGCGGCGGCCGCCGCGGCCTCCGCGGCTCGCACTCCGCGCATCGCCCCCGCCACGGCGTACGCCCTCGGCGTGCTCCACGCCGACCAGCGCCACGAAGTGGAGGCAGCCCGCTTCGCGTTCCAACAGTCCTGGCAGAAGCAGGTGGTGAGTACGTGACGCACAGCCCCGACAGCAACGACACCCTCATCCAGGCGGCCGGCTGCGTCCTGTGGCGCCGCTCCCCGGTCGACGGCGACCTGGAGGTCTGCCTCGTCCACCGGCCGAAGTACGACGACTGGTCCCACCCCAAGGGCAAGCTCAAGCGCGGCGAGGAACACCTCGCGGCCGCCCTGCGCGAGGTGGCCGAGGAGACGGGCTACACGGCGGAACCGGGAGCCGAGCTGTCGTCCCTCCGCTACTTCGCCCAGAACCGGCCCAAACAGGTCCGCTACTGGGCGGCCGAGGCGACCTCGGGCGGCTTCGCCCCCACCACGGAGGTGGACCGCATCCTGTGGCTCTCCCCCGCCGCCGCCCGCAGCCGCCTGACCCAGCTCCGGGACCGCACGCTGGTCGACGAACTGCTCACCACCCTGCGTCACGCCTGAAGGCTGACGTGCCCCGCGGCGTCCGTCCGGGCCTGGCTGCGCGCTCTGCGGGCAGGCCCCCGCCATCCGCAACTGCACCGGGCAAAACAGAAACGGCCCTGTTCGACCGTCGTCGTGCGATGTTCCTGTTGAGCCACGCCGACAACGTTACCCACGTCGAGTAAAGGGCGGGTATGCGCGTGACGGCCCCACCCACCCGTCGTTAAGCGGAACGACAGGGGGCCCGTGACGGACGTACCGGCTGGGGGTTGGCAGGCGATGGCAGAGCGGCAGCGCAGGGTCGGCGGAGCGGTTGTCGCGGGGTTCGTCGTCTGTCTCGGGGCCAGTGGGTGCTCCGGCAGCGGCGCCGCCGCGGAGGACGCCCGCGCCGCCGACCCCGTCCACACCCTGCAGCGCGCCGCCGACACCCTCCTCGACGCGGGCAGCTCCAAGGCCCGTACGTCGATGGAGATGGCCACCGGCGGCACCCGCGTCACCATCCGCGGCGAGGGCGTCTACGACTACTCCGAGCAGCTCGGCCGGCTGCAGGTCCAGCCCCCGATGGACCCGGCGGGCGCCGCCGAGCACCGCCCGATCACCGAACTCCTCGCGCCCGGCGCCCTGTTCATGAAGAACCGGGGCGCGGGCGTTCCCGCCGACAAGTGGGTGCGCGTCGACACGGCCACACTCTCCGACGGCAACCTGGTCACCGGCGGCGCCACCGACCCGCTCACCGCCGCCGAGCTGCTGCGCGGGACCCGCACGGCGACCTACCTCGGCCGGACCGAGGTCGCGGGCACGAAGGTGCGGCACTACCGCGGCACCGCCGACCTCGCCCTGGCCGCGAGGGGCGCCTCGAAGGGCACCCGGGAGGCACTGGCAGCGGCGGCGAAAGGGTTCGCCACGACCAAGGTCCCGTTCGACGTGTACCTCGACGACCAGGGCCGCATCCGTAAGATCCGCCACCGCTTCAGCTTCGTCAACGGCCGCGAGAAGGCCACCGTCGCGGTCGCCTCGACGACGCTGCTGTACGACTTCGGGACCCCCGTCGACGTACGCCTGCCGGCCTCGAAGGACATCTACGCCGGGAAGATCGCCGAGTGACGGCTCCTGCGCGCGGATGACCGACGGGCGTCAAGAACTAGCCCTTCCGTGCCATGCGCGGTGTGTAGGCCGCTCCCTACTCTAGGAAGTCGGTAACGGCAGAGAAGAGGTGATGCACGTGGCTCCGGTCGGCGGTACGGCAGTTCAGGACCACGTGGCCCTCGCCGAGATCGAGCTGTGCGGAGAGCTCATCATCGCGGCCTCGGCCGCGGAGGACCGGCTCAGCCTGGAGAGCATCGACGAGGTGCTGAAAGTGGCCCAAGAACGCGAGGACGCCTCCGGCGACTGAGCCGGAGGCACCCCGATCAAGCCACGGCGGCGCGGCGGCCGCTCAGGTCCGCAGCAGGCGGGCGATCGCCTTCGTCGCCTCCTCGACCTTGGCGTCGATCTCGTCACCGCCCTTGACGGCGGCATCGGCGACGCAGTGACGCAGGTGCTCCTCCAGGAGCTGCAGGGCGAAGGACTGCAGGGCCTTGGTGGAGGCGGACACCTGCGTGAGTATGTCGATGCAGTAGACGTCCTCCTCGACCATGCGCTGCAGGCCACGGATCTGGCCCTCGATCCGGCGCAGTCGCTTGAGGTGCTCGTCCTTCTGCTTGTGGTAGCCGTGCGTCTCGTGCCCGGAGGGCGCGGCCGCGCCGGCCTCAGTGGTCGTCATCGCGTCCTCCAGCTCCAGACATATACCCCTAGTGGGTATATCGTAACGAACTTTGCGGGGTATAGGGCCCTTGGCCAAGGCCCGGAACTGAGCCCCGTACCGCCCCCGTGCTGATCACTCTGCTCGATGGGCGACACTGGGGGACGGCCCATTAGCCGTGGCCGGATGATGCACCTAGCATCAGCCTGACCGAAACCGATGCACCCCGAGGACCCCTTGTGCGCTTTCGTCTGACCCCCAGGGAGACGAGCTTCTACGACATGTTCGCCGCATCCGCGGACAACATCGTCACGGGCTCGAAGCTCCTGATGGAACTGCTCGGGGCGGACGCTTCCGCCCGGGCCGAGATCGCAGAGCGTATGCGGGCCGCTGAACACGCAGGTGACGACGCCACGCACGCGATCTTCCACCAGCTGAACTCCTCCTTCATCACGCCCTTCGACCGCGAGGACATCTACAACCTCGCCTCGTCCCTCGACGACATCATGGACTTCATGGAGGAGGCCGTCGACCTGGTCGTCCTCTACAGCGTCGAGGAGCTCCCCAAGGGCGTCGAGCAGCAGATCGAGGTCCTGGCACGGGCCGCCGAGCTCACGGCCGAGGCCATGCCGAACCTCCGCACGATGGACAACCTGACCGAGTACTGGATCGAGGTCAACCGCCTCGAGAACCAGGCCGACCAGATCCACCGCAAGCTGCTCGCTCATCTCTTCAACGGCAAGTACGAAGCCATCGAGGTGCTGAAGCTGAAGCAGATCGTGGACGTGCTCGAAGAGGCCGCCGACGCTTTCGAGCACGTGGCGAACACGGTGGAGACCATCGCCGTCAAGGAGTCCTGACCCCTTCATGGACACCTTCGCTCTGATCGTGACCATCGCGGTCGCGCTCTTCTTCACCTACACCAACGGCTTTCACGACTCGGCGAACGCGATCGCGACGTCGGTGTCGACGCGGGCACTGACCCCGCGAGCGGCCCTGGCGATGGCCGCGGTGATGAACCTCGCGGGTGCGTTCCTCGGTTCCGGAGTCGCGAAAACCGTAAGCGAGGGCCTGATCTCGACGCCGGAGGGCGCGAAGGGGATGGGCATCCTCTTCGCGGCGCTGACGGGCGCGATCGTCTGGAACCTGATCACCTGGTACTACGGCCTCCCGTCGTCGTCCTCCCACGCCCTGTTCGGCGGCCTGGTGGGCGCGGCACTGGCCGGCAGCACGACGGTGCACTGGGACGGTGTCCTGGACAAGGTCGTCATCCCGATGTTCCTGTCGCCGGTGGTCGGTCTGATCGTCGGCTACCTCGTCATGACCGCGATCCTCTGGCTCTTCCGCAAGGCCAACCCGCACAAGGCCAAGCGGGGCTTCCGCATCGCGCAGACGGTTTCCGCTGCGGGGATGGCGCTGGGCCATGGCCTCCAGGACGCGCAGAAGACGATGGGCGTGGTCGTCATGGCCCTGGTGATTTCCGGCCACCAGACCTTCAGCGACCCGATCCCGGTCTGGGTGAAGATCGTCTGCGCGGTCATGCTCTCCCTGGGCACCTACGCCGGCGGCTGGCGCATCATGCGCACCCTGGGCCGCAAGATCATCGAACTGGACCCGCCGCAGGGCTTCGCCGCCGAGACGACGGGCGCGTCGATCATGTTCACCACGGCCTACATCTTCAAGGCCCCCATCTCGACGACCCACGTCATCACGTCGGCCATCATGGGCGTCGGCGCCACCAAGCGCCTGAACGCGGTCCGCTGGGGCGTGGCCAAGAACATCATCCTGGGCTGGTTCATCACGATGCCGGCAGCAGCACTGGTGGCGGCGGGCGCGTTCGGGATCGTGAACCTGGCGTTCCTGTAGGGCTCTTCCCACAACGACGACGGGCCCGCCCCCGGGAGCCGGGGGCGGGCCCTTCATCGTCCTCGCGGTGGCACCGCCATGCAGCACCGCGAGGGGTTCGTGACGGCTCAGCCGAAGCGGCCGGAGATGTAGTCCTCCGTGGCCTGGACCGACGGGTTGGAGAAGATCCGCTCCGTGTCGTCGATCTCGATCAGCTTGCCGGGCTGCCCGACCGCCGCCAGGTTGAAGAACGCCGTGCGGTCCGAGACACGCGCCGCCTGCTGCATGTTGTGCGTCACGATGACGATCGTGAAGCGCTCCTTCAGCTCACCGATCAGGTCCTCGATGGCGAGGGTCGAGATCGGGTCGAGCGCCGAGCAGGGCTCGTCCATGAGCAGCACCTTCGGCTCGACCGCGATCGCGCGCGCAATGCAGAGGCGCTGCTGCTGACCACCGGACAGACCCGAACCCGGCTTGTTCAGACGGTCCTTGACCTCGTTCCACAGGTTCGCGCCCTTGAGCGACCTCTCCACGATGTCGCTCAGCTCGCTCTTCTTGTACGAGCCGTTGAGCCGCAGACCCGCCGCGACGTTGTCGAACACGGACATCGTCGGGAAGGGGTTCGGACGCTGGAAGACCATGCCGACCTCGCGCCGCACCGCCACCGGGTCGACCCCGGCGCCGTACAGGTTCTCGTCGTCGAGCATGACCTTGCCCTCGACCCGGCCGCCCGACGTCACCTCGTGCATCCGGTTGAGGGTGCGCAGGAACGTGGACTTGCCACAGCCGGAGGGACCGATGAAGGCCGTGACGGTACGGGGCTCGATGCTCATCGAGATGTCCTCGATGGCACGGAACGAGCCGTAATAGGCGCTGAGGCCGCTGACGTCAATTCGCTTGGCCATTGGAAATCACTGCTTCTTTCGAGGGGAGACTGGTCGCTGTATGGCCGCGTCAGCGACCGGACTTCGGGGCCTTCCAGCGGGCGATGCCGCGGGCCACCAGGTTCAGGATCATCACGAAGGCGATCAGCGTGAGCGACGCCGCCCAGGCTCGGTCGTACGCCGCGTTCGCGCCTGCGCTGTTCGCGTACTGCTGATAGATGTACAGCGGAAGCGACTGCTGCGCACCCTCGAAGGGGTTGTTGTTGATGAAGCGGTTGCCGAACACCAGCAGCAGCACCGGCGCGGTCTCACCGGCGATACGGGCGACCGCCAGCATGACGCCGGTCATGATGCCGCCGATGGAGGTCGGCAGGACCACCTTCAGGATGGTGCGCCACTTCGGGACACCGAGCGCCAGCGAGGCCTCGCGCAGCTCGTTCGGAACGAGCTTGAGCATCTCCTCCGTGGAGCGGACGACCACCGGCATCATCAGGATGGCCAGGGCCAGCGAACCGGCGAAGCCGAACGGCTCCATGTCGAAGATCAGCATCAGCGACAGGATGAACAGACCCGCGACGATCGACGGGATACCCGTCATCACGTCGACGAAGAAGGTGACGGCCCGGGAAAGCTTGCCGCGGCCGTACTCGACCAGGTAGATCGCCGTGAGCACACCGATCGGCGCGGCGATGAGCGTCGCGAGGCCGACCTGCTCCAGGCTGCCGATGATGGCGTGGTAGATGCCGCCGCCCGGCTGGGAGTCGGCGACGATGCCCATCGAGTGGGTCAGGAAGTAGATGTCGAGGACCTTCACGCCGCGCGCGACGGTCGTCCACACCAGGGAGACCAGCGGCACGACGGCGAGCAGGAAGGCGACCCAGACCAGGGCGGTCGCGATGCGGTCCTTGGCCTGCCGACGGCCCTCGACGCCCGCGGCGATCCCGTACGTGGCGACGAGGAAGAGCAGACCGGCGATCAGGCCCCACTGCACCTTGCTGTCGAGGCCGGCTACCAGGCCGATGCCGACGGCCAAGGCCACGGAGCCGGCGGCGATCGCCCAGGGCGACCACTTCGGCAGGGAGGCGCCGCGCAGGGTGCTGGGGCGCTTTTCGGCGATGGCGGCGTTGCTCATGCGTTGGCCCCCGAGTACTCCGCACGGCGGGCGATGATCATGCGAGCCGCGCCGTTGACCAACAGGGTGATGACGAACAGGACCAGACCGGAGGCGATCAGCGCGTCACGGCCGAACTCGTCCGCCTCGCCGAACTTGCTGGCGATGTTCTGGGCGAAGGTGCCGCCGCCCGGGTTGAGCAGGCTGGCGTGGATCAGGAAGTCCGGGGAGAGCACGGTCGCGACGGCCATCGTCTCGCCGAGCGCACGGCCGAGGCCCAGCATCGAGGCGGAGATCACGCCGGAGCGGCCGAAGGGCAGGACGGCCATGCGGATGACCTCCCAGCGCGTGGCGCCGAGGGCGAGGGCAGCCTCTTCGATCATCTGCGGAGCCTGGCGGAAGACCTCGCGGCTCACGTTGGTGATGACCGGCAGGATCATGATCGCGAGCAGGATGCCGACGGTGAGCATCGAGCGCGGGGCGCCCTCGTCCCAGGAGAACAGGCCGGTCCAGCCGAAGTAATCGTTCAGCCAGCCGAAGAGGCCGTTCATGTGCGGCACGAGGATCAGCGCGCCCCAGAGGCCGTACACGATGGACGGCACGGCGGCGAGCAGGTCGATCACGTAGGCGATGGGACCGCTCAGCCGGCGCGGGGCGTAGTGCGTGAGGAACAGCGCGATGGCCACCGCGATCGGGACCGCGATGACCATGGCGATGATCGAGGAGATCACCGTGCCGTAGGCCAGGACCGCGATACCGAAGGACGGCGGCTGGAGGCTGGTGTTCCACTCGAAGGTGGTGAGGAAGTTTCCGTGGTCCTTGCTGATCGCGAGTGTGGCGCGGTAGGTGAGGAAGACCGCGATCGCGGCCATGATCACCAGCAGCAGGATGCCCGACCCACGGGACAGACCGAGGAAGATCCGGTCGCCGGGTCGGGTGGCTCCGCGGGCCGTGCGCTTCTGATCGGCCGCGGAGGGCTGGGGGGTGGGAGGCGGTGCGTCGGTTATCTGTGTGGGTGTGTCCATCGGGTTCTCCGGTCTGCGGAACCGCACGCGCTGTGCGGCTCTGCGAAGCCGTACGCGACGTACGGCTCGTGGCGGCGGTGCACCGGACGATGCGGCCCGGTCCCGGGTTTCGATGCCCGGGACCGGGCCGCACTCAGATCAGCTCAGGCCCTCGATGGTGGTGCGGACCTTGGCGATGATGTCGGCGGGGATGGGGGCGTACTTGAGGTCGGGCAGAACCTTCTGGCCGTCCTCGGAGGCGATGTAGCGCAGGAACGCCTTGGTGCCGGGGAGGGTGTCCGACTTGTTGCCCTTGTCGCACACGATCTCGTAGGTGACCAGGGTGATCGGGTAGGCACCGTCGGCCTTGGTCGCGTAGTTCAGCTGGAGCGACAGGTCCGTGCCCGTGCCCACGACCTTGGCGTCGGCGATCGCCTTGGTGGCGCTGTCGCTGCTGGGCGCGACCGGGGCGCTGGCACCCGTGTCGATGCTGACGGCCTTCACGCCGTCGGCGACGTAGGACAGCTCGAAGTAACCGATGGCACCGTTGGTCTGCTTGACCTGCGCGGCCACACCGGAGGACTGCGCGGCGGACTGGCCGCCCTTGGCCTGCCAGGCCTTGCCGCCGGAGTACTTCCAGTTGTCCGGGGTGGAGGCGATCAGGTACTTGGTGAAGTTGTCCGTGGTGCCGGACTCGTCCGAGCGGTGGAACGCCTGGATCTTGAGGTCGGGCAGCTTGGCGGACGGGTTCAGCTTCTTGATCGCCGGGTCGTTCCACTTGGTGATCTTGCTGTCGAAGATCTTCGCAAGGGTCGGGGCGTCCAGGACCAGGTTGTCGACGCCGCTCACGTTGTAACCCACCGCGATCGGGCCACCGACCATCGGGAGGTCGATGCCCTGGCCGCCGGAGCAGACCTTCTTGGAGGCGGTGACCTCTTCGGGCTTCAGCGCGGAGTCGGAACCGGCGAAGGCGAGCTGGCCCTGGGTGAAGGAGGTGACACCCGCACCGGAACCGCCGGCCTTGTAGTTGATCTGCACACCACAAGCCTTGGAGAACTGCGCGACCCAGGCGTCGATCGCGTTCTTCTGCGCAGACGAGCCGTCGGACAGCAGCTGGCCCTTGGCGTCGTCACACTTGATCGAGCTGCCGCCCGTCGTCGCCGAAGCGCTGCTGCCGCCGCTGCTGCTGCTGGTGTCGTCCGAGCCGCACGCCGTGAGGACCAGGGCGCCGGACGCGGCGAGGGCACCGAGGGCGATGGCCCGCCGGTTCATGCGCTGAAGCTTCACTGAGGGAGTTCCTTCCAGGAGCCGTCGGCCTGAATCCGGCGGCGTGCGAGGTTCCGAGTGATGGGGACACGTACTGCTCGGCTGCGGCCCACATCGCGTTGAGGCTGAAATTAGGCAGATCAGGTGAAGGCGCCGATGGGCGCAAATGAACGAGAGGTGAACCCCTGCAGACTTTGTGGTTAGGTCACGGAATGCTCACGGGGAGGGCACGTGAAGGTCCCGGGTCACGACGCCGGGCCGATCCGGTGGACGAGCAGGCGGTGACACAGGTCACAGACTCCACGGTGACACAGGAGTGACACTTCCGCTGGAACCCGCGAGATCGGCGAGCCATCTCATCCCCCGAGAGCAATCGGGAGGCACAGCATGGAACGGCGTACGTTCATAGGCGGCGGCGCGGCCGCGATCGCAGCAGTCGCCACAGCCGCATGCAAGGGCGGGTCCGCCGACGCGGACACCACCGGCTCGTCGTCCTCCTCCGGTACGTCGATCAGGTCCGCCGCCGCGGCTCCCGCGAACTGGACCGCCCTCGCCCGCGACCTCGACGGCAGCCTGATCCGCCCGGGCGAGGCGAACTGGGCCGCGGCCCACCAGCTGTACAACACGCGCTTCGACGGCCTGAAGCCGGCGGCCGTCGCCTACGTCGCCCACGCCGACGACATCCGTACGACGCTGGCCTACGCCCACGCGCACGGCATCAAGGTCGCGATCCGCAACGGCGGCCACTCCTACGCGGGTTGGTCCTCCGGCAACGGCAAGCTGATCCTCGACGTCTCGAAGCTGAAGCAGATCCGGGTGAGCGGCGGCCAGGCGGTCGTCGGCGCCGGCTCCAAGCTGATCGACGTCTACCGTGCGCTCACCGCGAAGGGCGTGACGATACCCGCGGGCTCCTGCCCCACGGTCGGCGTCTCCGGCCTGGTCCTCGGCGGCGGCCACGGCGTCGTCTCCCGGGCGTACGGCCTCACCTGCGACAGCCTCACCCAGGCGACGCTGATCACCGCCGACGGCAAGCGGCTGACCGCCAACGCGAGCGAGAACAAGGACCTGTTCTGGGCTCTGCGCGGCGCGGGCAACGGCAACTTCGGCGTCGTCACCGAACTGCACTTCAAGACCCACCCGGCACCGCAGGCGGTGTCCGCCTACGTGACCTGGCCCTGGTCGAAGGCCGCCGCCGTGGTGAAGGCCTGGCAGGAGTGGGGCCCCGACCAGCCCGACGAGATCTGGTCCTCCTGCCACCTGGAGAACGGCGGCTCGCCCACCGTGTCGGTCGCGGCGTTCTCCATCGGCACCTACGGCGACCTGCAGAACGCGATCGACCGCCTGGTCTCCAAGGTCGGCTCGCCGGCCCGCAGCGCCACGCTCAAGCGGCACACCTACGAGGGCGCGATGGAGGCGTACGCGGGCTGCTCGTCCTTCGCCACCGACGCCCAGTGCCATCTGCCCGGCTCCACCCCGGGCCGCAACCCGCAGGGCGCCCTGGGCCGGGAGACCTACACGGCCCGCTCGGACTTCTTCGACCGCTCGATCTCCGCGGCCGGCATCCAGACCCTGCTCACCCGCATCAGCTCGGTTCCGGGCGGCGCGGGCAGCATCGCGCTGACGGCCCTCGGCGGCGCGGTCAACCGCGTCTCCCCCACCGCGACGGCCTTCGTCCACCGCCGCTCCCGGATGCTGGCCCAATACATCGCATCCTGGCGCGCCGGCACGACGGGCACGGCGCCCCAGTCCTGGCTGACGAAGACCCACGACGCGATGCGGCCGTACGCCTCCGGAGCGGCGTACCAGAACTACACGGACCCGACCCTGACGGACTGGCGGAAGGCGTACTACGGCGACGCGGCCGCAAAGCTGGCGACCGTGAAGAAGCAGTACGACCCGAACCGCTTCTTCACCTACCCCCAGGCTCTGTAGGGGCGTTACGCCGCGAGGTCCCGCTCCTCCGACTCGACGTCCTTGCGGGCCCCGGGGATCACGGCGTCCTGCCCTACGGCCGACCGCCCCCGGGCCCGGACGATCCATCCGCCCCAGGCCGACCGCTCGACCGCCTTCGTCAGCGGTGTGAGCAGGGCCATGGCGAGCGGTGACAGCAGCAGTGCGACCGCCGTGCCGAGCGCGAACCCGCCGACCACGTCTGTCGGGTAGTGCACGCCCATGTACACCCGGCAGAAGCCTTCGAGCAGGGCGATCCCGATGCCCAAGAGCCCGAACTTCCGGTTGGCGACGAACAGTCCGACCGCCATGGCCATGGTGATCGTCGCGTGGTCGCTCACGAAGGAGTAGTCGGTCTTGCCGGACACCAGGACGTCGAGCCCCTGGTGGTCGCGAAAGGGCCGGGGCCGCTCGACGAAGCCCCTTATCGGCACGTTCACCAGCACCGCGAGCGCGGCGGCCAGCGGCGTCCACACCAGCGCGGCCACGGACGTCGCGGCGTCCTCGGCCCCGCGCCGGCGCACGGACCACCAGCACCAGACCACCAGCAGCACCATGGCGAGCAGCAGCCCGTACTCCCCGACGAACTCCATGACCCGGTCGAACCAGCGCGGCGCGTCCTTGGCCAGGCCATTGATGTCGTAGAGCAGGTCGACGTCGGGGTTCGACCCGGATTCGGCGAGTCCAGCCATGGTGCTGCGGCCCCTTCGTCGTCTGCCTCGGGCGCACTCGCGTGCGCCGCGCTTACCCACCCCCGTGGTTGTAGATCACGTTGTAGACAACTACGCAGATGACTACGAGAACAGGAACGCACGGTCCCAGTTACTACGTTCCACACTCCACCGAATGATCACGCAGACGTTATCGAAGAGAGACTCATCGCTGCAGCTCAGGGGGTGGGTTCACGCTCGGTTCACACCGTGGTGGGCAATGCTTTCGCGCCATCTTCGGTGACCCTCGTCGCTCCGAAGTACTCGGAGATGTCGATGGGGTCGAAGCGGATCACGGCACCCGTCCGCGGCGCGTCGATCATGTATCCACCGCCGACGTAGATCCCCACGTGGTGAATGGCCCGGGAGTCGGTCGGGTCCTTCGAGAAGAACACGAGGTCACCGGGCAGCAGCTCGTCCCGCTTCGGGTGCGGCCCCGCGTTGTACTGGTCGTTGGCCACCCGCGGCAGGGTGATCCCGACACTCTCGTACGCGGCCTTGGTCAGCCCCGAGCAGTCAAAACGCCCGCCGTCGGCGGCTGTTCCGTTGCCGCCCCACAGATAGGGCGTCCCGAGCTTCTTCTGCGCGTAGTAGATGGCCCCCGCGGCCTGCTTGGACGGATCCACCCGCGTCGTGGGCGCGGCGAAGCTCTCCTCGAGCGTCGTGATCGTCTTGACGTAGTTCCGGGTCTCCTTGTACGGCGGCACGCCCCCGTACTTGATCACCGCGTAGGCCCCGGCGTTGTACGAGGCCAGCATGTTTTCGGTCAGATTCCCGGGTACGTCCTTCACGTACGAGGCGAGCTTGCAGTCGTACGACGCGGCGGACGGAATCGCGTCCTGCGGGTCCCAGACGTTCTTGACGCCGTCCCCGTTGCCGTCGATCCCGTGCGTGGCCCAGGTCCCCGGAATGAACTGAGCTATCCCCTCGGCCGCGGCAGCGCTCTTCGCATTCGGGTTGAACCCGCTCTCCTGGTAGAGCTGGGCGGCGAGCAGCGCCGGGTTGATGGCCGAGCAGAGGTTGCCCCACTTCTGCACGATGGCCGAGTACGCGGCGGGCACGGACCCCTTGGCCAGCGCCTTGGTCCCTCCGCCCACCCCGTTGATGAGGTTCCCGGCGACGACGTACACCCCGACGACGAGCAGCATCACGAAGGACAGCGCCGAGCCGACGGCAATGGTCGCCACGATCCACGCCTTACGCACCGTCAACCGCCCCTCGCCGCCCACGAGTCCGTTCGCCCACGTCAGTGTAGGGGCGCGTGCTGGGTTCCGGGGTGATCAATCCGGCCGTACATCTCGAACCGGGCGAGCGAGCGGATCGGGCGGTCAGGGGATCAGGGATCCGTGGCGGCGTCCCGGTACAACGCGGCGGCTTCCGCCCCGAGGACCACGCTGTAGGAGATGTCGTCCGTGGCCCCGCCCTCCTCGTGCCCGCCGAGCACCCCGACGACTTCCTGGTCCCCGTTGACCCAGGGGCTGCCACTGGTCCCGCCGCTCAGCTCAGGACAGTCGATCCGCTGCTGGGTACGGCTGTGAGCGCTCGGCTTGTTGGTGCAACTGACGGGTACTTCACGGGTGTTGGGATACCCGGTGACGGTGACCGCGGTGGCCCCGGTCGCGGTCCCGGTGGCGAACCTGTTCCCGCCGACGACGTCCTCGACTCCCTTGCCGTCCCGGTCGCCGAGGACGGCGAACGCGACGTCGCTGTCCTCGTCCTGTCCCTTGGCCCACCCGTCGGGCAGGAACCGCTTCTTCACGTCCCACACCCCATGGGGCGCCCGCCCGTCCCGGTACCCGGGCACGAACACGAGGTCCCCGCTGTCGCCGTCCAGACAGTGCGCGGCGGTGACGATGAGGTCCCGGTGCGCGCTGTGGACGACGGAGGCGGTACAGAAGTGCCCGCCGGCGAGCCTGGACCTCCGGTCGGCCCCGAAGAGGGCCCCGACCCGAGCGCTCTGCGCGGTCACGGCGGCGACGGCGGTCACGCCGAAGGGCCCGGGACCGTCGTCGGCCGATGCCAGGGAGGCCGAGGTGACGGCCGGCACCAGCAGGACGACGGCGGCGTAGAGGGGCATGGCGACGCGGCTGTTGATGCGTGAGGTGCGCTTCATCGGGAACCACTGTGACCGACGAAGGTGAGAAAACGGTCTGCCGTTCACTGAAAACTCTCCGTGAACGGCCCCTTCTGCGACTGGGGCACCTCAGGCGACAGGCACATGCCACCACCGTACGACGCGCGCGCCGTCTCCGCCTCCCCGGCCGACAGAGCGGCGCACGCCCGGTCCACGCGCGTAAACCTGTGCTTCTCCTGTGCTCCACCTGTGCGCGAAGTCAAGCCACCGCCAACCCCCCTCCATCACCCGCCCATTGGCCGGTAACCCCCCAACACTCTTCAGTAATGCGGAAGTCAGTATTCCGAAACTGTCTTGTTTGTCGCGTACTCAACAAGCGATGGTCGTCGCGGGCCGCCGCCCCCACCGGCAACCTCACCGGTGGACCCCCACCCGCAGGCCTCTGCAACCCACTCCCAGGAGGCTGTACGTTGAGTACGTCCACCCCCAACTCCCCCCACATATCCGGCAGATGGCGCCGCATCGGCTCGGCAGCCGCCGCCACCGCGGCCCTCGTGTTCGCCGGCCTCGGCACCGCGGTCCACGCGAACGCGGCCACCACCTCCGCCCACAAGGTGAGCGCCAAGACCATCGCCACCCAGGTGGCGAAGGCCCACGTCCGGTACGAGAATGCCTGCGCCGCGACCCCGAAGAAGGGTTACGCCGCGTGTAACGCCCTCCGTGTCACCGGCGGCACCACCGCCTTCATGGAGAAGCAGGCTGCGCTCAAGGGCATCACCCCCAAGACCATCAGGCCGAACGCCGCCCAGGACGACCCGA
The DNA here is from genome assembly GCF_042893105.1 of Streptomyces sp. NPDC001663. NCBI lineage: Bacteria > Bacillati > Actinomycetota > Actinomycetes > Kitasatosporales > Streptomycetaceae > Streptomyces > Streptomyces sp. NPDC001663. The sequence continues at coordinate 10,822 of NZ_JBIAUR010000007.1, read as the reverse complement.
CCGGCTACGGCCCGAGCGACATCCAGTCGGCCTACGGCCTGGCAGACGCCGCCTCCTCCAACGGCTCCGGCGAGACCGTCGCCATCGTCGACGCCTACGACGACCCCAACGCCGAGGCGGACCTGGCCACCTACCGCTCGTACTACGGCCTGTCCGACTGCACCACCGACAACGGCTGCTTCTCCAAGGTCAGCCAGACCGGCTCCACGACCTCCCTCCCCTCCGCCGACAGCGGCTGGGCCGGTGAGATCTCGCTCGACCTCGACATGGTCAGCGCGACCTGCCCGAACTGCAACATCCTCCTCGTCGAGGCCAAGTCGGCGTCCGACGCCAACCTGGGCACGGCGGTGAACGAGGCCGTCAAGCTCGGCGCGAAGTTCGTCTCCAACAGCTACGGCGGCTCGGAGTCCTCCTCCGACACCACGTACGACTCCTCGTACTACAAGCACCCGGGCGTCGCCATCACCGCGAGCGCGGGCGACAGCGGCTACGGCGCCGAGTACCCGGCCGCCTCCAAGTACGTGACCGCGGTCGGCGGCACCAAGCTGTCCACCTCCTCCAACAGCCGCGGCTGGACCGAGAGCGTCTGGAACACCAGCAGCACCGAGGGCACCGGCTCCGGCTGCTCCTCCTACGACGCCAAGCCGTCCTGGCAGACCGACACCGGCTGCACCAAGCGCATGATCGGTGACGTCTCCGCCGTCGCCGACCCCGCCACCGGCGTCTCCGTCTACGACACCTACGGCTCCGACGGCACCGGCTGGAACACCTACGGCGGCACCAGCGCCTCGTCCCCGATCATCGCGTCGGTCTACGCCCTCGCCGGCACCCCGGGCAGCAGCGACTACCCGGCCGAGTACCCGTACAACGCGGCCGGCACGTCCGCCCTCAACGACGTGACCAGCGGCAGCAACGGCACCTGCTCCACCAGCTACTTCTGCACCGCGAAGTCGGGCTACGACGGTCCGACCGGCTGGGGCACCCCGGAGGGCCTGGACGCCTTCACGGCGAGCTGACCGCAGCAGTACTCAGCAAGACCTCCCCGTCGGGTCACGGGGCGCCGCCCGAGTGAGGAGTACGTGGGGACTCCTCGGCGGCATGGAAAGGGAAACGGGTCACGGCAGCCGGCCGCGGCCCGTTTTCCCGTACAACACCCTTGAGGCACCTGTGAGTTGAGTAAAGCGCCGGATCTGGTTCAGTAAGCCGGAAGTCAGGATTCCAGTACTCCCTTGTTGTCGCGTACTCAACAAGAGATGGTCGGCATCGCACCCGCACCGCCCCTGTTCCACCCCACTCAGGAACATCAGGAGGCTGCACGATGCGTTCCACTCCCCCCAACAGACCTTCCGGCCACCGCCGTTGGCGCCGTATCGGCACGGCGGCGGCCGCCACGACCGCCCTCCTCCTCACCGGCTTCGGCACCGCCGTCCAGGCCGACGCGGCACAGCAGAGCGCGTCCACCAAGGTCACCTGGACCGCGACCCCCTGCGCCACCCCGCAGCACAAGGGCGAACTGGCCTGCAACTCCTACCGCGTCACCGGCGGCCTCACCGCCTTCCAGAAGCAGCAGGCGGCGAAGACCGGCGTCACCCCCAAGGCCGCCGACGCCACCACCCCCTCCGGCTACGGCCCCACCGACCTCCAGTCCGCCTACGGCCTGACCTCCGCGGCCGCCTCCAACGGCTCCGGCGAGACCATCGCCATCGTCGACGCCTACGACGACCCCAACGCCGAGGCCGACCTCGCCACCTACCGCTCGTACTACGGCCTGAGCGCCTGCACCACCGCCAACGGCTGCTTCAAGAAGGTCAGCCAGACCGGCTCCACGACCTCCCTCCCGTCCGCGAACACGGGCTGGGCCGAGGAGATCTCCCTCGACCTCGACATGGCCTCCGCCATCTGCCCGAACTGCAACATCCTGCTGGTCGAGGCGACCTCCGCGACGATGGCCAACCTGGGCACGGCGGTGAACAGGGCGGTCACCCTGGGCGCGAAGTACGTGTCGAACAGCTACGGCGGCTCGGAGTCCTCCTCCGACACCACGTACGACTCCTCCTACTTCAACCACGCGGGCGTCGCCATCACCGTCAGCGCGGGCGACAGCGGCTACGGCGCCGAGTACCCGGCGGCGTCCAGGTACGTGACGTCGGTGGGCGGCACCGCCCTCTCCAAGGCGACCTCCACCACCCGAGGCTGGACGGAGACCGTCTGGAAGACATCGAGCTCCGAGGCGACAGGCTCCGGCTGCTCGTCGTACGACGCCAAACCCTCCTGGCAGACCGACACCGGCTGCACCAAGCGCACGATTTCGGACGTCTCCGCGGTGGCCGACCCCGCCACCGGAGTCTCGGTCTACGACTCCTACGGCATCACCGCCGGCTGGTACACCTTCGGCGGAACGAGCGCCTCGTCCCCGATCATCGCGGGCGTCTACGCCCTGGCAGGCACCCCGTCCAGCTCTTCGTACCCCGCATCCTTCCCCTACGCGGCGGCGGGCACCTCGGCGCTGAACGACGTGACCAGCGGCAACAACGGCAGCTGCTCCACCACCTACCTGTGCACCGCCCAGTCGGGATACGACGGCCCGACGGGTTGGGGCACCCCGGAGGGAGTCTCCGCGTTCACCGGCTGACCGGCTGACTCTCCGTCACCGAGCGGGCCACGGCGACCAGCCGCGGCCCGCTCGCCGTGCGCGGGATACCCTTCACCCGGAGAACACCGGCACGACGGCTCACCCCGACAAACCGTCAGAAACGGGCCGGGGCACAAGAGGGGTCAACGACGGAACCACACGAAGGTTCCGCCCAGGCCTCATTGCCCGGCGTGACCTGCCGTGATACACAGAGTGACCGTACGTGCTTTTCGTACGAAACCCGCCAAGCAATGACGCCAAGTCGACATACGACAGCAGCATTGTCGGCGAGAATGAGCCTGACCTCTGCACCCCGCAGGGGGCTGCGGAACCGGAACTACCCACCAGGGGCGGTGACTTACATGCTCTTTGCGGCCGACAAGGGAGACATCAACACCATCATCGGCGGGATCGCTCCGGACTGGGGCCCCTTCGGCAGCCTGGGCAACGAGGCCAAGGTCATGATCGAGGTCGTGATGGCGGTCGCCATCCTGCTCTGCCTCGGCATCGCCGTCTGGGGCGCCGCGAAGCAGCGCATCGGCGCCACCGCGCTCCGCGACACCTTCAGCGCGGAACAAGGCAAGGGCCTCATCATCGCCGGTCTGACCGGGGTATTCATCATCGGCTCCCTGGGCACGCTCTTCACCATCGTGTACGGCATGGCCGTCTAGCCCTCCCCCTTCACCCCACCCGCCCGTCGTGCCCACCGGCTGAGGTTGCGTTTCCCTGATGTCGAGTCACCACACCGCGCCCATGCGGGAACCAGCACGGCTACCGTCGTATGTCTACGAGGTGGAGAGGGCGTACGCGGCATGAGTCTCGGAGACGATCGGGATGCCTCCGGCGGTTACGGGGGTACGGGCCAGACTCGCACACGGCTGCCCGAGGGCGGCGGCGACGTGTACGGGGGCGCACGGCGGGGCGGCCGCTCGTCGTCCCGAAGCCTGGTCACGGTGGTGGGCGTGGTGGTCCTCCTGATCGCCGCGATCGCCTTCGCGAACCGTGGAGGCGACGATTCCTCCTCCACGGACACCTCGGGAAACAAGCCGGAGTCGTCGACTACGGCGGCCAGCGGGACGAAGCCGGTGCAGTCGAAGGCTGGGGGGATCGCGACGGGGTTCGCGCATGACATGCAGGGAGCACAAAGCGCGGCGGCGAACTATGCGACGGTGCTCGTTTCGGCCGACATTCTCAAGCCCGCCCAGCGAACCGGGATCGTGCAGCAGGTCTTCGTGGCCGACAAGCAGGCCGAGCTACTGGACAAGCTGAACAAGGCCTACTCGAAGGACTTCCTGAGCAAGATCGGCCTGGACGAGAACGGCAACGCGGCTACGGGCAGCACCTACGTCTCGCGCACCGTGCCGATCGGCACCAAGACCACGGCGTACTCGGACACCACGGCCGCCATCGAGGTCTGGTGCACCGGGCTGTACGGCACGGCGGGTGAAAAGTCGACCAACCCGGTCACCAGCGACTGGTTCACCATGGCGCTCGAGCTCCGCTGGGTGGACGGCGACTGGAAGGTCGAGAGTTTCTCCCAGAAGGACGGCCCCGCACCCGTCCCCGGGGACGACAAGGCATCCAGCGCCGACGACATGTCCAAGGCCGTCGAGGAGTACGGAGGCTTCACCTATGCCCGGTAGCCCGCGCCGCGCACTCAAGGTCGCCGCCGTCCTCACAGCCGTACAGGCCACGGCCGTACTGCTGGCCACCCGCGCCGCGGCAGCTCCCTCCCCCTCTCCGTCGCCGACGACCTCGGACGACAAGTGCGACCTCATCGTCGGCCCCGCGAAGCAGTACTGCGAACGCGGCAACGGCGACAAGGGCACGACCGGCACCGGAGGCGGCCTCGACCCCACCTCCACCCTCGACCCCCTCTCCTCCCTCGCCAAGGGCTGTGCCGACGCCGCCTCCTGGACCATCGACAAGCTCAGTGAGGCCGTGAAGGAGACCGCCAACGTCGACTTCACCAACACCAAGTTCCTTCAGCAGTACGCGGTGGTCTTCGCCGCGTCCACGATCCTCACCCTCCTGCTGTGGCTGCTGGCCGTGGCCAAGCGGGCCGTCCGAGGTGTCCCCCTCACGACGGCCATCAGCGAAGCGATCGGCTTCCTCTGGCTGACCGTCCTGGCCTCCGCCTTCACACCGCTCATCCTCTACACCGTCGTATCGGCGACCGACGGCGTGACAGAAGTCCTCGCCAAGGCAACCGGCGACCAGACGGACACCTTCTTCGGCACCTTCTCCGGCGCACTCGACAAGGGCGAGAACATCGGCGGCGGCCCGATCATGCTGATCGTCGTGTCCCTGGTCAGCATCCTGGCCGCAGGCGTCCTGTGGCTGGAGCTGGTCATCCGCGCCGCCCTCCTCTACGTCGGCGCCCTCCTCGGCACCGTCGTCTACGCCGGCCTCGTCGACAAGAACCTGTGGGGCCACGTCCGCCGCTGGGCGGGCATCATGATCGCCGTGATCCTGGTGAAGCCGGTGATCGTGATCGTGCTGGGCCTCGCGGGCGCACTGTCCTCCGACAACGGCCCCAACGCCTTCTCCGCCGTCGTCTCCGGCCTCGCGATCATCCTGCTCGCCATCTTCGCCAGCGCGATGATCTACCGCTTCGTCCCCGGCTTCGGCGACGAGATCGCCAGCTCCCGCAACAACCGCATCATGCAGGGCGCCGAGAGCAAGGCCGCCGCGGTCATCAGCTCCCCGGCGACCATGGTCGCGCAGGGCATCAAGACGCACAGCGCCCGCGCGAACGACAACGGAGGCGGCGGCCAGTCCTCCTCCAACGGCGGCGCCCGCCCGGCCAACCCGGTCTCCGGCGGCGTCGCAGCCCACAGCACCCGCGCCTCGAACGGTGGTGGCGGCGGAAGTGTCCCCTCCGCCGCACCCGCACCCCGTTCGTCGAGCCCGGTGAACACCCCGCACGCCAGCAACACCCGCAACAGCAGTAGCAACCGCACGGGAGGTGAAGGGCGTTGACGACCGAGTCCCACCTGTCCCATCCGGTCACGCCCCGCCGTACATATCTCATCGGCCGCGCCCGGCCGAACGCGATCGTCGGCCGGAACCGCGAGTCCGGCGAGATCGCGCTCATCATCGGGGGCGCCTTCCTGGGCATGATGTGCGGGCTCCTCGTCCCGGTGCTGTCCCTGCGCATCGTGCTGCTGATGGGCTTTCCGCTGGTCGCCCTGGCGGCGGTCTACGTGCCGTACAAGCACCGCACGTTCTACAAGTGGTTCGAGATCAACCGCAGCTACAAGCGCACCCTGAAGCAGGGCACCGTCTACCGCAGCGGCGTCGTCGAGGCCGGCACCCACCTCGACGGGCGGGAGGTCGAGATCGGCCCGCCGCCCGGCATCGGCCGTATCACCTGGCTGGCCGCCCCCTTCGGCCCCGACGAGATCGCCGTGCTCCTGCACGCCGACCGCAGGACGGTCACCGCGGCCATCGAGATCGAGGGTCCCGGCGTGGGCCTGCGCGACTCCGAGGACCAGGAAGCCCTCGTCGACCGCTTCGGCACGCTGCTCAAGCACGTGGCCAACGGCGACGGCTTCGTCACCCGCCTGCAGATGCTCGCCCGCACCCTCCCCGCCGACCCGGACGCCCACGCCAAGGACGTCGCCGTGCGCGGGGACGAGAAGTCGCTGCCGTGGCTGCAGTCGTCGTACGACCAACTGCAGTCCATGGTGTCGACCAGCAGTGAGCAGCACCGTGCGTACCTCGTCGCCTGCATGCACTTCACCCGCGAACTCGCGGCCGAGGCACACACGATGGCACGCGCGGCCCGCCCCCAGAGCGGCCGCAAGGTCGACCGGGACGCCGGACTCGCGGTCGTCATGGCCCGTGAGCTGACGGACATCTGCTCGCGTCTGCAGGAGGCCGACATCCGCGTCCGGCAGCCGCTCGGCCAGGGTCGGCTCGCCTCCCTCATCCACTCCATGTACGACCCCGACCACCCGATCGACCACATCCAGGCGATGACCAAGCGCAACGCCTGGCCGGCCGAGCTCGACGCCATGGAGCCGACGTACCTCCAGGCCAAGACCCGGGAGTCCTCCACCCGCGCGCCCTGGTGCCACGCCACCGCCTGGGTGAAGGAGTGGCCGATGACCCCGGTCGGCGTCAACTTCCTGGCGCCGCTGCTGGTCCACACCCCGGACGTCATCCGAACGGTCGCAGTGACGATGGATCTCGAGCCCACCGAGGTAGCCATCGAACGCATGCTGACCGAGAAGACCAACGACGAGGCCGAGGCCTCCCGCGCCGCCAAGATGAACCGCACTGTCGACCCCCGTGACGTCGCCGCCCACAACCGCCTGGACCAGCGTGGCGAGGACCTGGCGAGCGGAGCGGCAGGCGTCAACCTGGTCGGCTACATCACCGTCTCCTCCCGCTCCCCCGAGGCCCTCGCCCGCGACAAGCGGACCATCCGGGCCTCGGCCGGAAAGTCGTACCTGAAGCTGGAGTGGTGCGACCGGGAACACCATCGCGCCTTCGTGAACACGCTTCCGTTCGCCACCGGCATCCGAAGGTAGGGGCTGAGTTCTGATGCGGGACCCGCTGTCCGTCCTCACCGACGCCTTCACCTCCTTCCTCTTCGGAAAGGTCGAGACGACCCGGCTGCCGGTCCGCACGTCCACGGGCCAGGCCCAAGCCGTCTACCTGCCGACGGCCGCCCCCGGCCTCGGCGACTCGGGCGTGATCATCGGCCGCGAGGTCTATTCCGGAAAGGGCTACATCTACGACCCCTTCCAGCTCTACGGCCAGCAGCTCCCGGCCCCGCACTGGCTGGTCCTCGGCGAGTCCGGCAACGGCAAGTCGGCCCTGGAGAAGACCTACGTCCTGCGCCAACTGCGCTTCCGCGACCGCCAGGTCGTCGTCCTCGACGCCCAGGGCGAGGACGGGGTCGGCGAGTGGAACCTCATCGCGCAGGAGCTGGGGATAACTCCCATCCGCCTGGACCCGATGGCGGCCCTGGACCACGGCATCCGCCTCAACCCGCTGGACCCGGCGATCACGACCACGGGTCAGCTGGCCCTGCTCCGGACGATCATCGAGGTCGCAATGGGGCATGGGCTGGACGAGCGCTCGGGCTTCGCCCTGAAGGTCGCGCACGCCTACGTCAACGAGACGATCGTCGAACGCCAGCCGGTCCTCACCGACATCGTCGAGCAGCTACGGCACCCCGAGCCGGAGTCGGCCGAGGCGATGAACGTCGCCATAGAGGACGTACGGGCATGGGGTCTGGACGTGGCGCTGGTACTGGACCGTCTGGTCGACGGTGACCTGCGCGGCATGTTCGACGGCCCGACGACGGTCGGCATCGACCTCGACGCCCCGCTAATCGTCTTCGACCTGTCGCACATCGACCGCAACTCCATCGCCATGCCGATCCTGATGGCGATCGTCGGCGTCTGGCTGGAGCACACCTGGATCCGCCCCGACCGGAAGAAGCGCATCTTCCTGGTCGAGGAGGCCTGGCACATCATCAACAGCCCGTTCGTGGCCCAGCTGTTCCAGCGCCTGCTGAAGTTCGGCCGACGCCTGGGCCTGTCCTTCGTGGCGGTCGTCCACCACCTGTCCGACGTGGTGGACGGAGCGGCGGCGAAGGAGGCGGCGGCGATCCTGAAGATGGCGTCGACGCGGACGATCTACGCCCAGAAGGCCGACGAGGCAAGGGCGACGGGCCGGGTCCTGGGCCTGCCCCGCTGGGCGGTGGAGATCATCCCGACCCTCACCCCGGGCATCGCGGTCTGGGACGTCAACGGCAACGTCCAGGTCGTCAAACACCTGATCACGGAGACGGAACGCCCGCTGGTCTTCACCGACCGCGCGATGACGGAGTCGTCCGCCGACCGTGAACTGAGCGACGACGCCCTGCACGCCGCCGAGCTGGAGGCGGAGGAGCGGGCCGCGGCCTTCGTGGAACAGCACCTCAGCGACTTCGACGGCTCGTCCGAGTCGACGGTGGCGTAGCGGGAGGCGGAAGTGGTGAGACCGGACGACCGGAGACGGGACGCTCGGGAGGGCCAGAGCGGCATCCCCGACGGGCTACTGATCGGCATACTCGCCTTCCTCCTCGGCATGACCCTGCTGGTGTGGTCCGCCACGGGCCTCGCCGGCTGGTTCGCCAAGGACTCCTGGCCGGACGGCATCACCTTCACCCGCACACCCATCGCCATGCGCCACCTCATCGGCGAACCGCACGACATCGCCGGCGCCTGGCCGGAGACACCGGCAACGCAGCTCTCCGGGTACGGCCTGTTCTGGGGCCTGTTCATCGGCCAGCTCATGATCCTGTTCGTACTGACCGTTTTCGTGATGGGCACGGTCGCACGCTGGCGAGCGGGACGCTTGCGGCGACGGGCAGAGCGGGCAGCCCCGTTCGAAGAGCCCACCGCCACTAGTGAGCCGGCACCCCAGCACTACGAGGTTCCGACACCGAGGACGGCACCGCCCCAACCCGAACCGACGGAACTCCACGAGCAAGCAGTGGACACGGCCGAGACGCCCGCCCCTCTCTTCGGCGCCAAACCGGTCGGCGGCGGCTGGGAGAAAATACTCGTAGCCCCGAGGGAAAGCCGCCAGACCACGGCGGCCCAGGCCGTACGCGACGCGGAAGGCCCGGCCCTGGTCGTCACCTCGAACCCCTCCCTCTGGCAGGAGACGAAGGACGCCCGAGCCAAACTGGGCCCGGTCCACCTCTATGACCCCACCCACGCCTGCGACACCCCGGCCCGCGTCCACTGGTCCCCCACCACGGGCTGCGAGAACAAGCAGACGGCAGCGTCGACGGCAGCCGCCCTACTGACCCCGGTCCGGCCGACCTCACGGCTCGACCAGGCGGTCAGCGACACCGCGGAAACGCTACTGCGCAGCTACCTGCACGCCGCCGCCATCGACGGCCGCACCATCCGTCACGTCCACCGCTGGTCCCAGGGCGCCCAGATCCAGGACGCGGTCCGCATTCTCCGTACGAACCCGAAGGCGGCCCACGGCTCCGGCGGCGAACTCGAGGCCGCGCTCACCGCCCACCCCGAACGCCGCGACATCGCCCAGGAGTTGACGAGCCGAGCCCTCGCCGCCCTCTTCACGGTCAACATCCGCGAGGCCTGCACTCCAAACCGAACTGATGCGCTCGCCTTGGATTCCTTCGTCGACGAAGGGGGCACGCTTTATGTGGTGGGGGAATCCATCGAGGACCCCAGGACCAATCCAGGCGCGATGCCCCTCCTGACGGCCCTCGTCTCGAGCGTGGTCGAGCGTGGCCGGCGCATGGCCGAACGGTCATCCTCCGGTCGCCTCGACCCACCACTGACACTCGTCCTGGACGATGTCGCAGCAGTGGCTCCGCTTCCCCACCTCCCGGAGCTGCTGGCCACCGGGACGGACCGGGGCCTGCCCACGCTGGCCCTGCTCCGCTCCCGCGAACAGGGCCGCGCCCGCTGGCCGCACGACGAACTGCCGGTGTAGCGGCTCAGTTTCCGTCCCGCTCCAGGACGTACTCCAGCTCGGTGTCCTCCGGGTTGTTCGCGAGCGGTACGACCCTTCCCGTGGGCGTGAACCCCGCCCTGCGGTAGAAGGCCTGCGCCCGCCCGTTGTCCTCGTGCACGATGAGCCGCACCCGCTCGACATCACGGCCCCACGCCCACTCCAGGCCAGCGTCGAAGAGCACTTCCGTGAGACCGATCCCGCGGTACTCGGGCCTTACGAACACCCCGACGACATGCCCCTGCTTCCGCTCGATCGGGAAGCCGGCCCAGTCGGTCCCTCCCGGCTCCTCGATGAGCACGGTCAGCGTCCCGACCCACTCCCCGTCCGGCCCCTCGGCCACGAACTGCTGCGCACCGAGCGCTCCCTCGGCACCGCCGGCAGTGCGCTCCTGCCAGAACGAGTCCGGATGGGCCGAGGCCTCCTCGTAGGTCTCCAGGAAGGCCAGATGCGCCACGGGGTCCTGCAGGGACACCAGGCGCAAGGCCTTCGCCTCGGCCCACTCGTCGGCGCGTATGGAACGGATCTTGTAGCTCATGTCCGTCACCGTACCCGAAACGCAGAAAACCCCCGTACCGATTATTGGTACGGGGGTTTTCTTACAATTTGTTCGGCGGCGTCCTACTCTCCCACAGGGTCCCCCCTGCAGTACCATCGGCGCTGTAAGGCTTAGCTTCCGGGTTCGGAATGTAACCG